>SUTU01000018.1 GCA_015152525.1 Cyanobacteria bacterium SIG28 | reverse complement strand
ATAGTTGGGTTTTAATGAGTAGTTTGGTCGGAAGCCAAAAGTAAAAATGTCATCCTGAATTTATTTCAGGATCTTACCAGAATGTAGTAAATACGCTAAGTCGGTAAGATGCTGAAACGAGTTCAGCATGACAAAAATGGTCGGAAGTTTAGAAATCCAAACTGGACGAAAACGGTCTTTTCTTGCACTTTTTTGCACACTTTTGCACTAACCTTGCACAAAATTGCACTAATTAGCTCTTTATTGTTGGGTTTTACCCAACCTACCAACTGCAAGAACAGCAAAAATTGGTGTTGAATTAGATAAAGCTATGGAAAGCCAATATAAAAATGCAATTGTATATGAAGTTGAGAATTTAGCAGATTTAAAAGATGTAGCACAAAATATAAAATAAGTTTAATTTATGATACAATCAGTTGTATTAAGGAGTACATATTATGAAAGTATCAAAAATAATAACACGTTATGGGGTATTAAAAAATCCGTCAGCTATTGAAACAAAAAAGGTTTTGACCAATCCAATTAATGCAAAAGCCTTTATTGAAAAACCTTTCCAAACATTTTGCGAAAAAGTTTCTCAAGATAAATCTTTAAGAGATAAACTTCGTTTTATACACAAAGGTCAAGCTCTACCACTAGATGAGTTTATAAAAATTACCGATTCTGAAGAATTGGCAAGAGTAGAAAAAGCAAAGAACATAATGGCTGAGGTTAGAAAATTTAGTCAAGCAAAAGCTGAGCCACCTTTAAATATTGCAAATACAAACAATGCAAATTATCAAAGAAAAACAGCAGAATTTTCAGAATATTTAAAATAATAATAAAGTCGGGTTAACCCCGACTTTTAAGTTTTTATCCGTTTTTTGCAAGCAGTAACATGTTGGCTTAACATTGTAAAGATTTAGGCAAAAAAAATATTTACGGTTTTTATAATTTTTGTAGAAATGTAAAACTAGGAGTTACAAATAACAATGAAATTAGAGAAACAGATATTACTTGGTTGGGGTGTAGCTGTAGCAGCAGCTATATCTGCCGCAGTTTACTGCTCGATCCCTAATAATAAATTTGATAGAGAGGAGGCATATAGGGAATATATAAAGGAAAAAGCTCCTCACAAGTATATTGAAGCAGTTGAGAAGAATTTAACATGGGAAGAAGCTGTAAAACAAGTACAAGACTCTTTAAGAATGGATAGTATTGCCAGAACAAACTATGCTAAAGGTCAACAAATGGTAAGAGATAGTCTTAAAAGAGCAACATTAACAGATACTGTAAAAGTTGTAAGTAAACTCCGTTAGTTTATCGCGCCTTACTCCACAAACTCCCAATGGAAACCATAAGCCTTTCGCTTTAGGTTTTTGCAGTTGTAAACGGAATTATTTTTTTGTAGCAAAATTGAGTTTAAAATAGCAATTAGGAATTGCTCGGAATCTTGTTTTTGCAGTTAAGTCTTTTATGGCATTTTCGCAATCAACATCAATTTGTGCCATATCAAAGTCTGTAGGTTGGGTGTAACCCAACAAAATTAATCAAACTCACTGTTCTTTCTTCTCAAACCGAGTGTTAAAATACAAAGGGTTTAATGTTATTGCGAGCCTTTGAGGGCGAAGTAATCCGGCTTTTTGCCGATTTAATAAGGTCGGAAGTGAGTTGACTCAAAATGTCCTAAATGTCCGGTTTTGGTAACACAAATGTCCGCTAAATGACTTTTAAATGGGTAAATATTCAGCTCTAATTCCGATAAAACCTAAATCACACAAAAGGACAAAAATAGGTAATTTGAAAATTTGGTGCAAATAATTGCACCCTACACAACTTTTGTTTTCAGTTATTGTCTAATATTTGCAATTAAAATTTATCATTATATTGAAAACCGAACTTCCATACTTTACCCATGCCACTCGTTATAAGTTGCACTTACGACTTTTTCGCAACATTTTCTGTGAAGTTTAGTAATAGGGTCTTTTATTTTTGTGCAGATAAGTTTTATAATAACATAGAAAACACCTAATATAAGAAATATCGCAATCGGTGCATAATATATATCAGGTATATTGTCAAAAAGGCTCATAATTTTACCAATGCAAACAACTATTATTAAAAATCCCCAAAAAACAAAATAATCGTTGTTTGGAGAGTTTTTCATAATTTTATTAAACTCTTCATCAAGACAAGGTTTTCTAAAATAATATTTCAATCCAGTAGAATGTCCTACGCAAATTATTCTTACATCAGGATTCTTTTTGACTATATCAGGGTCGATACCTATTGCGGTGTTGTAATCTTCCCAAGCTTCATCTTTATTCCATGTTTTACCTTTAGCGTATTCACTATCTGTATGCCAAAAATAATCAGGTGGTATTAAATCCATCAAATGAAATTTTGCCATAGAGCGAAGATAGTATGCTCTTGCGTCATTTGGATTATTTTGCAGATATTCGTTTAAATATTTTACAATTTTTTTGCAAGTGTCCGTTGATGGCTGTTCCCAGTAATCTTTAACAACAAGTGCCTTATAACAATCATCAATACTGCTTATAAAATTTGGTGAGTTCATGTTTGCATCATATCAGAAAAGCTGGTAGGGTGCAATTTTTTGCACCAAAAATTATCAAAATCTCTGTTCTTTCTTCTCAAACCGACTGTTATTTTACATTTATTGTCCGTTTTGGTCGGAAGTAAAATTTTGTAAGCAGGTAGGGTGCATCGTTTGATGCACCAACAAAAATTCTCAAATTCATTGCTCCTTCTTCTTAAACCGACAAACTTTTTATGCTATAATAAATAAAAGAGGTGTTTATGGTTTTAGAAAACAAACTTGGCATAACTGAATCTGCAGAACTTGCAAAAGAAGAAGAACGTATCAGCAAAACAAAAGCATTAGAACTTTTTGAAAAAGGAATTCTGGATTCTCTTGAGGCTGGGAAATTTAGTTCACTTTCTAAGATTCACAAACATCTTTTTGACGAAATTTATCCCTTTGTTGGTGAAATAAGGGATGTTAATCTTGCTAAAGGAAATTTTAGATTTGCACCTGTTATGTACCTAAAACCAGCTTTAGAACATATTGATAATATGCCACAGTCGACATTTGAAGAAATTGTTGATAAATATGTAGAAATGAATGTAGCACATCCATTCAGAGAAGGTAACGGCAGGAGTACTCGTATTTGGTTGGATTTAATCTTCAAAAAAGAAATTGGTAAAGTTGTTGACTGGTCAAAGGTTGATAAAGAAGATTATTTGTTAGCTATGGAACGCAGTCCGATTAAAAGTGTTGAAATAAAAGAACTTTTAAGACAAGCATTAACCGAAGATATAAACAATAGACTTGTTTATATGAAAGGAATTGATGCAAGCTACAATTACGAAGGATATTTTATTTATAAGACAGAAGATATAATTTAATTTTCAAACCCACTGTTTTTTCTTCTCAAATTGAGTGTTAAAATACATCCGTTTTGGTCGGAAGTGCTTTTTTGTAAGTTGGGCATACTTGCCCAACAATACTAAATCATGGCAGTTGAAAGTGAGTTGAAAAATAAAATCCAAACTGGACAAAAATGGACTTTTATTGGACTCAAAATTCCACATTACTCCACCTTAATCCTCCCTATCTAGGAAGGAAAGCTATCCTGATTCAATATTTGCCCCTAGTCCGTAAAAAGTCCAAATTGGGAATTTTGATTTTAAAAAGGTGCGTATAAACGCACCCTACATAACTGGATTCCCGAACCTTCGATTCGAGAATGACAAAATAAGACGAGTCCGTAAAAAGTAACTTTTGAGAATTTTGAAGCTGGTTAACAAGTAGCGTGCGTTGTAACGCACGAAAAGGATAAATTATAAAGGTGCATTGCAATGCACCCTACATAACTCTTTTCGAGGGAAGTGTGTCGGAATGTGTTGTAGAAAAACTAAATCATTAACGGCAAATTAAACAATTACAATGTTCATCTTCATCCTTATGGTATGGTTCAATAACCGGCAAAACTTGATAATATAAAAAAGCTGCATCTTTATATTTATCTACAAAGCGTTTTTCTTTACCTGTAATTTCAGAATGTATTTCAAAAGTCCCAAAATCTATACCCTCACGTTCTAATGAGCAAACTCTAGTTATGCCAAACCAAACTTTACTACATTCCTTTAGAGGCTTAAATTTAATATCTTTATTTTTAATTGGTATTGCAGAATCCTTGCCAATAATAACTTTGTCAATTTCATATTTATAATATATCAAACCACGTCCTCCTTGGCTTTTTGAATCGTGGTGAAAGAAAACTAATGGATATCTAAATTCAGGAATAGAGGAATAAATAAAAAATTTTTCATTACCAGCTGTTTTTTTAGAAGTACAATTCCAAATACCGTTCTTATATAAATATTGGCACACTTTTGTTAACGTACCAAACCTGTATCCCCATGGAAGCCAATACATTTGTCCATTAAGAGATTTGATTGCATCGTTAACTGTAGTTTCATCTTTTGTAGGAACTAGAACTCCAACAATACCAAGGTTGAGTTTTCTCATAATATTTATTATAAGCAAAAAATTAAATTAATTGCCATTATGAGCAATATTGACTTAATTTTTATTGTTTAATTATAATATTTTTAGTTTGTAGGTCAGGCACTGCCTGACAATAAAGTTAATGTCTTGGATTGCTTGATATTGATATCATTGTTAAACAGTGGCTGAGCCACAAGCTTGCTTGTCGGCTCGTCATCACAAGATTTCGTTTGGTGATATAAATTTACTGTCAGTTATTTTCGGATGAAGGTCAGAGAAGTATATTTACTCTATAATTAACTACTAAACAATATTTTCAACCTGCTTATTGAATTCGCTCAGTTCTTCTATTCCGTGCAATGATTTAATACCAATTATTGCTGCTTGTAATCTGTTTTTAACATTAAATTTATATAAAATATTCTCAACATATATTTTGATTGTATGTGATGACAGGTGCAAAATTTCGCCTATTTGTTTATTAGTGAAGCCTTTAATTATATAACTTAATATTTCTTTTTCACGTTCAGTTAGTTTTGATAGCATTCTTCGCTCCTTTTACCATCTTTAAAACTAGCATAACACTAAAAGAAAATATTATGTTAATATATTTTCCAATTATCTAATCTTTACAAAATTTTACATATACCTATTAAATACCAAATTTGATTATCAAATTTTCAAACTAATTATCTTTAAAATAACATATTTAATCATATGGACAGATAAAAAAATATATGTTAAATTTTAATTATTTAAAGGCGGACAAAGTATTGCCTAATGGTTTTACAAAGTAAATAGTGATTGGAGTATTGTATGGGGTATCAGTCTGATAGGGAGTTTACAAATTATATTCATGAAACATTAGCGATTCCTAAAATTTATGATTTATTAAAATGGAAAAAGCAAAATATGGACGCTTTTTTGGCTAATAATGTGGATATGAATAATGCCGTAGACAGATTTTTAATAGACTTGGTTAATCAAAAAATTATTACTGTTCAAGAACGTTTTAGGGAGCAAAAGTACCAATATTATAATGATTTTACTATCAGGTATGAACGAGAACATAATATACATTCTGACAGAAAGAAATCGGAATTCTTTAAATTAAACGCTGATTACTTTGTATATGGAATAATTAATTCTTCAAAATATAAAAAAGAAGAAGCTAATGACTTTATAAAATTTGCGGTTATTGATATTAAAGTTCTAAAAGCTTTATTTGATGACGGGTTAATTGAGGTTGATAAAACTTTAAATTCAATTAAATGTGTGTCTAAAAACGGAAAAATTATTTGTCCTGTAAATCATAATAAAGACAACTCTTCAAGTTTTATTCCGATTGATATTAAATTATTGCTTCAACTATTTTCAGATAAAAAAGTCGTGTTGCTAAAAAAAGGTTTTTAAAATTGCTTGTTTTTTAGATGTAATTAAATACCATGCTGGTAAAAAAAAGATTTTCTTGGACGTATTAATAATATATTGTTATTTCTACCAGTAATTTGTATGGATTAAATTCTTTTTATCACTCATAATGTTACTATTATGAGTGATAAAAAAAGATTAAAAGATTTAGGTTTAAATATTAAAATGTTGCGTATCAAACAGGGCTTGTCTCAGGAAGAATTGGCTGAACAAGTTAAAATTTCTCGTAATTCAATAAGTTTGATTGAAACCGGAAAGATTAATCCGACTATCTTAAAAGTTATTGATATTACGAAAGCTCTGAATGTTGATATTAATGCACTTATTAAAGATGTATAGAGATAATTTACAAATATAACAAAATCTATGTGCTAAGCTTAGTTGTTATTTGTAGGGAGGTTTGTTTATTTATTATAGCAAGCTTCGATTGTTTTTATTATCTTATCTGTTGGGATTTGCAGGCAATGCAGTTCTTTGCAGGTAGTTTGTCTTTTTTCCCATAAACAAGGTTGCAAAGGGCAATTGTTGTTAGATTTAATAGCTGTAGTATTTGAGTTTTCCGGAATTAATTTTTTATCATCTGTTGAACCAAAAATTGCAAAAGTTTTAACTCCTAAAGCTGTTGCAATATGCAAAGGTGCCGAATCTGAGCACAAAAAACATTCCATTTCGGAAATTAATTCTGCTAATTCTTTTAAGTTTTTTGTTGTTCCAAACAAGTTTTTATATTTATTTTTATCCACTTTTTTTTCTATAATTTCTATAACATCTTTATCGTCAGGACCGCCTATTAAAAAAACTTCTTTATTCATTTCTGTCAGTTTTTCAATAATTTCCGCCCATTGATTTGCACTAATAGTCTTAATCATGCCGTTTTTAACACTAAGTTTGCTTACGCCTGGGTGAATAAGAATACTATTTGGAATTGACGGTTTCTTTTGGATACTTAAATTAGCAAGTTCAAACTCTTTATTGGTGAGTGGTTTGGCTAATTCGTAATACATAAGCCCTGCAAATTGGTTTTTATTTAACTCCACAGTTTTTGTTAACAGAAGTTGGCTCAATTTTCCAGTATTATAACCGTATTTTTCTTTGATAAGTGTTAGGAATAAAAATATAGATATAAATTTGTTTGAGCCGGACGAAATAACGATATTATATTTTGATTTCCATATTTTAAAAAGTAGTTTTAAAAGCTCAAAATACTTGTTCTTACCTTTTATATCAGCAATCAAAACTTCATCAATTGTATCAGTAATTTGTTGAACTCCTTTTGCGCGAGTTTCTAAAGCAAGTGTTATGTGTGAGTTTGTGAACTGATTTTTAATAGCTTGAATAGTAGGCAAAAATAGGATTTCATCTCCTAAGCCACCAAAGTTTATAAATAGTATTTTTTTAGATTTTTCTGTCATAAATTTTTAGATTTCTTCAAAAGCGTTAATTGCAATATCTATTATTGCAGTTCCTTGATACGAAATAGCTTTTTGTAAAGCCGGAATTAGTTCTTCTGCAGTTTTTACCCTGACAGCAAAAAGCTCATAAGCTTCAGCTATTTTGGTAAAATCGGGATTAATCATTTCAACTTGATATCTGTTATTATAAATTTTATCTTGTAATTGTCGTACCATACCAAGGTAACCGTTATTCATAATTATAATTTTTACAGGAATATTATGTTCTCTGCAGGTTGCAAGCTCTTGCAAATTCATTTGGAAAGAACCATCACCCGTAATGTTTAGTACAAGCGAAGCCGGTTTTGCTAATTGTGCACCTATTGCAGCAGGTAAACCGAAACCCATTGTGCCCAAACCGCCTGATGTAATGAATTTATTGGGTTTGTTGAAATTGAAAAATTGTGCAGTTAGGAGTTGATGTTGTCCGACATCAGTTACAACAACGGGCTCATATTTTTTTGTATATTCATATATTGTTTCCAGTACGCACGAAGAGTGTAAACATTCAGAAGAGCTTTCGACTCTGGAATTTTCTTCTTTTATAATCTTTACTTGGTTATTCCAAGTTTTGAAGTTATATTCTTCATTAAGACGTTCTAACAAGCCTTTTGCAAAAGTTTGAGCATCTGTGCAAACTTCAAGTTCAAAATTGTTTAAAGTTTTTTTAATATTAATGTTTACAATTTTAGCATTTTGTGCAAAATTTTCACGTTTGCAAGTTGTTCTGTCTGAAAAGCTAACTCCAAAAGCTATAATCAAATCAGAATTATTAAGTGCTGTATTAGCCGAACAAGTTCCGTTTATTCCGATCATTCCTAAATACATTTTGTCATCAGACGGGAAAGTACCTATTCCCATTAAAGTTGAAATGACAGGGATATTTGTTTTATAAACAAGTTTTTTAATGTCCTCAACCGCATTTATTGCACCACCACCAAGTAAAATTAAAGGCGATTTAGCATTGTCTATAAGTTTTAGTGTCTTGTTATAATCATTATCTGTTATTGCGCTTGGTTTTTTCTTATGCAAATCCTTGGTTATTTTGGCTGTATATTTAGATTCCAATATGTTTCTTGGTAAAACAACAATAACTGGTCCTTTTTCACCGGAATTAGCAACTTCATAAGCTTCTTTTACAATTTGTTTTATATCGTCTTTAGAAGTTACAGTGTAGCTTTTTTTGCAACAAGTTTTAGTCATAGAAACGATATCTACTTTTTGGAAAATTTTACCTTTATTATTGTTTGAAGCGACATCACCTGCAAGAACTACAAGAGGTGTGGAATCAGCATAGGCATTAGCAATTCCTGTTATTGTGTTTGTAATTCCGGGTCCTGATGTAACCAAAACAATTCCGGGTTTGTTGCTTACCCTTGCGTAACCTTCAGCGGAATGAACGGCAGCTTGTTCGTGTCTAACCAAGTAATGTCTTATCTTTGAGTTAGATAATTCGTTGTATACACTTAATACTGCTGCACCGGGGTAGCCAAAAATACTGTCAACATGTATTTCTTCCAAAGCTTCTACTAAAGCTTTTGCGCAAGTTAACATTTTTGTTCCGTATATTCGGTTTTGTGTAAATTTTTGGTCTGAAATTACAAGATTTGCCATAGCGTTATTATTATACATCAAAATTGAAATAAAATACTTGATTTATAATTTTGTTTAAAGTAAGATTAACATGCTCAGCCGAAAAAATGTTTTTAAAACTATTCGAGCAAGGCAATTGATAATTTTATATCGGGATGTAGCGCAGTTTGGTAGCGCACCTCGCTTGGGACGAGGGGGTCGCACGTTCGAATCGTGTCATCCCGACCATTTAAAAAAGAACCTTTAACTAAAGGTTCTTTTTTTGTATTTTAAAATAAAATGTTTGAAAAAATTGTTGTTTTAAAATAGAATGTTTTTATGAAGAAGATTACTTTATCGTTGTTAATTGGGCTTATGTTTCTAATACAAAATTCTTGTTTAGCGAATGAGGAGTTGTCTAAACAGGCTATTGCATTTTATAGTGATAATAATTTTCAAAAAACGTTAGATTTGTTATTGCAAATTGATGAAAATGAAAGAACTGCTCAAGATTGGTTGCTTTTGGGAAATCTTTTTGATGAAAAAGAAGATAAAAATAATGCGATTTTTATGTATCAAAAGGTGATAAATGCGGATCCTAAATATTACAAGACTTATTACAATTTAGGTAACATTTATTTAGAGGATGAAAAATATACACTTGCAATTGAAAATTACAATAAAGCTATAAAATTAAATAAAGAAAATCCTTATGTTTATTATAATTTAGCTTGTGCATATATAAAAACTGCAGAGCTAAAAAAAGCTAAAAACAATTTAATTAAAGCTGTAACTTTAAAAAATGATATTCCGGAAATTCATTATAATTTGGCATATGTTTACAAAAACTTAAAAAAACCAAAAATTGCACAACAATATCTAGATAATTATAAAAAATTAACTACACAAGAATTTTAGACAATTCTAAACTTGGTTTCTTTTGTCGGTAGGATTTCTTTTAAATCTCTAATTCTTTGACGTGCAAAAACAGCATCTTCTGATAGTTTTTTGAAATTTAAGAATTTTTTATAATATCTAATTGCATCAGAATAACGTTCGAGTTTATCAAAACTCATTGCAATGCCAAGATATGCTTTATAATAATCCGGATTTCGTTTTATTAATTGGAAAAATGTTTTGGATGCTTCTTCAAAATTACCCATACCCATTAACATTGCGGCTTTATTGTAATAAGCTTTTAAAAATTCAGGGTTTGTTTCGATTAATTTGTTATAAATCATTAACGATAAATCCGCTTCGTCAACAAGCTCATGAGCAATAGCTAATTGAATTTGTGCTTCTAAATTTTCTCTGTTTAATACAATTGCATTGACTAAATGCTTAATTGCGAGCTCCGGATGCCCGTCGCATAAATAACAAATTCCAAGTTCTAAGAAATACTTATCATTTTTCTCGTCAATTTTGATAAGTTTTTCCAATGTCTTAATAGATTTTTTATATTCTGTTAAATACTTGTAAGAAGTTGCCAATCCCCAATAAGCTTCCTCATAATTTCTATCCATCATAATAGAGTCTAAATAGAATTTAACAGATTCACGATACGACTTTGCAAACCTCAACGCATCTGCCTTTACGCATAATTCGTAAGAGCGTGTCTTTTTAGGTAATGCTACCTTATTTATGGCTTTAGCCAAATTTTTCTCAATATTTGAGTTAAATTGCATAATCCTCTCCCGATTTTATTCTAAGAGAATTAAGCATGCTATATAACATCTAAATGGGGGATATTTTATTCGATATCAAAATTAAGCATTAACTACTATTGGTGAATCAAGTTCTTTTTTTATATCTTCAACCAAAATATGCACAATTGGAGAGTTATCATCTTTTTTAAGATAAACGTCAACGATTCCCGATTGAACAATAAATCTCTTGCATAGTATGCAGATAAAATTATGACCGTAAATATACATAGAAGCACCCATGCACCTGTCTTGACCAGCTTGTATTATTGCATTTTGTTCGGCGTGAATAGAACGGCAAGTTTCATAACAAGTTCCGGACGGAATGTTGTTTTTTATTCTGTAACATTCGCCCTTTTCATAACACGATTCTACTCCTGAAGGTGTGCCGTTGTAGCCTGTTGCCTTAATTTTCCTATCTTGACCGACAATAACGGCGCCGACTTGTGCTCTTAGGCAATTTGAGCGTGATGAACATGTTTTTGCCATATCTAAAAAATAATCGGTCCAAGATTTGATAGTCATTGCGAATACTCCTTTTAAAACCATTATACATTAAATTTGACTTGTGAAAATTTATCATTATAAAAATAATGTAAATTTTTGTAACGATACATCTCAAAACTCTAAAGTTTATAAAAAAAATGCCGATATAAATTACATAAGCTAAGTAAAAAAACAGAGATAATAAAATGGAAAGGATTGAATATGCGTATCGAAAATGAAATGTTATCCAGATTTAAAAACTTGGATGAAACAACTTTAGTTGCCCCAGAAAAAAGTCTTTCCGGCGAGCTTGATTATTTCTTTAATAATGTTCTGGATACTGTAGTGGAATATTTTACAGAGAAAGAAGAAACAAAAGTTTGTTAATAGAGGATGCGGAAAAAGTCGAAAAATGACGATTTTTCGAACTTTTTTGAATCCGACCTAAGGTGTGTGAGAGTTAGGCTTCTTTCGGGATAGCACTTAGCCCAACTTGAAACCGTTTCCAAGAGCTTGCGAGAAAAAAGTGAGTTTTTCCGCAAACTCAATACTCAAAAGATACAAATACCCCAAGGGGCGGGATGGTCTAAAAAACCATCCCGCCCTTTCTTGTGTAAAATGAACAAAAATATTTATTTTTCGTTATACTTATATAAGAGGTACTGCATATGGATAAAAAATGCTCTAAATACGAAGGTTTATTTGTTTTTTCCGACGAAGAGACTTTGATGAAACATATAGAAGAATGTCCTGAATGTAAAGCTGAACATGAAAAAATGGAAAAAGTTTCAGGACTTATTAGTGAAGTAAAATTTTATTATAGATCAAAAAAACGTAGAGTTATGAAACTTAAAGCTGTTTGTGCTTTATTAATGTTTATGTTTTTCTCGGCAACTTACGGAGTTATAACTAATGACGGTGATTTAATGGATTCTTTGATGTATGGTGAAACTCTTTCTGCTGAGGATTTAGGATTTCCAGTAGATTCTTATGGGTTGTTAATGGTGGATGATGAATTTTAACGATTTAATAAAATCAAATAAACAAAATGTAAAAAATATAATTAGGCTGATTACCAAACAAGATAACGAAGACTTAGAACAAGAGGTTTATGTTAAGGTTTGGAAGAACGCTGAAAAATATCAAGAACGTGGCAATTTTAAAAGCTGGATTAGTACAATTGCCAAAAATGTTTCTAAAGATTTTTTGAAATCTTCAAGTTATAAGAATTCTTTAAATTCTACATCTGATGATTTTATTTTAACTTCTGTTAAAGATAATAAAGTAACTCCGGAAGCGAAATACTTTAATTCCGAAAGGCAATCACGTATTATAGAAGCTATAGATTCTTTAAAACCGAAACTTAGAGAAACGATTATTTTGTGTGAGGTAGAGGGTTATACATACGAAGAAGCTGCCAAAAAGCTTAAATGTCCTTTGGGTACAATTAAATCCAGAATTTATAATGCAAAAAAAGAACTATCTGAAAAATTGAATGATTTACTATAGGAGAGATATATTATGAAAAAACTACTGGTTTTATTAATGTTTTTTACGATGACAATTTCAGCTAATGCTAATGAAATTGCAACAGATTTGGTGAAAAAAGCTAATGCGCAAAGACATCAAGAACACAGAATTGAAAGAGAAAACGCTTTTGAAAAACGTTTGGGATTAACAGAAGAACAAAAGGTTAAAGCGAGAAAAATTCGTATTGATGGTCATATGAAGATAAAACCTGTTATGGATGAAATCATTTTGAAAAAACAAGAAGCACAAATGGTAAAGATGTCCAGAGTGGCTGTTCAACTTCAAGAAGAAAGATTGGCTCAGATTGATGAAAAACTAAAAGTTTTGGAAGCTCAAGCTAATCAAATAAGAAAAGCTAATATGAAAGAGTTTGAATCTATATTAACTTGGAAACAGAAAAAAATACTTAAAGAAATGAAGAAGGAAGGACGTAAAAAGTATCATTCTGAACATCCAATTAATAAAAGGTTTTCACAACAAAATAACTCTTTAAAAAATTTAAAACCGACAGAAACTAAATAAAAGTTTTTTAGCGGTGTATAATAATAAAAAATATTATTGTGGAAAAGGAGAGAATAATATGTTAACAAAAAGTTCATCACTAAAAACAACTTTTTCCGGTGTTGATTTCTCAAAATACGCTTCAAAAGTTTCTGAATTTGTAAGCGAATTTTCATCACGTGCTAATCAACCTGGAAAATTCTTGAATTGGGTAAACTTACCTCAAGAACAATTGAAAAGATTAGATGACATCTATTCTTTAGCAGAGAATTTAAAATCTCAAGCAGGTGTTTCAAGACTTAGCGTAATGGGTATTGGCGGTTCTAAACATACTGTTGAGCATATGCTTGCAATTAACGGACTTAATCTAAACAGTGAATCTGTTTTATTCTATTCTGATGTAGATTCAATCAGCTTCAACAGATTTTTATCAAGATTAGGTAATGATGTTTTATCATCAAGCTATATGATTGCTTCTAAAAGTGGTTCAACATTTGAAACAAAAGATGGTTTCTTAAGAATTCAAAAAATGTTGGAAGATGCTTATGTATCAAAAGGTCAGTCTTTAGAAGAAGCAAAAAAATCTGCAAGCAAACACTTTATTGCTGTTACTGACGGTAATGCAGAAAAGAGTGAACTTAGAAGAACTTCTAACGAAAACGGTTGGTTAGGTGATTTATTTATTCATGATGATGTAGGCGGAAGATTTTCAGCATTTGATGATCACGCTCTATTTACACTTGCATTTGCAGGTATGAGTAAAGAAGATATGGCATCTATGCTTAAATCAGCACAAGAAGTTTCATCTTTATCATTATCTTCAGATTTAGAACTTAATGATGCATTAAAAGAAGGTATTTTCTGGGCAGATGCTAAAATGAACGGAATTTCAGCTTCTGTACATCAGTATATGGGTTCAATGTTTGAAAATACAGTTTATTGGCATGCTCAAATGCAAAATGAATCAGTTAAAGATACACTTAAACAAGTAGCAAAAGTTCCTGATGCTATGCATCACTCTGCAGAAGCACACTTTAACCCAGCTAATAAACTTGTTTTTGCTCTAACTGTTCCTTGTGATAACGGTGTTTGTTCTTCAAATGCTAAAGCTTATATTGAAGCTCTTTCTAAGTCATATGAAGTTACTGGTGCAACTTTTGTTGAAACAGTTGAAACTTCCGAACTTGGTTTAACACCGGAAGCTGCAGGTGCTGTAACTCAATTAAGAGCATTTGCAACCTGTTATCAAGAAATTGTTGAAGCTGTTGTGGGCGGAAAAGCACTTCCTGAAGTTCTTGATAGCGTACTTCAACCACACGTTGAATTCTATAAAAAGAATTTAAAAGGCGGTGTTGTTGTTCCCGGTCGTATAGGCTAAAGACAAACATAACAATAAAAAAAGACTTACAAATTTTGTAAGTCTTTTTTTTGTGAATAAATTGTCTAAGCTACATTTTTACGTTGAGTTTCTAAACTGTCTAAAGCTCTTTGAGCATTTATGGCAACGTATTCGTTACTATCTTTTGTAGCTAAATAGAATACAGATTCAAGTTCTTCATTGTACTCAGGTCTTGAAATGTATCTTAAAGCATCGATTGCAGCTATTTTAACGCCTGCATTTTGATTGTTTTTTAGAGTATCAACTACATCTGAAATTCCTGGTAAATCTGTTGCAGGAACAATGTTGCCACTAATATCTTCTATTTGATCAGCATATATTTTAGACAAAATTGCGATTGTATAAAGCGCATATTCTTTATTTCTTTCAGCTTGTTCCATTGTTGTAATATTTACGGCTGAATCAATTTCTTCTTTGGTTAATTGATAAGGAACTTCGATTTCTGATAGCGGAATATTATTTTTAACAGCTTGTTCTTTTACCAATTCGTTGATAATAATTTTTTTCCTTGTATCAATCTGATTTTTGTTTGGTGGTGTTAAATCAGAAGTATCTTTTTTAACAATTTCAATTAAGCCTGTAAATACATCTGCTGTGATATATGAAACAGCATCTTCAGGTTTTAACATTGCAACTTTTGCAATCTCTTCCATTTGTTGCGCTTGTTTGTCAAAATCATTGCCTGATAAATTTTTAACAACGCTATCTATATCAACATCAGGTTTAATTTCAACAGGCGGAACTATTTCGATTGTTTTTTTTGCATCGTTAGCCTTGAAACTTATTCCGTTAAAGCTAATGTTATTGTTCAGATTTTTTTTTTCAGCTTCTGTTGTTGTAACATTAGGTTCAGGAACAACAGAAATATTTTCGATACCTTTTTGCTTAGAGTCTTCTTTTGACTCGTTTTCTATTTCAAATTCGGCATTAATAAAAGTTCTGTTATTTATAAGATTAGCATTATAAGCAAAAGGAGTTGGTAATTCCGGAATAATAACAGGTCTTATGCCTGCCATTTCGTAAGTTACTAATTCTGTTGCTTCCGGATAGTCGTAAGTTGTATCTTTTTTTACTTCTACAGTTGGTTCATCAACTTGAATGTTTACCGCATTATATATTCCATTATCGTCGTACGAATTTTTAAATCCTTCCGGAATAATTGTTTTAGGTTTGTTAATTTGTATTTTTACAGCATTATAATTTGCTTGTTGAGAATTTCTGTTTGGTTCAACCGGCATGATCATTGTCATATTATAACTTCCTTTCAAAACCCATATCGATACAATAACTTAATGTTGCTGAATAAAAAAATTTGCCTATTTATAAAAATATTTTTACAAATATTTACAACTTAAATTTATACTATCACAAAATCCCGTGTTTTAAAAGTAACAAGCTTATTATAATATTTTATTTTATTTTAGGTGCACCATTAACCATTTTTAAAATTTCAACAATTTTAGGCATTTGGCAATCAAATGAATAATGAGCTTTTTTAATTGAACATTCTGCACAATTTCCATTCAACGTATAGCACTCAATCGCCTGTTCTGTCCAATTTTTTGTTATTGAATCAGATATTTCTGTTGCAGGTTGCATAACACTATTTAGCATAACTTTTTTCTCCGTCAGAATTATAAAAATTCTGATTTTACAATTCCCCTACAACTATCATAAAACTTTTTAAAAATCTAACATCATACAAACATAGGATTTTATTCTAAACAAAGACAACTTTTGTTTAAATCGTATAAATACTTAAATCCGTAGAGGGTAATATCAGGATCTATATAGTCAAAATTTCTGGTCATATATTTTGATAATAAAGAACAGTCGCCACCGGTTGCAATAATAGTAGCTTGTTCGCCTAATTCTGTTTCACATTGTTTTATCATACCTTCAATTGCGCATGCAGAAGCTCTTATCACGCCGGATAGTATTGCTGTTTTTGTGCAAGTTCCGATAGCTTTTTCTGCTTCTTCTGCTTTTAATGCCGGTAGTTTTGAGGTATTGCTGTTTAAAGATTTTAATTGCATATTTATCCCAGGCATAATTAATCCGCCGATAAATGTTGCGTCTTTAGAAATTATATCAAATGTAGTTGCACTTCCGATATCTATTACAATTGCAGGTAAGCTGTATTTAATTTTTGCGCAATAACCGTTTGCAATTCTATCAGCTCCGATTTCTAAAGGTTTTTCTAAGGCGATTTTAATTCCGCAGTTGAGCAAATTACACCAAAGCATTGATTTTATATTGAAAGCTTTATCACAAGCGTTTTTTATTTTTTGACTCAATTCTTCAACTACAGAGCCTATAATGCAATCTTCTATTGTGTAATTTTGGAGAGTTTTTTTTAGTATAGAAACATATTCTTCTTCCGGCAAATTAATATTAGAAACCAGTTTATTGGTTTGTATGAGTTTATCATTTTCAAAAATGCCGATATTTATATTTGTATTTCCTATATCAATTGCAAGAAACATTAAATTTATTCTCCGTAATTAGCAAGAGTTTCATCTATAATTGCTTTCATCTCATTTCTGTAATCTTTTGGATGTATTATTTCACAATTACTGTCATATCTGAGTAAGCGAGATAATAAAACATCTTTGTTTTCGCCTCTGTTTGTTGCTGTAATATATTCCGGATAACATTCAGTTGTAACTAATTCTTCTTGGCGAGCAGAGTAACGCATTATTAAATCGTTATAAATTTTGAATACAACACTTCTGTCCGAATGGTCAACCTCGATTGTATCACCAAGAATTTCCAATCCCGTAACCCGTTCTATAACAATAAATCTTTGGCGGTCTTTTAATAAAACTTTGAAGCAAGGTTTTCCTTTATGTTCTACAATTTCTAATGGTGTGCAATCCATTATTGCTTTTGTTCTGAACATTAATCTTATTTTTTTGTTATTTTTTACAGCAGATTCAAAAGTGGAGTATGTAAGTTCCAATGCATTTTTATCAACTCTGATTAATTCTTTACTGGAAAATCTGCTCAATCTACATATTAAATTTTCGAATATACTTCTTGTTTTATTTGATAAACATTTTTTTGCGTTATTTTGAAGCAGTGTTATTAAATCTTTTTCTTTGTTAGTTAAATTAAGCCCAAAAGGAAGTTTTGTTACATAATACTTATTGTGGATTTTGAGAATTTCTATACCGCAAAATCTGCAAGTATTAATATACTTGCTCACAACGCTATTGTTAAAAATAGGTTCTTTTTCGTTTAGGTTTAATTGTTCAACAAGTTCTGACATTGTGTAATTGTCTTGTAAAAGCAATAACAATGTTTTTAAAACTTGCATAGATGATTGATTTCTTTTTAAAGCCAGAGATTTACTCATAGATTTTTCTCATTTCTTTTAATTTGCCTATTATCATGTTTCTAAATTCCAGAGGCTCCAGAACAGTACATTTTGCACCCAAAGACAAAACTCTTTGCATTGCTACAAAATCGTTATGATAAATTCCTTCAATAAAATAACCTTCGTAATTTTGCTCTGTTATTTTTTCAGTATCTTTGAGTAAACTTTTATCAAAACTTTTTATGTGAAATTTTATTTTAGTTTGTTTTTTTTCAATGTTATCGTCTTTATTCAAGCATCTTTTTGAAATGATTTTTCTGATACGCTTGAAATTAAGCATTACAGAATCTTTTTTGTTTAAATCATAACAATATAGATAAATTTGGTCATTGTTAAAAACGAGTTTTTGTGCAACAACGTCTTTTTGAGTAGCTTCTTTTGCGTTAGGTTTTTTATAAATTAATGTTATAACTTTTTTATTTTGACAATCTTCAAGCATTTCTTTAACTGCATTAATATCAAAATATTTGAATATTGATATTCCGAGTAATCCTTCTTTTGTTTCGGGATTTATAACATAAGAAGCAAGTTTTTTAAAAAGCTCATCGTATTCAAAAAGTAATTCTATTGTAGCATTTGATTTTAAGGCTTTATAAACTTTTTTGAGAATTTTTAATTCGTGTTCAGGAATATCAAAAGTAAACGGATGTTCTGTTAAAACATATTTCCCATCGGTTTTGCGAGAAGCCCTTGAAATTTCACATCCCATAACTTTAAGGGTATTTATATCTATTCTTAAAATATCATCAGAACTGGATTTATCAAGAATATTGTAATCAAGAAAAGCTTGTTTGATTTCACTAAGCGTTCTTGGTTCCATCATTAACAAACCGGCTAATATAATCCCTCTTGCACCAGTCAGAGAAATTTGACTAATATCAACATTTTCAGCTAACTTAAACAATGCGCCTCCCTATATAAGAATTATTTGCACAAATTTAATAAATATTCAAGAGTTTGCTCGCAGTAGTATTTATCAGTTGCACTGAATGGTAAAACTTCGCCACCGAGCTTTTTCCTGACATCAGAAACTATTTTTAAAACTTTTCCTCGTGGAATATAGTCCATTTTTGTTACTATTGTAAAAATAGGTAAATTATAGCTTTCTACCCATTCTCGCATTTGTAAATCATTTTTTTGAATTTCATGACGAGCATCGATAAATTGAATTAATGATTTTATTTGCTGCCTTTCTAAAAGATATTCTTCCAAGTATTTTTGCCATTTTGCCTGAGCTTCTTTTGAAACTTTTGCATATCCGTACCCAGGTAAATCAGCAATAATAAACTCGTCTGAAAAGTTAAAGAAGTTTATTAATCTGGTTTTCCCAGGAGTGTTAGATGTTTTAGCAATTTTTTTATTATTTGCCAAAGCATTTATGAATGAAGATTTGCCAACATTTGAGCGTCCTAACAGAGGAAATTCGCATAAATCGAAATCCGGACATTGAGAAAGCTTTTCAGCGCTTATAATAAAATTTGCATTCAAATGTTTCATAATTTACCTTTTAGGAAACCTTATTGGTTGTATCTTCTTTTTCATTTAGTTTTTTTTGATTAGCTTTGTAATTAACTAACGATAGAAGATTATATAATTTTTCGTTATTAACCACTGTTATTTGGGTTTTATCCTTTGTAATACTAACATCAACGGAAGGTTTATTTTCAAATATATTGCCGGTTTGTATACTTACAATTTGAATAAAATTATCTTTAAGTATGCTTAGCGGTTCTTTTAAAAATGTTTCAAATGACTTAAATATATTCATGATTTTAAAAACTTCTATATGACTACAAATTATTGTATAATAAGTAATAATAAAAGTAAATTTCTTACAAAATTTAAAGGATGTATTTTGGATAAAAGAGAACGAGATTTTATTGACGGGTTTAAGAATTATTTAAGTATAGAAAAGAATTTCTCTGAGCATACTCTTGATGCTTATTGTTCTGATATTGTGGCGTATATTCTTTGGTTGGATGGAATAAGCTGTGTTGATGTTGATTTTAATAAATTGAGAGAGTATTTGCATTTTATTCAAAGATTTGATTATAAAAAAACAACGATTGCACGTAAAACAGCATCTATAAGAACTTTTTACAAATACTTATTCAGGGAACGTTACACTGATTCTAATCCGGCTTTATCTCTTTCTGCACCTAAAAGACCGAAATCTTTGCCAAAATTTTTAACGACGGAAGAAGTTGAAAAAATTTTGAATAATGTAAAAATTGATACTCCGGCAGGGTTTAGAAATAAGGTTATTTTGGAGCTTTTATGGGCGACGGGAATGCGTGTTTCTGAGTTAAGTAATTTGAATTTTGGCGATTTGAATTTGGAAGAAAACGAAATCAGAGTTTTTGGGAAAGGTGCTAAGGAGAGGATTGTTTTGGTTTCTCAGAGAGCAAAACAGTATTTGGAACAATATATTACAACCGCAAGAAAACTTATTGCGCCGGAATACAATACAAATGAGATTAATGACAATACGCCGTTGTTTATAAACAGTACAGGTTTTAGATTGCAAAATAAAACAATAAGAAAAGCTATAAACGATGTTGTAGAAAAAATAGAATTACCTAAAAAAGTAACACCACACGTTTTTAGACACAGTTTTGCAACTCGCTTAATTGAAAATGGTGCAGATTTGCGGGTTGTTCAAGAACTTTTAGGTCATGCAGGAATTTCAAATACTCAAATATACACACATATTTCCATGAAGCATATGCAAGAGGTTTACGAATCGGCTCATCCGCATAGTTAATAAAAGTTTTTCAGCTGATTGTATTATGCAATTGATTGATGACTATTGTATAATATTGAAAAATATGAGAGGTCAAGATGAAAGAGAAAACAGTAAAATATCCTTTTTTAACAAAAGAAGTAAAAATATATGAACAAGAAAACGGACATAAAATTGTTTTAGCATATAAAGAAGGCGGAATGGTAAATGTTTCAAGCTGGGTTAAAACAGGTTCAATTAATGAAAACGATAAAAATAACGGGATTTCGCATTTTTTGGAACACCTTATGTTTAAAGGAACCCACAAACATCCTGCCGGTGAATTTGACCATATTTTAGAATCAAGAGGAGCGATTGTAAACGCTGCAACTTGGAAGGATTATACTTTTTATTATGTAACTCTTCCTAAAGGTGAAAATGATGAAAACTTTAATTTAGCAATTGAATTACATGCTGATATGATGACTGACCCTGTAATTCCGGATTACGAAATGGGTGCACCGTTTGACGTTAATGATAAAGCTGTAACCGACAAACGTGAGCGCCATGTTGTTATTGAAGAAATCAGGATGAGAAAGGATCAACCTTGGACAAAGGTTTATAATTCAACAAACAACTCGATGTATACTTCGCATCCTTATAAGAGAGATGTAATCGGAACACCTGAAATAATTTCGCAAGTTTCTCAAGAAGAAATAATGAATTATTACAGAACATTTTATTCACCACAAAATGTAACAACGATTATTGTTGGTGAATTTGACTTTGATGAAGTATTGGAAAAAGTAAAAAAAGAGTTTAATTGGGGTGAACGACCAACACCGCCGGAAAGAAATATTTTGCCGGATGAACCGGTTAAAGAAACTGTTTATATTGAAAATGATGCTAATATAAATTCTTCATTTATGATGTTTGGTTATTTAGGAACACCGGCTAGAGATTTGAAAAATCTTATAGCATTAGAAATGTTAGCAGTTATATTAGGCGAGGGCACCAGCTCAAGATTGTATGTAAATCTTGTCGAAAATATGGATGAACAAATTTTTAATATGATTGATGCAGAAAGCTATTCTTTCCGTGATGGAAGTAATTTCTTTGTGCAGGCTAATTTTAACCCTGAATATAAAGAAAAAGCTATTGAGTTGGTTAAAACTGAAATCGAAAAATTAAAAGAAAATATTACAGAGCGAGAATTAAATAAGGCTAAAAAGAAATTAAAATCACGTTTTGCGTGCGAAGTGGAAACCGTTTCCGAGATTGGCGAATCAATTGGGTATTATATGACAGTATGTGATGATTTGGATTTAGCAGAAAAATATATACCTGTTTGTGAGGAAATCACACAAGAATATTTGCAAAAAACTGCTGAAAAGTTTTTGAATATTAATAATGCCGTAATATCTGTTCTTTCACCTAAAAATAACTAAATAGAAGGATTGAATTATTAGTGAAAATTGCTATAATGTACATGCAATCCTAATTAAAACGAGGCATTAGTTATGAAAAAGTACGCTTTACTAATTCTATGTATATGCTTTTCGATGTTAATACTTACCGGATGTAAATTTTCACAAAACTCACCTATAAAATATGAACGAAAATTTGGTAAATATTTTGGTTCTTCAGATGCTAAAAGTACGAGTACATCAGGTGGTGGAGTTATAGATTTAAGTGAAGGACCGAAATTAAGATATGATGCAAAGTTAGGACCGAGTGATTTGAATTTTGATATAAAAATAGTGAACCCGTATTGGTAAATTATGGTTAGCAGAGAAAATAGAGAGCTTGTCGGAAGGTTAATATATTCGGTTTTGGCTCAAAATATAAATGTTAGAGAAGCCATTAAGCTATTTCCGAAAACAAAAGATAAAAATATTGAGTGTGCGTATCATGCGCTTGTTCATTTTGAAGCAGATGAAGAAATTCGGTACAAAGATATTGAATATCGTGAAGCTCAAGATGATTATTTAGAATTTTTAGCTCAAACTTTGAGTGAAGGAAAAGATTTACCTCAAAATATTATTGACGAATACAAACCATATTACAAAGGAACGGCTTCTCTTTGGCAAAATGGTTTTAAGGGTTTTATTGAAGAATTTAAAAGGTTTATTAATATCTAAAAGACGATTTTTTTTTGTCTAATTGTTACATTAAAAAATGTTTTGTAACAATTTTTAATAAACTTGACTTGTTTTTGCTATAATTAAACTTATGTCGAAATATTTTATAAATTAGATGAATTGAGGAAAAGAGAACTATGAAAAAAATTTTATTGGCGATGTTAACTATGCTTATGGGATTGCAATCTGTGCAAGCAATGAATGTTGATGCTTTCATTGACAAGCACATTGCACCAATTTCGGATGCGGTCGCCAATGCAATATTTGTTTCTATTCCTATTGCTGGTGGTAAAATTCCATTGATAATAC
This sequence comes from Cyanobacteria bacterium SIG28, assembly GCA_015152525.1. Taxonomy (GTDB): domain Bacteria; phylum Cyanobacteriota; class Vampirovibrionia; order Gastranaerophilales; family Gastranaerophilaceae; genus CAG-196. Next base: position 15,088 of record SUTU01000018.1, on the reverse strand, counting down.
TTTGGATTTTAGTTGCAGGATTTTTCTTCACAATATTTTTCAAAGGAATTTCAATCTGGGGACTTAAACACGCTATTGATAGTGTATGTAAAAAACCTGAAAACAGTGAAGGCTGTGGTGATGTAAGTTCATTCCAAGCTCTTGCAACCGCATTATCAGGAACAATTGGTATCGGTAGTATTGCCGGTGTTGCAATTTCTATTTCAATTGGTGGTCCCGGGGCTGCGTTTTGGATTTTCTTTGGTGCTATTTTAGGCATGTCAATCAAATTTATTGAAGCAGCTTTAGCTGTAAAATACAGAAGATTTAACTTAGACGGTTCTGTATCAGGTGGCCCGATGCATTATATTGCTCACGGTTTAACCAGAAGAAAAATGCGTTGGTTAGGTCAACCGCTTTCGGTTTTATTTGCTATTTTATGTATTGGTGGTGGTATTACCGGCGGTAATATGATTCAGATAAATCAAACTGCTCACCAAATAATCTTTATTACAGGTGGCGAAAATAGTATTTTTCACGGTTATGCCTGGATACTTGGTACAACAGCCGCAATTTTAATCGGCTTGGTTGTTATGGGTGGTATTAAAGGGATTGCAAAAGTTACAACAGTTCTTACACCAACAATGTGCGCACTTTATATTTTTTCAGGTTTAATTGTTATATTTGCTAATTTTACAAGCATACCAAGTGCGTTAGCTCTTATTGTAAGAGAAGCATTCCATCCGACAGCAGTTGCCGGTGGGGTTTTTGGTACAATTATTATTGGTTTAAGACGTTCTGTTCAGTCTAACGAAGCCGGTACCGGAGCGGCTGCAATTGTTTATGCAGCAGCGCAAACTAAAGAACATATTTCTCAAGGTTTTGTTGCTTTGTTAGAAACTTTTTTAACAGGCGTGCTTTGTTTGTTTACATCTTTTGCAATTGTATTTTCTGGTGTATTGGAAAATACTCAAATTGGTCAAATATCAGGTATTGAATTAGCTTCTAATGCTTTTCAGTCTGTAATTGGATTTTTCCCGATAATACTTTCAATAATAGCGGTATTGTTCGCAATGTCTACTTTAATCAGTTGGGCATATTACGGTCAAAAAGCTTGGACTTTCTTGCTTGGTGAAGGTAAAAAACGTGTATTAGCATTCAATTTAATATATTGCTTGTTTATTATTATCGGTTCATCAATGAATGTTCAATCAATAATTGATATTACAGATGCGATGATGATTGCTATGTGTGTACCAAATGTAATAGTGCTTTATATTTTGGCACCTGAAATCAAACGTGATTTAAAAGATTACTTTGAGCGACATGATTTTCCGTTGGTGAAAAAGGTAATCAAATTATAATAGAAAGAAAATTATGTTATACCTAGATGCCGGAACAACATATTCGAAAATAATAACAGACAAGAATTGCTTTGATGAGCAATTCTTTGTTTGTAAGCAAGGTTATTATTACTATATAATGCCTTCAAGTATTATAAAATCTTTAAATATAAAACCGGACAGATGTTGTGGGCATATGTCAGATGCTAATGAAAATGAAATTATAGCACTTGCACATGGTGCGAAGTACAGAAAAGTAGAGTCTGATGCAACAGTTTTGGATTTAGGCAGTCGTGATGCAAAATGGATAAAGTTTAAAGATAATAAATTTCATGATATGGATTGGAATACTTCTTGTGCAAGTTCTACCGGTGCAACAGTAGAGATGTTGTTAAAATTTTATGATGTAAAACCGGATGAGCTTGCATATATTCCGGAAAAATTTAACGTAACTTGCGGAATTTTCGGCATGGAAAAGATTATGGATTCAATTTCGGCAGGCAGTAAGCCTTCTGAAGCTATTTCAAAATTTGTTCACGGTATAGCTTTTAATGCTTGGAATTTTGCTAAACGTCCTGAAAAGTTATATTTATCCGGCGGATTTTGTGATAATAAATGTCTTGTGGAATCACTAAAAAATTATTGTGAAGTTGTTACCTTAGGGCGTTTTGTACTTTGTGAAGGTTTAATCGAAATCGGTTGAAATTTTGACTATTTTTCACTAAAATATATCTAAGGATTAGAGGTGTATCTATGAGTGAGAAAAAAAGAATTTTAATCGTTGATGATGATATGGAAATTCGTGATCTGCTTGAATTTGATATTGCATCAAGCGGTTATTTTGTGGATACTGCATCAGATGGCATGGAAGGACTCAATAAGGCTTTAAACAATAAATATGATTTGATTTTATTAGATGTAATGATGCCTAAAATGAATGGTTTTGATGTATGTAAAAATATTCGTCAAGCAAAAATAAATGTGCCGATTTTAATGCTTACTGCAAAAGGTACGATTGCTGATAAAACAAATGGCTTTGATAGTGGTGCTGATGATTATTTGGTTAAGCCGTTTGATATACAAGAAGTTCTTTTGAGAATAAGGGTTTTGTTGAGAAGAAACCAACCACAAGTGGAAACTTTAGGCTCTACAGAAATCTTAGATGTTGGTGAAATTGAAATTTTACCTGATACTTTGGAATGTATTATCTTGAATAAAAAAGTTAAACTTACACCGACTGAATTTGAGATTTTATATTGTTTAATGCAACATTTTAATAAATCAGTAACTCTTGCAACTTTGTTGGAAGAAGTTTGGGGTTATGATAGGGATGAAGATGTTCGTATGCTTAGAGTTCATGTTGGCGGACTAAGAAATAAGATTGAGTCTGATACAAAGAATCCTCGATATTTACATACAGTAACAAATGTAGGTTATAAGTTAACACCGTTTGGTGAAGATAATTAATTTACAAAATGTATAAACCGGTAGTTTAGATATAATAAATACCGGTTAGGAAAAATTTGGTAGCATTAAAAGTGCGTTTCATTTAATGGTGAAGAAAATGGCAAAATTTTTTAGCAAACGTCGTTTAAAAATAGCTGAACAAATAATCATTGTTATATTTTTTGCAGTAATTATACCGATGTCAATAAGCGGTATTATTATAAACAATGTAAACCAACAGTCAAATAGAGCGCAACTTAGAGAAGCGGCGACCATGATTGCAAATATTGTTTCTGAAGAAGTTGATGTGTTTCAGTATTCAATTGATAACGAATTAAACCAAATCAGTGCAACGTTGGAATATTATAATTCACCTCAAAAAACAGATGAATATTTAGATACAATTATTAAAAGTCAGCCATTTTATAAAAATCTTTTGATAGTTTCTCAAAATGATATAAAAAATTATGACAGGTATCACTATGATAAAGATGTTGCCGTTTTCTCTAAAGAACTAAAAGACGGAAACCATTTGGTGGCAATCTTGGATATGAAAAATCTTCGTAATAATTTGTTTAAGATTTTAGAGCAAGACAGACGGCAAATTTATGTTTTGGCTGGAGATGAAAATCGTTTAGTTGCGTCAATAAATTATGAAGAAGATATTTTTGAAAGTAGCATGGAACAATTGCCTCAGAACTTGCAAAAAGATAAAACCGTAATTTATGGGAATGTAAAAAATCAACCTCTTGCATATCACAAGAAAACAAAACCAAATATTACTATTATAGTTAATACAACCGAAGATGTTACCAAAAAGACAATTGATTCAAACCGAGATAAAATTATTCTTTCAATAATAATAACAGTTTTGGCGGTGTTCTTTGTTGTGGGACTTTATACATCATATCTGTACATCAATATCCGACAATTGTTTAAGGCTATTATTGCAATTTCCAAGGGTAATTACAGAAGAAGAATAAGACTTTTGACAAATATTTTTACGCCTTTTGAGTTGGTATTTTTAGGTACAGAATTTAACAGAATGATTAATCAAATTCATAAATCATATGTTCAGTTAAATAAAAAGAATAAAGAATTAAAACAATTAAATGAATTTCGTTCTAATATGATTGATACGGTTAGCCATGAGTTTCGAACACCTTTAACAAGTATTCAAGGTTATACATCACGTCTGTTGAGGCAGGATATTGAAATTGATGAAGAAATGAAACAAAAATCTTTGAAAATTATTAAAAAACAAGCAGAGCGTTTGAGTCGCATGATAGAAGATTTGTTGGTTATACCTGATATTGAAGGCTCAAAACTTAATTTTATTATAAAACCAGTGCCGATAGCCTCTGTTATTGAAAATTCTATAACCCTTGTTAAAAATGATTCAAATAAAGAAATTATAAATAATGTATCAGAAACAGATGCAAGAATTTTGGCAGACAATGACAGGATTGAACAGGTTTTTGTTAACCTTATTGAAAATGCAATCAAATACGGCAAAGAGAGTTCGCCTATTGTTCTTGATTTTGAAAAAAATGATAACAAAGCGGTTATAAGCGTAAAGAACGATTATGATGTTATTCCGAGAGAAAAATTAAAAACTCTTTTTGATAAATTTACCCGTGTAGATGATTCAACAACCAGAACAACTCGTGGAACCGGATTGGGGTTGTTTATTGTTAAAGGCTTGGTTGAAGGTATGAATGGTGAAATAAGACTGTATTCAAATGAAGAATGTGGTTTTTGTGTAAAAGTATACTTACCTTTGGAAGAAAAAATTACTACAGTATAGTTGGAGATTGAGATGCAAAGATTGCCCGAACATTTAAAAAGACCTATTATCGATACAGAAAAAACAAAAACTGTTAGACGGATTTTAAAAACAAAATGTTTAAACACAGTTTGTGAAGGTGCAAGGTGTCCTAATAAAAGTGAGTGTTATTCCAGAAATACAGCCACTTTTTTAATTATGGGTAATGTTTGTACGAGAAATTGCAGATATTGTAATATTTCACCGGCAAAGCCTGAACCGCTCGATAAAAATGAACCTAAACATGTTGCAGAAGCGGTAAAAGAATTAGGACTGAAGTATGCCGTAATAACTTCTGTTACTCGAGATGATATACCGGATGGCGGTGCGCAACATTTTGCAGATTGCATAACCGAAATTCGTAAAATTTGTGATGCTAAAATTGAAATTCTTACTCCGGACTTTAAAGCACAAAAAGATGCTTTAGATATCATAATTAAAGCTGAACCGGAAGTTTTTAATCATAATATTGAAACAGTTAAAAACTTATTTAAAACAGCAAGACCACAAGGCGATTATGCTAATTCAATAAATGTTTTAAAATACATAAAAGAAAACTCTAAAATTGTAACTAAATCAGGGTTAATGGTAGGTTTGGGTGAAACTCAAGAAGAGCTTGAAGAAACATTACTGGATTTGAAAAACGCCGGTGTTGATATAATAACTATCGGTCAATATATTCAACCTTCTAAAAAACATTTGGAAGTAAAAAAATATTATACACCGGAGGAATTTGATGATTTAAAAAAACTTGCGGAAAATATGGGAATAACAAACTACCAAATAGATCCATTGGTAAGAAGCTCATATCGAGCAAGTGTATCTTATACACGTGCTATTTAAAAAAGTAAAGCGGCAACCTGTTAAGATTCCCGCAAATTATGTGTGTGTATTATATTATAGTATTTTATTTTTTATGCAATTTTATCAAATTGTTTATTTTCGGCTTTCAAATTATCAGTTTCTTTAATCATATTGAAAGTTCTGTATAATTTATAACCTAAAGCTACAAGAGGGTTTGAGTCTACAGAATCAGCTTTTCTTGCATATTCCTTGCTTTGTTGAAACTTAACTGCTGCATTTGGATCTCTAAGCATCAAAATAGCATTTTCTGATTTCATCTCTCTTGTTAATGTGTTTTCTTTAAAGTTTATGTTATTTATTTTGTTTATTTTCATTTTTACCACCTCCGGTGATTTTTATTAAGTGTTTGAGTTACACTTCATTCAACAATTTTATTATGCAACACTTAGAAAAAAATGTCAAGAGGGAATGTTAACTTTTGTAAACTTTGTAAAACGACTGTAAATACTGGGTTTTAGCATAAAGTGTAAAAAGTGCACTTAAAAATCCCCCAAATAGGTTATAAACACATGTCTAATATTAAGAAAAATAACTAATTACAATCTTTTTTGGGTTTGTGGTATTATATTATGGGGTTGAGAGCATGAAGTATTCGGATAAAAACAACAAAAATAAACTTTTTTCAGACAGACTAGGTTGGTTTCATGGATTGTTTAATGCAGCAATATGGCTGTTTATTCTTTATTTGTTGTTAATCCAAGTGTGTGATATAAAACATCTTCGTATTAAAGCAAAAAATCAGCGTCGAGCTAGTTCTTTTGTAATGCGTGGAAATATATACGATAGAAACGGAATAAAGCTGGCTACTGATAATATTTATTATGATATTTTTGCAAGAAAAGCTGACTTTGTTCATACACCTGAAGAATTGGCGGAACTTCTTGCACCGATATTAAAAATACCAATGAATGTATTAACTGAAAAATTAAAACTGGATGTACCTTTGGTGTCTTTAAAGAAAAATGTTGACAGAAAAACACGTGATGAAATTGCGAAATTGAATTTGCGAGAAATTCCTATGGATAAAAAGAGTATAAGGACTTATCCGCAAGGAACTTTAGCTTCGCATGTATTAGGTTATTATAATTTTGATGCTGATGTGGCATCCGGTGTTGAATATACTGCTAAAGATAAGCTTGAAAATGTTGCAAAAGGTTCAGAAATTGAGATTACACCTCGAGGCAAGGTTATTTATAATATAGGAACTGACCCGATAGCTGCAACAAAACCGATAAAAGGTCAAGATGTTACTTTAACTATTGATGCTGCTGTTCAGCACGTTTGTGAAAAAGCTTTAATGAAGGCGATACAAAAGTTTAATGCTTTTCGAGGTGCAGTTATTGTAATGAATCCTCGTAACGGTGAAATTTTGGCCTATGCGGTGTACCCTTATTTTGACCCGAATAATTTTAAAACAGCGACAAGTTTTCAGAAAAAAAATTGGACGTTAACGGATGTTTTTCCTCCAGGGTCAACATTTAAAGCTATAACGGTTGCTTGTGCAATGGAATTGGAAAAGATTAATAAAAAAACTAAATTGAATGATACAGGAAAGATTAAAGTAGGTTGGTGGACTATAAAGAACTATGACTACGCAAAACATCCAAATCCGGGTTTAATAGATTTAGTTTATTTATTTGAGCATTCAAGTAATGTTGGCTCTGTATTAATCGCCCAAATGATGAATAAACAAGAATTTTATGATATGTTGCGCAAATTTGGGTTTGGTGAAAAAACCGGTATTGATTTATCCGGAGAATCTATTGGTATTTTAAAATCAGCTCAGAGATGGGATAGTTCTGACCATGCTTCAATGGGTTATGGTTATGGTTCTTCGGTTACAGCGATACAGATGGTTTCAGCAGTGGCAGCTATCGCAAACGATGGTGTAAGAGTAACACCGCATGTTATAAAATATTCACCTGAAGAGGAGGCAATAAAGGTTAAAAGAGTTCAGGTAATGACGCCAGAGCATGCTCGTGCAGTAACTGAACTTTTGACAGAGAGTATAAATAGAAGTAAATCTATAATTAAGTCGGATGTATTCAATATTGCAGCAAAAACCGGTACATCAAAAAAACCTAAGGATGACGGCTCCGGCTATACTGACAAGCTTTATACATCAATAGTTGGCTATATGCCATCAAGTGATCCGCAAGTTTTAATATATGTTATTGTAGATTCTGCAAAAGGATATGAAATATGGGGTAATACTGTTGCTACACCTATTTTCAAAGAAATTTCTACACAAATTTCACATATTTTGAATTTGCAACCGGATAAGTTAAAATAAATATTAAAAGAGGTGTTATATATGAGATTTGAAAATTTAGTTAATGAAATTGATTATATTGAATTAGTTAATTTTGATGAGATTATGTGTGAAGAATTTGATGGTATAACTTCTAATTCAAAGAAAGTTGACTCAAAGGATTTATTTTTCTGTTTGACCGGTGAACAGGTTGACGGACATGAATATGCATCAGAAGCGATTATGAATGGTGCAAGAGCTTGCGTTGTTGAGAGAAGATTAGCGGAAGATTTTCCACAAATAGTTGTTGAATCAACAGCAACAGCGATAGCAAAAATTTCGAGCTTGTTTTATTCAGAGCCTTCGTCAAAGTTGAATGTAATTGGTGTAACAGGCACGAATGGTAAAACTACCGTAACTCATTTAATTCAACATTTGTATGAAGCCTTTGATCAAAAATGTGCTTTAATAGGTACATTAGGAAATAAATTTAAGAGTTCCGACAGTTATCATGATGTAAAACACACAACACCTCAAGCGCCTGAATTGCAAAAAGTGCTTTATCACGTTAATGAAAACTTTATAGATAATGTTGTAATGGAAGTTTCTTCTCATGCTCTTGAACAACAACGAGTTGCGTATGTTGATTTTAATGGTGCTGTTTTAACTAATCTTACTCAAGACCACTTAGATTTTCATATCACAATGGAAAACTATTTTAGAGCAAAAGCACGTTTATTTGCGGATTTAGTAACTGGTGATTTTGCTGTTATTAATGTTGATGACGAGTATGCGCCAAGGTTTATTAAAGCTATTTCTGAAACGGTTAGTGTTTATAAATATGGGATTAAAAACCAAGCAGACGTAATGGCTAAAAACATTTCTTTTGATGAAAATGGTGCTAAGTTTACTTGTGTTGTTCAAGGTAAAGAGTATGATGTTAAACTAATGATGAACGGCATGTTCTCTATTTATAATGTTTTAGCAGCATTAACCACTGCTTTGGCATTAAAATTCGATGTTGAAAAATCAATAAGAGTTCTTGAAAAAATCCCTGGTGTAGCCGGCAGATTTGAGGTAGTGGTTAATAAACCGACTGTTATTGTTGATTATGCTCATACACCTGACGGTTTAGAAAATGTTTTAAAGTCAGCAAAAGAAATAACGCCTAAAGGTGGTAAGCTGATTTGTATATTTGGTTGCGGTGGCGACAGAGATGCGACAAAACGTCCTAAAATGGGTGCAATTGCTGAAAAATATGCAGATAAAGTTATAGTTACAAGCGATAATCCACGTTCTGAAAATCCGCAACAAATTATTACTGACATTTTAGCGGGATTTAAGAGCGTAAATGAAGTTGTAGTAGAACCGGATAGAGAATTAGCTATTAAAGAAGCATATAAAATTGCAACACCGCTTGACGTTGTTCTTGTTGCGGGTAAAGGGCACGAGGACTATCAGATTTTGGCTGATGAAACAATTCATTTTGATGACAGAGAAAAAGTTCGTGAAATTTTTATCGGGAATAATTTATGATAAAAACACCTTTAATAATAGAACAACATATCCATGGTGCTTTTGGAGTGGATTTTAATACTGCAAAAGTTTCAGAAATTGTTGAAGTTGCAAATAAATTATACCAACATGGTATTGGTGGATTTTTTCCGACTCTTGTTACAGATTCTGTTGAGAATATTAAAAGACAAATTCAGGTTATTAAAGAAGCTTCTAGGCTTGATAAAAGAATTTTGGGAATACATTTGGAAGGTATTTTTATAAATCCTGATAAGCGAGGAATACACAATCCTGAACACTTTTTGAAATTAACAGTAGAAAATTATAAATTAATAGAAGATGATTTTATAAAAATAGTTACTCTGGCGCCTGAATTGGATAATGGATTAATTGAATATCTAATAAAAAAAGGTATAAAAATTCAAGCGGGACATTGTGTTGGTAGTGATTTGTCAAAGGTTAGCGGTGTAACGCATTTATTTAATGCGATGTCGGGCATAAATCATAGAAATGCTTCAACGGCTTTGACGGCTTTAGTAGAGGATAATTTGTACACTGAAATTATTGCTGACGGTATTCATTTGAGTGATGATATTTTAAAACTTGTATTTAAGTCAAAACCACAAGATAAAATTATACTTGTAAGTGATGCTTTGCCGATAACTCAGAGTGATTTAAGAGAAACAATTTTTGCGGACTATAAAATATTTTATGACGGACAAAAAGCAACTTCTGCAGATGGAACAATTGCCGGAAGTACTTTGTTATTAGATGAAATTGTTAAAATATTAGCTAAAAAAAATATGTTTAATCCGCAATTTATAACTAATGTGTACGCTTATCATAATTTAAACCCGATTGGTGAAATTACTTGGGATGATAATTGGAATATTATTGAAATAAGGTAAAATTGTTTTTAGATAGTAAAAGGAGAAAATATAATGAAATTAGTTATTCCAACTTTAGAAGGCAGATTATGTTCACATTTTGGACATTGTGAAACATTTAGTTTTGTAGAAATTAATCCTGAAACAAAAGAGATACTTGAAATTAAAACAGATGCACCTGAAGAAGGCGTTTCTTGTTCTTGTGTTAATTGGCTTGTGGAACAGGGAGTAGAAATGGCTTTGGTTGGCGGAATTGGCGGTCGTCCGATGATGATGTTTGAACAAAATGGTGTTGAAGTAATTACCGGCTGTCCTGAATTAGAGATTAGTGAATTGGTTAAACTATATATGAACAGTGAATTAGTTGCCGGTGAAAATGCTTGCGGACATGGTGAAGGTCATGTTTGTGGCGGACACGGTGAAGGACATCACTGTGGCGGTCATCATTAATATTAGATTAATAATGAGCGAGAGAAAATTTTTCTCGCTCATTTTTTGTGTTTTGGATAAATTTTTGGGTATTAAAATATGACAGGCAATGATGTTTCAGAAAAAAATAAAATGCTAAACGGCGAATTATACTATGCAGAGAATGATTTGTTGGTTAAAGAAAGATTAGCATGTAAAAAATTAACGTATAAATATAATAACTTTTCACCGGAAGAAATTGATGAAAGAGAAAATGTAATCAAAAAACTTTTGGGTAAAACAGGTAGTAAGTTTCTTATTGAACAGCCTTTTCAATGTGATTATGGCTACAATATTGAAATTGGCGAAAATTTTTATGCAAACCACAATTTGATTATTTTAGATCCTGTTAAGGTTAGATTTGGTGATAATGTTTTTATTGGTCCAAATTGTGCTTTTTATACACCGGAACATCCTCTTGATGCTGAAACTCGTAATAAAGGTTTAGAATGGGCTAAGCCAATAACTGTAGGTAATAATGTTTGGTTTGGCGGAAATGTTGTTGTATTATCAGGTGTAACAATTGGTGATAATGTAGTTATTGGTGCAGGTTCTGTCGTTACAAAAGATATACCGTCAAATGTTGTCGCTGTGGGCTCACCTTGTAAAGTAGTTAAACAGTGCTAAAACTTGACACTCAAAGCGTTTTTTGTTAAGCTTTTTTAATTAATGTGTGTATAAGCTAAAAAGTTGTTTTTTGTTAAACCAACTAGCAAATTTGTAATTTTTAAGTATAGGAACTTGATTAATGCGTGTTAGTCTGAATACTACGTTAAAAAATCAATCTAATATTAATTTCAAAAGAGCACTTACTCCTGATGAAATGGCTGATTATAAAAAAACGATTTCAGAAGCAAGAAATATAGCAGGGCAAACCGGAAAATCTATTTTTATAATGCCTTCTACTTGTCTGCCTCAATCCGGTGAATTTAATACGGGTGTTGGACATATAGCATCAAAAAAATCACAAGAATTTTTTGAATATATGCATAATTATTTGGGATTTAATGTGGTTGAAGATTTGCCACCGGGACAAATTTATCCGGTGAAAGGGTTTTACTGCCAGTATAGAAGTTCTGCATTAGGACTCGGTAATCATATGGTTAATCCTGAATTATTAGCTACAGAAGAATATGCAAATTTGCTAAAACCGGAAGAGGTAAAGGAAATAGTTTCAGCTAATACCAGTCTTGAAAAAGATACTATTTCTAATTTTAAGAATGTTATTGATCCGGATGGCGAGCAAAATAATGTTTTAAAAAAAGCATATAAAAGATTTCAGAAACTTGATGATAAACATACTTTAAAGAAAAATTATGCTGATTATGTTGAAAAAAACAAAGATTGGCTTAATTTTGAAAGAATGCAGGAAGCTGATTTAGGGTTTTATAAGTTTAAACAATTTTTGGCAGATGAACATCTTAAAAAAGGTAAAGAGGCTTTAAATTCTAAAGGTATAAAGCTCGCCGGTGATTGTTTAATCGGTTTTAGTAAAGATGAAGTTAAAGCTTTTGGTGAAGCATTTAAAAAAGATCATTTTATTGGAATGCCTGAATGGAATTTACCGGCTTTGAATTACGATACTATTTTGGATGAAAATAGTGCTTCTGCAAAGTTGTTGAAACAAAAAGTTCAGCTTTTTGCGAAACGTTATGATATCATTCGGTTTGATGTGGGTTGGGCTTATGTTACACCGATTGTAACACCTGCAGATCAGAATGCTGTTCTTGAAGAAAATCGAGTTTATTTAAACGACTCTTTACTTAATTTGATAGAAAAATGGGTTAAAGAAGTTAAAGGTGAGAAGTTTGACACTAATAATTTGATTTATGAATTTGACGCCGGCGTTGAAGAATTTAAAGCTTTTGAAGGTTCAGAACTTATTCAACCACTGAAAAATCGTGTAAAAATATATGGCAGTACATACATGCATAATAATGACGGTCAAGGGTGGGGGTATAATAAGGCTTTTTTGAATAAAGGTTGGTCGCCTGACGAATATATTTTGGGCGTGGGAAACCATGACCCGCAACCTTTAAGACAGATTGCCGAAGATATTCCGGAAAAAAATCGCTATTTTGATTCTGTAAAAAACAGTTTTGTTGTAGAAGATTCTTTTCATAAAAAAGATGCGATAAAACCTTTATCCGAAGAGTTAAAAATTTCTGCTGAAGAACTTAAAAATCCTAAGGAATTTGCAAAAGCTAAATTTGCAGAACCAATGATGTCAAAAAATAATCAATATTTTTATATGGATGTTTTTGGCAGAAAAGAACGGTTTGATATGCAGGGATTTAATACCACAATACATCCTGAAAAAAACTATGCTTATAAAGTTCCGGAGAATTTTGACAAAGCGTACCACTCAGCTTTAGAAGAAGGATTTGGGTTTAATGTAGCAGATAGCTTGGAAAAAGTTTTTAAAGCAAAAGGGTATGATAAAACACATCCGAAATTATACGAAAAAATAGTTAAGTACAGAAAAATTTTAGATAATACTGTTAATGATTCTGTTAATGAGGTTGTAAACAATACAGGTTCGAAAAGCTCAAAATCTAAAATTATATTTGGTGTGTGCGCCGGTGTAGCTTTGTTAACAGGTTTGTTGGCATATAATCATAAAAAAGCGAAAAGTAAGAATTTGGAATTTAGTGCATAAATTTAGATATTCTGCAAAATTGATTTAAAATAGTTAATTGTTTTAATTAGTCCTTCTTCTATATCAATTGTAGGTTCCCAATTAAGCTTTGATTTCGCTAAAGTTATATCAGGTTTTCTTCTGGTTGGGTCATCACTTGGCAAAGGTTTGTGTATAATTTTTGAAGATGACTTTGTAAGTTGAATTATAAGTTCTGCCAGTTGTAAAATTGTTCTTTCTGACGGATTGCCAATATTTACCGGACCACAAAAATCAGGTGTGTTCATCATTTTTATAAGTGCATTAACTAAGTCATCTACATAACAGAAAGAGCGGGTTTGATTGCCCTCGCCGTAAATAGTTATGTCTTCGTTTTTGAGTGCTTGTATGATGAAATTTGATACAACACGACCATCGTTAGGGTGCATGTTTGGACCGTAAGTGTTAAAAATTCTTACAATTTTAGTATCAATTCCGTATTGACGATGGTAGTCCGACATGAGAGTCTCAGCGCATCTTTTCCCTTCATCGTAACAACTTCTGATACCAATTGGGTTAACATTTCCCCAATATGTTTCTTTTTGCGGATGTTCAAGAGGGTTGCCGTAAATCTCACTTGTAGACGCTTGGAGAATAGTAGCATTACATTTTTTAGCGAGCTCTAATAAGTTTGCCATTCCAACTACCGAGGTTCGAATTGTTTTAACCGGATTATATTGGTAGTGTGGCGGGCTTGCAGGACAAGCTAAGTTATAAATTTTATCAACTTGCAGGTCGATAGGTTCTTCGACGTCGTGTTGAATAAATTTGAAGTTTTTGTTATTTTGTAAAATTTTTATGTTAGCTAAAGAACCGGTAAATAAATTATCAAGACAAATAACCTCATTATTATCTTCGATGAGTTTTTTGCAAAGGTGTGAGCCAATAAACCCAGCACCGCCGGCAACTAAAATTTTACACATATTAATTCTCTTCTATTAACTCCAGTTTTCTAAAAATATTTTAACATAAAGTTTTATAAAAAATAAGTGATAAATAAGATAAGAGTTAATTTTGAGAAGAATAAATTCAATAAAAAAAGAATTTTATTAAAAAAATAAAAAAGTCTTGCAAAAAAAATATGTTCGGGTTATAGTTGTCATGTGCCGAAGTTAGGTTTGGCATTTGATAACCAAATATGGGAGCGTAGCTCAGTTGGCCCCAGAGAGGCAGAGCCGAACGGTATCTGAAAAATGGAAGCTCTAACCAACTGAATACAATACCCGAACTGAAAATTAAATATGGGAGCGTAGCTCAGTTGGCCCCAGAGAGGCAGAGCCGAACGGTATCTAAAAAATGGAAGCTCTAACCAACTGAATACAATACCCGAACTAAAAATTAAATATGGGAGCGTAGCTCAGTTGGCCCCAGAGAGGCAGAGCCGAACGGTATCTGAAAAATGGAAGCTCTAACCAACTGAATACAATACCCGAACTGAAAATTAAATATGGGAGCGTAGCTCAGTTGGTTAGAGCGCATGCCTGTCACGCATGAGGTCGCGAGTTCGAGCCTCGTCGTTCCCGCCATTAAAAAGAGAAGGTGTTTACACCTTCTTTTTTTATGCCAAGGAAACGGCAGAGGCGAGAACGGTGAAGTGTACCCATAAAAGTGGACAAAAAACTCGCTTTAGGGTTTTTAGTAAAAAAGAAAGGGTACGAATTATGAAAATTAGCAAAGAACAACGTGAGAAATTATTACAAAATCCATGTATTTTTTTGTCCGTTTTGCGAAATCGGGCAAGGGCAATTTTTTAGGAGAAAGTTAGAACACTAGCGAGTTTGAGGGGTAGGAATTTCGCAAACTGGTTGCAAAACAAAACGGACGAAAACGGAC
>SUTU01000002.1 GCA_015152525.1 Cyanobacteria bacterium SIG28 | reverse complement strand
GGTTTTCCCCCCCCCCCCCCGAGGTTAGGATGCAACTGATGATGCGATTTTTAATTCCATTCGATTGCTTAATAAAAAGTGAAAGATGCTTAAAAATAGCTATACAGCACACTGTATAACTTTTAAATATCGAGTTAGTCTTTTGCAATACTCTTCTAAACAACATTTTCCCTATACCATCTATATTCTAATTATATACAAAATATTGCAATATTTCCAGTTAATTAAATTATTGTAACATTTATTAGTCGTTTTGTTACATTTTTTACCAATAAAAAGTAAGATTATAAATGCTTTACAATTAGAACTCTCCCCATACTCAAAATGTAAACTTTTGTAACAATAAATTCAAGTTTTGAAATCTGAAAAATAATTAAACCTTTTTATATATGTAAGATGTAGTAAAATAGGAGCTTTTAAAATGACAAATATCAATAATCAACAACTTTTGAGCTATGTAAATGACAAATATGGTGCAACTATAAGTCGAAAAGAAGCTCAAGAGATTGGTATAACTGATGAATATACAGAATATACTGAACAGGTTGAAGACGATGAAGTTAATGTTGAAGTTTTGATTGAAGATAAAGACATAGCTGCTCTATTTATGAGTATGCAGGCAGAAGAAGAAAAAGAACAACCGGCTAAAAATAAGGAAGAAGAAGAACTGGAAAACAGAAAAGTTCAAGAAAGAGGCAATGCGAGCAATTAATTAACGTTAGAGTAATACAGATGCTTGATATTTAAAATTATATTAATTAGGCATCTGTAGGAGAAAAACTACAAAACAAACGGCTAAAAAGAGGAAAATTTTAAAGAAAAAAATAAACGGGTTAACCCCCGTTTTTTTATTTGTAATTTTCTGTAACCCAATAATAATAGTATTTTTGACACTTTAAGTCGTCTTAATATAACTTAATAATAATGACAAACTTCACATTAATATGTAAAAATATGTTATAATAATGGTAGGAGATAGCTTTGTATAGTTCCTAGCCAAATGCGAGAGCAGAAAGGCATTCTATATAAATATGACTAATAATATACAGCTACAAAATGACCTTGAAAAACTTTTGGCCATTATGCCCCAGAAAGTTGTATCAAATTTGACAACGGATAAGCTTGATGACGTCATAGAGATTGTTATGGATATTGGTAGAGCTGCAGAAATTCGTCATGCAGGTGGTCGAATAGAAAAGTTAGGATTTGAGTCTATTGATGACGATGATATAAATTATGTAACTTCTCGTTTACAAGAATTTACTCACGATAATCGTTCCGGAATCCCGGGAACTCTCCACCGTATCAGTGCGATAAGAAATCGTCAGGGTAAAGTTGTCGGTTTGACTTGTCGTATAGGTCGTGTTGTAACCGGTACTATTGCTTGTATAAAAGATATCTGTACTCAAGGAAAAAGTATTTTATTTCTTGGTCGTCCGGGTGTTGGTAAAACTACTAAATTAAGAGAAATATCAAGACTTGTTGCTGATGAGTTAGGTAAACGGGTTGTGATAGTAGATACTTCAAACGAAATAGCAGGTGATGGTGATACGCCGCATCCGGCAATTGGTGCAGCAAGAAGAATGCAGGTTGCCCAACCTGAATATCAAAAAGATATAATGATTGAGGCTGTAGAAAATCATACTCCTGAAGTTATTGTAGTTGATGAAATTGGTACGGAAGCAGAAGCTCAAGCTGCTAGAACTATTGCAGAGCGTGGTGTAATGCTTATAGCAACAGCTCACGGTAATAGTTTAGAAAGTTTAATAAAAAACCCGACGTTATCCGATCTAGTCGGCGGGATTCAATCGGTAACCTTAGGTGATGATGAGGCAAAAAGACGAGCTTCTCAAAAAACTGTTTTAGAAAGAGAAAAACAGCCTACTTTTGATGTAATAATTGAGATTATCGATAGAAACACATTAGCAGTTTACAAGAATGCTTCAGAAGCTGTTGATTATATTCTTAGAGGTTGGCCAATAAGACCTGAGTTAAGAAAAGTTGATAAACAATATGTTGATAAATCTTCTGAATTTGAAAACAAAGATATTCCGGTACAATCTGTTGAAGTTTCTAAGCCGGAAGAGAATAAAATGAATTATTCTTTCTCTCGTCAGAAGTATTGTGAACAGAATAAACCTTTGAAGAAAATATACTTGTATGCTGTATCAAGAACTATTGTTGAAAAGATTATTGAGCGTTTAGATTTTAATCTGGAAATTACAAGAAATGTTGAGGATGCTGATATTGTAATCGCTCACAAAAATTTTGCAAAAGGCGGAGCGAAGATTTTGAATACAGCTAAAGAATATCGAGTTCAGATATTCTATGTAAAAACAAATTCAATGGCTCAAATCCAAAAAGTTTTGAAAGATGCTTTGGATGTTAGAGCTTGTGATGAAGTGAGTCAGGCTGGTTATTGTGATGAGACCGAAATTGCGTTAGATGAGGTTAAAGCTGCAATAAAACAAATTCAAGACGGAGCATCTGTGATAGAACTTGAACCTCAAAATACGCAAATAAGAAAATTACAACATGATTTAGTTGAGCAATACGGATTACAAAGTACTTCCATTGGTGAAGGTGATAATAGGCATTTAAGAATATCCAAGTAAATCCCTCATTGAGCTAATTGATAAGACTTTAGTTTGGTTCGATTATCATATTATGAGAGGAATTTTTGTTTTTGTTTTAAGTGTATTTTTAGTTTTGCCTTGCTATTCTTTTGACAGGGAAGAAAGTGCTGTAATTTCTTTGTATGAAAAAATTAATCCCGCTATTGTATCTGTTGATTCTCAATTAGATGACGGATTATCTTGCGGAACGGGCTGTATTATTGATAAAAGAGGTTTGATTTTGACAAGTGCCCATGTTGTCGATAATGGTGAAAATGTAATTGTAACTATGCATAACGGTCAAGATTATGCCGCACAAGTTCTAAGACGATTTGGAAATAATAAAGACATTGCTTTGTTAAAAATTAATGTGCCAACAGAGCTTAAAACTGTAAAATTGGGTGATTCTGAAAAAATAAAAGTCGGACAAAAAGTCTTAGCGATAGGTAATCCTTTTGGCTTTAACGGAACCTTGACGCAAGGAATAATTTCAAGGATTGATTATGCAAAAAATAGAATTCAAACAGATGCCGCAATAAACCCTGGTTCTTCCGGTGGACCACTATTGAACAAAAATGGTGAAATTATAGGAATTAATCAAGCAATTTATAATCCTGATAATAATATCTCAAATATTGGTATAGGATTTGCTATTCCTATAAATACTGTGAAAGAATATTTATCAGGCACTAAATTTATTATAGCTGATAAGCCTTAATTTTCTTCTGTTTCTTCAGAGTCTTCGGTTACCGCCGGTGCTGTAACTTCAATACCAAGTTCTGCAAGCGCAGTTCTGGCTTTTGGGGCTAAAGCAGTGCTTGAAAAATTTTCAAGTATTGTTTGGTAGCACTCTATTGCCTCTGCTTTCATGTTCCGAAGTTTATATACGTTTCCTGCTTTGTAATAAAGTGGCGCTAATTCAGTTGCAGTTGCAACAAGCATTTGGTTATCAAGTTGAATTTTTATACCGATAAGTTTTTCATTATCTTCCGGTGATAATAAAGCTCTTGCATAAATCTTTTTTGTAATATTATCAATATCATCAGACATTTCTTGTACAACTTCTTTAGAAAGTTTTCCGGCTTTTTTAGCTGCAGAAACATCCATATGAATAGCTGAAAATAAGAAAATTCCGGCTGTTAATAATATAATAATTTTTTTCATCTCTTTCCCCAATATTTACCGATACCAATTATATCTTAATTCTATTATATAAAAAAGTTGATTTTTCTCATCAATTAAATGTATGATTAATTTATGGAAAAATTTGTTTATCAAATGTTTATATTAGGATGCGAAAACCTCTCTGAAGCTTTAAAAAAGGGTTTAGGCGGTGTAATCTTTTTTACTAAGGATATAAATTCTGAATATGAGATTAAACAAAAAGTATTGGAACTCAAATCTAAGGCTTTAATATCGCCGTTTTTATCAATTGATCAAGAAGGCGGAAGAGTTGAAAGAACAGAAAGGATTTATTCTAAAAGACTTTCTGCACGTTATGCTTATCAACAAGGCGACACTTTTCTGAAAAAGCAGGCGGATGAAATGTCAAAAGAGCTTGCAGAATTAGGGTTTAATTTGAATTTTGCACCTTGCATTGATGTTAATACTAATCCAAACAATCCGATTATAGGTGAAAGAGCTTTTTCAGATAATCCCGAAGATGTTATTAAAGGTTCAAAAATAGTAATTGAATCTTTAAGAAAAAATAATATAATACCTTGTGTTAAGCATTTTCCTGGGCATGGTGATGCAGATAAGGACAGCCATTTAACTTTACCAAAGATAGATTTATCTCTTGAAGAAATGGAACGAATACATATTAAACCTTTCGTTTCTGCCATACAAAGTAATATTGAAATGATAATGGTAGCACACCTATATTGTACTTGTTTTGACTCTGAAGAAATTCCGGCTTCTTTAAGTTGTAATGTATTAGGTTATTTAAGGAATAAGCTTAATTATGAAGGTGTTGTTATTTCGGATGATATGGTAATGAAAGGTGTTCAAAAATACGGCAGTCTAGATGCTTGCTTAAAAGGAATTAATGCAGGCGTTGATATGTTTATATTTAGAAATTCAGATGATAAAACTCTAAATATGATTGATGATTTGGTTAAGATTGTAGAACAAGACGAACAGCTTTGTAAAAAAGTTGTAGCTTCATATAATCGAATTATTTCTTTAAAGAAAAAATTTGGATTGATTTAAACTTTTTCGAAAGACTTATTTCTTGAAACTGAGTATCTTGATTTATAACTCTCATATTTATTTAAAAATTCTAAATCTTCATCTTTGTTTCTGTGATTATATTCATGTTTATTAATTGTAGCATCATGTAATTGTAATACACTTGTAGCAACGTTTCCGCAGTGAGCAGCGATTCTTCTCAAGTCGTTTAGTAAATCTGAGAACAAGAAACTCATTTCCGGTGTGCATAAACCATCTTTAAGCCTTTGTATATGACGGTTTTTAACTTTTCTGATAATACGTTTAATAACAGCTTCCAGAGGTTCTACTTCTTGCGCCAATTGAATATTATCTGTTTTATATGCTTCAAGTGTAATTTTGAATACTTCTGAAACCGCATGAACTATAACTTTTAACTCTTCAATAGCTTCTGGTGATAGTTTTCTGTCGCTGTCTTTCATTTTTTCTGCTATTTGTAACATATATGAAGCGTGGTCGCCAATACGCTCATAATCTCCTATTGTTAAAAGGAGTTGAGAAATACGGTTACTATCTTCTTCAGCTAATTCTTTGGCTGATAATTTTAATAGGAAAGCTTCTAATTTATCTTCAAATGTATCAATTTTAACTTCATTACTTTTTATTTGATCAGCTTTTTTTGCATGGTAACTTTTTAGCATTTTTGTAGAGTTAATAAAATTAAACTCTGCCATTTCAGCCATTTTTATTGATTGTCTGTAACATTCTGCAATGGCAAATGAAGGCGCCAGCAATAATCTTTCATCAAGTAAAACATTTTTATCTCTAACTTTTTTCTCAGGTACTGTAGCAAGTGCAATTTTTTCCAATAAACCGGTGAATGGAAATAGCACGATTGTTGTTACAATATTGAATATAGAGTGTACAACTGCAATTCCAAAAGGTGAGATATTTTGTGTATCAATTGCAAAATGCAAAATAGAATTACCTACTAAATAAGCGCTTAAGCAAATAATAACACCAAGTGCGTTAAAAGCAACGTGAACAGCTGCAACTCTTTTAGCATTAGTATTTACACCAATACTTGATAAAACTGCTGAAATACAGGTTCCGATATTCTGCCCCATAACTATAGGAATTGCCATTCCGTAAGTAAGTCCGCCAACCATAGACAAAGCTTGCAATATACCGATTGAAGCTGCAGAGCTTTGGATAACTGCTGTAACAACTGCACCTACTACTACACCTAAGATAGGATTAGTAAATGCTGTTAAAATCTGTGTAAATTCAGGCATATCGGCTAAAGGTGCCATAGAATCCGCCATAACTTTCATACCAAACATTAAGATAGCAAAACCTATTAAAACCGCACCTACACTCTTTCTTTTATTCGATTTTGCAACCATAATCATAATTACACCGGCTAATGCCATTAAAGGTGAAAAAGAATCCGGTTTTAATAATCTCACAAAGAAGTTTGTACTCTGTATGCCAGATAAGCTTAATATCCAAGCGGTAATCGTTGTGCCAATGTTTGAACCCATTATCACACCTATAGCTTGTGAAAGCTTCATAATGCCTGAGTTTACTAAGCCTACCAACATAACTGTAACTGCAGATGATGATTGCACAGCTGCTGTTATACCGGCACCGAAAATTAAAGCTTTAATCGGATTAGCCGTCATTTTCTTTAATATACGTTCAAGTCTGCCACCTGCAATTTTTTCCAAACCGGATGACATAACAGTGATACCATATAAAAAGAATGCTAAACCGCCACACAATGTGAATATTGAAAATATATCCATAATCTTTTTCCTTCCTCTTACCCTAAAAAGGGCATATGTATTTAGTGTATCATAAGCAAAAATTTTCATCGACAAAACTTGGAAATGTTTAGAAATATTTACAAATTTGTAAAATTTTAATAGATTTGTTACAATTCTTAATAAAACGAACAAAAAAAGGCAATTTTTTGAAGCTTAAATACTTTATATATACAAGAGATATATTTAAAGATAAGCGAGGTATTGAACATGTCAACAGACAAACATTCTAGATTTACAGTTATTACTAATACTAATTTAGAGGAAACAGTTAGTTCTGATAATACAGAATATCATACAAATCCATTCTATGAAAAATTGCTACAGTTCAGGAATTTACAAGAGCAACAGAAGAAAAGGTTTTCACCTGATGATTTGTTTAAATTGTGTTAATACAGTTTAAAACAAAAGATAAGGAAAATATGTATCAAATAAAATCCAGAATATACCTTGATTTTGATAAGACACAGAAAAGCGGTATTTGTAATTATTTGAGAGCTTTAGTAAAACAAAATTTAGAATTAACTTCTTCAGAATTACTGGAGAAGTTTCTTGGTGATGAAAAATATTATTTGGAATTAAATTCTTCAAGGTTCCCTTTTTTAAGTGAGGTTATTGATAATGATGATTTTGTACAAGATACAAAATTATTTATAATTGAGTGTAAACGCTATTATGAATATAAAGAATCTCAACGTCCTTTTATTGAAAAACAAAAAGAGTACGAAAAGAAAAAACGTAAATTTTTACAAGAAGTAAAGATGTCAAAGGAAAAACCTACTCAAAAACAAATTTATTATTATGATAAACTGTGTAAGAGATATTCTTTAGAAAAAAAAGATGTTGAAAATTTGTCAAAATTAGATTTAAGAGATGAAATAGAGAGAATAATTAATGAATATTCAGGATTTAGTGCAGAAGTTAATTAATGCAGGAATAGAAGAAAATGAGGCTAAAATTGAATTAAAAATGTTACTTGAACATTTTTGCAATTATACTGAACTTGATAGGCTTAAGGGTAAGATTTTATCAGATGATGGTTTTGATTTAATTTCAGAAAAAGTTGAATTACGTGTTAGTAAACGCAAGCCAATTCAACATATTATAGGTGAATCTTGGTTTATGGGTGAAATGTTTAAAGTAAATGAAAATGTTTTAATTCCAAGAGATGAAACTGAAATTTTGGTAAGAAAAGCGATTGAAATAATCAAACAAGAAGGTTTTGAGGATGTTCTTGATATTGGAACCGGCTCGGGTTGTATTGCTTGTATGATAGCTAAACAGACAAACGCCACCGTTTTAGGTGTAGATATTTCAACGGATGCACTAAGAGTTGCTTTGGATAATGTAACACGTCTAGGAATTAATAATCGTGCAATTTTTAGGAAATCTGATTTATTTGAAAAAATCAGAGAAGGCGAGGTTTTTGATTTAATCATATCAAACCCGCCTTATATTCCTGAAGGTACGGAATTGTCGCCGGAAGTTTTGCAAGAACCTCATTGTGCATTATTTGCAAAAGATGACGGTTTAGAATTTTATAAAAAAATAATAGAAAAGGCACCGTTATATTTGACAAAAGGTGGGTATTTAATGTTTGAACTTGGGATTGATGAAGCCGAACAAGTACGGTCAATGATGGAAAAAAATTTTATTGATATTATTGTTGAGAAGGATTTAGCCGGTATTGACAGAATTATTTATGGCAAACTAGCTTAAAGCTTGTCTTACGTAATAATTTTCGTCAATAGTAAGTTTGCTTTTTAAGCCAAGAAAATCATCAGAATTGATTAATACAAGAATTTGAGCAACTTTTTCTCTAATTGTATATTCTTTTTCAAGGCTTGCTCTTTCAAGAATAGTTTTTAATATGTTTTTATCAATATTATTGACAAAAACTTTTAAAGCTTCCAGAGCCCAATATAATTTGAAAAGTTGTTTGTTAATGACATATTTTTTATCTCGAAAAATGAAGTTATCTAGTTCTGTAAAGCATTCTTTTATGAATTGTAATATTTTTTTTATATACATCTTTGAAAACGTTTCGTTAGATGATAAAACTTCGACACTATCAATAACTAAACGACAGATGTTTCCATTGATATCAATTGTGGCATCTGCAAATATTTCAGGAAAAATGAATAATTTTGCGATTTCTTTGTTTTGGTGAAGTAATTGATTAATTTTTAAAGCTACGGCTTCTCTAATTTTACCATCGCATCCTGTTAAATTATCAATCAAAATTTTAGCTTCGTTTTCATTTAGTATGGTATCAAGTTGCATAGCTGCTATTTGTTTTTCAGGAATATTACCTGTTTTTAATAGTTCGATAAGTTTATCATGAGAAAAATTCAGCTCTGATAATTTACAAGCCATCGCAAAATTAGTATCTAAATCTTCATAAAAACCTTTATTCAAATTTTTCTCCCTGTTATCTAATAATTTTATTGTATCACAATGGTCGTTGTTTGTAAGAGTAAAAATAGTTTTAATATATGAAGGCATTATTAAGTTTTATAGTATAATATTTAAAGGAGAAACTTATGGAAACCTTTTATAAAATATTACAAAAAGTTTTTATTTTTGAAAAAGAACCTCAAAAAATAGGTTTATCTCAGTTTAAAGAGGAAAGTATAATCGAACCAAAGAAAGAACCTTCTTTGAAATCGAAAGACGTTAAACTCTCTGATTTAATGCGTCGAGCAGGTTAATGTTAAAAATATATCATGCTTTTGCTAATTAATAGACTTTACAATAAACTATAATAATTGTATTATTGTAGAGTAGATTGGAGGAAAATTGGCAGAGAAGTTTAAAATTCATGGTGGCGAAAGCTTAAAAGGGGAAGTATCAATAGGTGGTGCTAAAAATTCTGTATTAAAACTTCTTGCGGCTTCCATATTAGTAAAGGGATGTACAAAAATCTATAATGTGCCTGATTTAACAGATGTTTCCATAATGTTAAACGTACTATCTGATTTAGGCGCAAAACTTATTTATGATAAAAACGAAAAGTCTGTAGTGGTAGATGCAACAAATATAACATCAGTTACAGCAAAGTATGAACTGGTTAGTAAAATGAGAGCATCTTTTACAATTTTAGGGGCTTTAATTTCAAG
Organism: Cyanobacteria bacterium SIG28; assembly: GCA_015152525.1. Classification (GTDB taxonomy): domain Bacteria; phylum Cyanobacteriota; class Vampirovibrionia; order Gastranaerophilales; family Gastranaerophilaceae; genus CAG-196. Next base: position 155,509 of record SUTU01000002.1, on the reverse strand, counting down.
ATGCAAAGAGGGTATTGTAGCTTTACCAGGCGGCTGTGCAATTGGTGAAAGAAGAGTTGATTTTCATATTAAAGGTTTAGAAACTCTTGGCGCAAAGATTAAGATTGAAAACGGTTATGTGCATGCTAAAGCTCCAAAACTTGTAGGTACTGATATCTATTTGGATATACCGTCTGTCGGTGCTACTGAAAATTTAATGTTGGCTGCAGTAACTGCACAAGGTTCCACAAGAATACAAAATGCGGCTCAAGAACCGGAAATTGTTGATTTGGCGAATTTTTTAAATACTATTGGTGCGGATATAACAGGTGCAGGTACTTCTGAAATTGTGATTAATGGTGTAAAACAAGAGTCATTACATTCAGCAGAGTATACAACAATTCCTGATAGGATTGAAGCCGGTACATATATGGCAGCTGTTGTAGCGACTAAAGGTAAAGCTTTAATTAGAAATATATATCCGGCGCATTTGACATTTTTTAACGATAAATTAATTAAAATGGGTGCTAATATTAAACTTGCTGATCCTACAACAATTGAAGTTAGTTGCAGAAATCGTTTAACATCCGTGAATTTTGTAACTCAGCCATATCCGGGATTTCCAACAGATTTACAAGCAATTGCCATGACTCTGTTAACTACGGCAAACGGTGTTGGAATTATAACTGAAAGTTTATATGAAAACAGGTTTATGCAGGTTCCTGATTTAAGACGTATGGGTGCTGATATTCACCAAGATAGAAACCATGCGATTATAAAAGGTGTTAAGAATTTAACAGGTGCTACTGTTGCAGCAAGTGATTTGCGTGCTGGTGCAGCTCTTGTTCTTGCTGGCTTAATGGCTAATGGTGATACAATTATTGAAAAATTGCATCACATTGACAGAGGGTATGAAGCGTTTGAACATAAGTTGCATAAGTTAGGTGCAAAAATACAAAGATTTAATGATGAAATAAGTGTTAATAATATGGGGGTGCTAAATGAGTCCCGCTTATAAAAGATGGTATGACCACGATCCAAAATTGTTAGAAGTAATAGAATTATTGAAAAATTATCAAGATGAATTAAAAGAGCATGCGGTGATTTTTCTTGATAAATTAGAACAAAAAGTATCCAAAGAGGCGCTTGACAGATTTTATGATTTGGTAAAACCTGTCAATGGTAGCAGATGGTACGACAAAGACCCTATTATCTCAAAAACTGTTGAGATTTTAAGAGTTGTACCGCCTGAGGTGCAACATTCTTGTGCTGAAAGGTTTATAGCAGCTATTAAAGAAATGGGTATTGAGTACGAAAGCCCAAATTATAACGAATGAATTTAGAAAATAGTTCTTTTTTTAATAGATTTGAGAGATATGTTAGAAATGGAAAAAGTTTTACACTAACAGGTTTAACTTCTTTCAGTCGTATTTTATTGTTAAATTATATTAAAAAAATCTCTGGTAAAAAACTTTTGTTCGTTACATCAACAGAACAAGCCGCATTAAAATATTCTGTAGATCTAGAGAAATTTTGGCAAATTAATAATGTAATTTTACCCTATCAAAATGTTTCACCTTACGAAACTGTAAGAGTCAATTTGTACGATTATCAAAGACAAATTAAAGTATTAAGGAATAAACCGGATGTTATTATTGCGCCTGTTAAGGTTTTAGCTGAAAAATTTCCGGATGAAAAATTTTTTGTTGATAATAGATATTGTTTAAAAATTGGTGATTCCATATCACAAAAACAATTGCTGAAACAATTTGTTAGTTTGGGTTATAAGCGATCAACCATGGTGTCTGATATTGGCGAATTTTCTATTCGTGGTGATATTGCTGATATTTATACTTTGCAAGATTATCCTGTCAGAATTGAATTTTGGGGGGATGAAATTGTTGATATCAGATATTTTGATAACGAGACTCAAAAATCTATTGAAAAAATTTCTGAGGTAGAAATTCTTCCTGTTTATAAATTTGTTTTACCGGAAAATACGCCTTCGGAATTATCGGTAAATATAAAAGATCAATTGTGTGAAGAAGGTTATTTTGAAGGAATAAATGCTTACCAGTCTTATTTTAATGATAATTTAGTCAGTGCTTTGACTTATTTTAACGATTATATAATCGTTTTTGATGAACAAACCGAAGTATTTTCAAAATTGGAGCAGATTTGTGATAATTTTGAAAATTCGTATCAAGAAGCACTAAGAGTAGAATTGCTTGAAGAACTCAAGTCAAATAACCATTTGAATTTAGCTGAAATAGTTCAAAAAATGGCAGGATTTCAGAAAATATCTTTCAATAATTTTTTATCAGATGAAAATAATGAAGTTATTGATATTGATTCAGGTAATATTCCGATATTTGATGCTAATTTTGAAAATATTGCTCAATACATTAAACAAAGAAATGATTATCAAATATACATAGCTACTGATTATAAAGAGAGGGTTGCAGAACTTTTAAATGAACAGGGTATAACCGGTGTGAATTATGTTCAAAATATAAATTCGCAAGGATGTGAAATTCAAGACGGTAAAATTTTAGTTATTACAGATCGTGAATTATTTAATAAACGACAAAAAGAAATTCCAACCGGTCGTAAACGTTATTATAAAGAGAAAGCTGAGTTTATTGAAAGCATAAATGATATTAAAGAGGGTGAATATGTAGTTCATTCGGTTCACGGTGTAGGTGTCTATCAAGGATTAACCCAGCAAGAATTTGACGGGCAACTAAAAGATTACTTAACTATTGAGTATGCGAATAAAGATAAACTTCATATACCAGCAGAACAGATAAATATGTTATGCAGATATAGAGGTTCCGGACAAATAAAGCCTAAATTATCACGCATGGGCGGTAGTGATTGGGAGAATACTAAATCTCGGGTCAAAAAAGAAGTTGAAACTATTGCTTATGATTTATTAAGGTTGTATGCAAGAAGGAAAATGCAGGAAGGTATTGCGTTTGCAGAAGATTCGCCGTTACAACTCGAAATGGAGGATGCTTTTGAATATATTGAAACACCGGATCAAGCTAAAGCCATAAATGAAATTAAAACAGATATGGAAAAATCTTCACCTATGGATAGACTTGTTTGTGGAGATGTTGGGTTCGGAAAGACAGAAGTTGCAATGAGAGCTATGTTTAAGGCTGTAACTTCATTAAAACAAGTTGCAGTAATAGTTCCTACTACAGTTCTGGCATTACAACATTACCAAACAATTCAAGATCGTTTCAAACCATTTGGAATAAATGTTGAACTATTATGTCGTTTCAGAAGTCAAAAAGAACAAAAGGAAACTTTAAAGAATTTAGCTATAGGAAAATGTGATGTTGTTGTTGCAACTCATAAACTTTTACAAGATAACGTTGCATTTAAAGACTTAGGCTTGTTAGTAATTGATGAAGAGCATCGTTTTGGCGTACGTCATAAAGAAAAATTAAAAGAATTAAGAGAGAATATTGATATTATTTCAATGTCGGCAACTCCTATTCCAAGAACTCTTTATATGTCATTATCAGGAATAAAAGACATCTCTATAATAAATACACCGCCACAAAACAGATTGCCGATTAAGACTTTTGTGGGTCAGTATAATGAGCAAACCGTAAAGAATGCTATAACAAATGAACTTGATAGAGATGGACAAGTGTTTTATTTGTATAATAGAGTAGAAACTATTGAAGAGTTTAAATTAGAATTACAAAAACTTGTTCCAAATGCAAGAATTGCAATTGGACATGGACAATTAAGCGAAAAACAACTTGAAGAAGTTATTGTAGATTTTTCAAATCATGAAAGTGATATCTTATTATGTACAACAATAATAGAAAACGGGTTAGATATTCCTAATGCGAATACAATAATTATTCATGAAGCCGATAAGCTGGGATTGGCACAACTTTATCAATTAAGAGGTAGAGTTGGTAGGAGTGAAAAACAAGCTTATTGCTATTGCTTATACAAAAAAAGTAAAGAATTAACAAAAGAAGCAACAGAACGCTTGAAGGCAATAAAAGAATTTACAACGTTAGGCAGTGGTTATCGAATTGCGATGCGAGATGTTGAAATCCGTGGTGTTGGTAATATTTTAGGAACAAAACAACACGGTCATATGATTAATGTCGGTTTCGATACTTATTGTCAACTTCTTGAAGAAACTGTTCAGGAGCTTAAAGGTGAAGCTGTAGTAACTCCAAAACCTGCAATTGTTGATATAAATGTAACGGCATTTATACCTGATGAATGGGTTGGTTCAAGCGAACAAAAAATGATTGAATACAAACGTTTAGCTGATGTTAAGAATGAAACTGAACTGGAATATATAGTATCAGAGTGGAAAGATAGATTTTCCAGAATTCCTGAGGAAGTAGAAAATCTGATTAAACTAATTAAACTAAGATTACTGGCAACAGAGTGTAATTTGAGTACCATAAGGGAAGGTTCCGGTGGAATAAGAGTTTATACTCCGTTTACACAGTATGAGTGGAATATATTAAAAAATAATCTTAGCCGTGAAATATTAAGAAGAGTAAAATTTACAATAGCGCCAAAGTCTTGTCAGGAAGGTAAATCGATACTTTTAATAAATAGTGAGTACTTAAATTTTGAAGAAATATTTAACATTTTGCTAACTTTGTTTTATGATATAAAGAAGAGTGTAAATATGTATTTATCAAAATCTAATAAATAAAACACGTTGAATTTAATAAGGAGTTAAGTTAATGAAAAAAATTTTAACATGTGCAGCTTTATCGGTATTTTTACTTTCAGGTTGTTCTTTTAACAACAAGTTTGGCGGAATTATTAAAGTTAATGATTCAATAATAACAAAGGCGGAATTTGATAAAACGTTTGATAAAGAAATTGACAATTCAGTATTTAAAAATTTTGGCGGTGCTGAAAATTTTAAAAAGACTGAAGATAATGTGATGTATCGTGTTTTTAGAGAAAAAGTTGTAAAAGAATTGATTATAAAAGCTTTGATTGAAGGTGAAATCGAAAAAAGAGGTATTAAGGTTTCTAAAGCTGATATTGAAGCTGAGATGAAATCTATAATTGATAAAGTTGGTTCTAAAGAAGAATTAAATTCGATTTTAAAAAGAAGAGGTGTTTCTAATTCTGAATTTTTAGAAGATTTAAAACACCAAATAGCAATAAAAAAACTTATTAATGCTATAGGTAAAGTTAATGTTTCTGATGCAGAAATTGAAAAATATTATAAAGAAAATTTAAAAGTATTTACTCATGCAGAACAAGTTAGAGCTTCTCATATTTTAATATCTGCTGATACTTTGCAAATGATAAGAGAAGTTAAAGCTAAAAACAAAGATATTTCACCTGATGAGTTAAATAAAAAGATTGAAGGCTTGATGCAAATTCAAAAACAAAAAGCTGAAGCTGTTTTAGCTGAAATAAAAGCTAATCCTGATGATTTTGAAAAACTTGCAAAAGAACAATCTGATGATAAAGCAAGCGGTGAAAGAGGCGGTGAATTAGGTTATTTTGAGAAAGAAGTTATGGTTCCGGAATTTTCTCAAGTAGCGTTTTCAATGAAGCCTAATACAATTTATCCAAGTCTTGTAAGAACTCAATATGGTTATCACATTATAAAAGTTACTGATCGTGTGGCACCTGGAACAAGACCGTTAGCAAAAGTTAAGGATGAAATTAAATATTATTTAGAAACAACTAAACAACTTGATATGCTAAAAGATTTAACTGCAGGTTTATTAAAGACTGCAAAAATTGAATATCTTGAAGAACAATATAAACCAAAAGTTGATATTGTTCAGCAAGCAAATGAAAAAAGTAAAAAATAATAAAGGAGAAATAAATGAATACAGCAACGGTTATTGGTAGAGCTGGACAAGATGCTGAAATTAGATATTTTGAATCCGGTAAAGTAAAAACAACGTTTTCACTAGCAGTGGGAAGATGGGATTCAAAATCTAAAGAAGAGGTAACAGACTGGTTTAATATAGAAGTGTGGGATAAACAAGCTGAATTTGCCGGTGAATATATAAAAAAAGGGCGTCAGGTTGTTGTTGACGGCAGAATCTCTATAAGCAAATGGTCAGATCAGTCAGGTGAAGAAAGAGAAAGATTTCTTATAATCGCTAACAATGTTAGATTGTTGGGCTCAAAAAGAGATGCGGAATAATGATATTTTCAGATTTAGTAGGTATTATTGCCGATGATTTAACCGGTGCTAATGATACGGCTTTACAGTTTTATCAAAAGGGTGCGAACACTAAAATTTTATTAGATAGTGATTGTACTCCTAAGGTAAAGGCAGGCACAGAGGTGTGGGCGTTGTCGAGTGAATCTCGTAATGTGTCATCTGAAGAAGCTGTGCTTAAGGTTGAAAGTGCTGTGAAAAAACTTTCTGAAAGTTTTTCTTTTGACTATTACTATAAAAAAATTGATTCAACGTTACGTGGACATATAGCGTTAGAAACTTTAACCGTTCTAGATATTCTTGAATATGATGCAGCTGTAATAATTCCTGCTTTTCCTCAAGAAGGGCGTATAACTGTTGGCGGTTATCATTTAGCAAAAGGTGTACCTATCGGAAGAACAGAAATGGCTATTGATCCGCATTCACCAATTACTGAATCTCATGTACCGACTCTTTTAAAATCTCAACTTTCTGAGGAAATGGAAAACATTGTTGGGATAATAGATTTGAGAACTGTTCTTAACGGTGCTGGTCCTATTTTAATGAGAATAAATGAACTTATTAAAGACGGAAAAAAGTTAATAGTTGCGGATTCAACATCCGTTGTTGATATTGAACAAATTGCTTTGGCAATAAAAAAATGTGAAAAGAAAATTTTGCCAACCGGAACTGCAGCTGGTGCACAGATTTTATCAAAATACTGGTTAGCCGGTTTGGAAAAAAATGAAACACAAGATTCTTTGCATTTTGCGAATTTACCAAGATTTATCGTTTCAGGTACTGCTACTCAAATAACTGCAAGTCAGATAAAAAAATTAGAACAATCTGATGATTTTGAAGATGTTAATTTTATACCTTTAGATACTAAAAATATACTTGCTGGTGTAAATGAAGAAATTGTAACACGTATTGTTACGAATTTGAAAAGTGGAGTAACGGTTTGTGTCCATACTTCTGATTTAATTGCTAATTTTGACGGGTTTTCGGAAGATTCTTTTAATGCAGAATTGACTCGTGATAAACTTGCAGGGTTGATTACTGATTATTTGGCTGAATTAACTAAAGAAGTTTTAGCTAAGATTGATGTCGTTTTAATTACTTTAGGCGGTGAAACTTCTTATAAATGCTGTAAAGCTATTAATTCAAATGAATTAAGGCTTGTTGATGAAGTTGCACCAGCAATTTCTTTATGTGCGGATATTAATCATAAATGGATAATAACAAAATCCGGTAATTTAGGAAATTCTAATACATTAATTGAAATTTTAAAATATTTGGAACATCATGAGTAATTATTCAGAAAAAGTTTTAATAACAACCGGCGATCCAAATGGGATTGGTGCTGAGGTTGTTATAAAGTCTCTTAATCTTTTGGGGTTACCGCCAAAAGACATTGTTTTAGTGTCAAATTCTAAAGTCTTAAGTTTTTATGGAACTCTAAACAATAATTATGAAATTTTAGAAGTTGATTATTCAAGCAAAGTTCAACCCGGTACAGTAACAGCTGATGCAGGTGATTTTGCTTTTAGGTGTTTAAAAACAGCTTGTGATTTAAAACCGAAGTTTATAATAACAGCACCAACATCAAAAGAGGCAATGCATTTGGCAGGTCATAAATTTAATGGTCAAACTGAAATTTTGGAAAAATATTTAGCGAGAGAAAATCAAAAAGCCGAAATGCTGTTTGTGGCCGGTGGATTTAAAGTTCTTTTGTTAACTCGCCATATTGCATTGAATAATGTTGCTAAAAATTTAACTCAAGAACTTATTATTGAAAAGGTTGCACGTTTGCAAAACTTTTTTAAACAAAAGTTGGGACAAAAAAATCCGAATTTTGCTTTGTGTGCACTAAATCCTCATGCCGGTGAGAATGGAATAATAGGCACCGAAGAAGATTTAACAATGATACCTGCAGTAAATGCTTTGAGAGAAAAAGGGGTAAATATAACAAATCCGTTGCCGGCTGATACTTTATTTGTTAATGGTGTAAGTTCGTATTTGAAGAATGAAAAAATGCCTTATGATTGCTATATAGCTTGTTATCATGATCAAGGCTTAATACCTATTAAGTCGGTTGCGTCTAAAAAGACAGTTAATATGACGATAGGATTGGATGTAATAAGGACATCACCTTGTCATGGCACAGCTTTTGATATTGCAGGTAAAAATTTAGCAAATCCGGAATCTATGATTGAAGCTATTAAAGCTTGTTTTTAATTCTTATAACTAATATTCTGAGTTGCAAATTACTTATTTTTGTTGTATTTTAACCTTGTAAAGGGAATTATTCCCATAAAAACAAAAGAAGGAGAACTCAAATGAGTGAAAGAAAATTAGTTGGAACAAATGAAATGTTCGCAAAAGCATTAGCTGGCGGTTATGCTATCGGTGCTTACAATGTTAACAACATGGAAATTTTACAAGCTATTGCAGAAGCTGCTGAAGAAACAAGATCACCAATCATTCTTCAAGTTTCAGCTGGTGCTAGAAAATACGCTAACCAAACTTACCTAATTAAGTTGGTTGAAGCTGCGTTGGCTACTACAACAGTGCCTATTGCTTTACACTTAGATCACGGTGCTGATTTTGAAATTTGTAAAGCTTGTATCGATGGCGGTTTCTCATCTGTTATGATTGACGGAAGCAGATTCTCATTCGAAGAAAACGTTGCTTTAACAAAAAAAGTTGTTGAATATGCTCACGAAAGAGGTGTTTCAGTTGAAGCTGAATTAGGTAAATTAGCTGGTGTTGAAGACGATGTTAATGTTGATGCAAAAGATGCTAAATATACTAACGTTGCTGAAGCTGTTGAATTTGTTAAACAAACCGGTTGTGATTCTTTAGCAATTGCTATCGGAACTTCTCACGGTGCTTACAAATTTGCAGGTGAAGCTAAATTAGATTTTGAAAGATTGAAAGAAATTAAAGATGCGCTTAAAGAAGCTGGTTTTGGTGATTATCCGATTGTTCTTCACGGTTCATCATCAGTTCCTGCTGAATTTGTTGCAAAATGTAATCAATTTGGTGGTAAATTGCCAAATGCACAAGGTGTACCTGAAGAAATGTTAAATTATGCTTCTAAACACGGTGTAGCAAAAATCAATATTGATACAGACTTAAGATTAGCAATGACTTCTACTATAAGAGAATTCTTTGTTGAACATCCTGATAAATTTGACCCACGTGAATACATGGGACCAGGAAGAACTGCTGTTAAAGAAATGGTTATGCATAAAATGAGAGATGTACTTTGTACAGCTGGTCATGCAGATGACTAATTTAATAATAGTAGTAACTAATAATTAAAGAAAGGGCGGATTTTCGAAGAAAATCCGCCCTTATAACGAAGTAGCAAAGTAATATCAACTATTTTTATGTTTAACTGTTAAAGTGTGCGATAATGGAATACCGCCTTGAACAGCAGGTTTATTAACGATTTTACCTTTAACGTACATTACGGTTGAGCCGCCACCATCTAAATTCATTGCGTTAATACAACCGAATTCTTTCATTAAATTAGCTAATTCAATTAATGTGAGTCCAACAGACGCACCTTCCCGACCGTCTGCAGTTAACATTATTAAGTGATTGTCATTTGTGTATCCAATAGCCGTTCTGGGATTTCTGCCACCAATTGCGGTTAGTTTTTGTGCTGTCATATCAACAAATATTTCGTTATCTTTAACTAAATATGGTCCACCACTTATGATATGATTGACATCGCTCCAATTTGGACTTGTTTTTAAGTTTAGTTTAAAACTTTTAGCTTTAGTTAAATGCTCTAAGTTTTTTACCGGTCCAACAATGACAAACCCGTCTTGTGGTATAGTTGTTTGTTTTTCTGTTACACCGATTAATTTACCTCGACTGATAACTAATTGCGTGCCATACTTAGGAGTAGGCGGAGTAGTTTCACCCCAATCTCTCGTATATACAATTGTGTGAGTCGATAACATTCTGGGCTGATTGACATTATCAATTTTAAATCCTCCTATATTTGTATTAATAGTTGCTTCTAACTTTACTCTTGCCATATCATAACCATTTTCAAAAAAACCTATTGCTACACGATCATAAATCGGACCGGTGTATAATTTTTTATTAATCATTAATGTGCCTAAAGGTACACCTGTGTTAGGTTTGAAGTATCCTGCATTAATAGCGACAATGGCGTTTTTTTCTTTTGCAATATTTGAAATTTGTTTTTTAGCTGATAATTTTTCTGAAGCTATTGCCGGAACAATATCTAAATTAGTGTTGATATCCGTAGAAAGCTCTACAACATTAATTCTAACAGGTTTGCCATTATAATATCTTATTATTCTGACATGTTTAACTCCTTTATCTACTTCTGTTATAATTCCTTCACTATATTTTTTTAATATCTCTTCTTCAAAAAACAGTTCCTTTTTCTTATTATTTTCTTGGATATAATTCAATGTTGGTGATAAACCTGTGTAATTTCCTACTCCTAAATCCTTTGCTAAAATTATCAGATTTTGACTTATTAAAATACTAATTGTAATAATAATCCCTGTCGCAGTCGTTGCGACTTTTTCAAATCTGCTAGGATGTGTTAATATCGTATCCATTGGTCTTACCTTGTTTTAGTAACCGGATACCTTTTTTATTATAGAGTGGTGTGGGGCTGTAACACTCTTTTTTTATGATATGTTTTTTATTTCTTATAAACGTATATCATATCCTATTTAATATTATAACATACACTTAATAAATCTTCAACCCTTTGTTTGTAATACTTTTGAGTGATTTTTAGAATGTTAAAAATACACTTATTCTAAAAAGTGAAAAACGACATCAAATATTTAATGTCGTTTTTTTAGAATTTATGTTTTAAATTTTATTATTTTAAAGCTACTGTAAGGTCTGCTTCAACGCATGTTTTACCATCTACAGAACCAACTGCATGGCATTTGCAAATAGGTCCTTTTGCCTTAATTAATTCAACATGCATATCAAATCTGTCTCCAGGTCTAACTATGTTTTTAAATCTAACATTGTCAATTCCGGCATAAAGAGTTAATTTACCTTTATATTCAGGCATACACATAACGATTGGTGCAGAACATTGAGCTAAGGCTTCAAGTTGTAATACGCCCGGCATAATAGGGTTTCCAGGGAAATGACCTTGGAAAAACTGCTCATTCATTGTCATATTTTTGTAGCCTTTTGCATATTTACCAGCTACACATTCTGTGATTCTGTCAACAAGCAAAAACGGATATCTGTGTGGTATCATTTCCATTATTTGCATTGTATCAAATGTTAAAATTTCTTCTGTCATTTTTCTCTCCTTTATATTTTAACTAGTTTGTTTTTTAATTGCTGAGCAACTTTAGTGTGAACAGTATGTCCGGCTTCTTTGACTAAAATTTGTGCTCTCATATTTAGTGGTGAAATACCTGTTAAATATAAATCACCAAGCAGATCTAAAATTTTATGCTTGATTGGTTCGTGTGCTGAACGAAGTTCTGTTGTGTAGCCAACATCTTTTAAACCAACCGTATTATCTATAGTTACGCCTTTGGCAAAACCTAATAATTGGTATTTTTTTAGATCTTTATAAAATCCAAAAGTTCTGGCTTCAATAATCTCATTTAGATTTTTGGTATCTAAGCTGACCCATCTTCTGGTTAAGTCCGGATGATCATAATTTACTGCATAAGAAATTGTAAGTTCTTTATCCGGTAAAATAACAAGACTTGTTTTTCCGTTTAGATAATAAACAGGCTCGGAAACAGTGTATAAATTATTATTAACACCTTCTATTCCTGCTTGTTTAAACAGTTCAACCCAAACTTTTGCGCTACCGTCAAAAATTGGAAATTCTGTTTCTGAGAGGTAGACATCAATTGAGTCGATTTTGCAAATGGCGCAAGCAGCCATAAAATGCTCACAAAGCATTGCTTTGTACTTATAATCTCCCAGTAAAGTTCTATGTTCTTTGCTACATAAAGTAACGCAATGATCTGTTGAGTATAAATTATCAATGCTAGCTTCAAACCCAACCTCTGCACCCTTTGAGGAAATTCTTATCTTTCCGCTTTGTGAAGGTTTTATAATAACCTCACAAAGCTTATTCTTCATTAAAGAATTTCCTGATTTTTTTATCTCAGATTTGATTGTAACCATTTTATACCGCACAGCCTTCTGCTTCATGACTTTCTTCAAAAGTTTTTAGTAGCGGTTCATATTTTTTAAATTTAGCTACTAATTCGCCGGCATCTTTCATCATTTTCATTTGTTTAATAAATTCTTTTCTAGGCATAGCCGGAGAACCTATAACAATTGATTTTGCAGGGAAACTTTTTGAAACGCCTGCTTGTGCTGCAATAATAGAATCATCACCGATATTTAAGTGGTCTGCTAAACCAGCTTGACCTGCAATAACAACTCTATCACCAATCACACAGCTACCAGCGATTCCAACTTGTGATACAATCATACAGCCTTTACCGATTCTGCAATTGTGTCCTATCATAACTAAATCATCGATTTTTGTATTATCGCCAACGATTGTATCTTCAATAGTTCCTCTGTCGATAGCTGTATTTGCACCAATTTCAACATTGTTACCGATGATTACAGAGCCAATTGAAGGAATTTTGAAAATAACTTGTTCAACATTAGCTTCTTTAATTTCACCATCTTGGCGAGCTTGCTCAATATTATTAGGGTTTTCAGTTACAAAACTAAATCCGTCAGCCCCTAAAGAAACACCGTGGTGTAAAATAACGTCATTACCAACCTTTACTCTATCGCCAATATTAACATTTGGGTGGAAGAAACATTTAGAACCGATAACGGCACCATTTCCAATGTAGCAATTTGCTAAGATTTTTGTATTATCACCAATTTGAGCATTTTCTGCTATAACAACGTTTGGGCCTAAAGCAACGTTTTCGCCAATTTTTGCTGTTGGGTGAACTACAGCTGTCGGATGAATTCCTGAGTTTACATGCGGTTCTTCGTAAAACATTGTTATTAGCTTCATCATTGCTAATCTAGGTCTTTCAACTTCAATAGTTGTGAAGCCTTCTATATTAACTCCTAAAGGAACAAGTGCTGCTTTAGCTTTTGTTTTTGATAGATTTGCAATTTCATCTTCGCCTAACGCTAAAGCTAAAGTGGTTTCATCAGCTAAAAGTGGTGGTGCTATTTTGGTGATTGCTACATCCTGAGATTTTGATAACATACCGCCACATACTTGTGCAATTTGTTCTAATGTAAATGTTTTCATAATAAACTCCTCTATATAATAAATTTTCTAGTTTTTGTTAATTTTTTTAATTACATTTGTAGTTGATTTACCATCTACAAAATCTATAAATTCTACTTTGATATTATTTTTGATAACAACATCCCGTTCCGGTAAGGTTTCTAGAGTGTAATCAGCACCTTTTGTATAAACATTTGGCTTAATATCCTCTAAGAGTTTTGCCGGTGAGTTCTCATTAAATATTACCACATAATCAACACAACTCAAAGCACTTAATATTTCTGCACGATCTAATTCATTATTAATAGGTCTGCTTTCGCCTTTTATAGCTTTAACAGATGCATCTGAATTAAGCATAACGATTAAACTATCGGCAAATTCTTTTGTCTTTTGTAAATATCTGACATGCCCTACGTGTAAAATATCAAAACATCCGTTTGTTACAACAAAAGTTTTACCTTTCTCTTGTCCTTTTTTTACTATATCAATTATATTTTCTTTAGTAACAAGCATAAATAACTCCTCAAAACTTAAAATAAGCCCATTTCTATAACTTTTTTACAAATTCTAACAGTATTTAATGCTGCACCAATACGTATGTTATCTGCAACGCACCAGAATGATATACCATTATCAAAAGCTAAATTTTTACGAATTCTACCGACAAAAACCGGATTTGCACCGCTTGCATCTCTTGTAGTAGGGTATTCAAAATTATCAGGGTTATCGATAACTGTAACTCCGTAAGAATTTTTTAAAATTTCACGCACTTCATTAGGTTCAACATTTACTTTAAATTCAACGTCAACAGCTTCTGAATGTCCGTTAAACACAGGAACTCTTGCTGCAGTGCAAGAAATAGGAGTGTTTTCATCAAGATGCAAGATTTTTTTTGTTTCTTTAACAACTTTCATCTCTTCTTTTGTGTATCCGTTCTCACAAAATACGTCAATCTGAGGTATTACGTTAAAGGAAATTGGTTTCTTAAAACATTTATTTTCAAATTTTTCGCCTTTTAAATTAGCTTCGGTATCTTCTCTAAGCTCATTGATAGCAGCGAGTCCGGCACCGGAAACAGCTTGATATGTTGATACAATAAGTCTTTTTATTCCAAAATGCTTATTTAATGGTTCTAAAGCCAACATTAATTGCGAAGTTGAACAATTTGGATTTGCTATAATTCCTTTATGTGATTTTAAATCTTCGTCATTTACACCTGCAATAACTAATGGTACACCTTCATCCATCCGAAAAGCTGAAGAGTTATCAATAATTAAACCGCCTCTTTTAATAATTTCCGGAGCAAATTTTTGGCTGGTAGAACCGCCTGCAGAAGCCATAACAATGTCTATGCCTTCGAAAACTTCAGGTGTAGCTTCTTCTACTGTATATTCTTTGCCCTTAAAAGTTATTTTTGTACCGGCACTTTTTGCACTTGATAAAAACTTGATTGATTCGAATTCAACATTTAATTCTTCTGTTATTTTGGTTATTTCTCTACCAACAACACCTGTTGCACCTAAAATTGCTATATTTGGTTTTCTCATTATATTCTCCTATTCCATTATGTTTTCTAATCCGTATACAAAATTCTTATTAGCAATTACATGCCTTACAGCCATTAAAACGCCCGGCATATAACACTCTCTGTTCATTGAATCATGTCTGATAGTTAGTATTTGCCCGCTGGCGCCAAATAAAACTTCTTGTGATGCTATGTATCCTGGCATTCTTACAGAGTGAATGTGTATATTATTATAAGATACACCACCTCTTGAACCTTCTAATGTTTCTTTTTCAGGACAATTTCCTTTTATAAAATCACTATTCGATTCAGCCATCATTGCTGCCGTTTTTATTGCTGTACCTGATGGCGCATCCTTTTTTTGATTGTGATGAAGTTCTATAATTTCAGCGTTGTCAAAATACTTAGATGCCATTTGAGCAAATTTCATCATTAATACGGCACCGGTTGAAAAATTTGGTGCAATTAAACAAGCAACATTTTTTTCAGAACTTAAATTTCTTAATTCTGTTATTTGTTCATCCGATAACCCGGTTGTGCCTATAACGATTGCTATATCATTATTCAAACAGTAGAGAGCATTTTCGTATATTGATGCAGGTTGTGTGAAATCTACTAATACATCAATATTAACAGAATTTTTTGCGTCTTTTATTGACGTAAATTGACCGTTAAAAATATCTATTTGTGCAACTAATTCCATGTCATCAGCTGCATTGACCGCTTTAACAACTTCTTTCCCCATTTTACCGTTTGAACCGCAAACTGCGACTTTTATCATAAACGATGCCCTCCTTAACAATTCTGACTAAATTATACTATAAATAAAATTGAATAAATACAATGCTTTCGGCTATTAATTGTAAAGTTTTATAAACTTATGTAACAATTTAAATATAAAAGTGTTATAAAAAATATATATTGTGGAATATATAAGTATAATCTCTTTTCTTTATTTTCTCCTCCACTCCTTTATCTAACGAGAGTTAATGCCGCAAAGAAGCGGCTTTTTATTTGGTAATCTTTTTTAAACGTTCAAGTTTTTTTAAATTTGTACCTATACCACAGAGTAATAATGTAGTCTTATCATTAGTCCGTTCATCCTCTATGTTATATTTATTAAACAGTTTTTCGGATAGTTCATACCCGCCTTTTAATAAAATTTTTGTAATATCATCATTGTATTTAGGCAGGTTTAATTTTTTTATATTATTTATTAGTGTTTCTAGGATTCTTTTTCCCCGTTTTGAATTGAGAAAATTAATATTTGCTTCTATTGTAGCTAGCATTGGATATGATGGTGATGTTGTAGAAATCATTTTAAGAGCTTCTGTCGGATCAACGCATTGAGAATGTAATAGTGCAGTTGGGTTTATACCACCGGCTGTTTTATGTAGGGATTGGATTGTAAAATCGGCGTATTTTATAGCCGATTCAGGTAAATTTTCGCTAAAAGGATAAAGTGCGCCATGAGCTTCATCAGTGATTAATTTAACGTTTTTTGACTTACAAATTCTACTAATTTCTTGTATGTCAGCAACAAAACCTTCATAGGTAGGAGTTGTTATAACAATAGTGTCTGCTGTATTTTGTAGTAATAATTCTTCTACTTTTTGTGGTGTTATAGCTTTATGTATACCCAATTCTTCATCTAGTGGTAATGAATACTCGATAATATTTGCATTTGCCAGTTTAGCGCCATTTTTATGACAAGGGTGCGCCATATTCCAAATTAATATATTTTTAGGTTTGCAGGTAAGTATTGCAGAAATTATTCCGCTACTGGATCCATTGGTTAAAAATTTAGTGAATTTAGTATTATAAATTTTAGCGGCTTTTTTTTCGGCATTTTCTAAAGCTTTTTGTGGATTATGAGTTTCTGTTTCTGAAATGTCGGCTTTATACCATTGGTAGAATTTATGGTACATAAAAATTTTCCCGTCATGGGACGGTGTTGTAAAAAGAGTTGTTTTGTTTTTCTTTTTTAATATTGAAATTAAGCTCATAGAAAAATTTTAGCATAAAGAATTAATTTTATTGTATAATTTTTATATGGCAGTTTACTTTTTTTATGGGGATGAAGATTTTAATATAGAACTTGAGATTGAGAAGATGAAATCTAAACTCAATCAAGATTTTATAGCAATGAATTTTCAAGTTTTGGATAATCCGGATTATGTATCATTGATAACGGCATTAAGAACACCGCCGATGATGTTTGGTGAAATGTTGATTGTAGTTAATGCAGAGGATTATTTTTTGTCTCAAAAAAACAGTTTTGAAGAGTCCGAGTTGTCTGATATTGAGGATGCGTTAAAAAATAATCCGACTTTATTAAATATTGTTTTTGTCGTAAAGCTTCCACGTGATGAAGGGAGAAAATTAGATTCAAGGAGAAAGCTTTATAAGATACTAAATCAGTATAATGCTCAAGAATTTCCTGTTTTTAAGACGTATAAAACTGCTGAAATTTCTGCTTGGATAAATCAGAGAGCAAAGAAAAAAGATTTAAGCTTAAAAAATGATGCTGTAGAGCTGTTGATTGAGCAAATTGGAAACAATTTAAGACAATTTGATTGTGAGTTAGACAAATTAAAATTGATGGCTTATCCTGAAAAAATTGTAACTAAAAAAATGGTTGAGGATATTGCAATATCTAATCAAGATTTGTTCAATTTGACAGAATTTATTATAAAAAATCAAAAAGACAGAGCCTTGTTGGAATTTCAGAAACTTATTGATAAAAAACATCCGTTAGAAATTCTTTCAGCAATTCAAACTATGCTTAGAAAATGGATTATTATAAAAACAAAAGCTTCAAGTCTTTCAACTATGGAATTATCAAAGTTAACAGGTCAGCATGAATTTGTCGTTAAGCAAACAATTACAAAGCTGAAAAATACTTCTGCTTCAGTTTTGGTTGATTTGAAACAGAATTTATTTGAAGTTGAATCAAGAATAAAGTCTGGTGAAGTGCTTGATATTGTTTCGGAGGTGGAAATTGCTCTTATCAAATAAATATCCGTTTTTAACTAATTATTTTACAGAAGCTTTGACTGCGAAACATAGAGCTTTACCTCAGAGTATATTGTTTTATGGTAATGATTTTGACGCTCAATATACATTATCAAAGGAAATTGCGAGGTTTTTAAATTGTCAAAATGATAAATCTGATGATTGTTCGTGTATTAATTGCAGATGGATTAGAGAAAATTCTCATCCGGCAGTAATTACGGTTTCGAGATTGGATAACAAACCGGAAGACGATGATTCTAAAACTGTAATTTCAATGAAACAGTCAGCTTTAATTAAAGAAACGTTGATGAATACATCTGATTTTCATAGGGTTTTTATTTTTTGCGATAGAGATGATGAAGGTAAGATTTGCGGTTTGAATAAAACGAATTTTCAAGATGAAACAGCGAATTCTTTACTAAAGATAATTGAAGAACCTCAACCGGGGGTAACTTTTATATTTCTTACTCGTTATATAGATGACTTGTTATCTACAATAATTTCACGTTCACAGTGCTTTTTTGTTCCGTCAATGGATGAAGTAACTTATGATTATTCGTTAATTAAAGGTGTTTTTGAAAACTATTGGACTTTTGAAAGGAAAGATGTTTTTGATATTTCTCAAAAGTTGACTGATTTAACAAAAGACGTACCAATGTTAACTATTTTAGACAATATTCAAAATTATATGCTTGCAGTTTTAAAATCATCACCAAAAAATTCTGAATTTATATATCATATAAAATTGATAGAAAACGCAAAAAAACAAGCTATATTAGGTATGCGACCTGTTAATATTTTTGATGATTTATGCTTGAATTTAATAAAATAATATACATAAGCTTATGTTTGTATTAGAATTGTATTATGAATTTGGATGCCGTAATAGATAGCGCTTTAGCGCCAATAGCTGATAAGGTTTCAGGCTTAATTTTTTCTTCCGTAACAATTGGCGGTGTTAAATTTGAGTTTCTTGTTGTGCTTTTAATTGTTGCGGCTTTATATTTTACGATAAAAACACGTTTTATCGGCTTTTGGGGTGTTAAACACGCAATTAAACTAATTACTAATAATTATAAACACAATAATCCGACAGGGTATCAAAGAAAGAAAAAAGGCGAACTGTCTTCGTTTCAGGCTTTAAGTGCAACAATTTCAGCTTCTGCCGGTATAGGTAATGTGGCTGGTTCAGCGGCAGCTGTTTCAATTGGCGGTCCTGGGGTTATTTTTTGGATGATTGTTGCCGGACTTTTTTCAATGGCGTTAAAATTTTCTGAAGTTTTATTAGGGGTAAAATTTAGACAAACAAATTCCGACGGCACTGTGTCAGGTGGACCGATGTACTATATACCTATTGCATTTAGAGGTTTTGGTAAACTAGGTGATAAAATAGGTTTAACTCTTTCTAAAACTTATGCAGTGTGTTGTATTTTTGCAATGATTGGCGGTTGGAATTTATTTCAAATAAATGCTATGACTGCACAATTTACTGAAGTTACCGGTGGTGATAATAGTATTTTTGCTGATAATGGTTGGGTGCTTGGTACGATTGTTGCTGTTATAACTTGGTTTACTATAATTGGCGGTATAAAAGCTATAGGAAAGTTTACATCTAAAGTTACGCCGGTTATGTGTTCGTTATATGTTTTAAGTGCTTTTTTAGTATGTGTTGTAAATATTCATCATTTTCCTGAAACTATAGCACTAATAATAAAAGAAGCCTTTTCAACCAGAGCGATGAGCGGTGGTGCGTTGGCATGTATGTTATGGGGTTTTAGACGTGCAATGTTTGCAAATGAGTCCGGTTTAGGAACAGCGCCGATTGCTTTTTCTGCCGTTAATACTAATAAACCTGTTGCACAAGCTTTTATATCAATGTTACAACCGTTTGTTGATACTGTTATAGTCGGCGTTGCAACAGCTTTTGTTATAGTTGTTTCAAAAGCTTATTTAACAGTAGATGGACTTGCCGGTATTGAATTAACCTCTAAGGCTTTTGCTACAATTTGTCCTGCATATCCGATTTTATTAACCCTTATGGCAAGTTGTTTTGTATTATCAACTATGCTTTGTGGTTCGTATTATGGTTTGAAAGCTTGGAACTTTTTGTTTGGTGAAGGTGTTTTAAAAACAAGAATTTTTCAAACGTTTTATTGTTTATGCATTATAGCAGGTTCTGCAATGAATTTTAAATCAATAATCAATCTTTCGGATGCAGTAACATTATTTTTAGCCGTACCAAACTTAATTGCAGTATTATTGCTTTCTAATATTGTTATAAAAGAATTGAAAAGGTACTGTGAACGATATGGGATTGGTAAAAAGGTTATAAAGCATATTTAAACAAATCTTTTAACTTTTTATGCTAAAATGTATTGGGGGGATCTTGATGAGATATTTTATAATTCTTCTTATAACTTTTTTGAGTACTTCTGTTACATTTGCATCAGAAGGTTTAAGGTCAATTTTTTTAAATAATAAAGCTGTAATTTGCGGTATAAATATAAGAAACTTTAATGCTGATGATAAAAACGGTAATGAAATAATTGATGAAGATGAAATCAGCGGTAATTTTATAAATGCAATTGAGCGTTTAGACGAACTGAAAGAGGCTAACATAAATGTAGTTCATGTTTTACCTATTACACCGGTTGGTAAGCTAAAGGCTTTAGGAACAGCAGGTTCTGTGTACGCAATAGCAGATTTTGAAACTATTAACCCGCAATTAGTTGACATGTCATCAACTTTAACACCTATAGAACAGGCTAAAAAATTTGTTGAAGAGTGTCATAAAAGAGGTATCAAAGTTGTTATAGATTTACCAAGTTGTGGTGCTTATGATTTATTTCTAACGCATCCGGAATTATTTATAAAAGATCGAAAACAACTTTCAATTGTACCTACTGATTGGACTGATGTTAGACTTCTTAATACCGGTAATGATTTGAATTTGAATGAAGATGTTTTAAATGTTCATAAAAAGTTTGTAGATATGGTACTTAATATTGGAGCTGACGGAATACGGGCTGATGTTGCGACAATTAAACCTTTTAAATTTTGGAAGGAATTGATTAATTATACAAGAGAGAAGGATTCGGAGTTTTTGTTTTTGGCAGAAGCTTCTGATTCTTGGCGTGAACCGCCTTCTAAATATGCGGAATTTACACCTTATGACAAATTGTTATCAGCTGGTTTTGACGGTTATTACGGTAGCTTTTTTAATCTTAAAGATTGGAAGACTGCAGATGAGTTTTTTGAACATATAAAATTTAATAAGAAATTATTAACATCTTATCCGGAAAATAAAAGTGTAATTTTGTCATTTACAACACACGATGAAGTCAGTCCTGTTGTTTTAAAAGGTGAAAAATTTTCAGTGATGATGTGTTGGTTGGAAGCAACGTTGCCATTTAATCCATATTTTATAGACGGTTTTCAATTTGGCGACTCTTATATTTATCCTTGGGCTAATACAAAGGCTCAACTTACTGAAACTGACGATGATTACTATTTTGTTCATCGTGGAAAATTAGATATATTTAATTATTCAAGAAAACCTAAAGGTGAGTCAATATTAATAAAAGATAATTTCAAACGTGCGTTTGAATTTAGAGCAAAAAATGTGGATTTGATTTCTAAAGGAACATTTAATCCTTTAAAAACTGACAAAGATAAAGTTTTTGCTTATACAAGAAATTATAAAGGTGAAGTTATTATAGTTTTGGGTAATTTGGATTATAAACATTCACAAAAGAGATTATCAATAAAAATTAGCGGACTTAATAAAAAAGGTGAATTACAGTTAATTCAAGGAAGTCCAAATTTTAAAACTCGTAAAAACAAACTTTTAACCGAACTCGAAGCCGGTGAAATAAAAGTTTTTAGAGTTACTGAATTTTCTTTATGATAAAATGAAAAAAAAGAGGTGTATTTAATGAAACAAAAAATAATGTCAGGGATGCGTCCGACAGGAAAACTACACTTAGGTCATTACTTAGGTGTAATTGATAATTGGGTTAGATTACAAGAAGAATATGACTGTTATTTCTCTGTAGCTGATTGGCACGCATTAACTACTAAATATGATAAAACAGAAACTTTACAGCAAGATATATTAGATGTTGTAATGGATTGGTTGGCTTGTGGTGTTGATCCGAATAAGTCTACGATTTATGTTCAATCTTTAGTACCTGAAACAGCTGAGTTGCATATTTATTTAAGTATGATTACACCTCAAAATTGGGTAGAACGTGATCCGACATTAAAAGATATGGCTAAAATTTTAAAATCTAAAGAAGGAATGGCATCTCAAATAAATTATGGATTAATGGGGTATCCTGTCTTAATGACTGCTGATATTTTGACTTTTAATGCAGATTTAGTGCCGGTAGGAATTGATCAGGTTGCTCACGTTGAATTGTCAAGAGATATCGTGAGAAGATTTAATCATATTTATAATACCGATTTCTTTGTAGAACCTCAGCCAAAATTAAATAATTGTTCTTTAATTTGTGGGCTTGACGGTAATAAAATGGGAAAATCATTTAACAATGATATTAAAATCTCTGATTCAGCAGAAATTACAGCTAAAAAAGTTATGTCAGCAATAACTGATAGAAGTCGTATGCGTAAAGATGATCCAGGGCATCCGGATGAATGTGAAGTTGCTTTTAAATACTGGAAGATATTTGGTAATGATACTGAAATTGAAACAATATCTTGTGAATGCGAAAAAGGTTTGCGAGGCTGTGCTGATTGTAAAAGACAACTCGGCGCTAAAATTAATGAAAGAATGGATAAAATTAGAGAACGTCGTCGTTATTATGAAGAACATCCGGAAGAAGTAAAAAGAATTATTGAAGAAGGTTCGTTAAAAGCAAGAGAAGAGGCTAAGAAAGTTTTAGATGAAGTAAGGAAGATAATAAGGATGTATTAATGAAAATTTTTAATAATGTACAAATCCCAAAGGCTGTAAAAAGTATGGCAATAACAGCACCTTTGCTACTTATTGCACCGGCTTTAAAAGCTCAACAAACGAATGATGAAAAAGATGTATTTGTAAAATCTCAAGAAATATGTGCATCAATTGAAGCTCTCGATTCTATGGAGTTCTCACCGGAATTAAAAGTTGGAAAAGATATTATTTATCCGAGTATTGTTGTGGATATATCAGAAAAAAGACTTTACCACTATGATTATGAAGGATATCTAAAAGATGTTTATCCAATAGCATCCGGTAAAAATTCTACACCAACAAAACCCGGATTGAGAATTATTGCAGATATTGAAGATTATCCATACGAAAAGGCTTATGGAACAAAAAGAAAGAAAAATCCAAATGATTATGGTAATCACGTACTACGTCTAAAAAATGTTGACCCTAAAACTGGAAAAATTATAGGTGAAGATGGTCAATATATTCATGGAACATTTAAACCAAGCTCTATAGGTAAAAAAGTCTCAAAAGGTTGTGTCAGAGTATACAACAATGTAATTGATACACTAGCTTATCAATTGGGTAAAGATCAATATGTATTAATAAGAGAATAATAATAATTATTATTATTATTTTTTCTTAGTTTTTTCGGAACGAGTTCTTACTGATATTCGAATTGGAGTACCGAAAAATCCAAAAGCTTCCCTGATTTTATTTTCTAAATAACGCTTATAATGTTCTTTTATAAGTTCTTCGTTATTTGCGAATAATAAAAATGTTGGTGGATGAATTGTTGCTTGTGTTGAATATAGTATTTTGAGCCTTTTGTTTTTGATTGTTTGTGGCGGATTGAGAGCGTAAGCCTCATTGATAACTTTATTCAACAAGCCTGTTGAAACTCGTTTAGTACACTCAGTATAAACATCTTCTACTTTTTTAAAGATTTGATTTAGTCTTTGGTGTGTAACTGCACTTATATATATCTTTGGAACATAATTCAAGAACGGAACTTCGTGTTCTATCATTTTTTCAAACTTATTAATTGTGTTAGATTTTTTATCTTCTATTAAGTCCCATTTGTTAATTGCGATAACCATACCTTTACCGGCTTCGGTTATAATTGAAGCAATTTTTTTATCTTGATCTGAGATACCGTTAACAGCTTCTGTTGCGTCGATGACCATTAATGCAACATCACATTCTCTTATTGAACGAATAGCTCTGTCTACAGCAAATTTTTCAACGCCATAATCAACTTTAGCTTTTTTTCTTATTCCGGCTGTATCAATAATTACAAACTCTCGGTCATTATAGGTTAATCTTGAGTCAATGCTATCACGTGTAGTACCGGATATATCAGAAACAATAACCCTTTTTTCGCCTAATAATGAGTTAACAATGGATGATTTACCGGCATTAGGTCGTCCAACTATAGCTATTTTTATCGTGTTATCTTCAACTTCATCTTCGTCGATTTCATAATCAGAAGTAATTTCTTCTAACAAGTCGCCTACTCCACCTGAACCATGCAATGCAGATATTGCAATAGGTTCACCTATTGCTAATGAATAAAAATCACTTAACATAGTAATTTGATTGCTGGAATCAACTTTGTTAACAGCTAAAAAGACAGGTTTTCCTGATTGTCTTAAAATATTTGCTATATCATAATCAACAGGAGTTGCACCCTCAATTCCGTCAACAATGAATATAATTTTTTCAGCTTCTTCGCAAGCAATACGAGCTTGGTCATAAATAGAAACCATAATTTCATCTTCATCACCAGGGATAATACCGCCTGTATCAATAACAGTAAAAAGTTTATTCTGCCACTCAACATCAAAATATATTCTATCACGTGTAACACCCGGCAAATCATCCACAATTGATTGACGTTTACCGATAAGCCTATTTACAAATGTTGATTTCCCTACATTGGGACGTCCTACTACTGCTATAATTGGTTTTCTTTTCATAATAGGTATTTTAGCATAAAAAATATTCACAAAGTTGTTTATTATAAAAAAGTTAATTTTTGTAACAAATTTCTTATATAGATTTGAAAAATAATTACTGATATAGTTTAATATATCGTATGGTATGTATTGTGTTATAGATTACGTAAAGCGAATGAATATTTCATTCGTTTTTTTATTTTTTTATAAATCTGGATATTTCACTTTGTATAGAATTTGCTTTAATAATATATTTTGAAAGCTGGTTATATTTATCAATATTTTCACCAAATGGAACGTTTCTTGTCATTAGTTCATCAACACTTTTGTTGATGTTTTCCAGTTTTGATAGTGATTTTTTTAATTCTACAAAAGCTGAAAACGGACCCGGTAATTTAGAAAAAATTATATCTGTAGTTTCGGTTGCTTTTTGTTTAAAATTTGTAAAACTTTTTCTTAAATTTTTCCCAAAAATATTTGATAAGTTATCTGTTAATCTTGCAGAAAGGCTTTTGTTATTGTACATAGCAATAAGAGAGTCATAATCCTCTATAGCTAAATTTCTTCTGTAGTTTAATTCATTTATCAAATTTGTGTCGCCAATATCCTTTGCTGCTTGAATTTGTGAGTCAAAGTTATTAATTTCTTCTTCAGTTTTTGCAATTTTATACTCTAATTTGAACAAATCGTCAGTTACGTCTTTATAAGCATCTTCTTTTAACAGATTAAAATCATAATCATTTAATCTTCTGGAACTTTCTTGTGAAGAAATGCGTATAGGTTGTTGCAACGTCATATCTTCAAGAAAAAAATTTGAATTTTTATCCTGCTGATAAGTTATATTTTCTTTTTTAGTAGTTTCGAAGATATCTGTAAATTTGTTGTTCATAAGGATATTATAGCGAAAAATCTAATTAGTATCAAATTCGCTTATCAATTTTTGAATTGCTATCTTTTGTTTTTTTGCCGGATAGTAATCCGGAAGAATTTTTAAGCACTCTTCAATATAGTAATTAGCCTCTGAGTAGTTATGATAATCCATATAATATTTTGATAGTAAAAAATGTAGTTCAGGATCTCTATAGTTAAGTTTTTTGGATTTCTCTAAATATTCTCTCGTTGCGTTGTATAATTTATTTTCATACATAACACGTGCTGCAAATTTATATGCTTCTTGATTTATTTGAGAAAGTAATTCCAAACTCCCTAATAATAATTCAACATATTCAAGTTTTTCATTTTTTAGTAAAAAATCCAAATCTATTTCAAAAAAGTTGCGAATTTCAAAATAAGTTGGAAATCGCTCTAAAAAACCTCGTAAAATGCCTACTAATGATTTGCCCCAATTAGCTCTGGGTGAGTCTAATGAGGCAAAGACAGCTTCAGCATTTTCTAAATCTTTATTTAATATACAGAAATAAGCATGCTCAATGCTTCTTGGTTTAAAATTGCAATTTTGTATATTAAAAAAATACATAGTCAAAATTTATTCTTTATCAGGATCTTTTTTCTTAATAATAAAAGTTTTTGAGTTATTATTTTTATCAAGTTCAACTTCTGAATCAGAAAAATTTAATTCAACTTCGTTATTAAGTCTAACATTATTATCTTTTAGTAAATCTGAAACTGAATCAACAACCGTGGTACTTGTATTTTTACCAACTAAATTGGCAAGCTTAATTTGATAATAAATTTCTTCTCTATAAATTTTAACGTCTTTATCAGCATCAATAGCAATCTTGCATTGTCCGTTTCTTGAATCGACAATTGTAATTACTATATTGTCGTTAATCATTATTTTTTGACCGTTTTTACGTGATATTACTAGCATCTTTGTCTTTAATCCTTTTTAAACAGTGGGAAACTAATGTCATAGCCGGTTCCGGTTAAAATTACTTGTCCTGCAAGATTCTTGTCTATATTAAAAATCAAAGGCGCCAGTAAATTTAACGTTGTCCCTTTAGGATTATCCTGTGGAATCGACGCTATATTCATAACTAACAAACTCTCAACATTCTCTATTTTTAACGTTTCAACAACATTATCAGGAATATCAAAAGAATAATCTACATTGAAACTAAAAACTGAAACTATCGGAAAAGCTAAAGTAGGATCTTCCAGCGATTGTAACCACTTAAAGATACCATCCTTATTTATATCAATAATTGCGAATTTTTTTAGTTCATTAAACCCAATTATAGGTAATGCAAAATTAAAAATTCTCTTTTCATCAATTTCAATCTCGCCAAATCTTAATGTTTCAATTTTCATCTTGTTTTTACTTTCTTAAAATCCTTGTGTTAAAGTATTCGTTAATAAAGCTTGTATCAACTTCGGATTCATATCTGAAGTTCCGAAAGAATTAAGTATAGGATTTTGTTGTGAATAATTCAACATTGAAATATCATTATTATTAACAAAATTACCTAAGCCTGCACGTTGTAAAGTTCTTAATGCTGCTACAATTTCATCATTTGTCGGTGCGGGCATATTGTTCATACTCGAAAAATCATAGTATTCTTTAAATTTTTGAGGTTGAATATCTTCTGTGCGATTCATTTCTCGCATAAAATTTTCTATTTTTAATTTTTCATATTGAGCTTGAACTTCTTCTGTAACTTTCATATTCTTATTTGATATAAACTCATCAAGCTCACTTAATTTTTCATTAAAGTTTTGGCATTTATTAGGAGTTTCAATGCACAATTTTCCTCTTGCTGCATAATCATAAACCGCACTATTTTCAGGTGCCAAAATTGAAGCTTTATTGTAATAATCTAATGCCTCATCTTTTTTCCCTAATTGAGAAGCTGAAATTCCCATATAATAATATCCTAAAGCATTTGCCGGCTCTTTTTTTACAAATTCAGCTGCCTTAGTATATGCTTCGGTATAATTACCTAGTTTATAAAGCCTTATTATTGGTGTTAATTCTGACGGAACTTCTATTTTTGAATAAGCAGTTAATGTTGACAATATTAACAAGCCTAAAGCTACCATTAATTTCTTTTTCATATTAATCCTTCTTATCTAATACTTTACTTATAATATACAACAATGTTGAAAACTTTGTATACACTATCTGACTGAATTATACAATATTTTTATAATGATAACAAGAATGTAAGCAATATTAAGTTTTAATATTAAGTTTTGTAACAATAATATATAAGATTGAAATAATGTTTAAAGAAAATTGTTTATATATATGTAAGATAAAATAGGTAAAGAAAGATGGCAATCGCAAGTTTACAAGAGACATGGTTAACATATCAAACTCGCAAAAATGATTTATTGCAAGAGCTTTCTTGTTTGCAAGATCAGAAAACTCTTTCTTTATCAACTACTGCTGACAAGCAAATGGAAAAAGCAGCAGCAGAACGCGAACAAAGAAATATTTTTAAAGAAATTTATGCTAATGATGACGAATTACAAGAACGTTATTTAGACTATACTGAAATTCCTGATTTTGAAGAAGAAATTGCTAAAATTGCAGCACAATATCAAAACGAACTTGCAGAAATAACAGCATGGGAAACTGTAATAGACAATCGAATCACAGCTATAACAACCGAATTAGAAGAAATTGAAGTATTTATGGAATCTAATAAGGAAAAATTATCAGCAAATATCCAAGAAGACTTTGATTTTGGTGTTAACTAATTAAACAAATAAATTCCAATAAGTGCAAATATAATAAGCGGGATGTTAAAGTGTAAAAATGTTGGAATACAAGTATCATATATGTGGTTGTGTTGACCGTCCGCATTTAAACCTGATGTAGGCCCTAATGTGGTATCAGAAGCCGGTGAGCCGGCATCACCTAATGCAGCCGCTGCTGCTAATAAGATTATAATTTGTTGTGTATTGAACCCCATTTCTAAGCATAATGGTATGAACAAAACTGCAAGTATAGGTATCGTACCGAATGAAGTTCCGATACCTATTGTCATAAATAATCCTAATATTAGTATTATTAAAGAACAAATTATAATGTTGTCAGGCATAAAATTCATTGTTGCATTTGCTAAATTTTCAATAGCACCGGTTTCTTTAAGTACGTCTGCAAAGCCTGCTGAAACAAGCATTACAAATGCTACATACCCCATTAAATAAACACCTTCATTCATCATTGAATCCATTTTTGATTTAGGTATAACTTTGAATGTAAAAATTATTCCAAGTCCGATAAGTGCACCTAGCGGTAAAGAACCGGTACAAAGTTGAACAATAAAGGTAGATAATGCAGCTAGTATCATAATTACCATAGTATATTTACTACAATCATTTGAAGGCGCCAGATTTGAGGATATTTGCATATCGTTGTATTCTCGAGGTTTTCTGTATGTTACAAACAAAGCGATTATTAAACCGCACAACATTCCCAACCCCAATATTATTAGAGGTTTCCAGATTTCTTGTAAAGTTACATTAACTCCGTTTTGTACCATGTTATCTGCAATCAAATTTTGGAATATTAAGCCAAAACCGACCGGTAAAACTATGTATGGTGTTTTTAAGCCAAATGCAAGTGCGCAGGCAACTGCTCTTCTGTCAATTTTTAAAGAGTTTAGGATTGGCAATAACGTTGGTATAACGATAGGTATAAACGCAATATGTATTGGAATAATATTTTGAGAGGCTATTGCCAGTAAAGTTATAAAAGTAATTAATAAAAACCTTTTGTGAGAAACTAAATCAATGATTTTTGAAGAGAGTTTAACCGTAAATCCTGAGTGAGCCATTGTTGCAGCAAAAGCGCCTAATAAAATATAACTGAGTGCTGTTTCTGAATTTCCCCCCATGCCGGATATAAAGATGTCCATTATTTGCTTAAGATTCATTCCGGATACTATACCGGCAACCAAAGTTGATATAATAATTGCAAGCAAAACATTTATGCGTTTTAAGCATAACACGCATAAAACTAATATTGATATTGTTGCAGGATTAAATAAAAGATCCATTTTAGTTGGACTCTTCCTCTTGTAATAATTTAATTAATTCCAAAGCAACTTCTTTTTGTAGAGCTTCAGGAAGAAGTTTTAAATATTCAAACGCTTCTGCAATTTTTTGATCAGTATCATACCAACGTCTTAAAACATAATTAAATGCGTCTGTTATTACATTTTCAGATAAATCAATACCATTTTCTTTAGATTTTTTCACAATTAAATCTGCACATTTGTACTGTGTCATAACGTTTGCGTTTCGCATTAAACTAACTGCTAAACTTACTGTCGGATCAATGTCATACCAGCGTTTATTCATAAAATACCCTCTTGTTTCTATTATCTTTGTATTATCGTATATTTTTTTGATTATTTTGTCAATCTTGAAATGATGTCGTTGCGCTTTTCGTTTTCATTAATTTTAAAAAACAAAGTTTTTTCTTTTGAAGTTTCGCCTTTTACGATTTCTATGTTAGTTTTCGGAACTTTAAATGTTTTAGATAAAAACTCAATCAACATTTTATTAGCTTTATTTTCTATCGGTTGAGCTGTGATTTTAATCTTTATAAAATCCTGTTCTAAAATAATATCGTTTTTAGAAGAGTTTGGAACTATTTTAATTTTTAAAATAAGTCCTTCTGGCGTTTCTTTAATCATGTTAAACTTTCTGGAATATCATTACATATTCGTGCTTAAAGATATAAAAACCGCCTGCTAAGGCTCTATAACGCCAAAGGTTGGCTGTTTTTCCTTTAGCACGCTCATTACCTTGCATATCTTTTATGATAATAGCTTTAGTGATAAAACCCAGCTTATTCATTCTTGCCATACATTCGAAACCTAAAGGAATGTGTTGAGAATTAGCATATTTATCACCAATAATTAAGCAGGCAAAACGTCCTTTTTCAAGTAAATCATATCCGTTTTTTGCAACTTTTTCAAATAAATCATAAAATTCTTCTGTAGAAGAACAATTAGATAAATCTTCTTTTTTATCTGAGAATTTTATAATATCATCATAAGGCGGATGAAGCATAAGTAGTTGAGCTTTTTTAGCACCTAAAACATCTAAGCGAGCTTTAATTTTTTCTTTAGCAAGTTCGCTTGCAGAGTCAGCACAAATTATATTAACATCAGTTACAAGCTGTTTTGGTGTAAATTTTTCGGAAACTTTTTCTGCTAAATCATCTTTAAGCTCTACACCAATGCAACGTCTGTTCATATTAATGGCTTCAATACCTGATGTTCCAGAACCAAAAAATAAGTCAAGAACAATATCATTCTTTTTAGTATATCTTTCGTATACCTGTTGAGCAATTTGCGGAATATAATTTCCGTGATATTCGTTAGAATGCCCACCTTCTTTTAATCTGTTAGGAAATTCCCATAATGTATCTGTTTTAATGTGTTCATAATCACGCCATTGTTTTAAATTTATATCACTATATGATGTTGTTTTAATCGTTGTATTGTCAACAACTTTCAAATTTGCTTTAGAAACAACTTTTTTTTCTTTTAAATTACTCTTAGCCATATCTCTCCCCATTTAACAATTTAAGTTTATAAAAATTGTTAAACTTTGTAATCAAATAAATAGATGATTTTGATGTATAATAGATTTATGAATTTTTTGTACTTGGAAGAGATTGAGTCTACAAATAAATACGCAAAAGAACATATTGCCGATATTAATAATGCAACTGTTATTTATACTTCAAATCAAACAGCCGGTAGAGGTCGTCTGAGTCGAACATGGAATAATACAGGCGCGCAAAATATATACGCATCCATAGTTCTTAAACCGTCTACTGTTTTTAAAGACGTTTATACTAATTTAACTCAATATTTATGTTTAATTTTATCGGAAGTCATGGAAGAATACGATGTTAAGCCTAAAATTAAATGGCCTAATGATATAAGAATTGACGGTAAAAAAATATCCGGTATACTTGCAGAGGCGGTTGCTAACTCTGATGGATTACAAGGTTTAATTTTAGGTTTTGGCGTTAACTTAAATTGCAAAAGTGAAGATATTTTAAAAATTAATCAAGCAGCAACTTCACTTAATTTAGAAATTGGTAAAAATATTGATAGAGATTTATTTCTCAGAAAGGTTATTGATAAATTTTGTTTGAGGTATAATAAATTTATTGAGGAAGGATTTTTATTTATAAGAGATGATTATGTAAGAAGAGCCGAATTTCTCAATATGCCTGTTACTGTGAAGGTTTTTGATAAAGAAATCTCTGGTATAGCCAAAGATATTACAGAGAACGGTGCATTAAAAATAGTTGATAAAGATAATAAAGAACACGTACTTTTAATAGGAGATATTTTATGAATGAAACATTACTACAAGGTATTTCTGTAATGTGCATTGGTATGGGAACTGTAGTCGCTTTTTTGTGTCTTACAATTCTTGCAATGTTCGTTATGTCTGCCGTGGTAGGGAAATTAAATCAATTATTCCCTGAAGTTGTACCAGCTGCTGCCGGTGGAACTAAAAAAGCTGTAACAACAAATGATGACAGTGAAGTTGCAGCAGCAATTGTTGCAGCATTGTTTAGAAAGTAAAATTTTTTAGATAAAGGAAGGTTAAAATGTCAAAAAAATTAATTAAAGTTATGGATACATCATTCCGTGATGGTTTCCAATCTATTTACGGGGCGAAGGTTTTGGTAGATGATTTTCTACCTGCATTAAAAGCTGCTGTTGATGCAGGGCTTAGACACTTTGAAACTGCAGGTGGAGCTAGATTTCAAGTTCCAATCTTTTTCTGTAATGAAAACGCATTTGAAACTATGGATAAAATGAGAGAAGCAGTAGGACCGGATGTTAAATTACAATCACTTTCTCGTGGTGTAAACGTAGTTGGTCTTAACTCTCAGCCAAGAGATGTTATTGATTTACACGCAAAAATGTTTGCTAAACACGGTGTTAACGTTATTAGAAACTTCGATGCTTTAAATGATGTTAATAACCTAATTGATTCAGCAAATTCTATTAAAAAACACGGACTTGAACATGAAGTTACAATAACAATGATGGAGCTTCCATACGGTTGTGAAGGCGCTCATGACGTTGCTTTTTATGAAAGAGTTTTAAGAAATATTTTAGATGCTGGTATTCCGTTTGATTCATTAGCATTCAAAGATGCTTCAGGAACATCAAACCCAAGAAAAGTTTATGAGACTGTTAAAATGGCTCGTGAATTATTAGGTGCTGATGCACACATCAGATTCCACTCTCACGAAACAGCAGGTACAGGTTTGGCTGCATATTTAGCTGCTCTTGATGGTGGTGCTGACGGTATCGATTTAGCTATGAAGCCGGTTTCAGGCGGTACCGGTCAACCTGATATAGTTTCTATGTGGCATGCTCTAAAAGGTACTGAATACGATTTAGGTTTAGATATTAAAAAGATTATGGAAACAGAAGAAATCTTCAAAGAATGTATGAAAGATTACCCTCTAGATCCTGTTTCTTTAGCAGTAAACCCAATTCTTATCCAAGCACCACTTCCAGGTGGTGCAACAGCTACAACTGTTAACCAATTAAAAGATATGGGACAAATGGATAAATTCCCAGCACTTATTCAATCAATGAAAGAATGTGTAGAAAGAGGTGGTTTCGGAACTTCTGTAACTCCTGTTTCTCAATTCTATGCTCAACAAGCATTCTTGAACGCAACTCAAGGTGCTTGGAAAGTTGCTAACCCTGGTTATGCAAAAATGGTATTAGGTTACTTCGGTAAAACACCTTGTGAACCGGATCCTGAATTAGTAAAATGGGCTGAGGAAAAAATGAACATGGCTCCTACAACTGAAAAAGTTGTTGATATTAACGAAAAAGATCCTGAAAAAGGTCTTAAAGCAGCAGAAGAAAGATTAAAAGCTGCAGGACTTCCTTTAACTGATGAAAACTTATTCATTGCAGCTGCTTGTAAAGATGGTAATGTTGACAAGGGTATTGATTTCTTGTTAGGTAAAGGTCAAGTATCAGTTAATAAGAATGCAGCTAAAGTTGCGGCTTGTCAAAACAATACTTCATCAACAGGTGAATACACAGTTACAGTTAACGGTAAAAAATACTCTGTTAAACTTGATGGTGATACAAAAGCTACAGTTAACGGTAAAGCTTATGATATCGCTGTTAAAGACGGTATTGAATCTGCAGGTTCAACATCTTCTGGTACAGGTGAAGCTGTTAACGCAAGCTTACCGGGTAACGTATTAAGAATTGAAACATCAGAAGGTGCAAGCGTTGCTGAAGGGGAGGTTCTATTAGTTCTTGAAGCTATGAAAATGGAAATTGAAGTTAAAGCGCCGAAAGCCGGTACTGTTCAATCAATCTTAGTTGCTCAAGGTGATAAAGTAGTAAATGGCACACCGTTGGTAACTATAGGTTAAGGGGGTAGACGATGGATATTCAAGAAGGTTTACTAAAACTTTGGGAATCAACAGGGATTATGACAATCCTTAAAGATCCTGATCCGAATATAACAAATTGCGCTGAACAATTTTTACATGTTCACGGTGCTTGGATAATGATTCTAGTTTGTTTGTTCCTACTATGGTTAGGTATAAAAAAACAATTTGAGCCGTTATTGCTTGTTCCAATTGCATTTGGTGGATTATTAATTAATATGCCTTGCGATCATACATTACAAGAATTTGTATATAAGGTTGGTGTAGATCCTGCAATTGGTATTTTCCCATTGATTATTTTTATGGGTGTAGGTGCTATGACTGACTTTGGACCATTAATTGCAAACCCTAAAACAGCTCTTTTAGGTGGTGCTGCCCAATTTGGTATCTTTGGTGCGTTATTATTGGCTTTGGCTCTAGGTTTCACTATGCCAGAAGCTGGCTCAATTGGTATTATTGGTGGTGCTGATGGTCCTACATCAATTTTTGTTACATCAAGATTAGCTCCTGATTTATTAGGACCTATTGCTGTTGCAGCTTACTCTTATATGGCATTAGTTCCTGTAATTCAACCTCCTATTATGAAATTCTTTACTACAGAAGCTGAACGTAAGATCCAAATGACACAGTTAAGAGAAGTTACAAAAAGAGAAAAAATCGTATTTCCTCTAGTTGTATTAGCTTTATGCTTAATATTCTTACCTGATGCTTGTCCTTTAGTAGGTTGTTTAGCTTTTGGTAATTTAGCAAAAGAATGTGGTGTTATTGAAAGATTATCAGATACTATGCAAAATGCTTTAATTAATATTGTAACAATTTTCTTAGGCTTAGCAGTAGGTTCAAAACTAGCAGCTGATAAGTTTTTAACAGTTGAAACTTTGAAAATTTTAGTTTTAGGTATTTTGGCATTTATGTTAGCAACTGCAGCAGGTGTATTAATGGCTAAGTTAATGAATGTTTGTATTAAATTCTCAGCAAAATTACAAGGTAAAGAACCTACATTAATTAACCCACTTATTGGTGCAGCTGGTGTTTCAGCAGTTCCAATGGCAGCACGTGTAGCTAACAAAGTTGGTTTAGAGGCTAACCCTCAAAACTTCTTGTTAATGCATGCAATGGGACCAAATGTTTCTGGTGTAATTGGTTCAGCTGTTGCAGCAGGTGTGCTTTTAGCAATTTGTGGCGGTTAAGTTTAAGTACAAAGATGAAAATAACCTCTTAGATTTCTAAGAGGTTATTTTTTTTATTATTTTTTTGTTGTTATAATTTATGCTTTTTTAATTTCTGTAAGTGTTGGGTCTAAAAGTCTTCTTCCAACATTGTCGAAATTTATAGAATATAAGCTTTTAGTACCATATTTAATCATTTTTTCAACAACACCGGTTCCGTATTTAGAATGATAAACTGTATCACCTTGTTCTAAAGGGTCAGACATAACAGTATCTTCTTGAGGGATGTCTGCATCATACACCGGAATAATTGGTGTTGCATTATTACGAGTTTCCAACACTTCATTATTGTCAGTTTGATTAGATTTTTGAGAATCGCTAATCTCCTCTAAAGGTTCTAAAAAAGCATCATCAGATTCATCTTCTGAAAGCTCTTCTAAAGCTTCCACATTTTCATCTAAAGAAATTTCTTCCGAGGAAGCCTCTTCGTTATTTAGTTCGTCGATAAAATCTAAATCAGAATCTGAGATTGTTTCTTCTTTAAGTGAAGTAAAAACTTTATCAACATCTTCAGAGATTTCTTTATCTAAAGAAGTGTCTTCTATTTCATCATCTATTTCAACAATAATATCGTTTTCAGAAAGCTCTGACTCGTCTAATTCAATAATTTCGCCAAACTCATCATCTTCAATATTTTCTTGTAATGGTAATACTTCTAATTCTGTAACATTTTCAGAAAGAGTTTCAGTGTTTTCTTCAATAATATCAGTATCAATTTCATCACTAAAAGGCTCAGCAACAGGCTCTTCCAGAGTTGTAATTTCCTCAACTTCTAATGGTGCTTCAATATCATCAACTATTTCAGAAAACTCATTTTCTTCAATACTGATAGTTTCAACTTGTTCTTCATCAATATCAGAAGTTTCTTCGACTTCTGTAATTATTTCAGATTCAGTTTCTTCAATCTGTTCTTCGATTTCAGAAGCTGTATTAACCTCAATAACTTCTTCTTCTTCTTCTTCTTCTTCTTCTATAGTTTCCTCTGTTATAATTTCAGAAATTTCATTTTCTTCTATTTCTTCAATATTTTCAGCTATATCAATAATTTCGTTATCAACTTCTATTGTTTGAATAGGATCAACACGAGTTGTAAAATTCTGTGAAAAATCTTCTGTATCCTCAAATGTGTTATCGGTATCAGTTTCATCTTCTTGTACAGTTGTATCTTCATCAACATAATCAGAAATTTCGTTTTGAGAATCAGATTCTAATTCTTCTAATAAATCGTTGTCATCAACAACCTCGTCAGAATTATCAGTTCCTTCCTCATTTTCTTCCTCATTTTCATCAAAAATATTTAATTCTAGAGGCTTTTCAGAAGATATTTCAGCATTAACCCTTTCGATTAAATCATCTGATTTCTTTTCAATAGCTATAGTATGATAATCTTGAGGTTCTTCTATTCCTATACTTTGTTCAATTGTATTGAGATCTTCTTCTTCAATAACTGTATTATCATCAATATTTTCTTGTTCAATGTTTTCAGGTAATATTTGTTGAACAGGTTGTAACATTTCTATAAAAGCATCAATTTCTTCTTTTGTATAATTTTCAAAATTAGATGCAAATATCAAGTTATTTGTACATTTACCTGTTACTATATAAGTATTATTTGGTAATGAATTTATTAACGGACTAAATTCGTTAAAAATTAAGTTATTTTCGCTAATCGTTTCAATAATATAGTTATCAAACATCGGTTTAATATCTTTTAAATATTTAAACTGATAATTTGTAGCAAGTGAAGATGAAATACTATCATTTGCTATTATTGCTTTAAGTGATTTTTTATTTAATAAATTTGAGCCTAAAACTAAAACAGGAGTTGTTATATTTAATTTTGAAAATTCGTCATATAACATTTCAATAAATTTATTTAAGAATGATTTATCCAATTTAGATAAGTCTAAAACAGGATTAGTTGTACTAAGAATATTTTTTATATTATTAGCTTCATCTTGAGTTGTTGCAAAAAGTTTAAGTTTATCATATTTTGCTAATTTGTTTTTTAATACAAGTAGTTTAAATATGAAAGACTTATCAACCATATCATCAACAATAGTTTTTAAAACACCAAAAGGTAAAAAACTAACGGTTTTAGAATATTCAGATAAATCATTGAATATTTCTTTAATTAAGTTTTTACTATCAGCGGTTGCATCATTTAAACACTCTTCGTACATAAAATCTAATGCAGAAGTATTTAATGTCAGTTTGAAATCTTCGCCTGCAGTGTATTTATTATCAGTAGAAATTCCTAATGTATCAATTATAATCATATTATTATCTAATTTTAGATTAGTTAATAATGTATTTAGATTTTGATTTTTATTAAAAGTTATTAAAGTTTTATTGGTTAAATTGTCTTTATCAACGTTTATAAACTCTGAATCAATGATATTTTTTCCAATAACTGTAGGGTTTTTAATTTCAATTGATTCTGAAATAATATCAACCGGAAATTTTGTAATTTTAGCATCCAATCCAATTTTAGAGCCGTTATATTTATTTAATAAACCATCATAAGAGTAAAGGATTTTTGCAATAAATGTAAATGTATTTACATTTTTTACAGATTTAACAAGCTGAGCAATATATTTTTCACCCAAATCATTAATTACTAAAAAGGACGATACCGGTAAATCAGTATCAGCTTGAATTTTTATAAACTCATCTCTAATTTCTATAATTTTCATCGCAAATCCTCTTTAAGATTTTAGCACGAACATGCTAACTATTTAAATTTTTTTTACAATTTGAAAAACTTTTAAAAATTTTCTCGAGTCTTTATTCTAATTTCGTTATCTATTTCAAAAATTTCTTCAAGAGTAGGGCTTTTTGTAACTGAATGTTTTTCAAGCATTTTTTCTACAAGATTTATAATATCAAAAAGTTTAATTTTACCTTCAAGAAAAGCAAATACCCCTTCTTCGTTTGCAGCATTCATACAAACCGGTGCAGAACCGCCAATCTGACCGCAATTATATGCAATTTTTAAAGCTTTAAATTTATTCCAGTCAGGTTCTTCAAAATCTAATCTTGCAATCTCCGAAAAGCTAAAGCTTTTAGATTTTATTCCCGCAAATCTTTCCGGATAAGATATTGCATACTGAATAGGTATGTGCATACTAGGTAAACCTATTTGAGCAACAACACTGCCATCAACGTATTCAATTGCAGAATGAATAATACTTTGTGGGTGAACTACAACATCAATTTTGTCATAATTTATATTAAAAAGGTGATGAGCTTCGATAACTTCTAACCCTTTATTCATAAGTGTTGCGCTATCTACGGTTATTTTACGTCCCATATCCCAGCGAGGATGTGCTAAAGCTTGTTCAACGGTTGCGTTTTTCATCTCATCTATTGATTTATGTAAAAAAGGACCGCCGGAAGCTGTTATTATAAGCTTTTCAACTTGTGATATGTCTTTTATGCATTGATGAATTGCGCAATGCTCACTATCAACAGGGATAATATTAACTCCTTTGGATTTCGCCAAATTCATAACTATATCGCCTGCCATTACCAATGTTTCTTTGTTTGCTAATGCAATATCTATACCGTTATTAATAGCTATTAATGTTGGTTTTAATCCTATTTTACCCGATACTGCTACTAATATAATATCATTAGATTTATCAGAACAAATTTCTTCCAGAGGGAGATATTTTGCACCAATAATTTCCTGAGGTTTTGTAGAGTATGCGTATTTCGGCTTAAATTTTAAAATCTGTTCATTTAATAAATCGATATTACTACCACCCGCAAGTGATATAATCTCAAATTTATCCTGTAATCTCTCAATAACTTCTAAAGCTTGACGTCCTATTGACCCTGTTGAGCCTAAAATACTGATTCTTTTTTTCATAAAAATATTATATTACAAACTAATTTATAAGTTAAATAAAAAGTCGGAATTAATTTTAATTAATTCCGACTTTCATCTTTTAAAATTCTTCCTTAATTATTAGTAGGAATTCTCATTGCATAGAATGAACGAACTACAAATACTAAAGCAAGAATTAAGAATACCCAACCTGCAGTTTTAGCGTACGCTTGGAAAGCTGGGTTAATAGCTATTTCCATTGCTAATAAACCGAATAAAGTTGTGAACTTAATAATCGGGTTCATTGCAACAGAAGAAGTATCTTTGAATGGGTCGCCAACTGTATCACCTACAACTGTTGCAGCATGTAAGTCGGTACCTTTTTCAGCCATATCAACTTCAACAATTTTCTTTGCATTATCCCAGCAACCGCCGGCATTAGCCATAAACACAGCTTGGAATAAACCAAATACAGCAATTGCTAAAAGATAGCTAACAAAGAATGATACAGGTGCAGAATCTGCGCCATTTGGTGATGATAAGCATGCAAGTGCCAATGCAAAACCAAACAAAGCAATAAAGATATTGTACATACCCTTTTGAGCATATTGGGTACAAATCTTAACAACTTCTTTTGAGTTAGAAAGGTTTGCAGATTTATCGTCAGATTCACCAAGTTTAATATTGTTTTTAATAAATTCAGTTGCAGAATATGCGCCTGTTGTAACAGCTTGCATAGAAGCACCGCTAAACCAGTAAATAACTGCACCACCGGCAATAAAGCCAAGAAGTGTGTATGGATTTAATAAGTTTAATATCATTTCCGGTTGAATACCAAGAGTTTCTTTTATTACAAGAATTAAAGAGAAAATCATAGTAGTAGCACCTACAACAGCTGTACCGATTAAAACAGGTTTTGAAGTAGCTTTGAACGTGTTGCCTGCCCCATCGTTTTCTTCTAAATATCTCTTAGCGTTTTCAAAATCAGGGTTAAAACCATAGTATTTTTCAATACCACTTGCAACATCAGGAATTTCTTCAATTAATGATAATTCATAAACTGATTGAGCATTATCGGTTACAGGACCATAAGAGTCAACTGCAATTGTAACCGGTCCCATTCCTAAGAAACCGAATGCAACTAAGCCAAATGCAAATACTGACGGGTAAATCATTGTTTCAGCCGGAATATATAAGCTTGCAAAATAAGCTAATCCCATTAGAAGAACAACAATAGCACCAATCCAGAAACCGGAGAAGTTACCGGCAACAATACCGGAAAGAATTGTTAGTGAAGAACCGCCTTCTTTTGAAGCTGTAACAACTTCTGCAGTGTGTTTAGCTTTTGGTGAAGTAAATACTTTAGTCGCTTCTGGAATTAAAGCTGCACCCAATGTTCCGCAAGAAATGATTACAGAAAGTGTTAACCAAAGATTATTTGGTAAATCAGCTAATAAATAATAGCTTACACCAAATGTCATTGCTATTGATAAAATTGATGTTATCCAAACTAAAGAAGTTAATGGAGTTTCAAAATCAAATTTTGGTGTTACTTTACTATAAACTTTTGTTATTGCTCCGTTAATCCAGTAAGAAATTATTGAAGTAATAATCATTAAAAATCTCATAACAAAAATCCAAGCAAGTAATTGTACTTGGTTTTCTGCACCTGCAACCGCTAGAAGAATAAAGCTAACAAGTGCAACACCTGTTACACCATAAGTTTCGAAACCGTCTGCAGTAGGTCCGATAGAATCGCCGGCATTATCGCCAGTGCAGTCTGCAATTACGCCAGGGTTACGAGGATCGTCTTCTTTAATACCAAATTGAATTTTCATTAAATCTGAACCGATATCAGCGATTTTTGTAAAAATACCACCTGCAACACGAAGCGCTGATGCACCAAGAGATTCTCCAATGGCAAAACCTATAAAACAAGCACCTGCTAATTCGCCCGGAACAAATAAAAGAATTACAAGCATCATAATTAATTCGATAGATACAAGTAATACACCAATACTCATGCCGGCTTTTAACGGTATGTTCATAATGTTAAGCGGGTTGCCTTTAAGAGCGGTAAATGCAGTTCTTGAGTTTGCAAGAGTATTCATTCTTATGCCAAACCAAGCAACAAGGTAAGAACCAAGTATACCAAGTACTGACCAACCTAAAATCGTAAATACTGCACTTGCTTCCATCCCTTGTAAATACCAGAAGTAAAAAGCTATACATAAACCGATTAATACTTCTAAGCCTAACAAAAATTTACCTTGTTGTATAAGGTAAGTTTTACAAGTTTCAAAAATAGTGTTGCCCACATCTGCCATAGCAGCATGAACTTCAAGTTTTTTAACTTCTCTAAACATCCATAAACCGAAAAGAGTTCCAAAAACAGAAACACCAAGCCCTATTAGTAAATAAAGGTAACTGTCCGGACTGATTTCTTTAATGTTTGGAACAACAAGAGAAGCTTCGCCGGCAAAAACCGGAGCGCACAGCATTGTTAACATTGAAGCAAACAATGACTTCATAACTTTTTTCATAAATTCTCTCTCCTTTTAAGTGTAATTCCTTTTAAAACACTAAACACTATTTAATTATATAAAATAGATTTAATTTAAACAAGAGGTAAATATTTTTTCTAATTGTACAAACTACTATAAATATATTTTAATTGTTTTTGTGATAGAATTTTGTTAACAGATTTATTAGAGAGGAACTATCATGACAGAAACTATGTTAAGAATTGAAGATTTACCTACAGTTTATGATGCAAAATCTACCGAAGAAAAAATGTATAAATTTTGGGAGGATGGCAAGTATTTTCAAGCAGATGCAAAATCAAATAAACCACCTCATACGATAGTTATTCCGCCACCAAATGTAACCGGTGTTTTACATATGGGGCATGCTTTGGACGGAACTTTGCAAGATATATTAACTCGTTATTACAGAATGAGCGGTTATGAAGCTCTTTGGCTACCTGGTACAGATCATGCCGGTATTGCAACTCAAGCTGTAGTTGAAAAAGAATTGAGAAAAGAAGGTTTGTCTCGCCATGATTTAGGTAGAGAAAAATTTCTTGAAAGAACTTGGGAATGGGCAAACGAACACAAATCAGCAATTCTTAATCAGTTTAAAAGATTAGGTGCATCATTTGACCGTTCAAGAGAAAGATTTACGTTTGACGAAGGCTGTTCTGAAGCCGTTAAAGAAGTTTTCGTAACTCTTTATAATAAAGGTTTAATCTACAAAGGTGCTTATATTGTTAACTGGTGCCCTCGCTGTATGTCAGCAATTTCGGATATTGAAACCGAATATGAAACAGAACAAGGACATATGTGGGAAATTTCTTATCCGCTTGTAGGCGAATCCGGTGCAATTATCGTTGCAACAACTCGTCCTGAAACGATGTTTGGTGATGTTGCTATTGCTGTTCATCCAAGCGATAAAAAATACTCAGAATTAATTGGCAAAAAGGTTATGATTCCTTTAAGCGGACGTCAAATACCTATTATTGCAGACGAATATGTTGATAAATCATTTGGTACAGGTGCTGTTAAAATTACACCTGCACACGATCCTAACGACTATGAAGTTGGTAAACGCCACAATTTCAATCCAATTTGGGTAATTGACGAAGAAGGCAAGATGAAAGCTTGCGGTGAAGTTCCTCAAGATTTCCATGGACTTGATAGATATGAAGCTCGTGAAAAAGTTGTTGGTATGCTAAGTTACAATAACTTCTTATTGAGAGTAAAAGACCATGAACACAATGTTGGTAAGTGTCAACGTTGTAATACAACTATTGAACCGCTTCTTTCTGAACAATGGTTCGTAAAAATGGAACCGCTTGCTAAAGAAGCAATTGCAGCAGTTAAAGATGGCAGAATAAAATTTATACCAGAAAGATGGGAAAAGAATTATTTAGGTTGGATGGAAAACATAAGAGATTGGTGTATATCTCGTCAATTATGGTGGGGACATCAAATTCCTGCATATTATCATAAAACTACCGGTGAAATGGTTGTAGCTAAAGAAAATCCGGATCCGGAAAATTATATACAAGACACAGACTGTCTTGATACTTGGTTCTCATCAGGTTTATGGCCGTTCTCTACTATGGGATTTCCTAATGCTGAAACAGAAGATTTCAAAAAATTCTATCCTACAACTACTCTTGTAACAGGATTTGATATTATATTTTTCTGGGTTGCAAGAATGATTACAATGGGCTTGGAATTTACAGGTAAAGCTCCTTTTTCAACTGTTTATATTCACGGTTTAATCAGAGATGAAAAAGGTCAAAAAATGTCTAAATCTAAAGGCAATACAATTGATCCGGTTCAAATAATTGAAAAATACGGCTGTGATGCTTTAAGATTTACTATGACTTCGCTTTGTACCTATGGTGGTCAAGATATAAAAATATCAG
The DNA here is from genome assembly GCA_015152525.1 of Cyanobacteria bacterium SIG28. Classification (GTDB taxonomy): domain Bacteria; phylum Cyanobacteriota; class Vampirovibrionia; order Gastranaerophilales; family Gastranaerophilaceae; genus CAG-196. The sequence continues at coordinate 111,788 of SUTU01000002.1, read as the reverse complement.
ATGAAAGATTTGAATATGGCAGAAACTTTGCAAATAAATTATGGAATGCTTCAAGATTTGTATTAATGAATCTTGAGGGGGTTGATAATAAACCGATTGATAAAGACAAATTAACACTTGTTGATAAATGGATTTTGCATCAATTAAATGAAACAGCTAAATTGGTAAATGAAAATATGTCAACATTCAGAATCGGTGAAAATGCTCACGCATTATATGATTTCTTCCGTAGTGAATATTGCGACTGGTATGTTGAGATTGCAAAAATTCAGCTTCAAGATCCTGAATTAAAATTGAACACTCAAAGAGTTCTTAAATATGTTCTTGATATGTCATTAAGAATGTTACATCCGATTATGCCACATATTACAGAAGCTGTTTGGCAGGGTGTAAAATCATTTGGGCTAGGTGAAGATACACCAAGTGCATTGATTGTCGCTAAATTCCCTGTTTATGAAGCTGAATTATCTTATCCGAGTGAAGCTGAAGAGATGAATTTAGTGTTCCAAACTATTACTTCGCTTCGTAATGTTAGACAAAGCTTTAACATTTCAACTTCAGCAACAGTTGATGTTGAAATAAGAGCGGAAGGCAGAGAAAAAGAAATTTTCAAAGCCATTGAATCTTATATTAGAAGATTGGCTAAAGTAAATAATATTAGTTATACAGAAATGAATGCACCGGTTCCGCCAAAATCAGCAACAGCTGTTGTGTCTACTTCTAAACTTATTGTTCCTTTAGCGGATTTAATTGATTTGGATGCAGAAGTTAAACGTCAAGAAAAGAAACTTGAAAAATTGACTAACGAAAAGAATTCACTTTTAGGCAGAATGAAAAATGAAAAATTCGTTGCTAATGCGCCTAAAGAATTGGTAGAACAGACAAATGCAAGAATCGATGAAATAACTGTACAAGAAAATGTTATTAAAGAATTGATTGAGTCATTAAAATAAACGTTGAGAAAAGTAAATAAAAAAAATAAGGTGTTCTAAAAAGAACACCTTATTTTTATCAGTTTTGTAATCTTTTTTCTTCATTTTTAATAAATTCACAATCGGCTTCAAGTCTTTTATCTTCCAGAGCTGTTATTAATTCATCAATTGATTTAATTTGTCCTAATTCAAAACCGGCTTCTGCAAGCAAAACACAATCATTACATAATCTATATGGTCCGTATTGAACAGAACCGGCTAACGATTTTGTATCACCACAAGCATTACAGGTGAAATATTCAAATTCACAGTCCGGATTTTCTTCAATATCATCCAAGCGCATTTGTTCAACAACCAATTGCATTTCAGCTATAACTTCTTCTTTCGATTTCATTATTAATACTCCTCTTTTTTTATATTCTACCTCAAAGACTATGCAAATTCATCAAGTTCTGAAAGCTCTACTTTATAAAATTCACTCTTAAATACATCTTCTGAATTTGTGTTTTCAGCCTCTAGCGCTTTTGAGATATTTTTTGATGTGATATACCATTCATCGATATTACTTTTATAAGCAACATTAAAAGCTTCTTTACTGGTATTAAATATAGAGCATGGTATATTCCATTTTTTCATTAAACTTAGTAAAAAATCATTCAAATTTGCACTGTCTGTCCAATTATATTGAGAACCAAATAATGCGGCTTGTAAGTTAGGATTATCAATTTTAATTTTTTTTAAGATAAAGTTTTTAATTTTATTATAATCTGAATTTTCTTTAACAGAAGGACATAGATGGAGCATTAAAACATCTTTACCATCAGTAATACCCAAAACACTGCAATCAAAAACCATAGAAGTTTTAGCATTTGATGCTTTAACACTTTCATTTACGGTCCAAGGAAAATCAACAAAAAACTTTTTGCTAATAGTATTAGTTATTTTACCGTATTCAGCATAATTTACGGGTTTAAATCCGGATTTAAAAGAAATATTTTGTTCCATATTGTATTATAAAGCAGCACAAAAAATTATTTGCTACTATTTTCACATAAGGATTTCATTTCTTTAATAGCCTGTTCTAAACCAACAAAAACTGCTCTTGAAATAATTGAATGTCCAATATTTAATTCAACTAAATTTGGTATTTCATGCATTCTGTGTACGTTTTGATAGTTTAATCCATGCCCGGCATTTACTTTTAATCCAAAATTCTGAGCGAAAAGAGCTGCACCCTTTAAGTCTTGAAAACATTTTTCCTCTTCTTCAGTACCGAATGCTTCTGAGTATTTACCGGTATGAAGTTCTATAAAAGGTGCGCCTGTTTTTGATACAGCTGCAATTTGGTGCACATCAGGGTCAATAAAAAAGCTTACTTCTATATTTTTTTCAATTAATGGCTTTGTAAACTCAATTGCCCAATCCAATTGCCCTGCAACATCTAAACCACCTTCTGTTGTTACCTCTTGTCTTTTTTCAGGAACAATACAAACAGCATGTGGCCTTAATTTTAACGCAATTTCTTGCATTTCTTTAGTCATTGCCATCTCTAAATTTAAACGTACACGCGGTAACTTTCTAATAGCTTCCACATCAGCGTCTTTAATATGGCGTCTGTCTTCTCTTAAGTGAGTTGTAATAGACTCAACTTCACAAACCTTACATATTCTGGCTGCTGTAAGCACGTCAGGTTCGTTTCCGCCTCTGGCATTTCTCAATGTTGCAACATGATCTATATTTACACCTAATAGCATTTTTTCAACTCCTTGTTCTTATCTATTTTTAATAAAGCTGTATATGTTGTTAATATTGTAATATCATTATCTGCAATTTTTCCGATATAATCAATAGCTTTATTAATATCCGGTATTGGTTTAATTCTCTCTATTCCCGCTTTATTTAATCTTTCACTAAGCTCATTTACGCACATTCCGGTAATTACAACTTCTTTATTGTTTTTAGATAATATTTCAAAATTAACTTGGTTAATCCAAGAAATATCTGTTCCGTCAGCTACATTATTATTCATGGCTATTAATATGTTTGAATTTAGATTAACTGTTTTAAGGACTTCATTTGTACCGGCAGGATTTTTAATTAATTGAATAATAGTTTTATGATTATTTAGGTTTCTGATTTCACTTCTGCCAAAAGCAACTTTAAAATCTTTTAAAACTTCTGTTATATTGGAAATACCTAATTCTTTTGCTAAAGAAATTGCACCTAAAGCGTTATAAGCATTATAAATTCCTATAAGAGGTATGTTAAATTCTTCATTATTTATTTTTATAATAGAAGATTCTTTTAATAAAATAATTTGTGCATTATATTTTGGTGTTGGTCGTTTGTAACCACATTCGCAAGAATAATGTCCAACGTGTGCATAAAATTGTTTTTGAAAATTCAGTTTTTTACCGCAAATTGGGCAAGAAAAATCCATTATTTCTTTATTTAAAATTTCAGAGCCATTTTCATCGATAACAGAATTAACACCATAAAATATAGGTTCTTTATTTTTAGATTTTAATTCGGCAGAAAGAGGTTCATCTGCATTTAGTAGAAGTTGCACATTTTCTCTTAAATTAATAGCATCTTGTATAAGATTTTTTGTAACAGTAGGTGTACTAAATCTGTCGGTTTGATCTTCAAAGAGGTTTGTAACAAGAAGATAATCACCGTTTAGTTGCTTATAAACCTTTTGAAGAAAGGCTTCATCAGTTTCAATTATAGAGTAGTCTACTTTTTTGAACGGATTAATTTGCACTGCTAATGCGTTAACTATACCGTTTAGCATGTTTGCCCCAATAGAGTTATTGATAATGGTTTTATTATTAGATTTTAAAATGTGTGAAACCAAGCCTGATGTAGTTGTTTTTCCGTTAGTTCCTGTAATATTAATTTGAACTTTGTTAATATAATCATTTGCGTATAATAAAAAATTCGGACATATTTTTAAAGTTAGTAAGCCTATAATTGCTGTTCCGGAAGATAGTTTTGTTATTTTTAAAAACTTATAAGCACATTTTGCAACAATTAACGACAAATAAAACTTAAATTTACTCATTAAATAATCCTCTAAGCGTATTTTATTTTTTCTAATAATAAACTATAATTTAATAATAATACAAAAACGGATTACGAGTTATGCTTTACACATTCTTAATATCAGTTGTTTTTATTGCTGAGATTATTATTGTTATTACAATGTTTCAATGTCTATTAAAATTGGATAAAAAGATAATATCTCTGGATGAATTGTTAAATTTGGTAAAACCTAAAATTAAAGATATTTCTGTTTTAATAAAAAATATTTCAGAGCAAAGTGTTGAATTAACAAATCAAAATATTGAGCAATTTAAAAATAATCAAGAAGTTGCTTTTTCAAAGCTTGTTTTAAAAGTATTAATAAGTTTGCTTCTTTGTAAACTTAACATCAATGTAATAAATAAAATAAGAAAATCAAAATTACTAAAAAAAATAGGTAAGGGTTTATCCTTATTGGAAATTATGGTATAATCAATTGACAATAATTAAGAAAAAGAGGTTTATTATGGGTAAAGAAAAATCATCAATAGGTTTTGGCTTAGGGCTTCTTGCAGGAGTTATCGGCGGTATTATAGCCGGCGTACTTTATGCACCGTGTCCGGGTTCTGAAATGAGAAAAAAAGTTAAGGAAACGGTTTGTGATTTAGCAGAAAAATATTCTCCGGAAGTTAGTGAAGCTAAAAAGCAAGCTCTAGAGTCTATGGATTTGTTGAAATATAAACTTGAAAGACAATATAAAAAGTTTGGTAATATGCTGAAAAACTCAAAGATGAGAAAAGCAAAAGAATTAGAAGAAATCAATGATTATGATTTTAACTAATAACTTATGGTATTTTTTATAAAAAAATAAAGGGGAAAAATGGAAACAGCACAATTATATCAAGGTTTAACATTTTTAGCATATGCTACAGGTGTTATTGTTATTTTAATCGGGATTATGTTGGTTAAAGTTTTGTATGATATTTCTCATTTAACACGTAATATTGATGAAACTACAACTATAATAAAAACTGAACTAGAACCAACATTAAAGAATGTGAATAAGTCAGTAGAGATTATTAGTGGTGTAATAATAAAAGCTGATGAAGGTGTAAAAAAAGCAAGAGATTTTATCTCAAAAACACCTTTAAAAATATTCGGTCAAGTTTCAAAATTAACCGGAAAAGCTGCCGGTGGCTTTTTTAAAGGGCTTTGTTCAGCTTTCAAAATGTTTTCACAAAAATAAGCATTTAGATTAGACAAATAACCGATAAAATTTTTTAATAATAAAGTTAAACTACAATTGAAGGAGAAAAATAATATGTCAGTTATGAGATTTTTAGCAGGATTTGCTGTTGGAGCAGCTTTAGGCGCTGTAGCAGGTATCTTATTAGCACCTAAATCAGGTGAAGAAACAAGAGAAATGCTTGGTGATATGGCTTCTGAAATGGCAAAGAAAACAGATGCAACAGTTAAAGATATCCAAAAAAGAGCAGATGATATTGTTTCTGACGTTCAAGGTAAAAGTGAAGAAATAATGTCAAAGCTTCACGATATGCTTGGTAAAAACGGCGAACAATCACAAGCTTAGTTGCAAAAAATAGTAATAAAAACAGGTTGATTAATATCAGCCTGTTTTTGTATATAAAAAAATATATATAAAAAAGGTTTATAGTTGTAATTCTATAAACCTTTTTTATTTGATAACTATTTGTTCATATTTTGTAGTCTATCACAAGGATCGCAAGGTTGTTGAACCGGACAAGGGTTTGTTTTTTGACAAGGGTTACAAGGTTGGATAACTTTCTTTTGGCAAGGATCACAAGGTGCTGCATAACCTGTTGAACAAGGGTCGCATTTTTTCTCACATTTGTTACAACCACGTCCAAACCAATTTGAAGGATTCCAATTTGAATTTGACCAAGCTGCATTTGCAGATTGTGCTGTTACTGCAATAATCCCTAAAACAGCTAATGCCGATAATGTTTTTTTCATAATTTACTCCTTTTTAATTATAAAAACTGTAGTTTTTTTCTACTTCTTTATTTTATATCCAAGTTTAATTATTGACATAAGATAACTGTACAATAGAGGTAGACTATTTTATGTTATAATAGACTAGAGAAAGAGATGATTTATGGATGAGAGAATATTAATTAAAATATATTTAAAAGATGGTTGTTGTAGTTTTTCTATAGAAGATAAAAATTATGAGATTGAATACAAAGATAATAATGAAAACTTACTGGAAGAAAAACTTCTTAAAGAAAATATAAAAATTGTATTGGAACCAATATATGAAACTGAATTAGCAACAGAACTTTCAAATTTAATTGCTTTTCAGTTACGGGTATTTTTCATAACGCATCCAATAAATCCGAGTGAATCTTGTATTTATACTTCTTATCAACTTAAACAAGATTCGCACCAAAATGCTAAATCAAAATCAAAAGCTAAACCCAAAACCAAACGAATTAGTCGCAAGAAAACTTCAGATGATGAATACTTTGAATTAAAAAAGTTTTTTTGGGATGAATACATTGCTAATATTTATGTTGATTTCGATGATGTTTATATTTTGTCAGCTAATAGTGGTGAAATTAATGCTTTTATAGCTTATTTAGCTAAAAATACTTTTAAGAAAAATGGTTCAAAAAAACCTTTAATTATAGCATCAAAAGAGTATCATAAAGATATTCTTGAAATGTATTTACCTGAATATAGTTTTATGTATATTGATTGTTATCCCTTTACTTTTTCATTGAGAAATATTGGATCGTCTTGGGAATATAATAATCATAAGTTTTATATAATGTATAATAGGCAGCATTTTGATAATGTTAATTGTTTTTTTCTGAATAACTATTATTATGACGCAATAGTAAAATATGTGGGTTTGAGTTATGAAGAAAGTCAAATTCCTAACTGGACAATAAAACAAGAGGTTAAAGATACTTTATTAAAAAAAATTAAACCTCTTAAACTGGATCTTGAAAATCTTATTATATTAGCACCGGAAGCTTCTACTATATCAGAGTTAAGTTCGGATTTTTGGAATAAATTAGATAAAGAATTAAATGATTTAGGCTTCAGTACTTTTATTAATATTGCCAGAAGACCAAGTTTATATGTTAAAGATAATGACTATCCTATTTTGACATATAAAGAGATATTTTATTTAACAACTTTATCTAAAACTGTTGTTTCGTTAAGAAGCGGTTTAACAGAGTTTTTAATTCCTTCTGATATACCTATTATAACACTATTTTCACCTTGTTGGGGAAATAAAACAGAAATTGTCAAAAATATTTATTCAGTTAAAGGACTACCTTACGTAACAGAAGATAAAGTACAAGAATTGTATACAGATGCATATCCTGATTACGATTTGTTAATCGAAGAAATTCTAACAAAAATAAAAAGTATCAAAGATAAGAAATTTAGTTCTTAGATCTGTCTATCATTTTGTTTTCACTATTCCAATTAAATAAAGATCTAATTTCGGAACCAACTTGCTCAATTTGATGGTTTTGCGCAATATTTCGGTATTCTTTAAATTTATTTGAGCCGTCTTGAAATTCATTCATAAATTCTTTTGCATAACTACCGTCTTGGATTTGGGTAAGAATTTCTTTCATTCTTGATTTAACGGAAGAATCGATTACTTTTGGTCCTCTTGTATAATCGCCGTATTCAGCATTATTAGATATTGAATAATGCATGTCATCAATTCCGCCTTGATAAATTAAATCAACAATTAACTTTAATTCATGACAAACTTCAAAATATGCCATATATGGTGAATATCCTGCTTCAACCAGTGTTTCAAAACCGGCTTTTATTAAAGCTGAGCAACCACCACATAGTACGGCTTGTTCACCAAATAAATCTGTTTCAGTTTCTTCTCTAAAGGATGTTTCAATAATACCGGTTCTGCCCGAACCAATTGCTGAAGCATATGAAAGAGCTATTTCTTTTGAATTTCCTGTATAATCTTGCTGAATAGCAATTAAAGACGGAACACCTTTATTCGAAACATATTCGCTTCTAACTGTGTGCCCTGGTGCTTTAGGTGCAACCATTATTACATTAATGTTGTTTGAAGGTTTTATATAATTATAATGGATATTAAAACCGTGTGAAAACATTAGATATTGCCCACTTCTTAAATTAGGCTCAATTTCTTCTTTATATACTTTTGATTGAATTTCATCCGGAATTAGTATCTGAACAATGTCTGCCCATTTAACAGCATCAGCTATCGACATTGTTTTTAATCCGTAATCTTTTGCTTTTATCCAGGATTGTCCGCCTTGGCGAAGTCCAAAAACAACATCACAACCTGAGTCAACCAAATTCATACCTTGCCCGTAGCCCTGTGAGCCAAACCCTATTATTGCAATTTTTTTTGTCTTAATAAGTTCTGTGTTTATATCTTTATCTAAATATATTTTTAAACTATTCATAATTTATCTCCTCTTAGTTAAATTATAACAACAAATAAAGTCAAAAATGTTAGATATATTAATTTTTATTAAGCATTATGACAAAAAAATATTTTATTGGTTTTATAATATTATTCGAAAGGGGGTTAGATTATGGATAACAGAATAAATCCTGTAAATTTTCAAGCGAACTTAGTAACCAGCCTTAAAGGGCGACATAATATTATGAAAAATGTTGGTAAAAGGTTTGCAGAAAGAACTGCCGGTATAGAAGGTAGTTTAAGCTTAACTCGTGCAGGTAAAGATATTGTCGGTACTGATGTTCATGCTTTGGAGTTTAATGTTAATAATGTTGGATATATTGTTTCAGAGGGTTATGAAAAATTATTAGGCAACAATATTAAAACAAAAGAAGATGTAACACCAAATGTTGTAGAAAAAATAACAGATACTTTTGTAAACATATTTTATGCTTTGAGTACTGAAGCTCGTTTTAATGAAAAAATTAAACCTATTAAAGAAAACATTACAAGCACATCTAGGGCATATAAAACTAATCGTAGATTAGCAAATTATTATAATTTTGCAGGTAAAGACTGTGCAAAAGTGCATGAGACACTTGCCGAGTCAAATAATAAACGCCTTGATGAACTGTTCAATCAATATACGAAAGAGCGAAAATCTTTTCTTAAGCAAGCAAATAAAATAGGGAAAAATGAGCCGTTTTTAGATACTTGGCATATATTAATAAATACAGATTATCCGGTAAAAAGAAGCTAGTTCGTATAACCAGAATAAAAAAAAGACAATAAATAAGAAATATTTATTGTCTTTTTAATTTTATTTTATTGTAATTTATTCTTGAATAGTATCTATTAAAGTTACTTGTTCACCAGCCTCGTCCTGTACAGCATCGGAACTTGGTGGTAACTCTGTATCGTCGTCTTTATCAGTGTTTACGATTTTATTAACAGATACAACTGTATCATTTTCCATTAAGTTTTGCGCTCTTACACCTGTTGCAGGACGACCTTGACAAGAAATATCACCGGCTTTAATACGTGTTACTATACCACTTGATGTTACCAGCATTATCTCATCTTTTTCTTCAACTATTGTTAATGCAACGAGTCTTGACATATTTGATTTGAATTTTGTTGCAATTAAACCGATACCACCTCTATTTTGAGAGCGGAATTCTGATAGTTTAGTACGTTTTCCAAATCCGTCAGAAGTTACTACCAATAAATCTGCATCATAATTTCTTGGAACGATATCACAACCGATAATCATATCAGCAGAACGGAGTTTCATAGAGTTTACACCACGAGCACTTCTGCCAAGCGGTCTTAAATCTTCAATTGGGAATCTGATTGCCATACCGCAAGACGTACCAATTAAGATTTCATCATTAGGATTTGCTAATTTAACCCAATTTAGCATATCACCTTCTTCGAGTGATATTGCAATAATACCGCTTCTTCTTATATTAGCAAAGTTATCTAATTCAATTCTCTTTATATAACCTTTTTGTGTTAACATAATTAGGTTTAATTCGTGAGAGAAATTACTTACCGGAACAACAGCTGTTATTTTTTCGCCTTGTTCTATAGGTAAAACGTTAACAATCGGTAGACCTTTTGCTTGACGACCGCCTTCTGGGAAATCATATACATTCAAGCTGTACACAATACCTTTAGAAGAGAAGAACAATACTTTATCGTGCATCATTGCAGTGAAGAAGTGTTGAATATCGTCATCTTCCTTGGTTTTCATACCTGCTTTACCACGTGTTGCACGATTTTGACGTTCAAAAGTATCTAATGAAATTCTCTTCAAATAACCTTGATTAGTAATAAATACTGCCATAGGTGTATTTGGTGTTAAATCTTCAATAGTTACTTCTCCTTGTTCTGGAACAATCTGAGTTTTTCTATCGTCGCCATATTTTTCTTTATCTTCGATTAATTCAGCTTTGATAATATCAAGAACTTTTTGTCTGTCTGCAAGAATACCTTCATATTCAGTAATCTTTTTAAGTAATTCGTCATATTCGTTTTTAATTTTATCTTGTTCTAATCCTGTTAATCTTCTTAATTGCATTTCCAAGATAGCGTTAGCTTGATCAACATCCAAACCAAATTTACTCATCAAACCTACACGAGCATCATCAGTAGTTTTGGATTTTTTAATCAATTCAATAACTTCATCTAATGAACCTAAAGCTATCAATAAACCAGCTAAAATATGTGCTCTGATTTTAGCTTTTTTCAAGAAGTAAATAGTTCTTCTTGTTACAATCTCAACCCTGTGTTCAACGAATTCATTAAGAACTTCATAAAGATTTAAGAGCCTTGGTTGCTTACCGCATAAGGTAACCATATTAACACCAAATGTAGTAGCTAATTGTGTATATTTAAATAAGTTATTCTTAACAACTTCAGGTTTTGCATCACGTTTAAGTTCTATAACAATTCTCATACCATCTCTGTCAGATTCATCACGTAAGTCAGAGATACCATTAATTCTTTGTTCTTTTACCAATTCTGCAATTTTTTCAATCAATTGAGCTTTGTTAACTTGGTAAGGTATTTCAGTTACAATAATTGCAGTTCTTGATTGTCTGCCTGCACCACCAGGGATTTCTTCAATTGTTGCAACAGCTGACATTTTAATAGAACCACGACCTGTTTCATACGCTTGTTTTATATCACCTAAACCAACAATTGTAGCTGCTGTAGGGAAATCAGGACCTTTAATGTGTTCCATTAAACCTTCAATAGTAATCTGAGGGTTATCTATTAATGCGATTGTTCCGTCAACAACTTCTGATAAGTTATGAGGCGGAATATTTGTAGCCATACCAACTGCAATACCTGAAACGCCGTTTAATAAAAGCATTGGTAGTCTAACAGGAAGTACTGAAGGTTCTTCTAATGAACCGTCAAAGTTCGGTACAAAATCAACTGTTTCACAGTCAATATCCGCTAACATAGATGTTGTAATCTTGTGCATACGAGCCTCTGTATAACGCATTGCAGCAGCGCCATCACCGTCAACAGAACCGAAGTTACCATGCCCGTCAACAACTAAATATCTAGTGTTGAAATCTTGAGCCAAACGAACTAAAGCTTCATAAACCGAACTGTCGCCGTGAGGGTGATATTTACCAAGAACTTCCCCTACAATACGTGCACACTTTTTGAACGGTTTATCCGGCGTCATACCAAGTTCATTCATTGCGTATAAAATCCTTCTGTGAACAGGTTTTAGCCCATCTCTAACATCCGGAAGCGCACGACCAACTATAACTGACATTGCATAGTCAATATAGCATTTTTTCATTTCTTCTCTTATATTAACCGGTACAATCTTACCGTCTGAAAACATATTTTGTTGACTCAAAATCTTTCTCCTCTGTCCGTTTTAAATCTATCCCGATAACAACATGATACCACAAACATTGTCTGTGTAAACTTTTTTATGATTATAAGATTAGTTTTTGTTATGTTATAATCAAAAAATGAAGAATTATTTAATAGATACGCATGCTCATATTGATATGATTGAATTTCCAATTGCGGAAATAATAAATCAAATGCAGTTAAATAATGTGAAGAAAGTAATTATCCCTTCTGTTGAAGAAAAGACTTTAGATAAAATTATTAATTTAGCTAACAGTTATGAGCAATTTTATACAATGGTCGGAATATATCCGAGCGAAACTAAAACCTATTCAGATGAAATAGAAAATAAAATGATAGAATTAGCCAACAATCCTAAAGTTGTTGCTGTAGGTGAAATAGGTTTAGATTATTATTGGGATAAAACGTTTAATGAAATTCAAAAGGACGGTTTTAGAAAACAAATTCGTATGGCTAATCGCTTAAATCTGCCAATTATTGTACATGATAGAGAAGCACATAAAGATACTTTTGATATTTTAAAAGAAGAAAATGAAGGTAGTAAAGTTCTTTTCCATTGTTTTTCAGGTAGTGTTGAATTTATGAAAGAATGTGTTAAACAAGGCTGGTATATTGCATTAGGCGGTGTTGTAACATTCAAAAATGCTGTTAAAATGAAAGATGTTGCTAAAGAAGTTCCACTCGAAAATCTTGTTTTAGAAACGGATTCACCGTACTTAACACCAGTACCTTTTAGAGGTAAAATAAATCAACCTGCATATGTAAAATATGTAGCAGAAGAAATTGCAAATCTAAGAGGAATGAATATTGAAAAACTGATTGATATAACTACAACTAATGCTGAGGAATTTTTTGGAATATGAAAAAGGAACGTTTAGATAAAGTTTTAGTTGATTTAGGCTTTTTTGAAACAAAGAGCAAAGCTTCTGCTGCAATTTTAGCGGGTAATGTTATGATTGGTACAGAGGTTATAACCAAAGCCGGATATCAAATTGACACTTCTAAGGAACATGATTTTAAGGTTAAATCAATGCCGTTTGTTTCAAGAGGAGGTTTTAAGTTAAAAAAAGCGTTAGAAACATTTCCTGTTAATGTTTCAGAACGCATTTGTTTAGATGCTGGAGCATCCACTGGCGGGTTTACGGATTGTTTATTACAAAACGGCGCCGGATTTGTATATGCAGCTGATGTAGGTTATGGACAATTAGATTGGAAAATAAGAAGTTCTGAAAAAGTTAAAACTATTGAAAAAACAAATTTACGAACTTGCAGTTATGAAGACATATACGCCGATGACGAACCTGTTGCAGATTTATTAGTATCAGACTTATCCTTTATTTCGTTAGATAAAATTTTACCTAACCTAAAGACACTAATGAATCCAGAATTTCATGAGATGATATGTTTAATAAAACCTCAATTTGAAGCCGGTAAAGATTTGATAGAAAAAGGTGGCGTTGTTAGAAATAAAGACGTTCATAAAGAAGTTATTTCTAATGTAATAAAATGCGTAAAGGATTTAGGTTATTTTGTAAACGGTTTAACTTATTCTTCAATTAAAGGTCCTGCAGGTAATATTGAGTATTTAATATGGTTTTCAACTCAACAAAAAAATGATGAAAATACCTATAATGTTGAAGAGATAGTTGAAAATGCTCATTTACTACTTAACAATTAAGTGAATAAAAACTTTACACACAAAACGTGTAATTCTTTTTTGTTGTATAATCAATAATAATATAATTTAGGGGAATATAAATGGCTAAGAAAAAAAAGTTAAAAGTTGCGTTTCCACACATGGGCACAATATCAATTGCTTGGGCTGCAGGTTTGAGAAAAGTTGGTGTAGAACCATATATTCCACCTTATACAAGTAAAAAAACATTATCTTTTGGTACAAAAAATTCGCCGGAAGCTATATGTTTACCTTATAAATTAATTCTTGGTAATTTTATAGAAGCTATTGAAGGCGGTGCGGATTATGTTGCAATGATTACTTCCCCTGGGATTTGCAGATTAGGTGAATACGGTGGCAATATATATAACACGTTAAAAGATTTAGGATATAAAGCTAATTATATTGAATTATCTCTGTATGATGGAATTAAAGGCTTGTATAATTTTTTAAAAGAAATTTCGGGTAAAAATGATCCTATACTAATTTTAAGAGCCATCAACATAACTATTCGTAAGATTTTTGCCATTGATGATTTAGATACTGCATTATCATATTATAGAGCAAGAGAAGTTCGATTTGGTGATGCTGAAAAAAATTACAAAAAAGCTTTAAAAATTATTGATAAAGTTACTTCGACAAAAGATTTGAAACGAGCTTACGAAGAAGCTTTAAGAGAAATTGAAAAAACTGAAATTGATGAAAACAGAGAAGTTTTATATGTAGATTTAACCGGCGAAATTTATTTAGTTAATGATGAATTTTCAAACCAAAATATTGAACGTGAACTTGGTAAAATGGGAGTTCAAACCAGAAGAAGTTTAACAGTTGGAAGCTTTTTGAAGGATGCAATTATACCTAAAGCTTTTAGAGGTCCAGAGACTCATTTACAACGTGCTGAGAGAATGGCAAAACCTTACTTAATGCGTGATATTGGCGGTGATGCTTTAGAATGTGTTTCTGATGTAGTTTTTGCAGATGAAAAAGGTAAAGACGGGATTATACATATTTCACCATTTACTTGTATGCCTGAAATTATGTCGCAAAATATATTTCCGACAATGCGCAATGAACATGAAATACCTCTATTAGCATTGATTATGGATGAACAAACAGGTAAAGCCGGTTACATAACTCGTTTAGAAGCTTTTGTTGATTTAATGCGTCGTAAAAAACGTGCAAAAATGGCAAAAAATAAAACAAGAGTTTAAGCTCTTGTTTTATTTTTTTTGTATTTATTTAATAAATTAAGATACAGAAGTTACTACTTTGTCTATTAAACCGTACTCAACAGCTTCTGCAGCTGATAAATAGTGATCTCTTTCGCAATCATCTTTAACTTTGTCAAAAGGTTGACCTGAATTTTCAGCCATTATTCCGATTAACATATCTTTCATTCTTAAAATTTCTTTAGCTTCTAATTCAATATCTGTAGCTTGACCTTTAGCACCGCCTAGAGGTTGGTGAATCATAATACGAGCACTTGGTAAAGCCATTCTTTTGCCTTTTGCGCCTGCTGATAAAAGAAAAGCACCCATAGAAGCAGCTTCACCCAAACAAATTGTTTGAACATCAGCTTTAATCAAATTCATCGTGTCATATATTGCCATACCGGAAGTTATAACCCCACCCGGAGAATTTATGTATAACATAATATCTTTTTCAGGGTTTTCGCTATCAAGTAGCAAAAGTTGTGCAACTACTGAATTTGCAACTTCATCATCTATTTCTGTTCCTAAGAATATAATTCTTTCTCTTAATAATCTTGAAAAAATATCGAAAGATTTTTCACCACGTGATGATGATTCAATAACTGTAGGCATATAACTTAGTATTTTTTTCATATCTGTCATAAATCTCTCCTTGTATTAAGACTATAATATAATATTTTAGATTTTAAAGCAATCAATAATATGGTTGAAATCTTTTAGTTGCACATAATTTTTTCTAACGCATTTACAGCATTTTCGATGCTGTCATTAATTACTTCGTAATCAAAAAGTTTAGAGTTTTCCAGCTCAAGTTTGGTTGAACTGAGTCGTTTTTGAATAGCTTCTTCGCTTTCTGTATGACGTCCTCTTAATCTTGCTTCAAGTTCTTCGAATGACGGTGGAAGTATGAATATTAAAGTCGTATCCGGTAATATTTTTTTTACATTAAGTGCACCTTTAGTATCAATCTCAAGTATTAAATTTTTACCTTCGGAAAGCTTACGTTCAACATAAGTTTTTTGTGTACCGTACATATTTCCGCTAAATTCAGCCCACTCTAAAAAATCGTTATTGTCTATATGTTTTTTAAATTCTTCTTTTGTAAGAAAAAAATAATTAATACCGTCAATTTCGCCTTCTCTGGGATTTCTGGTAGTACAAGAAACCGATAGTTTAAATTCAGGATTTCTTTTCAAAAATTCTTTTATAACAGTACCTTTTCCAACCCCTGAAGAACCGGAGATTACAAATAATTTTCCCATATACTATCCTTATATTTTATTTTATTAATTTTATCACAATAAATTTTGTCTAACAATATATTTTATTCTTTAATAGCACCTTCTTGAGGATTATTAATAAGATATTTTTTACCAATAAGAAATACAACAATTACAGGTATTGAACAAATACAAGCACATGCCATTAATTCGCCCCATAAAGTTATTTCTCTAAATGAACCTTTAAAAATCGTTAAACCGACTGCTAAAGTTCTCATTGAATCAGTGTTTGTAACAATCAATGGCCACATAAAACTATTCCAAGTTGTTACAAACGTAAAAACTGATAATGTTGCTATTGCAGGCATAGCGCAAGGGAAAGCTATTTTAAAGAAAGTTTGAATAGGATTACATCCATCCAGTTTAGAAGCTTCTTCTAATTCTTTTGAAAAGTTTAGAAAATATTGTCTTATTAAAAATACACCAAAACCGCCAAAAATTCCGGGCACAATTAGTGCTTGATAAGTATTTATCCAACCGAGTTTGCTCATCAGATAGAAAAGCGGTACTATATTAACTTGTGGTGGAACCATCATGGAAAGAATAATAACAAAAAACAAAAACTCCGAGCCTTTAAATTTTAATCTGGCGAACCCATAACCAGCTAAAGTTGAAATAAAAACTTGCCCAATAGTAGTAAAAACAGCTACAATAAGACTGTTTAAAAAGTATTTTATTACCGGAATTGAGTCAAACACATTTTTATAAGCGCAAAATGACAAATTGATATCAGTATTACTAAAAAAATTTTCATTACCGCTCAAAGATATTATAAACATAATTAAAAACGGCAAAATCATTGATATAGCTAAAATTATTAATGTTAAATACATTAAAGTTTTCTTCATGTTTTACCCTATTTTAATATAAGCTTTTAATATTTTATTGGAAATAGTATCGTTAAAAGCCTTTTGAATATCTTCAATTTCATATATTGAGCTTAAACCTTGCATATTAACCTTGCCTGAAGTCAGAAGTTCAAAGGACTCTTCTAAATCTTTTGGTGAAGGTGAATAACTTCCAAGCACTGTTAATTCTTTGTAATAGATTTCATTGTTTGCATATCCCATATTATTTGGTGTGCTTGAAAATACAAGTATTTTACCGCCCATTTTAACTGAGTTGAGCGCAACGTCAATAGCCTTATCCGCACCTGAAGTCATAAAAACCGCATCAACGCCAAAACCTTCTGTTTTTTCTTTTATAATTCTTTCAAAATTATTAATGTCAAGAGAGTTGAAAGCTTCAATGCCTTTATCATTAGCTATTTTAATTCTGTTTTCCAGTAAATCACAAGCAAAAACCTTATACCCTAATGCTTTTAAAGCTTCGCTCATCAATAGTCCAATTGAACCGAGCCCGACAACCAGAATTTTGTCTTCATTTTGAAGACTACATCTTTTAATTGCTCTGATACAACATCCGAGAGGTTCATAAAAAGAGATTTCTTCGTCAGTAATGTTATTAGGAACTTTATAGGCAACGTTTTTCAAATGTTCTTCTGAAACAAAAACTTTTTCACTAAATCCGCCAGGAATAATATTTGTTACTTTAAAATGTTGACACATAGAGTAATTTCCATGCATACAGTATGTGCATTCAAAGCAAGGAATATGATGTGAAGTAACTATTTTATCTCCTTTGTTGAAATCTGTATCAGAATTAATTTCGTCAATTACGGCAACGATTTCATGTCCTAAAACAGCACCGTCTTTGGCAAGTTTATGCCTAAATTTAACAATATCAGAACCGCAAAGTCCACATCCGAGAACTTTTACGATTGCGCCTTTTTTACCGTTTAATTTTATATCTTCTATTTCTTTTAATACAATATTTTCGCCGTTAACTTGTGCAGTTTTCATTTGCATCCCTTTTCTGATTTATTATTTAATTATACAGCACAAAAAGTTTTAGCGTTAATTTATTTTTTCGAGAGGGGTAAAGGGGTAAGGGGTAAGGGGTAAGGGGTAAGGGGTAAATGTATTTGGCTGATTGGTCAAGACTACAGGCTCGTCCGTCATCCTCAAAGCGAAGCATTGGGGATCCAGCCTATTGAATAATTATTTGGATTATGTTGTTTTCTATCCCCGCTATTTTTAACATTAGCCGGATTCCCAGCGCAAGCGCTGAGAATGACGTTTAAAAATTCCACATTTTAATATTTAGTAACATTTTTAAGCTGAATTGTTACATAAATTAACTATTAAATAACATAAAACTATTGCAAATTTATAGTGTTAGTCTTATCATATTTAAAAAGTGTGTATTTTAAAAGGTGTTTATGCAAGTCAATAAAATTAATCAGCCGTCTTTTGGTTCAAAAGGTTCTTTTGTTAAACAATTAAAACCAAAGAATATTAACGTTCATATTCTCGATAACGGCGAACATGCCTGTAGCATGATGCATTTTGCAGACTCTTTAATGGGTGGAAAAGAGGGTATAAATCTTTCACTTGAACGAGTTGCTATTAACGAAGAGCTTTACGGGATAAAATATCTTGATAGTATCGAAAAGACTTTGAAAAGTTTAAACTTGAAAAAAGGGGATTTTGTCGCTATTCCGGCTCTTGTAAGTGTTCATATTCAAACTTTATCCGCTTTTGTAAACGAAGTTCTAAATGTTTCCAAAAAACTTGTACCTAAAAATTTAAAAGAAAATCAAAATCTTATAATAAAATTTTTCGAAAAATTATATAAGGAAAAAGATAAGTATCCAATTGCATTACAAGTTATTGATTCCTCTAAACAAAACAAAGATAGGTTATTTCCGTTTATAGAAACGGTCAACGAGTTGACACAAAAAGGGGTTAATATATATACGCCAATTCATCCTGATGATTATCCTATAAAGTCTGAAATCGATAAACACGGGTTAAGAAATGAATTGTACAAATATATTGCAACATCAAAAGACGATGATGATAAAGTTAAAGAAATTATAAACAGGGTCAAAGATGGTAATAATTATATTGTAAATCTTTTAACACTTGCAAATCTCCATGTTGTAGATTATACTAAACCAAATGGTGAAAAATATGTATTTTCAGCCAGAGATAATCTTGTTAATGACTCAGCACGTGGGGTTTATAATTTCTGTCCAATAAGAGATAAATCTGAAAGAAAAGTACTTGGATTTAGCTTCCATGATGATAAAACAGTTGAGTTTAAAGCGGAAGAATTTCCGAATTTAAATGGTATTAGTCGATTATTAGATTTTGTAGGTTTAAATATTCGAGAATTATTAGCATCTCCAAAAGAAATTAAAAAGCTTAAGCAAAGTATAAAAACCGGAAAAAACTTGGATTCCGTGCCGGATAAATTGTATCCAATAAATGAAATTTATAGCCAAGAAGAAATTGACTCAAAGAAAATCAATGTATTAGGTGATTATATAACCAAGGATTCAGATTTCGTGTTTGATGTTAATAAAAAAGAGCAAGTATTATTCCAAAAAAATAATTGTGAAGGCTCTGAGCGCCCTTCTGTTGTTAACATGCACGGTCCGTGTTTTTCTACTATAACTGCCATTGCAAGAGATATAGGAATAAAGGAATAAAAGGGTAAAGGGGTAAAAAAGGGGGGGGGCCTGACCAACCAGCTTGCTCCGCATTGTGAAAAAATAGGCAAAGGTAAGAGCGGGTTGGTAAAAACTACCGGCTTATCGGTCATCCTCAGCCGAAGGCTGGGGATCCAGCTAATAGGAATTTCGTCAAATAAACAAATTCTGCCATTGCAAAACCTTTTAGCATTGAATACTTCGTGTGATTTTTTAACATTGGCTGGTTTCTCAGCCTTCGGCTGAGAATGACGAGTTTTTTTAGTTGGTCAAGCCTACAACCCCCTTTTGCCCCCTAGAGAATGACGGTTTGGTCTGAGATCTATTTATCGCAAAAAAAAATCTGCGCTTGGCGCGATTCGAACGCGCGACCTATCCCTTAAAAGGGGAGTGCTCTACCTGCTGAGCTACAAGCGCAAATTTTTTAAAAATTTGTAAAAACTATTTATTTTTCAATCACCTTTTCGGCTAATGTGGTTTACTAACCACAAGAGTTATATTATCAAGAACAAAAATCAGTGTCAAGTGATTTATTTGTAAATCTTATTTCATTAATTATTGTTCTAATTTCATCCGAAATATCAGACTCTGAGTGTATATTATCTTTAACAAGCTTTGCAAATTCAGCTTTTTTAAACTCGTGTAAGCCTTTATTCTTAAAAATATCTTCTAAAATATTTACAGTTGAACCATTTATTTTTAAATCTTCTTCATTTAATGTTAAAAAGTTTTTAAAATGCGAATTTATTGTTCTTAAAATTAACTCTTTTGGAAGTAAATCTTCAAATTCACCGCATGAAACTAAATGTATTCTATCGTTTTCTCTCAAACGAGGATTTATTTGTCTGATATTTTCTTCTGCGTCTTTATCTAAAAGCACAAAAATTGGAATTTTTAACTGCTGTGCAAGTTCATAATACATCTTTACAACTTGATTTTTTCCGCCTGCAGGTATTATCTGTATGCCATGAGCATAAAAATCATAGCCAAGATATCTTGAAAAAGCCGGTAAAAGAATTTCTTCCGTAATTCCTTCTACTAAAATAACTTCTTCTATTGGGTATTTTAATAATTCCTGTTGTCTTATATCTCTATAATTTTTAGTAAAAGCCAATTTTGATAACCATTTCATATTTACAGGACAAGATTCCGGTAGTATCTTTATAACAGCATTATAATTAATATTGTTATTTAATAATAGTTGAGTTTCGTTATCATTATGAAAAACACTGTTTTCATAATCTCTTAATATATTATTTATTATGTTATCCTCAAACTCAGAATTTAAGGAAGCATTAATTATCTCGCTTACATACTCACTTATTTGCGAGTAATCCATTGTTAACATTTCACTTTTTTTTAGTTTTGGTTCAATAAGTGAGGTTGATAATATATCTAAAAAAACTCTTAAATACTTTTCTTTTGTGTTTTTAAATCGAGTTAATCTATCTATTGAAATTAATATTTGCTCTTTTGTTAATTTTTTATATTGCATTTGATTATATTTTATAATCTTTTTATCTCTAAAGCAAATTGTTAATTAATAAATTTTAATATTTATGTAAAGTTTTGTAACAAAATATCGGTCATGTTGAAATTGAACAACTTAAATATACTTTATATATTTAAGAGTATAAAAGTATACGGAGACAGTATAACAAATGGCATTATTATTAGCAGTATTTCAAAAAATGCGCATGGTTCGAGAAAAGAACCAGCTTATGCTCGATCAAACCAGAATC
This sequence comes from Cyanobacteria bacterium SIG28, assembly GCA_015152525.1. Lineage (GTDB taxonomy): Bacteria > Cyanobacteriota > Vampirovibrionia > Gastranaerophilales > Gastranaerophilaceae > CAG-196. The sequence goes on along the minus strand of SUTU01000002.1, from coordinate 90,498 downwards.
GAGTCTAAGCTTAAGCGCATTGCTGATAATATTACCAGAACTCAAAAACGATATACTTCAATAATAGAACAAATAAGACAACAAGCTACCGCAATGCAAAATAACGCCTCAATGATGTTTAGAGGCATGTGTTTTGGTGATGGCATGAGTGGTGGCAATATATTTGATGCAGCATCATGGCTTACAAGTTCAAATACTAATCTTATTAGTAGGATGCGTGGTGCTTATAGCGGTGATAATTTTGATGAATTATGGGCAGCGCATCAAAACGGTAGTCTAAACACAAATGGTGTTGAAGGTAAGTACACTGCGGCAGATGCAACACAATTCTATAAGGTTCTTAGCGATGCTCAGACTGTTAATAGCATGATTTCTCAAGAGCAAAATTGGAAATATCAATATGCAGTTCAAGACTATAAAAATGAAGTATCAATTTGGCAACAAGCTCAGGTTGAAGCTATTGAAGCTGAACAAGATGAGGCAGTTGGACAATTAACATACGAACAAACAATGTTAGAACTTGATAAGACTAGAAATGATGAAAGATTACAAATGATTGAACAGCAACAACAAACATACAATCAACTTGCTTCGAATGAAATCAAGAACTCGGCGCCGACATTCGGACTTGGATAGTAATAATTATCATAGTAGAAAAAAGCTCCCTCGTAAAAGAGAGAGCTTTTTTTATTAAAGATATTATCTATTATTCTTCAATAATAGAAGAATCAGATTCAGCTACCAAATCCGGTGAACCAAACATACCTTCAATTTCTTCTAATATAGCAGAAGGTTTTCTGGCTTGGTTTCTTTGAGCAGCTCTTTTTTGAGCTTCTTTATCACGTTCTTCACTAGCATATGACAAGTGATGGAAACCGGTACCGGCAGGTATTAAACGACCGATAATAACGTTTTCTTTCAAACCTCTTAACAAGTCTTTCTTACCGTCTACAGCTGCTTCTGTCAAGATTCTTGTAGTTTCTTGGAATGAAGCTGCAGAGATGAATGATTCAGTGTTCAATGAAGCTTTTGTGATACCTAATAACATATATTCACAAGTTGCTTCAGCACCTTCGTGTTCACGTACAATTTTATTTTCGTTTTCGAAAGTTTGAACTTCAACCAGTTCACCAGGTAATAAGTTTGTATCACCTGAATCAACAATACGAACCTTTTTAGTCATCTGACGTACAATTATTTCAATATGTTTATCAGCAATTTCTACACCTTGTGAGCGGTAAACACGTTGAACTTCATCTACTAAGTATTGTTGTGCTTCTTCAGGTCCACAAAGTCTTATAACATCATGTGGGTTCAAAGGACCGCTTGTTAAAGGCTGGCCTTTTTTAATTTTTTGTTTATTTTGAACCACAATACTAGCATCAATTGCGAATTTAATTTCAGTTCTTGAACCTTCATCAGTTGCTAAGAATAATCTTGGTACATCGTCTTCGATTTCAATTTCAGCAACACCGTCAGCTTCTGCTAAAATAGCACAATCTTTAGGTTTTCTAGCTTCAAGAAGTTCTTCTACTCTTGGAAGACCTTGAACGATATCGCCTGTTTTTTCTCTTTCAAATACCAAAGTTGCAAGCATATCACCACGAAGAACCAAAGAGCCTTCTTCTACTTGTAACATTGTACCTGGGCTGATTAAGTACGGACGACCGTTTCTGATTGTTACAGATTTTGCTGAAACATCTACAATCTTACCTGAAACAGGTGCTAATTCACCGGAAGATGCTACTTCTGAATCTAATTTTATAAAATCACCTTTTTTAACAGATGGTTTGTTTTTAGTTTCAACAACTGTTTCAAACTTAGCACAGTTAATAAGTAATCTTCTAGACTCTGTTACATCACCCTTAATAGAAGCTACACCGTCATGAATAGCTAACACTTCTGTTTTTGCTACAGGTGTTTTAGGCTCAATAACTTCACCATTATTAACTAATAGTGATGTTTGCAATGAAGCATTCATTTTAGAATTACCTTCTTGTTCACGACGAACAATCAATGTTTCCAATACAACAACTTTTAATTCGCCTTTAGCATCAAGTTCTACAAGTCCTTTTAAGTGTGATAAATAACCTTGCATTTGAAGAACTAAGCTTGTTCTTGTCAATGTAGCACCATCAAGACTTCTAACTCTTGCGCCATCTTTGAATTGTAATTGAGTAACAGGAACAATATTGATTAATTCATCTGTTGTATCAAATTCTATTGAAACTTCTTTAGGTTCAATAAACATTGGTTGAACAGGTCTAATCAATATTTGAACAGGTTTATCTTCTATAGATTCTTCATCCATTGATAAAGAAGTATCTAATTCTTCATCTAAATCATCAATGTCTAAATCATCAAAATCCATTTCCATTAAAGTTACAATAGAAGTTTCTTTTGCTTTAATACCTTTTGCAATAGTAGTACCAGCTTCTACAACAGCACCTTCTTCAACTTTTAATTCAGAAATGCTTGGTAATGTGTGTACTTCACCAGGTCTAATTGTAACTTCGTGTATAACTTCATTGAATTCTTTAAATTCAACAACACCGTCAATATGACAATATACATCTTTTACAACTTCAGTACCGGCAGTAACAAAAGTACCGTTTTCTACCATTTTAAGAGTTGAATCTTTGTTAACTTGGTGAACTTCTTCCGGTACAAATACGATATTACCGGATTTTGTAACGATTTGATTATCATCAACTTCTACATCGATGTATCTTATTTCACCGGAAGATGAAACAGCACATTCATCATCAACTAATTCGGCAATAATCATACCGTTTTCTACTGTTGTATCAACAGGAGCTTTTACAATATATTTTTCACCGGTTTTCTTAACTGTCCATAATTGTTCTTTTTTAGTTTGTTCAAACTTAGCGTTTGATGGTACTAAAGATGCAATTACAATTGTAATTTCTTTACCGTGTACAATTTTGTTAATGCTGTTTTTACCTGATTTGATAGTCTCAACTTCCAAATCTTCAGCATATCTAACTTCACCACCATGTTCTGAAATCATAAGTGTTTCAGCTAATTTATCACCGGCTTTAACTTTTTGTTCATCAGAAACAAGAACTTTTGAACCACCAGGTAAGTTATAAACATCACCACCGATAATCCATACAATACCGTTTTTGTTAGCTGTTCTTGAAATGTTACCTTGTCTGTCTTTCTTTTCGTCTGCAACAAAATCTTCAAACAAGATTTCACCTGACATATCAGAATTAATATCTTTTGTTGCTTTTTCTGTTAAACGACCTGCATTATTTGAAGTTGGTCTAAATTCTGCTAATTTAGCACCTTTTTCAACAGCTTGACCGTTTTCAAAGAATACAGTCGCACCAGTAGGTATATGGTAAGTTTCAGTTTTCTTACCATTAGATACTTCTACATCAGCTTCATATATAGAAACTTTAACAACATCACCGTGGCGAGTTCTTAATTCTCTTGTTTTAATTTTTGAAGAAATTGTACCTGCAATTGCAGAATGAATTTCTTTAGTTGCCTCTTTTACACCAACCGCACCACCGGTGTGGAATGTTCTCATCGTTAACTGAGTACCAGGTTCACCGATTGATTGAGCTGCTATAATACCGATTGCTTCACCAACATCAACTAATTTTTGAGTTGTTAAAGCCCAACCGTAACATTTTTGACAAACACCGTATTCTAGTCCACAAGTTAAACCGGATCTAACTTTTAATTCTGTTAGATTTAGGTGAGATATCTTTTTAATGTCATTTCTGTCCATAGTTGTATCTTTAGCAACTAAAACAGTTTTGCCGTCTTCATCAAGAATATCTTGCGCAACTGTTCTTCCTAACAATCTATCAATTAGTGGTACAATAACAGCATCACCGTCAGTAATAGGTTTCATGTTAATGTATTTATCACCACCGCAATCTGCATCACGAATAATAACATCTTGTGCAACGTCAACCAAACGTCTTGTTAAATAACCTGAGTCAGCTGTTTTTAATGCTGTATCTACAAGCCCTTTTCTTGCACCATATGATGAAATGATGTATTCAGTTACAGACAAGCCTTCTTTAAAGTTTGAAGTAATCGGCAAGTCGATGATTTGACCTTGTGCGTCTGCCATCAAACCACGCATACCAACTAACTGAGAAACCTGTGATAAGTTACCTCTCGCACCTGAGAATGCCATCATATATACAGGGTTTAATTTGTCAAAATTTTCAACCACTTGTTCTGTTAACTTTGCAGTTGTTTCTGACCAAGTATCAATAACTTTTGTATATCTTTCTACTTCAGTAATTTCACCTTTAAGGTATCTGTTTGTAGATTTTTCAATTTCTGCTTCTGCTTCTTGCAATAAAGCTTTTTTAGATTCAGGAACTGATAAGTCTGCTATAGAAATTGTTACGCCTGATTTTGTAGCGTATTTATACCCTAAGTTTTTGAGTGTATTTGCTAATTCAGCAGTTTTAGCACCGCCGTATTCCAAATACATCTGAGATAAAAGTTTGTTTAAACCTTTTTTATCCATGTTTTTGTTAATAAACTCAGGCGTATTATTTTTATGTGTGTAAGTATTTTCCATATTTATAATTTCCTATTCTTTAACTTCTACTTCTAGGTCATTTAAACCTAAGATTTTCCGGCTAGTAACAAGCTCTTCAAACCCGTTACATTTGCCCCTATGCTAGTGCTTTTCTTACTGCTTCGTTGAATATAATTCTACCAACGGTTGTTTCAATTCTATTACCTTTATCATCACGAACAACAATCTTATCGTGTAAAGTTATTACCTTAGCTTCTAATGCTGAAATTGCATCTTGGAAGTTGTAGAAATAACCTTTAACTTCTTGATCTTCGTTCTTCATAATAGTTAAGTAATACATACCTAATACCATGTCCTGTGAAGGAGTTATGATAGGTTTTCCGTTAGCCGGAGCTAAGATATTGTTTGTAGCTAACATAAGCATTCTAGCTTCTGTTTGAGCTTCAATTGATAGAGGTACGTGAACAGCCATTTGGTCGCCGTCAAAGTCAGCGTTGAACGCTGTACATACTAACGGGTGAAGTTGAATAGCTCTACCCTCAACCAACTTAGGTTCAAATGCTTGAATACCTAATCTGTGAAGGGTCGGTGCACGGTTCAACATAACCGGATGACCGTCGATGATTTCCTCTAATATATCCCAAACTTTTGCATCAGAACGTTCAATCATTTTCTTAGCAGATTTAATGTTTTGAACGTATCCTCTTTCAATAAGTTTATTAACAACAAATGGTTTGAATAATTCAATAGCCATTTCTTTTGGAAGTCCGCATTGGTTAAGTTTTAATGTCGGACCAACAACGATTACAGAACGACCAGAATAGTCAACACGTTTACCTAATAAGTTTTGACGGAAACGACCTTGTTTACCTTCAATAATATTAGATAATGATTTCAACGCTCTGTTGTTAGGACCAACAACTGTTCTACCGCGTCTTCCGTTATCAATAAGAGCATCAACTGCTTCTTGTAACATACGTTTTTCGTTTCTTACGATGATTTCAGGTGCACCCATTTCCAATAATCTTTGTAAACGGTTGTTTCTGTTAATAACTCTTCTGTATAAATCATTCAAGTCTGAAGTAGCAAATCTACCACCATCTAATTGAACCATTGGTCTTAAGTCAGGAGGAGTTACAGGAAGTACATCCATAACCATCCAAGTTGGGTCTGTTTCAGATGAGATTAGAGAATCTAATAATCTTAATCTTTTAATTAACTTACCTTTTCTTTGAACGGAAGAAACACCACCAGCAAGTTCAGAACGTATTTCTTCAGCTAATTCTTTAACATTGATTTCTCCTAAAAGCTTTTTAATAGCTTCTGCACCAATGCCAACTTCAAGTTTAGTTTCTTCGTTTTCCATTACGAAATCTTCATATTCTTCTTCTGAAAGAAGTTGGAATTTCTTGAATGGTGAATCTGCCGGATCAATTACAACGTAGTTATTGAAATAAATAACTTGTTCTAAATCCTTAAGAGTCATATCAAGAAGCAAACCAAGATATGAAGGAATTCCTTTTAAGAACCAAATGTGAGAAACAGGAGCTGCCAAAGCAATGTGTCCCATTCTATGACGTCTTACTTTAGAATCAGTAACTTCAACACCACATCTTTCACAAATGATACCTTTATGACGAACTCTTTTATATTTACCGCAATAGCATTCCCAGTCCTTTGTTGGTCCGAAAATCCTTTCGCAGAACAAACCATCACGTTCAGGTTTTAAAGTTCTATAGTTAATAGTTTCAGGTTTTGTAACCTCGCCGTATGACCACTTCAAAATTCTTTCCGGTGAAGCGATGCTTATACGTATATAATCAAAATAATCAATACTTGTAGACAATTTCCTATCTCCTTATATTTCACCTAGTGTTGTAGAAGTCTCAAAGAAGTTGATATTTAACAACTCTGAATCAATATCTGATAGAGTTCTTTTTGGAGCTGATTTTCTAACATCGTCCATATCACTCATTAAATCTACTTCAACACCATTTTTCTTCGCAACTGTAATATCAAGTCCGATACTTTGTAATTCTCTTACAAGTACCTTGAATGATTCTGGAATACCAGGTCTAGGAATATTATCGCCTTTAACGATTGATTCATATGCTCTGTTACGTCCGTTAACATCATCTGACTTAATAGTCAACATTTCTTGAAGAGTATAAGCTGCACCATAAGCTTCTAATGCCCATACTTCCATTTCCCCGAATCTTTGACCACCAAATTGAGCCTTACCACCTAAAGGTTGTTGAGTTACTAATGAGTAAGGACCAGTTGAACGAGCGTGGATTTTATCGTCAACTAAGTGGACAAGTTTCAAGATATAAGATAAACCAACTGCAATAGGTTCATCAAACGGTTCGCCTGTTCTACCATCAATTAGGTAAACTTTACCGTCTTCTCTAACCCAATCACAACCGGATTCTTTTATACCACGTACTAATTCAGCTCTTGTAGCGATTTCAGACTGGTTATCACCATATCTTTCATCAAAAGAAGGAGCTTCATAATGTTCTTTAGTTAAGTAAGCTGCCAAACCTAATAAACATTCATAAGTTTGACCAACGTTCATACGAGAAGGAACACCTAGTGGGTTTAAAACTATATCTACAGGTGTACCATCAGGTAAGAATGGCATATCTTCTTTAGGAAGAATTCTTGATACAATACCTTTATTACCGTGGCGACCTGATAATTTATCACCTACAGATACTTTACGTTTTTGAGCTATATAAACTCTTATAACAGTATTTGCACCAGGTGGTAATTCATCACCTTTTTCTCTGTCAAATACTTTAACGTCGAGTACTCTACCGCCTTCACCGTGAGGAACTCTTAAAGAATTATCTTTAACATCTCTTGCTTTTTCAGCGAAGATTGCTCTTAAAAGTTTTTCTTCAGGCGGATGTTCTGATTCACCTTTTGGTGTAACTTTACCAACAAGGATATCATCAGCATAAACTCTTGCACCGATACGAACAATACCACGTTCATCCAAGTGTCTTAAAGCTTCTTCAGAAACGTTTGGAATTTCACGAGTAATTTCTTCTGGTCCAAGTTTTGTTTGACGAGCATCTATTTCTAATTTTTCGATGTGAACTGATGTAAAGATATCATCATGTACGCATCTTTCAGAAAGTAGAATAGCATCCTCGAAGTTATAGCCTTCCCAAGGCATATATGCTACCAAGATGTTTTTACCGATTGATAACTCACCACAGCTTGTAGAAGCACCGTCAGCAATTACATCACCTGCCATAACCTTATCACCTTCATTAACGATAGGTTTTTGGTTAATACAAGTATCTTGGTTAGATCTTACATATTTCATTAATGTGTGTAAATGTTGTTTACCACTTTGATCAACAATTACAATTTCTTCACCTGTAACTCTTGATACAGTACCGTCAACACGAGCTACCACAACCATACCTGAGTCTTTTGCAACTCTTCTTTCCATACCTGTACCTACAACCGGTCTTTCAGTAATAAGTAGAGGCACTGATTGACGTTGCATGTTTGAACCCATCAATGCACGGTTCGCGTCATCGTGTTCAATAAACGGAATCATTGATGTCGCAACAGAAATGATTTGAATAGGGCAAACACCAACATAGTCAACTTTTGAAGATTCACACATTACAAACTCAGATCTGTAACGTACAGGAACTTGAGCTGCTTTGAATGTGTTATCAGGATTAAGTTGAACGTCAGCAGGTGCGCAACGGAAGTTCTCGTCTTCATCTGCTGTCATATAAACAACTTCATCCGTTACAACACCATCTCTTACAACAAAGAATGGTGATTCAACAAAACCATAATCATTAACTCTTGCGTGAGTAGCTAATGACCCAATCAAACCAGCATTAGGACCTTCCGGTGTTTCTACCGGACAAATACGTCCATAGTGAGAAGGGTGAATATCACGAACTGCGAAACCAGCTCTTTCTCTTTGTAAACCGCCAGGTCCAAGAGCTGAAACACGTCTTTTGTGAGTTAATTCAGCAAGTGGGTTAATTTGGTCCATGAACTGAGATAACTGAGAAGAACCAAAGAACTCTTTTAAAGAAGCTACTAATGGCTTTGTATTTAACAAGTTCAATGGTGTTAATGTTTCAGAATCTTGAAGAGTCATTCTTTCTTTAACGATTCTTTCGATTCTTGAAAGACCAACTCTAAATTGGTTTTGAAGAAGTTCACCAACTGAACGAATTCTTCTGTTACCTAAGTGGTCAATATCATCTAAAGAACCTTCATCATATGTTAGATTAATTAAGTACTCAATTGAAGCAATAATATCTTCTCTTGTTAACGTTCTAACACTGTTAGGAATATTTAAGTTTAATTTTTTGTTTAATTTATAACGACCAACACGACCTATATCATATTTCTTGTCATCAAAGAATCTTGATTCAAGAATTTGACGTCCGCCTTGAGCTGATGCAGGGTCGCCCGGACGTAATTTTTTATACAAATCAATTAAAGCATCATCAGTTGTTTCTGTAGTATCTTTATCCAAAGTTTTTTTCAAGAAATCAAAGTGAGTAAATAAAGATTCCATTTCAGAAACAGTAATACCCATAGCTTTTAATAATGTTGTAGCTAAGATTTTTCTGTTTTTGTCTATCTTAACGTAAATTAAGTCATTAGAGTCAGTTTCAATCTTTAACCATGCTCCTCTGTTAGGAATCATAGTTGCGTTATATAATCTCTTACCTGTAGGAGAAACTTCTCTCTTGAAGTAAACACCAGGTGAACGTACGATTTGAGAAACGATAACACGTTCCGCACCGTTAACAATGAAAGTACCTTTATCAGTCATTGTAGGAATATCACCAATATAAACTTCTTGTTCTTTAATTTCACCGCTATCACGGTTTACTAAACGAACCATTACACGAAGTTGTTTTGCATAAGTTGTATCGTGAATACGAGCTTCTTCAACTGTGTATTTAGCATTATCGAACGTGTAATTTGGTAAGAAGTGCAATTCTAATCTACCTGTATAATCCTTAACAGGAGAAAATGCTAAAAGTTCTTCTTTTAGCCCTTCTTTTAAAAACCATTCAAATGATTTTTTTTGCACGTCAATTAAATCTGGTAAATCGTCCAAACGTGTATTTGGTATACCCATTGGCGTTACTCTTTTCGCATATTTTGTCGACATTAATTCACCTCATCTATTCTAATGATGTACGCACTATATAAAATTTTTATAAATTTTCTACTTTTATTTCGGACATAATTATCCCATGTACATGTCTGCATGTTATACAATCGTACAACATCAAAAACCAGAGTCAAGTTTATAAGGGTATAAACTACAATTTTTCAAGTGGTAAATTTACAAAAATTTACAATTAATTCAAAATTAATAATTATAATAATAAAAAAAAGCTTTTGCCTTGCACTATAACCTTGATATTGTTATAATAAGCTCTATGAGGGATTATGAATTTTATTATACACAAGACGGCTCAATAGGGCTATATTCGTATTCAGATGACGATGTATATCATTCAAAATTTGGTGCTATCACAGAAGCATGGGATAAGTTTATTATACCGTCTAAATTAGATAAACGACTAAGTGAAACTTCTGATTTAAAAATTTTAGATGTTTGTTATGGTGTTGGCTACAATACAAAAGCAGCCATGAGTTTTGTAATTAATAAATATGAAAAATTTTTAAAACAAAAAAAAGAAAATAAATTTTTAAAATTTTTAAAAGAAAAATTTTTCAAAAAAATATCTAATACAAATATAAGTATCGAAACGAGTGATGCTAATAATAATTCAAAAGGAGATAGAAAATTATCATCATCTATCGAAACGATAAATAGTGATAATATATTTCCATACATCACTATAGATTGCTTAGACATGAATGAAGAACTTGTAAAAATTTCACCATTATTAAAAACAGTTATTACTTTGCAAGAAATTTTTGCAAGGATTATACCACATCAATTTAGTTGTTTTGACGAGTATTGGAAAATTAAAAAATTTCTGGCTAAATTAGCATTAAAAATATCAAGACGAAATAACAGAAAAATAACTGAACTTTTAGATATCAAGTTCAGAACTGATTTTGAAGTTTTAGATCAAGAGTATAGAATACATAAATTCGTTAATTATATTCTTGTTGATGAGCTAATAAAAAAATATGGCAAAGAGTATGTGGATAAAAATTTAAAAAATTTACTTAAAGAAAGAAGAAATAAGAAATTTTTCGATAAGTCTGTTATAAAATATGCGCTTTTTAATCAAAATCCGGGGTATAAACTTATAACCAAATTGAATTTATTAGCCTTCTTACATAATATATATTATGACCATTTATCGAACCGATATAAAAAAGCTTATTTTAAGCAAGCTGAGAAGCTATTTAACATCAATTTCTACGTAAATGATGCAAGAAAGTCTATTTTGGAAATTAATCGCCAATATGACCTAATATTCTTAGATGCTTTTACTTTTCATAAAGCACCTGAGCTATGGACAGTAGATTTCATGGCTGAATTGCACAGAAGATTGAGTCCAACAGGTATACTTATGACTTATTCTAATTCTGCCTTAGTACGTAATACGTTCTTAGAAAGCAATTTCTTTATCGGAAAAATTTTAGATAAAAAAACAGGAAAGTGTATAGGAACTGTTGCAGCTAAAGAAAAATCATTAATCGAACATCCTCTTTCAAACTATGAAATGGGATTATGCAGTACAAAAGCAGGTATACCATATCGTGATCCGAACTTAAATTATTCAAAGGAAATGATTTTAAATAATAGACAAAGAGAATTTAAAGCAAGCGACTTGATGACATCTTCGCAATATATGAGGGCAAGAAGTTCTAAAAACAACGTTAATGAAGAAAATAATAAGGATAACAATGAAAAATAATTACGATATTATTATTGTTGGCGGTGGTACAGCCGGTGTTAGTTGCGCTTGGAATTGTGGTATTAATGGGCTAAAAACACTTTTAATAGAAAAAAATAGTTTTTTAGGGGGGGCAATAACTTCTTCATTAGTGATTCCCGCAATGAAAACTTCAAATAATTCGATAAACAATGATTTTTTTAATGCTTTATATAAAAAATTATCAGACATAAACGGCGCAATAACTTATATAGATGGCAATAGAGGTTGGTTCAATCCTCATTTAACCAAAATTGCATTAGATATGCTAATGTTAGATGCTAATGTCGACGTTATTTTTGAAGCAAAAGTTTCAGATATTAAAACTGAAAACGGTAAAATTTTATCGGTATATATTGAAACGATAGATAATGATAAAAATCACGGTTTTTCTAGTGAAGTTTTATCGTTACCTATCGAAACGAAGTATCTTGTAGATGCGACAGGTGATGCAAAAATTTGTCAAAAATTAAATTGTAATTTTTTAAATAATTTTGAAAATAAAAATGAAAGAGTTCAACCAAAAAGTTTGCGATTTATAATGTCAGGTGTAGATATCGCTACTTTTTCAAAGTGGCTTATGGAATATGATACAGATAGGAATGTTACTACTTCTTGTACTGTAGACGGTGCGACTTATTTATCTACAGCGTATACTTGGGATAATGCTAAGTGGGCGCTTAAGCCTTTATTTGAGCAGGCAATCAGTGAAGGTGTGCTGAAAGAGTCTGATAGCAACTATTTTCAGATTTTTTCAGTTGCCGGAACACTTGATTCAGTAGCATTTAATGCACCTAGATTAATTAACACGGATATATCTGCCTCAAATGCTTATATAGAAGGACGTTTGGCGATATTAAGAATTTCAGAATTTTGCAAAAAGTATTTACCTGGGTTTAAAAACGCACACATTTCGTCAATTGCAAACTCAATGGGGATAAGGGTTTCAAACCGAGTTAAAGGTAAATATATTTATACTTATCATGATTTAGTTACAGGGAAAACATTTAATAATCCTGTTTTGATTTCTAACTATCCGGTTGATATTCATTCTGATAAAAGAGATAATTCTACACTAAAACAGGTTTTACAAGAATATCAATTACCGTTAGACTCACTAATAGTTGAAAATTATGAAAACTTATTTGTTATTGGTCGTTGCATCTCTGCAGAATTTGAAGCACAAGCCGCTTTGAGAATTATACCGTCTTGTTTCTCTATGGGCGAAGGACTTGCAAAATATTTAAGTAAAAAATAAAAATTATAAACATACTTAATATTGGTACTTGATTTTTTATATTTAGCAAGCATAATATAATTATTGAGGGAGTTCCCTTGATATGAGAATTAAATAACGCGGGATGGAGCAGTCTGGTAGCTCGTCGGGCTCATAACCCGAAGGTCGTTGGTTCAAATCCAGCTCCCGCAACCAATTGATTAAGCCTCGTTACGAGGCTTTTTTTGTGTAGTGATATATTGCAGAGCTGGATTTGAACCTTTATATCATTAACGTCGAGCTATTTTTACTCTCGTAAAAATTACGCTCAACGAGTCCAGCTCCCGCAACCAATTGATTAAGCCTCGTTACGAGGCTTTTTTTGTGTAATGATATATCGCTGAGCTGGATTTGAACCTTTATATCATTAACGTCGAGCTATTTTTACTCTCGTAAAAATTACGCTCAACGAGTCCAGCTCCCGCAACCATTTGATTAAGCCTCGTTACGAGGCTTTTTTGTGTAATGATATATCGCTGAGCTGGATTTGAACCTTTATATCATTAACGTCGAGCTATTTTTACTCTCGTAAAAATTACGCTCAACGAGTCCAGCTCCCGCAACCAATTGATTAAGCCTCGTTACGAGGCTTTTTTTGTGTAATGATATATCGCTGAGCTGGATAATTCTCTGATTAATTATTAAAAAATATTAAGTTTTTTTTATTCAAAATAGCAAATTATATTTTTACGAATTTTAGTCTAATTGTAAAAACTATAATTTTTCAAAAATAAGGAGCAAAAAATGAAATTAACAGCAAATCTTAGATCTCTAGCACTAGCAGGTGCAACGGCACTTGCACCAATGGCTGCAATTGCACAAACAACAGCACAATCAACCCAACAAAAGACTGAACAAACGACAGAACTTAGTAGACAATATAGATACAGAGCAGCTATAGCTCAAAGAAATCAACAACGACAACAACAAGAATTAACATATAAAAAAGAACCATTATATGTAAAAGGAAATGTTGGTGTAGGTTACGGTTCAGATCCATTTATGGGTCAAGGTGTCGCTGAACCTAAAGCTTATGGTTCAATTGGTGTAACAAATGAATCATTATCAGCATCTATTGAAGCAGCCGGTGGCAGAACAACTCAAAATTGGGGCGTTAAAGTTGGTGCACCTATTAAAACCTCTAATCCTAATTTTAATATGGAAACTGGTGTATTATTTAGACAACAACTCGTAAGCAAAACAAATGACACACCGGGTGTTGTTCTAAAAGATGAATTAGAAGCTGCAGATGGCGGTTGTGTTGAAAGACAATTAGGAACTGCTTTCTGGGGTGCATATTTTAACCCTTCTTACAAAGTGGCAAAAAATGTAAACCTTCGTGCTAATGTTGAAGCTGGTGTTGCAGGTGTTACAAGCGGAATATCAGGTAATGGTATGGTTAACAGTCCTGATGACGAAAAAATTGATATTGTTAATCGACCACGTAAAGCTGCTGCTGCAAAAGTTGGTATAGGTGCCGATGTTGATGTTGCTAAAAACCTTAAAATTGGTGGAGATTATACTTATTCAACTTATGACAGAAACTCCGGATTTAATGTTAAAGCTACTTATAATTTCCGTACTAAAGATATGAGATAAGTTTTCATAAAAAAATATATTTTTTAGAACCCGAAGGTAAATATTACTAGCCTTCGGGTTTTATTTAATTTTTATAAACTCCTAATTTTATTGGCTTGCAGAGCTTTTTGTAAAGTTTTGTAACAAAATACCTCAAAACATTAAAGTTTTAAAAAAATATGCCGTAATACATAGTACAAAGGGAAAATAAAATTTAAGGAGCGTACTATGGGTATGTCAGCATCGCAAGCACGTTTGCTTGCATTAACATCTAGAATACATGACGTTGAATACAAAGCACAAAATATTCAAGCTAAGAAGTTGCAATTAGCAAACTTTTCCGATGCAGCTTACAATAAATACTTAGATGCACTTGACGCTACAACATTAACTATTAAACAAGCAGATAACAGCGTTGTTCCTGCAACATTTACAAACTTATGTTCTAGCCAAGGTGTTAAAAACTCTAACTATAAAGGCTACTCAATAAGAGATGAACAAGGTCGCTTGATTGTTGAACAAGATGTTTATGATAAGCTTCAGAACGGTGGCGCTACCGATGCGTACGAATTTGCAGCTTTGATGTTAGGAGTTGAGTCTGGAAAATTAGATGGAATATCTGCACCACCTACAAATGATGATATGAGTGCAAAATTAACAGAAGTATTAGAAGCTGTTAATGGTACTGATGATAAAACTACACTTCCAGAAAATTATGAGAATATTGGTGAATTGTTTGTCAGCCTAGGTGAGCTATTACCAGGTATCAGTGAAGCAGAAATTTGGAACGATGAAGTTATAAATCAAAAAATTGATGCTATGAAAGACGAGGGTGATCCTGAAAAGCCTGCTGATGATAGAGTTAAAGAAAATGCTCGTGTTTTAGTAAATCAAATAAGAACAGCTATATCAGCTCTTATGCCACAAGCAACAAACAGCTTAGCTGATGCTGAACAAGCAGCATATAATGCTTATGCAGATAATGCTTCATCTGGTAATGATTTAGTATCCAGACATGATATATTAAAAGAACAACTTGGTAATATTAATATTTTTGATGACCAAGCAGTAGAAAATGCTCTTAAAGAAATTGAAAAGAAAGATCCTAAAGAAGCAGAAAGTATACGAGCTAGTTTAGAAGAATTCAAGTTTGATTTATACAGAACTAAAGGTGCAGATATCGTTTCTGGTGCCGGTGCTGGAACTAAAGAAGATTATGACGCTGGTTTATTCAACTACTATGCAAATATTTACAAACAAGCACAATCTGACGGCTATGTATCTATTGAAACATTCAATAATGAAGCTCAATCAGGCGCTACAAATAATAATGAATGGTTAAATGAACAAATATTGTCAGGTAGATTTACAATCGAAGGCTACTCTGTAAATAATAACACAGGTATCCTTGACTCTGATTCTGTTATGGTTGGTGCTCAAACTGATATTACATACAGCAACAGAACCGAAATTGATAAAACAGAATTAGCAAGAGCTGAAGCTGAATATGAAAAAGCGATGAAAGATATTAACGCAAAAGAAAAACGTTACGACCACGAATTAGCAAAACTTGATACTGAAAGACAAGCTTTGACTACTCAAATAGATTCGTTGAAAACTCAAATCTCTGACAACATCGACAGAACATTCGGTATCTTCTCATAGATTAAAAGTTAATTACAAAAAAAGGTTCGGTTTTATAAACCGAACCTTTTTTAATACTGAATTAATATCTTGCTAAATATTTATCAATTTCCCATTCTGAAACATATGTCCTAAATGAATCCCATTCAATATCTTTAGCAGTTAAAAACTCTTCCAAAATATGCGGTCCTAATGCAGTTTTTGCAATTAAAGAATTTTGCATACAGTATAACGCCTCTTTTAAACTACCCGGTAAGGATTCTATTCTGAATTTCTTTCTTTCTTTTTCGGTTAGTTTATAAATATTTGCATCAACTTGTTTAGGCGGTTCGATTCTATTTCTTACACCATCTAAACAGGCTGCTAATATTGCAGCAAAAGCTAAATATGGGTTACAGCTCGGATCAGGAGAACGAAGTTCCACACGAGTTGAAACACCTCTTTTAGAAGGAACTCTTAACAAAGCACTTCTGTTAGCCAATGACCAAGCCATATAAACAGGTGCTTCATAGCCCGGAACTAAACGTTTATAACTATTAACAGTCGGATTTAAAACAGCTGTAATACTTTTAATATGTTTTAACAAACCGCCAATTGCGTATCTTGCAGTATCAGAAAGCTGATTTTGAGCGTTTTCGTCATAAAATGCATTGACACCGTCTTTAAACATCGAAATATTACAGTGCATGCCTGAACCGTTAATTCCATAAACAGGTTTTGGCATAAATGTAGCATGTAATCCGTATTGAGCAGCAATAGCTTTAACTGCGATACGGAATGTTACAACATTATCAGCTGCTGTTAATACATCAGAGTATTTAAAATCTACTTCATGCTGTCCGTCGGCACCTTCGTGATGTGAAGCTTCTATATCAAAATTCATTTCTTGAAGAGTACTCACAATATCAGAACGTACAGCTTCACCCAAATCATCAGGACCAACATCGTAATAACCGGCTCTGTCATGAGTTTTTGTTGTAATTCTGTCTTCTTCATCTTTTTCAAACAAGAAAAATTCAGCTTCAGGACCTATATTCATTGATAATCCTAATTTTTGAGCCTCAAGCATTAAGCGTTTTAAATTGCAACGAGGACAACCTTCAAAAGGAGTTCCGTCAGCATTATAGATGTCGCAAATTAGTCTTGCAGAGTTTCTGCCATCACGTTCTTGCCAAGGTAATATTTGGAAAGTATTGATATCAGGATAGAAAAACATATCCGAAGTTTCTATATCTCTAAACCCTTTTATAGAAGATCCGTCAAGCATTATTTCATTATTCAAAACCCTATCAATGTGTTCAGAAGGAACTGCCAAGTTTTTAACTTGTCCGTTAATATCAACAAATTGAAGTTTTATAAATTGAACATCATATTCTTTTATTAATTTTCTTATGGTATCGTGATCATAACTTATACCATTAAAAGGTGTGTGTTGAAAATTCATTAAACCCTCCATTCTAATTTATGCTAATTTAACTTGATTTCTTCCATTTTTCTTTGCTTCATATAACGCTTTATCTGCACGTTCAAAAAGTTCTTCACCGGTTTCTTGACTATCATATTCCGCCAAGCCCATACTTATAGTTACACTAATACTCATTTCATTAGCAGTTTCTTTGTTTATTGTAATTTCTTTTGCCTCAACCGCTTTTCTTAGTCGCTCACCAACTATTTGCGCTTCATTAATATGTGTATAAGGTAATAACACCGCAAACTCTTCACCGCCATAACGGGCCGGAATATCAGATTCTCGTAAATGTTCTTTTATAATACCGGCAACAGTTCTTAAAACTTCGTCGCCTGAAGCATGACCATAAGTATCATTAACTTTTTTGAAGAAATCTATATCAATCATCATCGCACAAAGCGGATTGTTTTGACGTTTCGTTATTGCAATTTCTTGACCCAACCGAGTTTCAAACTGACGCCTGTTGTTTAAGTTTGTTAAAGCATCCAACGTCGCATATTGTAATATTGTTGAATACGTATTTGCTCTGTTTATAGTTGCAGCAGCTTGTCTGGTAAGTTGTTCAAGATAATCAATATCTCGTTTAGAAAGTTTTTCAATCATGCTTCTTGCAACTATACAGCCGGTTATTTCATTTTCGGTTAAAAGTGGAAATGCGCCTATTTTATCGTCATTAGTTAATATATAACTATAATCTTTATCAAGTTTTTTTAATGCTTCAAAAACCCTTTCATCCTTACAGTCCTTTGGCCATACAAGATTAAATTCTTCGCCGTATTTTAAAAATACGTAAATCAAGTGATCAGAGATAAATCTATCTAACATTTCACCAATCAACGGAACAATATAGTTTATTTCATACTGTGTTTCAATAATCTTTGCAATATTTTTCATTGAATCATGAAAATCAACGTTTATTTGTGATTGCTCGTTCAAAACAATATTCTGTAGTTTCAAAGAAATTTGTGCGCCAAAAATTTTCATTAAAAATAAAAATTCCATATCCACAGAAGTATTTTCAATAAAATCTAAACCAATTATACCAAATACCATGCCGTTTTTTACGATTGGCATGTACAAAGAATTAAGCTTAAAACTGATTTCACTTAATGTTTGAGGCAACTTAAATGCTTTATTGTTGATAACAAAATCGTTACCGTGAATTTCTTCATAAGCCTTATAGATTTGCTCTTTAACATCAACCTCAATAACTTCATCTATTATGCACCAATTTTGCGCATAATTTCTCAATGTAGAAGTATTTGGGTCAAAAACATATATATTTAATTCCTTGATATTTATAAAATTAGCTAATACCTCATTTAATTCCTTAACTAAATCATACGAATCTAATTCTTTTATTAATATATCAGCTGTTTTTGATAAGAAGTGAAGTTTTTTACTATCCATCTTAATACCTTTCTTCACTAAAATAGCTATAACCGGCACAAGTTTTAAAATTGTTATACATTGCTTTGTCAAACTCTTCATCGGCAACTATTCTACCATTAACATAAGTATAACTAATACTTCCGCTAGGCTCATCAGTTAATTTTTCAGTATAAAATTCGTTACTTGTTATAAATCTTCTGGAAACTTCATTTAAAAGATTAAAAATGTAAGCAGTTTGTAATTCTGTTGAATTAGAGTTTTCCGAAATCAAAATAGCAGCTTTTTCCAATTCTGAAATTGCTTCCCTGTTTTTATTAATACGTCTTAGTAAAACTGCGAGATTATAATGCCCTTCAAAGTTCATCGGTTCAAGCTCAATAGCTTTACAATAATCTAATCCGGCATCTTTATACTCACCTCTTAAATGATGTATAACACCTCTGTTATAATAAAAATCTTGATTATTATCTATGATTTCTATTGCTTTATCGTAAGCTTCTTTAGCATGTCCCAGATATTCATAAACCAAATGTTGTTTTTCTATCGGTAAGTAAAGAGCCTTTCTTCTAAATGCAATCCCCTTGTTGTAATACGCTAAAGCTCTGTTACCCTTTATACTCTTCACGTTTGAATAAACATATGGTATCCAAAGTTTAAACAAATCTATTTTAGTTATTTCGTCATACTGTTCAATAGCTTCATCAAAAAATCCTAAATGATCTGAATATACTATACCCAAATTCATTCTTGCCATAACAAATTTTGGGTGAGCTTTAATTGCGTGTTCATAAGCATCTACAGCTGAGTAATAATCTTCATATACAGCATAAATGTTTCCTAAATTAAACCAAGCCTCATAATGCCCGGGAAAAAGCTCTAACCCTTTTTGATAAAACTCTAGAGTTTTACCCATATTATCAGCTGAATATGCCTGATCACCTTTAAATATATAGTATACACCTTTAGCGTGCCTGTACTGTTCTTTAAACCAATCTTGATAATAGTAGCAAAGAAAACCTAATGTAATTATAAATATTAAACTAAATATTCTCTTAAAAAATCGTTTCATACCTCCAAATTATACCACGTGAGTTTTTAAAATGCTATTACTAGTCTTTGTTTTGAGTCAAATTTTGGATTAAACTAGTTTTAAAACAATCTCAAACAAATTTACTTTTACCACTTGCAAATTTCTTTAACTTCTATTAAGATATATGTATAACTATTAAGAAATAAAAAGAAATGTAAATAATTTGAAGGTGGGTAATATGGCGGAAAATGAAGAATTAATGGAAGAGTTAGAGGAAGGCGAAACACGTCAGAAGATTTTAGTAGCTGATGACGAAGCCAGTATTAGAAGAATCCTTGAAACTCGTCTAAAAATGGTTGGTTACGATGTTGTAGTAGCTGAAGACGGTGAAGAGGCTGTTGAAGTTTTCAACAAAGCTAATCCTGATTTGGTTGTTTTAGACGTAATGATGCCTAAAATGGATGGTTACGGTGTAACAAGAGAAATTAGACGTACGTCTGATGTACCTATTATTATATTAACAGCTCTGGGTGATGTTTCAGAAAGAATTACCGGACTTGAATTAGGTGCTGATGATTATGTAATTAAACCATTCAGCCCAAAAGAATTAGAAGCAAGAGTTAAAGCTGTTTTAAGAAGAACAATTTCTAAAGATGTATTAATTCCGACTGGAAATGCAACTTCTGCTGCACCTAGCGGTAAAGGCGGTAAAAATGTTATAACTACAGGTTGTATAAAAATAGATACTGCCAGACGTCAAGTATTTAGAAAGAATGAAAGAATTAGATTGACAGGCATGGAGTTTAGCTTATTAGAATTATTAGTAAATAATTCAGGTCAAGCATACTCAAGAAACGAAATCTTACAACACGTTTGGTCATACCCTGCAGATCATAGAATCGATACAAGGGTTGTAGACGTTCATATCTCAAGATTACGTTCTAAATTGGAAGCAGATCCAACAAATCCGGAACTAATCTTAACAGCTCGCGGAATAGGTTATATGTTCCAGCGTATAAACTAGAAGGAAAAGGGAATTTGAGAGGGCGGTTTGCAAAGCAAACCGCCCTCTTGATTTATAATATTTATTTGTTATACTAGATTTTGTCGGAAATATGGCGCCTGTCGTCAAGCGGTTAAGACCTCGGATTGTGGTTCCGATATGCATGGGTTCGAATCCCATCAGGCGCCCCATTTAAAGAAGCACTCGCAAGAGTGTTTTTTTATGAGCCAATAAGATAAAAAGCAAAGAACTAACTTCAGAAACAAGCAACTTACATCATATATAAAAGGATTTATGGCGAAAAATAAACAAAAAGAATTATTAGCATTCGATATTGGCGCATATACGGGCGATACGACAGACAAATTGCTTGAAATGTATGACAAAGTTATATGTGTTGATGCCAATCCTAATATGATTAAAATTTTAAAAGAAAAGTATACTAAAGCACCAGTTGAGATAATAGAAGGATGTATTAGTAATTTGACTACTGACGTAAACTTCTATATTAGCACTAACGATGCTTGGTGCAGTTCAAAAAAAGAGATAGCTGAAAGAGTACACAAATCTCAAACTATTCAAACTAAACCTCTTAATATAGTAAATATAATAGATAAATATGGATGTCCTTACTACCTTAAATGCGATATCGAAGGGGCTGATATAACATTATTAAGACAGTTGTCAAAATCACAATACCGACCTGTTTATATTTCTTGTGAATCAGAATGTATCGGAAGTAGGGATATCAATTTATCAGCTGATGAAGATTTAGAAATCCTCAATGAAATGAAAAATCTTGGATATAGTAAATTTGTATTAATTAATCAAAGAAATAACATAATTAATGAGTCAAACTATTTGCTGCGGAATTATAATTTCAATATCTTAAATAAATTTTGGCTAACATATGACGAAATTAAAACTTTGATGCGAAGTATTGATAGAAATCATTATCCTATATTTAACTATTGGTTTGATATAATAGCAACTCTAAATTAATAGCTAGTTTATAGCTTGGATGAAAACCAACAAAATTCTTTTCTTTTTACTAAAAAGTTAAAAACTCTTTTAATCGTTCTAAAAAGCTTGGTTTTTGCTGTGGTGCAGGATAATACATCAACATTGTTGCAAAATCGTCTGATGTTGCATCTTTGTTTTTTCTAATAAACATATCCAGCTTTTTGTCTAATTTTTTATCCAAAGTAGTAAACTCTTGTTTTCTATAAAAAATATGTGGAACATGGGACTTATCTATAGAGCTCTCTGCTCTCAAGACAAGATAACCATTACAGCCATTCTTCTTACTATAATTCTTTGCAAAATCAAGCATTGCAGTGCCAAGTCCTTTACGCTTTTCTTTTGACTTAATAAAATCTATTGCCAAAGTCTTACCACTATAATCTTGTCGGTTTTGCATTGATGACTTGTGTACAAGCATCTCACAATAATTCATGTCTCCCTTAGTTGAAAACGCTACAAATTCATCTTGAGGCGGTTTCATAACAGAACTTGCCGGTCGTTTGTAAAACAATACTTCAGGCAATTTTTCTTTCGAACTTAAATTTATTCTTGGAACCGGCATAAGTACATCATAGCATAATAGGTTAACAGGTTGTATTTTAATACACCAAAATCGTCAAGTTTTTACATGCCTTATAATGACAAAATAGTTTTTCTGTAGATTTGATTGACCGGTTTTAATATTTTTTATATCTAAGATAATCTTTTTTACCTCTTTTGTTAAGAATTGTAAATACGAATTTGCAGGCTGAAATTCAAGTGGTATAATGGTTTTAAGATTTTATGTGAAATTTTACATTTTTTTACTGGCAATTTTTATTTTATTCATGTGTTTACATATATAAGGAAAAAGATGTAATTAAATTTATGGGATTTTACTTAGAAATATAAATAGTAAGTTGTAAATATAGGAGCAATTAATTATGACAGATCAAATGCAAGTTCAACAACAAAGACCATCAGCAGTACCTTATGTTTTAGGTGGTGCAGCGGCTGGTGCTGTAGGCGGATGGGCTACAAATGAGTTTTTACTCAAAAAGAAGATGACACATGATGATATCATTGCAGAAGTTAATGCAAAAGATAAACTTGATATCAGAACAAAAGAAGGCGCACCTGAAGCTGCAACTTGGAAAGATGTTAAGGCTAAAGCTGATGAAGTAAAAGCTGCAGAACAAGCTTTAGAAGAAGCAAAAAAACCTGTTTTAGCTGCTGATGATGAATTAGCTAAAAAGCTACAAGGTGTTACTGACGAATATGAAAAAGAAATTTCTAAATTAACAGCTGAAAAAACACGCACAGTAGGTGGTGGAAAAGAAGAAATTCAAAAGTTCGATAATGTATGGTCAGGTAAGCCAAAAGATGCACCAAAAGCACAGGCTAAATATAATAAATTAAAAGCTGCTTACGAAAGAGAAGTTATTAAGGTTGATTCTTTGCTAAATAAACCTGAAGGTTTGTCAACTCGTCAAACAGCAAGAGAAACTGAATTAACAAATTATATCAATAAAGAATTGAGAACATATAAGAGATCAACAATGGAAAAAATTGAAGATGCTTATGCTCAAAAATATGTTGGGAAAAAACCTACAGCTGAATACCAAAGAGCTATTGATACTGCTTTACAAGCATTCCCTGATGTAGATCATAAAAATCCAAAATTAAAACCTGAAGAATGGGAAAGTATTGGTAGAGTTTTGGAAAAAGGTGAAAAACCAACAGGTGGAAGACGCTATAAAACAATCGACATTGCTTTGGATCCTAATTATCCTCACAAAAGATCAACTATTGAATACAAAGTATCTGACTTAGAAGACTTTATTGATACAATGAATGATTCAATAAAAGAAAAAAGAATGGCTTATGCTGATGAAATATTTGATAATGCAAGAGCAGCCGTAGTTGGACAAAAAAATGTATCCACTTATGCTAAAGACTTTACTCTTAATTTAACAAGTACTGAGCTAAGAGAATTAGGTTTCTCAGCAACTGATGATTTTTCAAAAGTTGTAAATGAATCAAATGCTGATACTCTTAAAATACCTCACGCAAAAGATGCTACAAAATTCCATATAGGTTACGAAGCAGATGAGATGGCTTTGAAAAAGGCAATTCACAACAGAACCGGTATGCCAGCAACATTAAATGGGGCTTATGGTACAACTGATCCAGAAGAAGCTATGAAAATCCTTAAAGCAAGAAAAGCTAAATTAGGTGAATACAGCGAAGGTCTCAAAAAGATTGAAAAACAAATTGCTGGTTATAAAACAAGATCTTCTGTTATTACAGATTTAAAAGGTCAAGTTGCTGATTTTAAAGCTAATCATGAAGGCTTAAACACAGCTAGAGCTAACTTTGAAAGTGAATTTAACGGTGTAATCAAAGGTGGTTCTTCAAGAACTGAAACTATTGCAGGCTTGAGCAGAGAAGAAGCTATCAAGAAAGTTGATGAAACTGAACTTGGTAAACGCTTTGCAAAAATTAAAGGCGACTATGCTAATAAAGCTAAAAACTCAGGCGCTGTTGATGAAAATGCTGTAAAACAAGCAACTTCAAGATTAGATGAAGCACGTGCAGCCTTAAAGACAAAAGCTGGCGAACTTGCAAGTAAAATGAAAACCGGTGGTGTTAACAAATATCTTGCTGCTGGTATCGGAGCAGTTGCTTTAGGCGCTAGTGCTCTACTTCTTAGACCAAAAGCTAAAGAAACTCAAGCTTAATAAAGTAAAGAGATTTGGTTTATAGCTCTAAATAACTAAATCTCGGTTGCCCCCTATATTTACAAAACAAACAAACAGAGTCAGTTTTTGACTCTGTTTGTTTTATTAATTGTTGCTTCTGATTCACCCTCATACGAAACTTTTTTTGAAGCAATCCTGCTAATTGTCATTCTCGAGTGGGCAAATGAGTTTAGTAGTCCTGACCGACCCGTTATTTAACATACCCTTGGATTTCTTTAAAATTAGGATGTTTCGCTGTTTTCAAGAGCTCAAAGACAGCCATTTCAGTTGTTTTAATTTTTGCCCCACTATTTTTCATATAATTAAGTGCATAATTATGCTCATAGTCTTTTCTGCTACCACAAGCATCCAAAACAACTGCAACTTCATAACCTTTTTTTAATAAAGCGTCTACTGTTTGATGTACACAAATATGTGTCTCAATTCCAATTACAACAACTTGTTTACACTTTAATCTCTCTAAATATTCAACCAATTTGTTATCAGTTAGGGCATTAAAATCTGTTTTTTCAAAAACTTCATATTCATTAAGTGCAGACTTTATCGCACGAATAGTATTCCCTAACCCTTTTGGATATTGTTCTGTTAATATAGTCGGAATTTTTAAGATATTTGCCACATTTGCCAATATTTTTGACTTTGCTTCTATTATTTCTTTATTAAATGTTGCATTGATAAGTTTTTCTTGAATATCAATTACTAATAAAACTGTGTCTTCTTGATTAAGTATCATATTTATTCCCTCTCATTTTTGTAGTCTGAAACAAATTGTTCTAACAAATCTTCAATAATCCCTGATTCAAACTCATTTGGTTCAAAGGCAATTCGTTTCCTGTTAATAATATTTGCTCCTTGTTGAGTTGTTATATCAACATTAATTTTTGAATACCCTGGATAAGTTATTTTTAAAGTTTTGGTTGTTGTTTTATTATTTATATAAAACACACCATAATCACTACATAGATGTTGTTGCATTGTTACACCGTATAATTTATTAGCATATTTCTGCTGTATTTGATAAAAAACCGGTGATATGATTAATTCCATTTTTTTAATAAAATCCTGTCTATATTGTTTAAAATTAGTTGCAGGCACGCCATCCAGATTTAAAAATTCTTGACCAATATTTTCATTTAAGTGATTAGAATTAATTGCTTGGTGTAATTTATTTAAGGCTTCATCTATTAGTTGATTAGTTTTCTGATTTGTTATACTTACAAAACCTGCATATAATTTCTGTTTAATTTTCTTACAGATTTTATCAAACAGAATTTTGGCAGATTCAATATTTATATCATGTAATATTAAAAAATACTTATTTGGTGCATAAGTCATTAAAACATCATTTCTTCTAATAGTTGAAAGTATCATAGTCTCAATCTCTACCGGTTGAATAAGAAATTTAGTTTTATCGTTTGGTGCGATTGCTAAAAACACAGCACTTTGTTTTGAATTGTTTATAATTTCCAACTCTATATCAATAATTTGTTTATAATCTAAAAAAACTTCATTATTACGTGAAATAGTATTATTTTTCTCCAGTAACTTTTTATAATAAGATTTTTTCTCCAAAACAGCTGAAATTGACATCGCCGGAATTAAACGAGCTTGAAACTCATTATCTGATATTAACAAAGTTATATAATCAACAGCGCCTAATTTATAGCATTTTTCTTTGTATTCTAAATCTTCGTTAAAAGAGGTTACTATTATAGGTGTTTCTTCAAAAAGCGATATCAAATCAAATACTTTTTCTTTACCGGTTTCACTATCAACTATTAAAACCGCAGAACCTAAAAGATGAGCCATTTGTGGTACTTTATCAAAAGTAAACCGAAACAACTCATCATTTTTTCGCATAACCAACTTTGTTCTTATATACTCATAAAAATTCTCATCATCTGAAATAAGAACAAATTTCGTCATATAATCACCAAAATCTATGTTAACTCAGAGATTAGCAAATCTGCTTTTTGTAGAATTACTTCTCTAAGACTTTCAACATCGTTCAAATCAATTCCAAGCGTTTTAAAGAAATCCTTATCTAACGTATTCGGATTAAAATTATCTTGAACAAGTTTATCCGCTGCAGATACCAAATTACATGGAACCGGTATTGAAGACAAGCTTGGATTATGGTGATAAGAAATAATATTAGCAAGCAAAATAGGTAATTGCCATCTTTTTGCCAATAAAGAACCTGTTTTTACGTGATCTGAATCAAAATAGTTCTTTTCTACATCAAGTATATCAGCACCATCTTTTGTACATTCTATTACTTTATTATAAAGTTTTGGATTTGATGTATGTAAAACAATCTTACCAATATCGTGAATAAAACCAATAATAAAAGCTTCGTCAGCATCCATAATTTTCGTCATTTTGGCCAAATATTCACAACCTGCAGCAACTCGCATAGAGTGTTTCCACAACTCTTTATCACCTGAATTTGACATCATCGGTTTCATTGCAACCGCTACAATAATATTTTTTACTTTTACCATTCCTAACAATGACAATGCAATACTTATCGAGCTTATTTGTTGTGAAAAACCATAATAAGCAGAATTTACAAGTGCTAATATTTTTATCGTCAAAGATTGGTCATAAACAACAATATCGCCTAACTCTTTCATACTTACAGTAGGCTTTTTCATGACGTTCAAAACCTTTACTATTACACTTGGCATGGCCTGAATGTCTTTTATACTATTTACCAACTCAATTGTCTTATCCATTTTATTACCTCGTTAATACTAGACTTGTAAATGTTTCTTTATTGACAAAAAGCTTCCGCCGGCACCAAATGCGGTACCTATTAGCAATAATGAAACTATAACTATATTCTGTGCATACGCTGGAGATGGTATCAAGAAAAATTTATGAATATTCATAAGCAAGTCTTGAACCCAACTCAATGGCAATACTGCTATGATTGAAGATACAAAACCATAAAAAGCACCTTGCATAACCAATGGTGTTTTTATATACCAATTTGAAACTCCCATCAAACGCATAATCTCGATTTCATCTTTGCGTGATTGTATTACCAATTGTATTGTATTGTTTATAATTGTTATTGTTAAAGCAGCTGAAATAATTATTACAAATACCATTGTAGTATTTACAACATTCGTTAAAAACTGAACTTTTTTAGCTAATTCTTT
This sequence comes from Cyanobacteria bacterium SIG28, assembly GCA_015152525.1. Classification (GTDB taxonomy): domain Bacteria; phylum Cyanobacteriota; class Vampirovibrionia; order Gastranaerophilales; family Gastranaerophilaceae; genus CAG-196. The sequence goes on along the minus strand of SUTU01000002.1, from coordinate 62,713 downwards.
TGCATATCCCATATCTTCAACACCGGATATGTTTTTAATTTGATTAAATACTGCCGGAATGTTATCAGGTTTATCAACTTTAACCCTTAAAGTATCAGGCAACGGATTTGCGACATCTTGTAAGCCTAATTCTTGTTTCATACCACTCCAAGACTCTTCCTTTGTAATAAGTTTAACATTTTTTACATGTTTAATATCATGAACTCTGTCTTTAATAACAGATGTTTGAGCATTGGATTTTAAGTAAACTGATATCTCAAGTACATTACCCAATTCATTTGCAAAAGTAGACAAAGACAATGTAAACCTAAATAAAACTCCAAATAGAGTTAAAATTGCAGCCATTGTAGTAATTATAACAAGATTAATAACACCGGTTCTTTTAATATCATTCACGGCTTCTTTTATGATTCTGTAAGCAATACGCAACTCACAAAGCCAATCCTTTGGGATGTGCTTTTTTACAGTTTTCTTCAATTGTTGCCTACTATTATCCATAGGTACCTGCCTGAATATCTTTAATTATTTCACCGTCTTCAAGAGTTAAAACTCTTTTTCTGAATCTATCAACCAAAGTAAAATCATGGGTTGATACAATTACCGTAATTCCTCTTTGATTAATTTGTTCTAATATCTGCATTACTTCAAGTGAATTTTTTGGATCCAAATTTCCGGTCGGTTCATCTGCTATAAGCAAAGGAGGACCATTAACCAAAGCTCTTGCGATACTAACACGCTGTTGTTCGCCACCTGATAATTCTGAAGGTTTTGCATGAGCCTTATCTAAAAGCCCTACAACTTTTAAAGCACCGGTTACTCTTGTTCTTATATCAGAAGAACTTATTCCGAGAGTTCGGATCACATATGCTATATTATCATAAACGGTCTGATTTTGTAATAACTTGTAATCTTGGAATACTATACCCATACATCTTCTTAAATTAGGAACTTTATCTGATGGTAAATTAGCAATATTTATACCACCAATTAAAACAGTACCGGTTGTCGGTGTTTCTTCTTTATATAGCATTTTCATTAAAGTAGATTTTCCCGCTCCGGATGCACCGGTGATAAAAACAAACTCACCTGATAAAATATCCAAATTGATATTTTTTAGAGCATAATTGTTCTTATATTTTTTTGTTACAGATCTTAATTGAATCATTTAATTTCTTTTATCCTATTCACAATACTTTCAGCATCCAATTTATAATATTTTAATAAATCTTGCGGTGTGCCACTCTGTCCAAATTCATCATTCATACCAATTCTTAGAACTTTAACAGGTAAATTCTCAGACAAAACCTCGCATATCGCTGAACCAATTCCACCATTTATAGAATGATTTTCAACAGTTACCACCAAACCTGTTTTCTTGGCACTTTCTATTATTGTACCACTGTCAAGAGGTTTAACAACAGGCAAACTTAATAATTCCGCATTAATCCCGATTTCAGATAACAATTCTACAGCTTTCAACGCCTCTGCCAACATATCACCGTTTGAAACAATTGTTACATCTTCACCCTCTTTCAATATTACAGCTTTATTTGGGTTAAATTTATAATCATCAGAGTATATATTTGGCAAATTATTACGAGATAATCTTATATAAACAGGACCGTCATGATTTGCAGCAAATTCAACAGCCTGTTCACATTCTTTACAATCAGCAGGAACAATTACTGTCATGCCTGGTAATCCTCGCATCAAAGAGATATCTTCTAAAGCTTGATGTGTAGCACCATCTTCGCCAACTGTTATACCACCATGCGTTCCTATAATTTTCACATTAGCTTTTTGGTAACATACTGACGCTCTAATCTGATCATAAGTTCTGCCGGTTGCAAATACTGCAAAAGTAGCAGCAAAAGGGATTTTTCCTGTTAAAGCAAGTCCAGAAGCTGTTGTTATTAAATTTTGTTCAGCAATACCAACATTAAAAAAACGATTTGGAAACTCTTTTGCAAAGAACTTTGTCTGAGTTGAACAAGATAAATCAGCATCCAGAACTACTATATCTCCATTTTTAGCACCAAGTTCTGCTAATTTCTTCCCAAAAGCCTCTCTGATAGATTTTTTTTCATTATAGTCAATTGCGAGCATCAAATACCCCCTCATCTATAAATTATAACATAGAATCAAAAAAACTCCTAAGAAAATTTTTAATAATTTACGAACCAAAATAATCACAAATTAATTTTTCTTTGTGAGGAATAAAACTTTTTATCTTTTCAACAATAGGATTTTTATCCAAATCTGCCAGTTCCTTTTTAACAATAGCTTTTTTTAAGATTAAAGAATTACACAAAGACTCACTAACTTCATTCGAAGCAGATTGAGAAGTTATTTTTTTGATTTGTAATTCTAACTGTTGTATTTGCTTTTTTAAATATTGTTTCTTGTTCATAACCATATAAATAATAGAACTTTTTGTAATTATTTTCAATCAATCTTTTAGTGGATGTTTGAACTTTATTTCTAAAAAATTACTATGAATAAACGAAAGGAGGACCATTTTTTATTTCAAAAAGAATATTATCAGCTAAAATTTTTAGTTCTTCCGGTTTTTTACCATTTTGTTTCTGTTTAAAAAATTCATCACATAATGGTTCAATAGCAGACTCTTTTTTTGCTTTAAAATTTCTCAATTCAGTCGCTACAAGTCTTTTTTGCAAGTCTAATTCTACATCGGCACTATATTTTTTTACTTGAACATCTTTAATTGCATTAGTTGCCGTTGTTCCTAAATAAGCTGCACCTGAAATTCCCGCAATTCCAAAAAATAAGTTTTTAAACTGAGGATTTTTAGGATTCATTAACCAATCATAGTAAAATGAAAGATACTCATTAACATGAGAAAAATAAGTAATTTTATTTCTACCGGAACCGCCAATTGCACTATTAACTTTTTCTGTAGCTTGATTCATGGAAGTCTTAAGCTGTTTTATATAAGCTTCTTTTTCCTTTGGCTCTAAATTCATTTTTGAAATGTATTCCTCTATTTCCTCCGGTTTCGCATAAATAGATTCAAGCATATTTTCAATGATTTGTTTATAAGCATCTTTACCGCTTAAAACCTCGCCATTATGTCCTTCTACACGACCGAGAGGTTTTCCCTGATTAAATTCTTTTATAATATTATCAAGTCCTTGTTTTGTGTTGTCGAGCCCTTGTTTTATAAACTCTTCACTTTTTCTTAGATTTTTCATTGAATAATAACCTAATGTTAAAATACCCAGCAGAGTTACACCACCTAGCGCTAAAAGTGGTAATGCGGATTTATCTTTTTGTGTTTTTTCTTCCTCTTTTTTTGCAGTGAAAGTTAGTTTATCATTTGTTTCAATCTCATTTGAAAACATTTTTGCTTTAGATGCCAACATGCTTCTAATTATTTGAATTTTTCCGGAAAAAGATTGAGTTTCTACTGCAATAAGGTTTTCTTGAAGATTTTTTTGAATATCAGCTTCTTGTTTTTTTACCCAAACATCTCTAAAACCGTCTATAAAAGTTTTAGCTAAAAATACCATTGCAGATAGTGTAATAACTCCTACAGATGCCAGTACGGTCTTTCTATTAGGTGATTGAATCATTGAAAAAATACTTTGATGTAACTCATCATTTATACAATGATTTCTGGTTATACCAGGTAATAAATACTCTTGCGTTGAGTCTAATTTCTTCTTTGAAAAATTCTTAACTAATCCTGTAAAGCTGCCAATTGCACTCATCACAGCCACAGACGTTGCCGCTAAATATTTTAAACCTTTTGACTCGTCTTTTTTTTCTATATCAAAAACTTTAGGTGGCATATCGACTTCATTATGAGAAATAACTAAATAATCAAAAGTTTCATCTAAACTTACATTAGGATCTTTAACAAAAGAATTGACAATTTTCCCTTCTTTAACTTGATTGGAAGTTCGTTTTTGAGTTTCTGTCATATTTCTTTGCATTCTTGTAGTTTCAGCATCATTGTTGATTTTTGGAATTCTATTCATGTTTTTTATCTTTCTTACGCTTTAATTTTATATTGATTTTATGTAATATTGTTTTTAAGTTGAATATTTTTTTATCATCATCAATTTTTGTATCATCATCTTTTGCATTATGCTTTTTAAAAATCTTAAATATACTTTGGAGTTTTGATTTAATTGTACTTACTAATTCCGAAACTTTTTTTTCGATAAAAGCTTTTGCTTCACCCAAAATCGCAGTCAATTTATCTGTAATATCAATAAATTTTTCTTTAAATTGTGCCATTTTTTCCAATAAATTTGTTACTAAAGTCGGAATATTTCGAACAAAATTTAATATTGGTAATACAATATTTTGAGCAGCTAAAACAAGAGGTTTCATTAACAAGTTGCTTGAAAATTGTTGAGTAAATTGAATTAAATTCGTCGATAATTTTGTCATTAAATTTTCGAAATTTTTAATATTTTCAGCACGCTGTTCTAGCATTTGAGCATGGCGTTTGTCAGCAAGCTCTCTGGCTTTCATTAAATTACCAAGCATTACACATTGATGATAACTCATTTCACCACTCTTTTGAGCTCTTTCACCTGCACGCATACTGCCTCCACCACCCATATTAGAACAAATTGGACACGCCCCCGGTGGTAATCCATGCGGACATAAACCTGCATTTAGCTTATTAACATTCTGAACTTGTGTTGCCAATATTAAAAAACCTTCCCTAGCTATACAACGGGAAAGTTTTACAACACTTTGACCCGAAGTGATGTTATATAATCAAGTATTCCGACTTTAACGGTTGCGGCACAGCTCGGGATTTTCACCCGTATTTCCTCGTATTTAGTTTTTCTAATCGTAAAATAAAAATCTAATTAAATCAATAATTTACAAAAGTTGGTAAGATTGCACAAAAGAAACGGCATCTTCTTTGGTTACAACATCGCCATTAACTTGAGCTTCTTTTAGAGCTCTTGTAATCATGCCTAAAGCAACGCCTTGCTTAATATTTTTTATTTGCATAATTTCATAACCGTCTAAAAGTTTTGGTAAAGGTTTTAATTCTTCTTTTTTATCTAAATAGAAGTTCAAAAGTTTATCCAATCCAGACAAATTTGCATTAATAATTTCTGCTGTTATATCAACACCTCGAGCTGAAAGTCTGTCTGCTTTTGCTAATATAATATTATCAATTATATTATTTTCCATTTTCCTAACATAGCGCATCATTATTTTTTCATTCAAATCAGGCGAAGCAACTACATTTGAAGGATAAATATGAGTTTTAATCATTAATGAAATGTAGTCAATTTGTTTCTTGGAGAATTTTAATTCTTTTAAAAACGACACACAAATTTTAGCACCGACATCGTCGTGCTTTATAAATCTATGTCGTCCGGATTCTTCTATAGTCCAAGTTGAAAATTTTCCTATATCGTGTAAAAAACCGGCTAACTTAAGATGATTAATTCGAGGAAAGCCGCCAAAATCAACTTTATCCAGATGCTCTTGAATTTGCATATCAGAATTTGAATAGATTTCTTCAATCTGTTTTACGGTTTCAACAACATGATTAAATAAATCCAAATGGTGATGAGAATTTGGTGGAACCTTTTTCATTTCAGCAGCATGAGGAAATATTTTTTCTATAATGTCATAATCATTCATTAATAACAAAGCTTTAGATGAATATCTACCACCAAAAAGTTTCATAATCTCATACATAATTCGTTCTTTTGAGGGTTCAAGAACTTTATTTTGATATTTATTCAATGCGAATTTTAAATCTTCAGAAAAATCAAAACCTGTAACAGCAGCAAATCTAAACGCTCTTAATACCCTAAGCGGATCTTCTTCGAAATTTACATCCTTTATATGTCTTAAAATCCCGTTTTTTAAATCCTGCATACCGTTAACTGAATCAACAAATTCATTAGTTTCAAGATTATATGCAATAGCATTTATTGTAAAATCACGTCTTTTTAAATCCTCTTCAATAGTCGCACCCTGAAGCTCTGATATATCAAGATAGTTTATTTTATCTTTTAAAACTAAACGAAAAATCTTATTTTCTTCGTCAAGAATAATATAAGTTGCTTCAAGCTTCTCTACCATTTTTTTAGCAAAACACTCTGCATTTTTTATAACAATATCTCTATCGACCATTTCTTTTGATTTATTCATCAAAAAATCTCTTACATATCCGCCTACAAGATATCCTTCGTTTATTTTAGATAATATAAAATCATCCTTGATATTCATAAACTATATCTCCCAAAGCTACTATAACAGCTGTTTCTGCTTTTAATATTAAATCACCGAGCGATATCAAAGGCAAACCTTTAGATATAAAATAATCAAATTCTCTCTGAGAAAAACCACCTTCCGGACCGATAATTACAAGGATTTTTTCCCCATTACTAATTATATTGTTTGTAAGATATTTTTTCAAAGAGATTTCTGTAGAACGTTCTGCCATAACTAAAATCTTATCAAAATTATTTTCTAAAACCTTATCTATACTCGAAGGTTCATAACAAATCGGCACTTTTGCTCTTTCACACTGTTTAGATGCTTCAAACATAACTTTTTGCCATTTTTCATGTTTTTTTTCAAGAACTGATTTGTTTAAAGCGCAATTATCGGTAATTATTGGAAAAACACCTCTAACACCAAGTTCTGTAGCCTTTTCAATAATAGTTAATTGAGCATCACTTCTCAGAGGACTTTGTGCTAAATACAAATCAAACCCTAAATCTCTCTTAGAAGTGTAGGAATTTGTTATTTTACAAGTTATTTCACTCGAATTTATTGCCTCAATTACTGTTTCATATTGAATTTGGTTTTCATCAATAAGTAACAACTTTTCCCCAACTCTTGCTCGCAAAGACTTTGCAATATGGCGATAATTTTCAACATCAGAAACTATAATTAAATTATTATTCTTATTCTTTGACTCTATAAAAAAATGTGGCATATTAAACTCCCATTTTCTTAAATCTTATTAGCAGATTTATTAACATAATTAAGCACAAAACTATAATTGCAACTATTAAAGCGTACCAAAATCCTATTAAATAAAGCTCAAACTTCAATGCCAACAAACATCCTAAAGGTATTGCAATCAGCCAGAAGGCAATAAAATTAGCCATCATAACGACCTCAGTATGCTTTAACCCTCTAAAAATACCGGCAAGTGTCGCCTGAAGTCCGTCAAACACCTGAAAGCAACATAATGTATATACTATAGGAACACTCAGTTTAATCAGTTCCAAATCAGTTGTAAACCAACTTAAGATAATCCCCGGTGCTGATGCCACAATAATTGCAGAACCTGCCATAAATAATACTGATATTAACATTGCTGTTAAAGCATATTTTTTTAACGAAATATAATCTTTAGCACCATTAGAAAATCCGACTTTAACACCAGCAGCATTTCCTATTGCAAGCGGAACCATAAAAGATACTGTTGTTATTGTACAAATAATATTTTGTGCCGCAGCATATACACCTGAAATTCGTCCCATAATTACAGTTATACTATTGAATGCAACAAATTCAATCATAATCGCTAACGAAGAAGGAATACCGACTTTTAACATATCTTTATAATAGTTTTTATCTTGATAATGCTTTATATTTACTTTTCTAAAACAATATATAAAAAGGACTATTCCCATAAAATATCTTGTCATCAAGCTTGCAATAGCTAAACCTATTACACCCATTGCGGGAATTTTACCAAAACCAAATACCAAGATTATATTCAAAAACAAGTTTACAAATATAGAAATAATAGTCAAAATATTAGGAAAAACAACGATTTCAAAAGCTTGAAGGAACTCTTTTGACATACAATGTAAATATGCACCAAAAGTAGAAAAAGCCGTTACAAAGAAATAATCTTTAATCAGAGGTGTTAAATGAGCTTCAAATCCCATTCCATCAACCAATGGTATAGTTATAAATATAAATATTGATATTATAATTGACAATAATGTCGTAAATTTTAATGATGGATAAAAATATTTTTCTGGCTCTTTTCCGGCACCACGATAATTTGAAAGAATTGGTGAAATGCTTCCTAAAATACCAATACCACATATTGTAATACAATTAATTATCGCAGTTGCAATACTTATCGCCGCAAGTGTGTCTGTAGAATGCCTACCTGCAACAATAACATCACCTACACCAATAAAAATAAACCCAAGATTACCCATAATAATTGGTGCTGCAATATTTAACAAACTTTTTATATAAGATAAATTTCCCTTTAATATATTCAACATAATTAACATTCTATCACAAAACAAAAAGACTTCCGTTAGCCGAAAGTCTTTTTACTATATTTGTATCAAGCTTAAGCTTCAACAGTTTCTTCTGCCGGTGCTTCAGCCTCTGCAGCTGCTGCCTCTGCTGCTGCTTTTGCTTCTTCAGCTTTTCTAGCTTCTTCTTCAGCTTTCTTAGCTTGAGCTTTTTTAGATAGCTTAACTGTTTCTGATTTTTTGTAGTTCAAAGAACCGTCCGGATTGCAGTTAGCCATTAAGTACTTAACTGTATCAGTTGGTTGAGCACCTTTTTTAACCCAAGCTTCTGCAGAAGCTAAGTTTAATTTCATTTCTTTTGTTTTTGGATTGTAATGACCTAATTCTTCAACCGGTTTACCTTCACGTTTTGTAGTTGAATTAATAACAATAATTCTGTATGTTGGAGCTTTTTTTGCACCTAATCTTTTTAATCTGATTTTTAACATTTTAAACTTTCCTTTTACTTAAATAACACATTGGGCAACTAAACTTGACTTCATTTACCCATAGCCGCTAGTTTTATTAAACAGCTCTAAGAGGATTTGAGCTATTCTGTATTAAATTAAACACAAAAATAAGCGAAAATCAAGTAATTATTCATTTAAAAATGTAACAAAGTTTATCTTTAGAAAGGTTTTTGTTATAATTGCAAAATAAGAGAGTGCAAATGAAAATTTATTACAAGGATACGTATACATATAAACTTTTTGAGTTGTTGGCAGGTCAAGTTGACAATTTTATATCGACTTTAGGCGAAATTGTATCATACGGTTTAGAATTTTTAAAAGGTTTTAAATCTTACAATACATCTTTCAGTGAAATAATGACTCAATGTTCAAGATTTGGTGTTTCATCTTTACCAATAACACTTTCTATAGTAGGAATGACATCCATTATTATTTCGATGCAAGTTGCAGGTGAGATGGTTAAACAAGGTGGCGGAAATTTTGTAGGAATGCTAATGGCAATTTTAACAATCAGAGAAGAAGGTGCCATAATGTCAGGATTTGCAATCATATCAATGATTGGCTCGTCTTTAGCTTCAGAAATCGCAACAATGAAAGTTACGGAACAAATTGATGCCATTAAGGTTTTAAAGGTTAATCCTGTACATTATCTTTTTACACCAAGAATAATTGCAGGTACTTTAATGATGCCATTGGTGGTTATTATTGCATCTTTATTCGGTATTATTGGCGGTGCACTAGCTTCAAATATAGCATCAGAACTATCTTTCAAAGCTTATTTTGATTCAGTATGGTTTGGCTTAAGTATGCGAGATTTAAACGTATGTATTTTAAAATCTTTAAGTTTTGGATTCGCAATTTCTCTAATCAGTTGTTGTTGCGGCATGAGCGCTAAAGATGGTGCCAAAGGTGTAGGTTTAGCAACAACAAAAGCTGTAGTATGGTCATTTGTTGCGATTGTAATAATTGATTTTATTTATGCGGCAGCGTTTTTCTATTAAAGCAGAGGTTATATTAATGAGTATTAAGGTTAAAAATTTAATAAAAACTTTTGACGGTAAAACTATATTAGACAATATTTCTTTTGAAGTAGAACAAGGTAAAATCCTTTCAATTGTGGGTTTTAGCGGTTCGGGTAAAAGTACGGTTTTAAAACTGATTAGCGGATTATTGGAAAAAGATTCCGGTGAAATTATTACAACCGGTGGTGATGTTGCTATGGTCTTTCAATATTCAGCTCTTTTTGATTCGCTTAATGTTTTTGACAATATATCTTTTGCTTTACAAGAGAGAAAAGATTTGCGGAATAAATACACACGTAAAGAATTAGAAAAAATTGTAGCTGAGAAATTGGAATTAGTAGGCTTATCCGGTATTGAAAACAAATTTCCTTCAGAACTTTCAGGTGGCATGCAAAAACGTGTAAGTTTTGCACGAGCGATAGTTACTGAGCCTAAAATTATACTGTATGACGAGCCTACTGCCGGTTTGGATCCGATTTCTTCAACATTAATTGAAGATTATATTGTCAGATTAAAAAACGAAACCAATGCGGCATCAATTGTTGTTACGCACCAAATGTCAACAATAAAAAGAACTTCCGATTCAGTATTGATGTTGTATAATGGTAAGGTAGTTTTTGAAGGCACACCTGACGAGTTATGCTTACAAAACACTGAATATACAAGGCAGTTTGTAAATGCCACAATAGACGGTCCTATGAAAATGAATTAATTACGAGAGGTTATTATAAATGAAACTTTCATCATCTTTTAAAGTCGGAGTTTTAACAATTGTAGCTTTATCCATATTTTTATTTACTGTTTTATGGGTTAAGGGAAGATCTTTTTCATCAGCAGAAAGAATAGAAGTACAGTTTAAAGATGTAAACGGTATGCGTCCGGGATCCGGCGTCCAAATGATGGGTTTGAGAGTCGGACAAGTCGAAGAAATTACACCTATTGTAAAAGATGAAGCCAGCTATGTAAAAATGAGATTTGTAATAACTGAGCCTGATATAAAAATACCGAAAGCTTCAACACTTTCTATTCAGCAATCAGGGTTAATCGGCGAACAGTTTTTAGAAATTACACCTCCTAGAATTCGTTCAGTTTATGTTCCTGTCGTAAATCAAGAGTTGCTTCCTAATAATTCTGATGTTGAAATCAAATTGGATGAAAAATATTATAATGTCGGTAAAGTTAAGAAATCTCAAATCATGACTTCTAAACTTGTTCCGGATGCAATAAAAGAAAATATTAAAACAAAATATGCATACAAAGTAGATTATTTTATAGATCTTCCGGGATTAATTTTACCTGAATTTATGAAGGGTAAGTTGGTTACTTTGAATGGTGTAAAAAAACTAAGAATAGAACCTTTGGATAACGCACCATTGCCTTATCCGCATCAAAATTCACCATATACAATAATTGAACCGATGCGAATTGCAGACTTTTTAGATTTGCAATACAAAGCAGCTGAATCTCTAACAGAGACAAACAGAGTTGTTAACGAACTGCTTAATGACAGAATGATAGCTGATTTAACTCAATCGGTTAGCAATTTCAAAAATTTGACTGCTCAAGCTACTACAACTCTTGAAAAAGCTGAACAACTTATTGAAACTTCTAAAAATGACATCGATGCAATGGTATGGATGTTAACAGATGCAACAAACAACTTTAACAGACTTGCCACAAATTTAAATGGCATTGTTGCTGATGAAAACTTCAAGCCAACATTGTATGATACTGCAGAAGCTATTTCTCAAATTTCTAAAAAATTAACTCCTATTTTGGGCTCGTTAAACTCAAAAGAATTTGCTGAAGATTTGAACAGTATAATGAATAACTTAAACGATATTACAATGGCTGTTAATAAAATGACTAAAGATGAAAACCTTAAGAAAAAGGTATCTGAATCTGTTGATAACTTGAATATCACACTTTGTGAAGTTTCAAGAGCCTTAGAAACTGTAAACGGTAAAGGCGACAAAGAAAACTTAAAACAAATTGTTAATGATACTACTGCAACAGTAAGTAATCTTAAAAAGTTCTCAGAAAAACTTAATAAAAGATTCTTATTGTTCAGACTAATGTTTTAATTGAATAAAGCGGAAGTGTCTTAACTTCCGCTTTTTAATTTGTGATAGAATTAATTTATGCAAAAAGGGCAAATTTTTAAAATTCATTCAGATTTTTATTATGTTGACTCTCAAGGAGAAATCTTTGAGTGCAAGTTACGTGAAGTTATAAAAAAACAAAAGCAAAAAGTTTATGTCGGTGATTATGTAGAATTTAAAAATGGTGCTATAGAAAGGATTTTACCAAGGAAAAATTTTATAACCCGTCCTACGGTTGCTAATATTGACCAAGTAATAATAATATCGGCAGTAAAAGAACCTGATTTGAACTTTGTACAATTAAACAGATATATCGCTTTTGCAAAATACCACCAATTGCCGACTGTTTTATGCTTTAACAAAAACGATTTATCTGATAATGATAAAACCATTGAAAAAGTTTTTTCAATATATGAACCTTTGGGGTTTGATATTCTTTTTACATCAGCACTGGAAGGCTATGGACTGGAAGAATTTAAAAATATATTACAAAACAAAACATCCGTTCTATGTGGCTCTTCAGGTGTAGGAAAATCCAGTTTAATAAATGCAGTTACCGGTTTCAATCTAAAAACCAAAGATGTAAGTGAAAAAACAGGAAAAGGAACACATACCACAAGGCATTGTGAAATCGTAAATCTTAATAATACATGCAGAATAGTTGATACTCCAGGGTTTAGTAATCTCAAGTTTGATTTTTTGCTACCAAATGAAGTAGATAAACTTTTTCCGGAGATTTATCCTCACAAAGAATTTTGCAAATACCCAAATTGCTTACATATAAACGAAACAGACTGTGCTGTAAAAGCTCATATTGGTGAAATTGATGAAACTCGATATGAAAGTTATATAGCTTTCGTTGAAGAAGCTAAAGACTACAAAGAAAAAGTTAAATATCAGGGCGTGAAATCAGAAACCTCACACAAAAAAACACACGATAAGCTTGCTGTAAAAATTAGCAGCAGAAAACGTCAAAGCGCCAGAAATACAATGAAACAAAATGTTTATAAGGATATGGAAAATGAAAAATTTGATTAAACTTGTAGATGAACATTTGGATAAATATTTAGGAATTTGCTATCCGGAAGAAATATTTAAAGCTATGAAATATACATTAATGCTACCCGGCAAAAGGCTAAGACCGGTTATGTGCCTAGAAACGGTTAGAATGCTTGGTTCAGATATTAACAAAGCCTTTCCGATGGCATGTGCCATAGAAATGTTACATGTACAGAGTTTAATCCACGATGATTTACCTTGTATGGATAATGATGACTTTAGACGTGGCAAACCGTCGAACCATAAAGTTTTTGGCGAAGCTAATGCCGTTTTGGCGGGTGATGCTCTTTTAACATTTGCACCACAGCTTATTATTGAAAAATCGGATAATTTAACTACAGAAACCGTTTTGAAACTAATCCATGAATATACTAAGTTTGCAGGTGCTTACGGCTTAATAGCAGGGCAAGTTGTAGATATTGAATCAGAAGGCGGTAAACTTGCTAAAACAGCAGAAGAAACACTCGATTTCATACATCTGAATAAAACTGCTGTTCTATTTAGATTAGCAATAAGAACCGGCGCTATTATAGCCAATGCCGAAGATAAAACAATAAACGAACTTGATGAGTTTGCAACTAAGTTTGGATTAGCTTTTCAAATATACGATGATATTATGGACGAAATCTCAACTTTTGATGAGCTTGGTAAAACTATAGGTAAAGATAAAAATTCCGGTAAATTGACTTATGTATCATTATACGGGTTAGAAGAAGCTAAGAAAAAATTTAGCTGTCTAATTGAAGATTGTTGTGATATAATAAAGAAATATAATTCAGAAATCTTTGTTGAGATTTTAAATAAATTGAGAGATAGAATATTAGGAGTGTAAATGATTTTTTCAAATTTCTATGGAACAGGGTATGAAGCACTTTTTACGGGTATAACAGCTGTTATTTTAGCCCAAATTACTAAATTTTTTGTACATTTAGTATGGAAGCGCAAAATAGACTTGAGATTATTTACAACAACCGGTGGCATGCCAAGTTCTCATGCAGCGGGTGTGATGGGTTTATCTGCAACAGTAGGTTTTATTTGCGGATTTAGTTCTATAGAATTTGCTATGGCATTTGGTTACGCACTTGTGGTAATGTATGATGCAGCCGGTGTTAGACGTGCAGCAGGAAAACAAGCGGCCTGTTTAAACAGAATAATAATGGATATTTATAAACAGGAACTTAAAGAAGCCGGTGGCAAATTAAAAGAACTTTTAGGTCATACACCTATGCAGGTTTTTGCCGGTGCGTTATTTGGCGTTGTTTATGCTTATTATATGCACTTATTCTTTGCTCATTTAGCAGGTTACTAACAAGCAATTTTTTGAGATTTAGTTTGATTTTTATAAATTATTAAATCTCTTACATTGTTAATAGGACAATCGTCAATTGCCAGATTATCTTTTAATTTCCAACCTTTATTGGTTGTGCAATCTTTATTTTTAACAAATTCAAAATATTTATGAATTTCAATAGCACTAATACCTAAGGCATACAATTGTTCTTTTGAAAAAGTTTCTCTTATTGATTTTTGTTGTGAAGCTTCTTTTTTTACATACTCAGCTATAACTGAAAAATTTCTTGATTCAGTTTCATAATGACGTTTTTTCAACCTACTTTTTAATAATTTGTTAGAATAATAGAGTCTAAAATTTTGCATCTTTTTAACCTCACCTCTATCTGGTAAATGTTTTTCTCCTATATTATATAACGTCAATTTTAAACAAATCTTTAAAAATATTAGAAAATTGTTACAAAAATTAATATAAAAATTTTTTATCAAAAAAGTTACTAGTATAACAAAAATAGAGATGCAATTATCGCATCTCTATTTTTATTTAAACAGTACTGTCAAATTTTTATTAATCTATAGCTTTTGAGGCTAACTTTTCACCTGCAATATAACCGGCAAAACCGCCTATAACGCCACCTGCTACTGCCCCCCAAGGTCCAAGCCAACTAAGTGCTAAGGCACCAGCTTTTGCACCAGCCCAAGCTGCTGCTGCACCGGTTACGGATTTTACAGCTTGTTTCGCTGCTGCTTCTGTACCACCATTTTTATAGGCTACCCCGACTTCTATTGCACCTGTAGCAATCGATATAGGAACGGCTGCTTTGGAAACAACTTTTCCTGCTGCTTTGGCTACACCATTTGTAGCTGTTCTTTTAGCAGCTTTAGCGGCTTTTTGCACTTTAGCAACTCTTTTATTGGCATTTGATAAATTCTTTGTAGCTTCATTAAGCTTAGCATTATTTTTCTTAAGTCTGTTTAAATTTTCTAATTCATCAGTTTTATTTGCTAATTCAATTTCTAAATTTTTAATATTAGCTTGACGAGCTGCTTTAGATTCTTCAAGAATTTTTATTCTGTTTTTCAAATCATTGATTTTTGCCAATCTTTCAGCTTCTGTTCCTGGTTTTACTGGGGTTGCCGCTGTTTCTTCAAGACATTTCCTTAAATGGTTTATATCTCTATCCACAGCAGCTATTGCAGAATTATTAGACTTTATATTTCTTTGAACTTTTTGTAAAGTTTTTTCTGCAGTTTTAATTTTATCGGGTAGCTTACTTGATTCTATTTCTGCTACATTAAGCGCCTCTTTAGCATCATCGACAGCTTCATTTGCCATTTTAGTTACACGATCTATTTGTTTTAATTCATTATCAAGATTTTGAGTAGCCGCTTTATAATTTAGCCACCCTTTTTTATATACATTACGCGCACCACAGCCTAAGGTTAAAAGTGTCGCTCCTGCTGTTGCCTTAGTTACATCACTATTAGATAAAGTTAAACTTGGTGTATATGCAAATTCCCCTTCAAAATTTCCATAATCACCGGTAACAAGATCCGATTCTTCTTCAGAAGTTGAGGCAGCTTCAGAAACAACATCTTCTTGTAAAATCGGCTCTGCAACAGGCTGTATTGGTGTTTGAACAGGATTTGTCGCGATAACTAATTCATCAATACCTGCACGAGCTTGTGCTATTCTCGCATTTAATTCTGCAATATCTTGTTGAGTTAATCCACCGCATTCTTCCTTTTCCTTTGCAACTTCCGCTTGCGCCGGTTGTTGTGCTTCCGGTTGTTCTTGTTGTTGAACTTGTTGTGCCGGTTGTTGTGCTACCGGTTGCTCTTGTTGTTGAACTTGTTGCGCCGGTTGTTGTGCTACCGGTTGCTCTTGTTCTTGGACTTGTTGTGCCGGTTGTTGTGCTACCGGTTGCTCTTGTTGTTGAACTTGTTGCGCCGGTTGTTGTGCTACCGGTTGCTCTTGTTCTTGAACTTGTTGTGTAGCTTTTTCTGGCACATTATTAACAGGTGTTTGACGTTCAAAACTATCAACAGGCAACTGTAATGTTTTACCTGCTATAATCAAATCTACATTTTTTATATTATTCAATTTTGCTAGTTCTTTAACTGTTGTATCATACTTACGTGCAATAGATGTTAAAGTCTCACCCCATTTGATTAAATGTGTGTTTCCCATAATCAAAATCCTCTATATTAATTCCTCGTATTAATATAAAGTCTTTTTTTCTAACAAAATTGCCTTTTTACTTAACAAATCTTAACAAAGTTTATATACAAAACAAATATTAAATATTTTTTTAGTGATATTTATTATATAAGAGTTGCAAATCATTTTCAGTTAAATACTGCATAGTCTTTAAATCGTACGGATACATAACACTGTTAGAGTCTTCAGAATGTCCTAAACCAAGCGCATGACCGATTTCATGTAACATTACACCATAGATATTATTAATAGGTCTACTACCTGTAGTTCTTTTAAACTGACCTTGTGTATATTTAACCATAGTATCTTTTGTTGCAATAGATATCAGAGATTTTGTATAATTACGTCCTCTTGTAGCATTTCTGGCACAGCCGACAGCATGACCATCACCACAGTTAACAACAAAATCTACAAATTCTACTGTTATATCAGCAGATTCTGATGATCTTGTATAACTAAAACGAACCAAATTATCAGAAACTCGTTCCCAATCCTCAAAAGCATTTTTCATTAGTCTTGTATAGTTTCCATTTTCAGGAATATAAACGCTAATCGGCAAAGAAACCCAGCGTGGATATTCCGCACTCATAGCCGGTAAAAACATAAAAAAAGCTAAAATTAATATTAATATTTTTTTCATAGCACACTATTTTCTTCAAACTTAATAAACACATTTTCAATATTTTTAAGGTAAGAATTTTGATCAAAACATTCATCTAATTCCGGTTTTGATAAAATATTCTCAGCTTCGATTCCGGCTCTGAAATTTTCGCCGTTTAAAGCGTTCAAAGCGTGTTTTTGAACTATTTTGTACGCTTCTTCTCTTGTGTATCCTTTTTCAACAAGTTTTAACAAAACTTTCTGAGAATAAACAATACCGCCATACAAGCTCACGTTTTTTAGCATATTATCCTTATGGATAACTAAATTTTCCATTACATTAATAAATCTTGCCAGCATGAAATCCACAAGAATTAAAGAATCAGGAAATATAATTCTTTCTGCAGAGCTATGAGATATATCACGCTCATGCCATAAATTTATATTTTCAAAAGCAACCAGCATATTTGCTCGAACAACTCTGGCTAAACCACACAAATTTTCACACAAAACAGGGTTTTTCTTGTGAGGCATTGCAGAAGAACCCTTTTGCCCTTTTCCGAAGCCTTCTTCCAACTCTCTTACTTCTGTTTTTTGAAGATGTCTGATTTCGGTTGCAAATTGTTCTATCAAGCCTGCTATAATTGCCAACTCTGACATAAATTTAGCATGTCTGTCTCTCGATATAATTTGGGTTGAAATTTTAGCAGGTTTTAAACCTAAATCCTCACAAGTTAGTTGTTCCAATTCAATTGGAATATTAGAATAAGTACCTACAGGGCCGGAAATTTGACCAACTAAAATCTCATCCAAAGAATTTTGGAAACTTTTTTTTGCTCTTTCTAAAGCATCTAACCAATTTAGGAGTTTAAAACCAAATGTCATTATTTCGGCATGAACACCATGAGAACGTCCAATACAAACAGTTTCTTTATGCTCATAAGCTTTTTGTTTGACTATTGATATAAGCTTTGTTAAACCTTCTAAAATAATATTTGAGGAATCTTTAATCTGTAATGCAAATGCTGTGTCAATAACATCAGAACTTGTCAGTCCCATATGAATATACTTAGCATATTCTTCACCAACCGATTCATTAACGTTTGTCAGAAAAGCTATAACATCATGTCGGACTTCACGTTCTATCTCATCAATTCTTTCAACTGAAAAACTCGCCCTAGCTTCAATTTCACCAAGAGCTGAATACGGTATGCTTCCTAGTTTAGCATATGCTCTACAAACAGCTAATTCCACTTGTAAGTAGTAATGAAATTTCTTTTCTAAATTCCAAATAGTCTTAATTTCTTCTCGAGAATATCTTTCAATCATATTTTAATTATACAAAAAAACTTAATTCTTGCCAAATTAAACCGTAAAATTATTAGTTATGGTATAAATATATTCTAAAATCTGACTAAAATATGCCAAATTAGTATCACCATTTATAATAATATCAGCTTCTTTGCGAGCAGGTTTTACATATTTTTCACCGGCACCAAGAATATATTCCCAATGTTTTTTAGCATTATCTAAATCTTGATTACGCTCCATATAAGCACGAGTCATAAATCTATCACGTCTAATATTAATATCGGTTTCAACATAAACTTTTATATCAAAAATATCTTTAATATCCTTGTACATTGAAGCCATACCCTCAACAACAACAATTTTGTTTGAAGGAACTAATTTAGCTTTTGGAACAGAAACACCGGTTCCGTTTAACAAATATTCGGGTGAATATATGTCTTTACCTTGTGAAATCAGCTTTAAATCTTCTCTAAGCACATCCAATTGAAAACTCTCCGGTGAATCAACATCATAACCGTTATCTCTTAATGCGTCAAATGTGCCGTAAACTTTAATCAATTCAGAAATATCATTAAAATAATTATCAGTAGTTAAAATTGTTACAGGCATATCAAAACTACTAATAACATTACAAATTTCACGACAAAAAGTCGATTTACCGGAAGCGGATTCTCCTGTTATTCCAATCATTATTTTTTTATGAGGATTAGATATTAAACGTTGTGAAAATTTATTAATAAAATCATAACTAACCTCAATAAAAATAGGCTCATTTGCTTTTTTATCATAATCTAAAACTTGTTCGAATTTAGACTTTAAGTAATACGCAAGAAGTTCCCGTCCGGTTCTCTGGGTAAAATCCGGTTTTGCAATTTTATCTTTGGAGCTTTTTTCTATTAAATGGGATAACCCATCTTTATTATCTTCATTCATACGTTTTATCCGATATTCTAATATTATACCCTCAAAAAAATTAAGGTAAAGAGTCTTTTTATGACTCAAAAAGTTCGCTTATCTTGTCAGCAATATCTCTTGGGTCAATTTCTTGTGTAACTTTATTTATATCTTGTGCCATTTGATAAAGCTTTGCAGCCTCTACTTTATCACCAACTATAGATGTTGCTCTTGCTAAATTAAAATGTGCTAAAGCGTAGCTAGGATTTACTTCTACAGCTTTTTTAAATAATTCCAAAGCTTTATTTACTCTACCCAAATCATCAAGATAAATTACACCAAGATTGTTGTACGCTATGTCGTAATTTTTATTATACTTAATCGCTAATTCATAAGATTTTATAGCTTCTTCTGTATCAGATTTTCCCCAGTATAAGAAACCTAAATTACAATGAATTTTAGGGTTATGAGGTTGTAATTCTAAAGCTTGCCTGTAAACAGTCAACGCATTTTGATAATCTTCTTTGTCATAAAATGCACTTCCTAAATTTACGTATATATCAATGTCTTCCGGTGTTAAAACATAAGCTGTCTGATAAGCTGATATTGCAGCATCCGGATCAGATTTATTTTCTTGATATACAAATCCCATAGTTTGAGCAATAACACTTGTCCAAGAACGATTAGGATTCAAAGTTATAGCTGTTTGATAATTTGCTATAGCTAAATCAAATTCACCTTTTATATAATAAATATTAGCTAAATTTGAATACAAATCAGGCAAATTAGGAGCCATTGCAATTAATTTGTTATAAACTTCTATTGCTTGATTATAATCACCCTGTTCTTCATAAGCTCTGCACAAATGTCTATATGCTGCAATATTAAAAGAATCAAGCCAAATCGCCATTTTATATTCAGTAATAGCATCTTCAAAGTAGCCGGTAGATAAATATAAATCACCTAACACACAATATAAAGGTGCAAATCCGGGTGCTTTTTCTATTGCATTTTTATATAATTCTATTGCCTTTGAAAAATTCTTTATTTGTATAAAATAAAAACCTTTCAAAAACATCGGCATAAACGAAAGATAAGATATTGTTCTTAAAACATTTTTTATTGCATTACCGTCAAAAGGTAGTAAAATTGCAGCTAAAACACGTTCCGAAAAAGCTTTGAATTTAGTTTGCCAATTTTTAAAAGAAGCTGCTTCATACAACTTGTATAACAAATAATGTGCACTGGATGATTTCAAAGGTGCACACTGTATTGCGGCTATAGAAGCATCAATGGCATCTGTAAAATGAGCTTTTTTAATAAAAGTTTCGGCAATCATATAATAAGCATTGTAATTATCATGCTTTTTCTCTAAAGAAATTGTTAAATAATTTAAAGCTTTATCCAAATCACCTTTGTGATAAAAAGCAACACCAATTTTGTAGTAAATTTCATAAGAATCAATTAAGGATTCCATTGCTAATTGATACTCTGTAATTGCTTCATCAATATATTGACAAGCATTATAAATATCTAAATGCCATTTTAAATACAAATCGCCAAGTCTTACATGTAAGCTTGGATTTGAAGGATCTTTCTGTAAATCCAACCTGCAACGTTCGATTTGATCAAACATTTTATTCTTCTTACTAACTTTTTTTGTTTCATTATCAACTAAATTTTTCATAATCTTAATCCAAATCCATACAATACATGTAATACAAAAGCGTTTGCCTATCTTCTTCGCTCATTGTCAAAAATTTTGCAGTATACTCATTATCAAAAACAGCATCAATTTCTGAAATAGTAGCCTTAAAATTTATTATACCATAATCGGAACCTAAATTCATAATACCTTCAACAGAATCTTCCAAATTAAACGGAATATCAGAATTAAACTTTACACATTCCGCAGAAATCTCTAAAGTTGTAACTACTAAAGTTTCATCTTCACGAGTTATTTCAAGAGATTCAAGAATTTTAACACTTGGAAACTCATTACTTGAAGTTAATTTAACCGAATTATAATCCAATTCAATTGTAAAAGTCTCTTCTAACGGTGATGAAATTACTATTGTATTGAAATCAATGGTTCCCAATTTAGTAAAAATTTTAGCGGTCATCTCTGAGCCTTCTTGCAATAAATCAATATACCGCATGAAATATTGAGGCAACTCCAAATCAATTCTGTCGTCATAAACATTTTCAATAAAACATGAGATTTCAACAGTATTACTATTTTTTATTAAAAATAAGGTAAGTTTTTGCCCAGTTTTTATTAGATCCATACTTATTATTATAATTAAATATTCAGAAAAAAACAACAATTCTAATAAGGTAATTGTTCGACAAAATCAGGCAGTTTTGTATCTGTCATAGGAACATCTTTCTGCCTTAAAGATTTTTCTGAATAAGAAATCCAATTAAATAAAATAACAGAAGAAGGTTTATCTATTATGCCATTAATTATAGAACGAAATTCCTTAGTATTTTTCATCGGTAACTGAGGAATTAAATTATATTCTTCAGGCAAAACTACAACGTTTTTCTCTTCGCCGGTTAGCATTATCATTAACTTATTGAAAGAAAATTCGCCAAAGGCACCTAAACCGCTAATTATTTCATCAGACAAACGACCTAAAACAAGTAATTTTGCATAATCATTATCCGGATTATACTCACCTTTCATGTACAATGCCATTAACGGTCCTAGTGATTGTATTGATTTAATATGAGCTATACCGTCTTTCATACTAATTTCACCTCGCAAATACTTAAATAAGCCGGTGTTTTTTAAAGTAATTGCTTTAGTTACAACACTTAATGAGGTTCTTAGCATATTATCTGCAATAACATTTTGTGCATACAACAAGTGCTCAAGCTTACCTAATGTAGACATCTTACCGTTATTAACAATAAATTTAATATCACCATTCAATGAACGTTTTGACATTAATTCGCCGCTTAATGAGATATCAAAATCCATAACACCACTTATAGAGTCTTTTCGTGTTGATATTATGTCAAACACCGGTGAAGCGCTTACATTCCTCGCCATTATGTTTGCATTAAAATGTTCATCTCGTAAGTTATAATCAAGATTTCCTGCAATCTTACCATTTAGCAACTCTGAATCAATGTTTTCAAGCTTTAATACATTGTCATTTAAACTAAAATCACTTGAAAACGCTGTTTGATATAATTGGTTACCATAAAGGCTTGTTGATAATCTTTCGGCATAAATTTTTCCGTTTTTGATATCTAGATTAAAATCATTGAACGCTGAAAAATCTTTATACATAAGCAAAGTGTCAGTATTAATATATTTTGATTTAACAGAAGCATTGTTAAGAACAACACCCTTTGATAAATCAGTTAATCCGGTTGCATTAAGAGCTAAAGTTGTATCATTAAGTTTAACAATTGGTGCATTTATCGTGTAAGTGCTTTTATTAAAATCTACGGTTGAGTTTGTTAAAGATAATTCCAAATCTTTATTGAACAAGTTTTGAACGGATAATTGTCCAATAATTTCAGGAGAAGAAATTTTTCCATTCAGAAAAATATCACCTTTTAATTGTAAAAGCGTATCGAATAAATGTAGATTTAACTGTTGCGGAATAAAAATTCTTAGATTTTTAAATTTAGGATTATCCAAGTCATCAATAAAACCTGAAACAAACACTTTTTTATTTGTTCTTGAATTCTGAATAGGTTCATCAGAAGCTTTTAAACTTATAGGTGTAATACTCAAATCTTCTATTCTTAAATTATTTTTATCAAGTTTTGAATTTAAGTTCACACTAACAGGTTCATCAAATATTTTAGCGTTTTCAATTTGAATTTGAGAGAATAAATTTTGGATATTTTTATTCCCATTAATATTGATTTTTACAGGGTATATTGTTGACGTTTCAGAAAGTTTCTTTATGTCTTTTGTGTTAACAAAGCCTTCTAATCCCGTATTAAATGTCAAACTATCATTCAAATAATTGTTAACATCGCCTTTAATTGAAACTTTTGAATTTGCCATAAACACATTTGTTGGTGGTAATTTTATATTATCATTGTTAACTTGTAATTTCATTGACGGAATTTTTACTGTATCAAGATAATCAGACATGTAATTTAGATTAGATATGTAAGCAACTTCGTCTTTATTAGTGTCATATTTTAGTGAATCCAAATTCAATATTTGACCGTCTTTTTCAAGACTAAAATTTTCTATCTGTATATTTTCTTTATGTAAAAGATTACCTAATTTACCAGATATATTTGCTACAGCTGATAATGTTCCATTTTTAATCCCTAAATTTGAAGGTAATAAAGATTTTAAATCAACTTTATTCATCAAAAGTTCAATATCAATACTTTCATCAATCTTACCTTTTAATAAAACTGGCGAATTATTAATATAACCAACCGCATTATTTATATTAATACTGTTATTTGAAAAATCTATGTTAGAAGCAATTTTATTAAAACGAATCCCATTAGACTGAATTTCTGCATCAGAAATATTCATGTATCCGTTTGATTTAATTTTCGATAAATCGCCTTTTAGCGTAAAATTGGCATTAAGTTTACCTTTTGCAATATCAATATCTTTCAAAAACGAAAAACAAGTTAATAATTTAACTTTTTTATGCAAATCAGCTAATTCTATTTCGTCGGTTCTAACTTTTAAATCTAAAACAGGCTTATTAGAATTGTTAAGCATGCCTTCAAGATAAACTTTTTTATTATTATTTGTATAAATATTGGATAAAATACTTGCTTTATCACCCCAAAATGTTAAATATACAAAGCTTTTATTATCTTTCTTTTGTTTATCCAGCACTGATATATTATCAATATTTATCAAACCTGATGCCTGATAAGCTTTTCCCTTATTTTTATATATTTGCATATCTGCTATTAAATCAGCTTGGAAATCAAGTTCTTTAATTTGTTCTATAAATTTACAAATATCAAATTCAAAATCATTTTTTTCAATGTCATATTTTGGTATAAATTTCAAATCATAGGTTATATGATTTTTATCATTGATTTTAAACACACCGGTAGTTTTAAGTTTAACATTTTCATAATTGCCGGCTTTTTTAATTTCTGCGGATTTACCTTCAACTTTATATTTATCACCATTTAATCTGGATGTATAGGTAAAACTATACTCGTCAAAAAGAATATTCGGCATAGATGCTATATCACGATTTTTCAGCCTGTTAATCAACATCGGTAAAAATTTGTCATCCGAATTGATTCTCACATTGACTTTCTTTGAGTAAACAGATTTGATTGAAGGTTTTTTCTTAAATAAAGAACTCCAAGGAATATAAAATTTAACGTTATTAAATTGCGCAAACTTTTGTCCATCCTCATACATAACATGCATAATCGGAGTTTTTAATTTAATACTCGGACCTAAGCGTAATATCAACTTTTCAATATGAATATTTACTCCAAGCTCTGAATAGACTTGCTTCTCTAGTTTTGGTATCAATTTTGAAGCACTAATCGGAATAAAAAAAGTTGAAATTATTATTGATATTAAACAAAATAATATTATTAAATATTTGCCGTATTTTTTTAGTTTTCTCATTATAACCTATTCTGCCAAAGTTTTTTGTGTATTTTTATCGAAGAAATATAAATCATTTTTCGTAAATCTTATTAAATAATTCCCTGTTTCAAATTCTTGAATAGGAATTTTTGCACAGCAATTTGAATTATTAATTTTAAAATATATATTTCTTTCACTTCCTGTCATTTCTTGAATATCAATTGATACTTGCAGTTCAAGTTCTCCGGCATTCATTTTCTCGGCACGAATACCAATAGTCAATGACGCGCCGTTATCAAACTTACCTTTTAAATATTCAGGAAGTTCTACTTCTAATTCATTCAGTTTGAACTTGTTATCAAATACCACCGTTTCAATAAAATTCATTTGACCGATAAAACCTGCAACAAACTTATTATTCGGTTTGTTGTATATTTCATCCGGCGTACCTACTTGTTGAATAATTCCTTTATCTAAAACAACAATCCTATCCCCCATAGTTAAGGCTTCTGTTTGGTCATGGGTTACATAGACAAATGTCGTTTGCAATTTCTTATGTAATCTTTTTATTTCAGAACGCATCTGAACCCTTAAATTAGCATCTAAATTAGACAACGGTTCATCCATTAAAAACACTTTAGGATTTCTAACAATTGCACGTCCAAGAGCCACACGTTGTCTTTGACCGCCTGATAGTTGTTTAGGTTTTCGGTCAAGCAATTCTTCTAAATTTAAAGCTTTCGCTGCCTCTTGCACTTTAGTAGCAATATCTTCTTTTTTAAACTTCCTCATTTTTAAACCAAAGGCAATGTTTTCGTAAACTGTCATATGCGGATATAAGGCATAACTTTGAAAGACAAAAGCGATATCTCTGTCTTTGGGATGAACATTATTAACTATTTTATCATCAATTAAAATTTCACCGGAAGTAATATCTTCTAAACCTGATATCAGTCTTAACAAAGTTGATTTTCCACAACCGGAAGAACCGACAAGTACGATAAATTCTTTATCTTTTATCTCAAGATTTACACCGTCTATAATATTTTTTTTGCCATCATAACTCTTGTATAAGTTTTTTAAAACGACATTACTCATATTATTACCTCATTATAACTAATTGTTGTTACTAGGTATAATTAAATTAAAGCTTGTATTTTTTAGAATTTGTGATTCAACCCAAACAATCCCCTTTAATGACTGAACCAGATTTTTAACACAAGCCAAAGTCATTGCTCTCAAAAGATTTTTCCTGTTTGTAGTATCGATAATTTTGTAAGGATCAAACATAGACTCTAAATCAGATTCTGATAATAAAAGAGCATTTGTTGATATTGAAATCATTACATAATCAATATTAGGCAAACCTTTAGATGAAATTAATTCCGCATCAGGTTGAGAAATTTGAATATTCATTTCACCCATATCTATAGCTCTTATAACAACTTCCAAAACATTTTGAAAAATTGTTTTGAAAATTTCTTCATCAGACACTATGACACTTTTCATATTTTCATCAAGGATAACATTTGAACGAATATTTTTACTTTTATACAATTGTTCATTATAACGAATTTGAGAATTTATCGTATTTAAAACATCGAATTTTTTATATTCAGGCGTCTTTAAATCAACTTCAGTTTGAGAAAGCTCTATTAATTTATTAATAAAATACATTAAATCAGAAGAATTTTTCTTTATAATTTTAATATATTTATCTTGTTGTTCAGACATTTCACCGCCCAAACCGTCTGTCATAGCTTGGGAAAAACCGACAATTGATTGAAGCGGTGATTTAAAATCATTTGCTAATTTAATAAGAAAATTGTTTTTATCCCTGTTTATTGTCTTTACTTCTTCTATTGTTTTTTCTGTTTTTACCGGTTGTTGTGAAACTGCATCCCGAAAATCTAACACAAACCCTTCTGCAATTTCTTTAGTTGTCATATCAAAATAGACTTCTTTTGTTAACAGTTTTGTTATAACGGAATCACCTGATATCAAAGAATTAGATATCAGATTAATTGGATTTTCAATAAAATCTGATATATTTGATGTTAGTAAATGCATTTTAGATGTTTCAAACAATTCTGCAGCTTTATCATTAACCCACAAAATCTTTCCGTCTTTATTACAAAAAACAACAGCATCCGGTAATGCTTTTTCTACATCTATCTCACTTGTTTTAAATAAAATCTTCTTTATATCCATAAATTATTATCCTTTTAAATTCTCTATAGTATTTTATCACAAATTAAAAACTTTAAACTCTATAATTAAGAAAAAATTAACTTTGTTAAGAATAACAAATTTTTGTATTAATATTTAATAAGTAAAGGAAATTAAATATGAAATATAAAGACTATTATGAAACACTTGGTGTTAAAAGAGATGCCAGTGAGTCGGAAATCAAATCTGCATATAGAAAACTTGCAAGAAAATACCATCCGGATGTTAACAAAACTAAAGAAGCAGAAGAAAAATTTAAAGATGTAAACGAAGCTTATGAAGTTTTGGGTGATAAACAGAAACGTCAACGCTATGACAGCTTGGGAGCAGGCTGGCAAGGAGGTGCTGATTATACACCGCCTCCAGGGTTTGAAAACTTCAATTTTAATTTTAATCAAGGTGGTGCTCAAAGCTTCAACTTTGGTAGTGGCGGCTTTTCGGACTTCTTTTCGTCATTATTTGGCGATATGATGTCAGGTCAAAGATCTTCACAAGGCTTTGGCGGATTTGGTGGATTTGAAGATTATGCACAACACTCTTCAAATTCAAGTAAAAAACAAAGAAACTCTCGTGAAAACAATGAAAACCTTGATATAACAAAAACTTTAAATATTACAGCTCAAGAATTATTTGATAAAAAAACTATTTCAGTAACTTTTACAGAAATGGATAAATGCGGTTTTTGTAATGGTGGCGGTTACTGCTCTCATTGTGGTGGTACAGGATTTGTGTCAACACCTAAGACTGTAAAAGTCAAACTCCCTAAAGATATAACAGAAGGTAAAAAAATTCGATTAAAGGGCGAAGGTAAAACTGATGCTTACGGCAACAAAGGTGATTTGTATTTTGTGGTTCACTTAAAAGATTCTGAGTATGATATTGATGGTGCTAATTTAACAAAAGAAGTTGAAATTACACCACCGGAAGCAGTTCTTGGATGTAACAAAGATATTAAAACACTTCACGGAAATATTAACATAAAAATTCCGGCCGGTGTTTCTTCCGGACAATCTCTAAGACTCAAAGGATTAGGATTACCGACAAATGAAGGGTTTGGAACTCTGAATGCAAAAATTAAAATAGTAATTCCTAAAAATTACAACGAAGAGATAAGGAATTTATATAAAAAAATTCAAGAATTAAGTTAAGAAAATAAATAAGTGGCGCTTTGCGAAGCAAAGCGCCACTCCACCTTAATAAACACACTTAACGACTAAACTAAACCTTCTTTTACTGCTTTTACTGCTGCTTGAACCCTATCATTTACACACATTTTTTGCAGAATAGAACATACATGAGCTTTAGCTGTATGTACACTTACAATTAGTTCTTTTGCGATTTCAGTATTACTTTTACCGTCAACAAGGTGTTTTAAGACCTCAAACTCCCTTTCTGTTAAAGGAACACGCCCTTCTTCCATTGATTTATCTTTTAATATTCCTAACGTTTCTTGCTTTGGAAACGCATCTAAAACTTTTCTTGCAATAACAGGATCTAACCAACAAACACCGTCAACAACATCACGAATCACATCCGCTAATTTTGAAGGATCAATATCTTTTAAGCAATATGCCATTGCGCCAGAAGATAAAGCAGCTATAACTTCTTCTTCTCTATCATGCGAAGTTAAAGCAATAACTTTAATATCTTTATTCATTTCTTTAACTTTTAAAGTCGCTTCAATACCATTCATGCCGGCTAACCCTAAATCCATTAAGACTATGTTTGGATTATATCTTGCTATCAATTCTAAGCCGTCTATTGCATTATCACTTTCTGCAACAACTTCAATATCTTCATTAGCATTTAATGCACATCTTAAGCCAACACGTGTTAATTTAAAATCCTCAATAATTATAACACTTATTGTTTTTCTCTCTACTTGAACTACTGGACTCATCTTTAATCTCCTTACTATTATCTACAAATCTATTAAATAATGGTAAAGACTTAGCGTATATTAGCCAGTTTTCTTATATTTACTAAACATGTTGGTATATTAAATCAATAACTTCACTCAATGAATAATTATTCTGAGTTATAAAGAAGTTTTTACCTGTTATTTCTTCAACATCTCGCATAGATTTTCCGTCTAAAAATAAATCGCTATATGGTTTTAACATAATAGACGGCACTACAACATAATCTGAATTAATATCTTTTACTGTATTTATTAAATCATCTGAAGTTATCAACCCTGCAACAGTAATATTTTTTCCCCAGTAAGTGGAAATTACCGGTTTATAACTTACTTGTAAATTTTCTATTTTTGATAATTTATTACAAACATATTCAAAAGCTGATTTTGCCGCAACAGAACAAGCGAAACAGATATTTAAAGGCTCACTTAATTTTTGAGGAAGCTCAAAAGTATCAAAATCATCAATTAAAGAACGTAAAGAGCCAACACCGTCATCAAGTTGTGAAAAATTTCCGTAATAATCACTATTCGGAATCTCAAAACCGGCTAGTAAGAAAAACTCATCAGAACAACAAACTTTAGGATATTTTTTAGAAATTTCAATAGTTTGTCTTGCACACACTTCGTCAACGGTTTTTAGCTCAAATTCCCGAAACTGTGTTACACCAACCGGTACAATTGCAACAGATAACAAAGCTTCACCGAGTGTTGATAAGTCATCTAAAGTTCGTTTTAATTCTTCACCGTCATTATATCCGGGGCATAAGACTATTTGAACATGAAAAGGAATATCATTCTCTTTAAACCAGTTCAAATTATCCATAATTTTTCCTGCATTAGGATTTCTTAACATTTTAACTCGTAATTCGGGATTTGTTGTATGTACAGATATATAAAACGGCCCTAAATGTAAATTTGAAATCCGTTCCTTGTCCTTTTCCGATAAATTCGTCGTTGTAATGTATGTCCCTTGTAAATAAGATAATCTGTAGTCATCGTCTTTAATATACAAAGTATCTCTTAATCCGTCCGGCTGTTGAGCAACAAAACAAAAAATACAATTATTAAGACAAGGTTTTACTTTATCAAACACTGCACTTTCAAAAATTATTCCTAAATCTTCGTCGTAATCTTTTTCTAGTTCAATTTCTTCGATTTCGCCGTTTGTTTTTTTAATTTCAATTGTCAAAAATTCTGTTTTACAATAAAAATTGTAATCAATCATATCCTGCAAAACAACACCATCAATAGTTAAAAGTTCATCGCCGGATTCAATCTCTAACTCTTCTGCTATTGAATCTTGAATTACACCACTAATTTTTGCAGGCACGTTCAAATCCCTCCAATAACAATAGAAAATTATTATACTCGCAAATTAAATTGTCATATACCATTTTAGGGTAAAAATCTTGTTTATTACTCATTATATTTTTAGTATCAACTATAATAGTTTCGGTTTTTTGCTTAAGTAACTTAAACAGTAGCTTTTGCTCTTCAGATTTTAATACGTCTGCACAAGCTAATCTGATACGAGCAGTCGGTAAAAACTGTATCGGATTATCTTGAAGCTGTGATAGCTCAAGATTAACAAGTTCTTCTTTACCCTCTCTTGTTATAGAATAGTATGTCGAAGGACGTCCGCCGACAGACATATTTTTCTGAGTTTTAACAAACCCTGATTTTTCTAATCTTGTAAGAGCCGGTTTAATTGTTCCGTAACTTGGTGTCGTAAGCACTGAAAACTCTGCATGTATTTCCTTAGATATACCATACATGGTTAGCACTTTTTTATTTAACTCGTACAAAATCAATAGTTCAATCATAAGTTCTATTATACCACATTTAACTTTTTAAAATTAGAATTTAGTGATTACACTTCTTCGTCATTTATAACAGATACAAACTCATTAGCAAGTTTTGCGCTCCATTTTGAATTAGAATCTTCTAAAATCACTTTAATAGCTTCCTCTTTTGATAATGCTTTTCTATATGGTCGATTTTCAAGAAGCGCAAAATAACAATCTACTATAAGAATAATTTGAGATTCCAGAGGAATATTTTCACCTTCTAAATTATTTGGATAACCAGAGCCATTCCAATTCTCATGATGCTTTTCAATTATCGGTATAATATCCACAACAGCAGAAATAGGTTCTAAAATTTCTCTTGCTGCAATTATTGGATGTTGCTTTATTGTTAACTTATCTTCTTCACTTAAAGGTTCTTTTTTAGAAAGAATTTCTTTAGGTAACATTGTGTTACCTATATCATATAGCAATATTGCGATTTTTAACTTATCTACTCTATCTTTAGGAAGCTCAAACCTTTTTGCAATAAGCGAGGCTAAAAGAATTTTTTTCTTTGTAACACCATCTGTATGTTCCGGATTGTATGTAGATACAAGAGCATCAGAAACTTGATAAAGCATTTCATTATTAATATTCATCTCTTGCAGTTTTTTGCTTAACAGCTTAGAAGTCTTTATATCAAGCGGGATCCTATGTTTTGATAAAATATTTACAAAAGTATCAATCGCAACCTCTTGCCAAGAAGTTTCACTAATATGTTTTGCTAAAGAAACCCTATTCCTGCCATTTCTTTTTGACTCATACATCGCATGATCAACCAGTTCTAAAAGTTCATCTATATCTTCGGAATGTTCTAAATACGTACCAACTCCAATACTTGCTGTTATGTTACCAATTTTTTCTAATTCTATTCCTGCCACAGTTTTTCTTATACGTTCTGCAAAAACCATGCCACCTTGCGAATCAACACCGGATAAAATTACGTTAAATTCTTCACCGCCCATTCTGGCAGCTATATCGATTGAACGACAGCTTTTCTTTAAAACATCCGCTATAGCCTTTATTGCAATATCACCATAATTATGCCCGTACACGTCGTTTATCTTTTTCAAATGATCAAGATCAATGCCGATTACCGTAAATTTCTGATTTTGCCTATTTGCTCTTACGGCTTCTTTTTTAATAAATTCTTCAAAATATCTTCTGTTGTACAAACCTGTCATACCATCTGTTGTAGCTTGTTCTTTAACCGCTTGGAACAAATCCGCAATAGTTATTGCTAATTCTATTTGTTTTGCAAATAGGCTAAGAAAATTTAATTCGGTTTCTGTAGCAATTTCTCTTGAAGAAAAAACGACTAAAGACCCAAAATGCGAATGTTTATAAGCTAAAGGTATAAAAATATAAGATTTTGTATTAGTTTTTTCAATAATTTTTGTTAAAACTTGGGCTGAAAAATCCGGTACAACAGAACTTATTAAATCAACAATATTTTCAGACTGGTAAATAGTTCCGTTCTCAATTGCACTAACAAGTTCTTCAATGCTGTGAGGCTTAAGTCTTAAATCACAAGGTTGGCATTTAAAATAGTCAACAAAACTATCGCCAAACAACTCACCTGAGCAAGCCAACAGTTGCATAAATTCACCGTTTTCATCGGAATCGGTTTTTGCAATACAGCTATGCAGATACCCTAATTCACCCTGCAAACTGTTAACAATCGCACTTAATACATTGGTTAAAGGTTTGGAAGAGTTCATCATATCCCAAATATGCTGTAAGGTAAGCATTTGACGATTAGCAGTATCCAAATCTCTTGTTCTGGCCGCAATTTCAGCTTCAAGCCTTGCATTACGCTCATATACTTCCATCAAAGATTGTTTACCGGAATAAACCGTTGATTCAATATTCTCTATTTGTGTTTTTATTTTTTTTATATCGTCAAAAAAGCCCACAAATTACACCTATTCTAACTCGTAACCTTATAAGTATAACATTTTATAAAAAGTTGTTCAACTCATACAAAGAATGTAAAAACCTCCTTGGCGGGAATTGAACCCACGACCTTAGGCTTCGGAGACCTACGCTCTATCCAACTGAGCTACAAGGAGATTACAATTATTGTATTGGATTAAATACCTGTCGTCAACAATTTATTCTTGAATTTTTATTGCGCCCCATGCTCGTATATAACCCTTTTCGTACATAATCAAATAATACTTACCTTCTTTTATATAATCTATAGTTGCTTTCATATGAACATAATCTTGTTTTGGCAAAGTTGCACCGGTTTTTGCATATTTTGACTCAATAACTTTTCTTATTTTGTCTTTCTTTCGTGCTTTCCGTTCTTTTTTCTTTAGTTCTTTTCTTTCAGATTTTGTAAGTTCACGATTTTTATCTCTATACTTTTTTAGTTCAGATTCATTTTCTGCTAATTTAAACACCGGCACAACAGCAATTAAATTTTTAGATTCAATTATGTATAAAAATTCCTTGTCATTTGATAATGCAAGCTCATAATGTCCGGGTTTTATAAAATTTCCGTTATAATCCGGAATATAATTTATAATAGTTAAAGTCGGTTGATCTTCTGTAGGAACAGAATATCTATAAATTGAACTTTGACCGTTAACAATACCGGACTGAATTGCCGGATATGGCGCACAAGGTGCTAAATAATCAATATCCCTTAGGGCTGGTGTTGTAACGCCTTCAATCATTTATCATACTCACAAGTTTTTTTATTCTATAATCTATTTCTTCAAAATTTTTATCCAAAATCGATGTTGTAGCTACAAAAATTAATGAAATATATTTTGTTTCAAAACTGTTATCTGAATTTTTTATATAAAGTCTTACAGTTTCTCGCATAAGGCGTTTAATCCGATTTCTTTTTACCGCTCGTTTATGAATTTTTTTACTCACAACAAAACCTATCCTTGTTGGATTTTGAGTATTCTTTTCTTTTCCGCAAAACAAGGTTATTCCCTTATAGTGAAAGCTTTTACCTGTTTTATATGTTGCGTTAAAAGCTGATCGTTTTTTTAGTCTGTATTGCCTTGGTAACATAATAAAATCATATCCTAACATCATTTTTTTGTAAATGTTTGTAACAAAAAAATGAAAATTATTAAAGTTTCGATAAAAAAAAGCCGTTATAAGTTATATAAGGAGAAAACTATGTCTAATGAAATACCACAAAATAACGAACCTCGGATAATTGATGAGGCAAATTATGCAATAAAATTACCACGTCCGGCAGGTCCTGCAGCAGTTGGCAAAGGCGGCGATCCTTTATTCAGACGTATTAATGCTTCAAAAGAGCAACTGGAAGAATTACTTGATGAAACCACGACTGTTCAAGATTGGGTTCAACGTGAAATTTGCAATAACGTCGCTCTTGAATGTCTTAACAGTCAAAATTTAAAAGACGACTATTACAAAATCAAAGATGGTTTTGGCGAGTATGGACCTATTTTATTAATGGGTTTTAAAACACCTCAAGGCGTTGAAATTCCACGTTTAAAAGTTCTTGATACAAACGGTGAAGTTATTGAGGTTTTAACCGGTCCAATGGCAATAGAAGAAATCAATAAAAGAGCTTTAGCATATAAAGAATGCTCTAACGAGCCTGTTAATTTAGCTGAAAATGATGAAATGGCTATGGCTGAAATTCAAGATTATAGTGGTAATCCTGACGACTACGTATAATTTATTTTGATTCTTTTTTTAGAATAATACCATTAAGCTTACAGAATGAAAGAAGAATATTTAATTCTTCTTTTATTGTTTTTTGCAAAACTGCTTGATTTGCTACAATTGGCACATTTTTAGCCAATTGGAACATTTTTAAAGCTTGTTTTACATATTCGCTTCGTTTTGAGGACTTAGGTAAAGCTAATTCTTGGTATAATTTTGCACACTGCAAATATGCTTTTATCAAAATATATTGCATATCAAAACGCTTAGCAATAAATACTGATTTTTCCAAGTATACTTTTGATGATTCATAATCTTGTTTTGCAAGATAAATTTCACCTATTAATTTATAAAACAGTGCTATAAAATAATAGTTATTTATACTTGGACCTTGAGCAATATCAAGAGCTTTTGTGGCTATATCAAGTGCAAACTGAGTACCACTTGTGATTAATCTTATTTTTGCAATCAAATACCAAGACAACAAAACTCCGGTTGCTACTTTTTCTTTTGCAAAGTATGCAACCTGTTCTTCTAATATCTCTAAAGCCTTTTTTGTCTGATTATTATCTTTTAAGATTTTAGCAAGTAGTGTTTTTAATATATTTTTTGTAAAGCTATCATTGGCATTGTTTGCATAAGCAACAACATTAAACAACTCTGTATGTAAAGTTGTATAATCTTTTTCAAAAAACTTATTAAGAATATCAATAAAATTCCAACGAGATACAATATATGAATCCATATCATCGAGAGTATAGTCTTTTAAGATGTCATCTAATATTTGTTTTGAAGTATTAAAATCACCTTTGATAGTATTTGCAAGTGCTAATAACAAATGAGCCTTACAATTTATCGCAGGTTCTTTAACTTGATTTTTTTCTAAAATATCAAAAATTATACTTATAATTTCATAAGCCTTATTATCACCTTGAAAAACCAAAGATTCAGCATAATTAAAATACGTTTTTAACCAAACCTCAAACAAAGTATCTAAACTAATAATTTTTGATTTTTTGCCCTTTGTCAAAAATTTTTCTAAACCTGACAAGATTTCTGTTTCTATACAATTATTCAGTTGTCCGTAATTACCTAATTTTAGAAGCGGTGTTGTTTGTCTTGATTTCAGCAACAATCTCTCTAATTCCATATTTTCAGGCAATTTGTTCAACACACTATCAACACATTCTATCGCACCCCAATAATTACCTAATTTCATTGAGCATGATGCTAAATACCCCAACAGCTCGACATGTTCAACATCAGCACCTTCATCTAGATACATTATGGCATTTTGCAAAAACTCAAACGCCTGTACATGATCAATAGGTTCAAGCAATTTACCAACTCTGGTATAAATATTGCGTTTTACTTTATTATAAAAATCACCGGACTTATTTTCTATTAATTTAAGAGCCTGTTTCTGAGCAATAATATACAATCCAATATCGCCGATATATGCACTCTGTTTCATTAAAGTTGTCCAGACATTGAAAGCTTGGTCATGATTGTTAAGCTTTTGCACTATATATCCAACCATTGCTATTGAAGACTGTTTATAAGAAGTTAATAAATCATACAACATATTCAAAATTTCTTCAAAGCGAATATCGTTTTTAACGTACGCTACAACAGCTTTCCAAATTGTATCAGTCTTAAATTCAAATGCTAAATTGTTTAATCGAGTTATAAAACCAATATCAACAAGTTTATCAATTATTCGCTCGAATTCCGAAATATCATTGTTATCAAAGTTTTCAAGAATAGCCGGATAAAATTTAACCCCTAGAACAGACATTGCAATTAACATGCGATATGCTGTAACATCATCTTTTTGCAACAATTCAAGCCTTAAAGCAATTACTGAATCCAGCGAGTTATAATTGTAATTTTTTACACCACTATTATTTATATCCATATTTAGCAGAACCAATTGTTCTAAAACAGACGGATTTCCGCCGGATATTTTATTAACAAAATTAATATAATCTTTACCGGCATTTAAGTTTGAATACTGTTTTAAAAATGTTTCAACCTGCATTGGTGAAAAATTATCTATTGTTAAATTTAGATAATTATTTTCAGTCAATACTGCTGATGGTATCAAGCCCATACCGGGTTTTGTATCTCGGGTTAATATGATAAACTTTGTTCTTTCAAGAATTTCTTCTTCATTTAAAAGTTCTCTGATAAAATCAAAAGACATACCATCTATATATTCAATATTGTCGATTATAAAAATAACCTTT
Source organism: Cyanobacteria bacterium SIG28 (assembly GCA_015152525.1). GTDB lineage: Bacteria > Cyanobacteriota > Vampirovibrionia > Gastranaerophilales > Gastranaerophilaceae > CAG-196. Next base: position 25,987 of record SUTU01000002.1, on the reverse strand, counting down.
GTTTTTTCAACAATAGTTAAAAGAATTTTCTTTATAATCAAAAACATTTTAGCTTTGTTATAATAAATGTTCTCATACTTATCCATAGAATCAGGGTACAAGAAGTTTAATAAGTCAATAATTTCTGACTGTGTTAGACTTGGAAAATCTTGTTTAAAAAATTTGATTGAATTCTTTTTTAATTGTAATGTATCAGGGCAGAAATTATTAATATTAAAAAAGGCTAGTAACATATCTTGGAAATAGCCAAATGGTGATAATTGTGTAACTTGCGAACAAGTACCTAAAAGCCATATTAATCTGGCATTTTTAAGTTCATTTATAGCATGTCTTAAAACAAGGTTTTTACCACTACCACTTTCACCGGATAAAGTAATAATTTTTAAATCAGCATCTTTTATACCTTCAATAAGTTTTTCTTTAACTTTCTGTTGAGAATTAGCAACATTATACTGAGGTTTAATAACAATTTTCTTGTCAGACTCTGTTACAAATTGAATACCGCATTTTCTGCAAGATGTTGCATCAGGAAGGTTTGCCGAATTACACTCACTACAAATTCTTAACAAAACATTGCCACATTTAGCACATTCTGTTTTATTAATAGAATTATAGGTTCCGCAATTCTTACACAAGGACCCTAATTTTATGCCACAATAGCTGCATTTTAAAGAATTTTGTTCTATTTCTCTTTTGCATTTTGGGCAAATCATCTATTACCAATCCTTTACATTTTCTGCAACTTCATTAATGACATCTATAACAACTTTTTCAGATACTTGTAAAGCTTTTGAAATTTCTTCTACAGAAGTCTTTTGGCAGAACTTCATTTCGCAAATTGCGCGCACACAATTACAAGCACATTGTTTTTCAACACTTTTTATAACATCATTGACATCATTAGCAGTATAATCAATATCTAAAGAAGCTTCAAATTCAAACGGTTTATACAAAGATAGACTTGAAACCGGGTTTTGTGTAATGGTTTCAGATGTTTCAACAATATCTGCAATAACATCCTCTGAAACGTCTTCTGCCAATGACAAAACTTCCTGAGTATTGTCATTAACTATTTCAACTACTTCATCTATTGAGTCTGTTTGAATATTTAATTCCGGGATCTCATCATTATCCATAGATAAATCATCTGCCGAAAATTCAAGTTCTGTTTCGACAGGCTCAATATTCATAGATTCTTCAACTTCTAAAGTTGCAACTTCTTCATTATCAATCGAAACAGGTTCCTCTTCCTCAATAATTTCTGTTACCAGCAAATCTTGATCAAATAAAGATTCTTCATTTGACATAATATCAGAAACTTCATTTACGACATCCGCTTCCGGTTCACTACCTTCAAGCTCAGAAAGTTCTGTTATGTTATCATCCGTTTCAACAACTTCGTCTGTTAAATCCTCTAGAGTTTCAGTAATATCATTTTGGAAAACTATAGCATCTAAACCTTCTTGAACTTCTTCAGATACAACTAAGCCTGATTCAGGTTCAGCTTCAATATTATCCACATCTACTGAACTAACTCCATTTATCATTAAGTCAACAAGAGATTTATCAACTTCCGGTTCTTGTTGTTTTTCAACTACCACTTCTTCAAATTCTTCATCTTGAGTTTCTAAATCATCTATTAAATCATTACCGGAAGATTCAAAGGAAGAGCCTTCAAGCACAGTTTGTAAATCATCTTCAGTATCTTCTGCAAAATCATCCGCACTTAATTCTTCAATATCCGCATTTTCATCAACAACATAATGCTCTTCTTCAATTTCAATGGATTCATCAGAGCCTAGTGAATTATAATACTCGTTCTCATCTGGCTCTACAAAAGTTTCTTCAGCAGGTTCCTCAATTTGAGGAATAAAAGTTTCAAAATTTATAGGTACAGTCGTTGTATTACGTTTAGTTAAATTATTTTCTTTACAAATTGATATCACACAAGTTGAAACAATTTTTTGCAAATATGTTTCTATAACACCTTCGTTATTCACCAAAGAACTTACAGAAGTTGATTGTTCAAAAACTTTTTCAACAATCTCTTCAAGAAAATCTTGACATAAATCAAATTTTCTATGTTGTTTTATCATTGAAATCACTAAATCATAATACTTATTCTTAAATTCACTGTTCATATTCACACTTCTTCTATAATTTAATTACTAAAATAGGATTACCTACCATATCACTAAATACACTCATGTTTGTATTCAAATTGAAATTCAAAACTTCTGTTATAGTTTTGGATATAATAGCATCAATTGAAGTATCACCACTTGAGGCCACTACACCCTTAACCTTAAATTTCAATTCATTTTTATTAAACTCTAACTCTACCATGATTTTATCAGTAATCGGTTGTTTAGCTTGCAAAAGCAATTCAGATTTTAATTTTAACTGTATTATCTTACCAATCTTCGTAAAATACCTTTTTGCAGTGTTATTAGTTACGTAACTTGCAGGCACTTCCCAATTAATAGCTAAATCTGAAATTGATATTGAAGCGTTTAGATTTTGCTCTATAGCTGCCACATTTGTTGTTGATGAAACCAATGGCGCTTCTTCAACGACTTCAACCGGTTTAACATCTTCAACTGTTTCTACAGGCATAGGCTCGTCAACAACTTCTTTGTTTACATTTTCTACAACGTTATTATCAATTGCAGACGTTTCATTATTGAAAAGAGTTGGGAATGTGCCATTAGCAAAGAATTTTGTATATCCAAAATAACCTGCAGCACCCAAAACTGCAACTATCGTGATAAACGGTAAAAGTTTTGAACCTTGTTTTCTTGCCGGATAGTCTTCTTCAGAAATTTCTTCTTGTTCATACAATTTATCAAGATTATCATTTCTTTCATTTTCTTCAACCGTACTTAAGCTTGGTGTGCTTTCCGTTTTGTAATCTAAAACAGACTTGTTGTCATCATTATCAAGCTCTTCTAATAAAGTATCTTCATTAACCTCAGAAGTCTCAGTTTCATAAACTTGTTCGTTAAGCGAACCATTTTCTTCTTCAGAACTTTCAAAAACTTCTGTTTTTTCAACTTGAATTTCTTGAGGTTTGTATTCTTCAATAACTTCCTCGTTTGAACCATTATCTGCAGTCATCAACATTGACTCATCCAATTCTTCATCAAGCTGATTGTCGTTATTAATAACTTCAAAAGTCTCAACTGAATTAATTTCTTCTGCTTCATCTTGAGCAAGGTTTACGTCAGTTGTTTCTTCAAAATCAACAGTAGAAATTTCTTCTGATAAAGATTCATCCGGTAATGCTTCAGAAATTTCAATAATACTAGTATCTTCCGAGTTATTAACAATATCGATACTTGCATCTTCTTCAAAACTTTGCAAGTGAACTTCTTCAACCGCCTCTTGTTCTAACAGAATTTCTTCTGTTGCATCCAAATCTGCAATCGTATTTTCTTCTAAAGACAAATTATCAGCAGATAAATCTAAATCGAAATTGTTTTCATCCGTATCTATTAGAGGCTCTGCTTCTACTAAATCAACACTGTCAACAACCGTAAGCTCTTCTACTTCACTTTCTTGTGGTTCAAGTGATATCGGCTCAACTTCTTGCAGTTTTATATCTTCTTCAGCCAAACCTATATCATTTTCATGTTCAGTTGCTAACAATAAATCTTCGTCATCCGACTCTGACACTTCAAGAGAATAATCTTCTTCTACAGGTGCTTGAGCTTCCAGTTTTATATCATTAACATCCGGAATTTCTAACTGTAGCTGAGGTTCTGAAGTTTCAGTAGTTTCCGGAACATCAGCCAAAGACACAAAATTAAATACGGAATGAGCTTTTGCAATATCAATTAGTTTTAAACGAGCTTCTTCTGATTTAATCAAAGTTTTATAAAAAGCATTTGTATCAGTTAAAGAACCGTCTAAATACTTAAATATCAACTGAACAAATTCATCGTCATAGTCATCTAATTCAGGTTGACTAAATCTTGATTCAATATCATAAAAACCGACCAAATCGCCTTCTGCAATTTTATAATACCCGTTAACTTCAGTTTCTTTATTAATCGAATCAGGAACAATAAAACCTGACACCGTCGCTGAAGACAAATCTTCATCCAGCTTTACAAACATATAAGCAACAGGTTGAATATTCTTATCAAAATGAGATTTTGGAACTAAAAGTTCATCTTCATTAAAATAAACTCTAACGTCAATATAATTGCCGTCAATATATACATCAGCAATATCAATATTGTTCAAGACTTGATAAACATTATGTAATCCTGATTTTGTATCTAAATTATAATCTTCAAAATATTTATACACTAATTTAGCCGCTACAAAATTTGCAACCGCTCTGCTTCTATTTTCAGGATTTTTAATATAACATAAAGTCTTTTGTGCCAACTCAATGTTATCCGTATCCAACATAAAAGTACTATTCACTTAAACACTCTCCCATATTATGAGGTAATAATATCATGTTTCCTAAAAAAAATCTACATATTTACAAAAATTTGACTTTATTTTCTAAATTATTAAACCATATGGTGTATATTTTTGTTAAAAATATACACGTTTGTAAATTTCTGACGTTAAAGAATTTGAAAGGATTATATTTGTTATGTTTTCTTCAATGATACAAAACTTATTATCAACATCAGGACAGTCAGAAGCTATGCGTAGAGCAGTTCAGATGAAAAATCAAGTTAATAATATACAGGCACAGTGGGCACCGGTTCAGACTCAAACACCTAATTCAGTTCCTACAGAAGTTACATCTTTTGATAAAGTATTGCAAACCTCTGCAAAAACAAAATTTGGTGATTTATTAATAAAACCATCCACAAAAGTTGATGCAAAAATTTATACAAGCCCTACAAACGAAACTCAAGCTGTTAAAGAAAATTTTACAACTTCAAAAATTAAGGAATTAATTTCACGGGTTTCGCAAAAACACGGTGTTGATGAAAAACTTGTAGATGCAGTTGTTCAACAAGAATCAGGTTATAATCCAAATGCAAAATCAAAAGTTGGCGCAATGGGTTTGATGCAACTTATGCCAACTACTGCAAAAGGACTCGGGGTATCTAATCCAATGGATCCGGTAGAAAACGTTGAAGGCGGAGTTAAATATCTAAAATCCATGCTTGATAAATATAACGGTAATATAATTCTAGCACTTGCAGCTTATAACGCAGGTCCAGGTGCCGTAGATAAATACGATGGTGTCCCACCTTATAAAGAGACTCAAAATTACGTTAAATCAATTCTTTCAAACTATCTGTAATAAGAAACTAAACAGCTACATTCATTTTGTTTTCACGGTTTTGTTGACGTTCTTGTTCAGCTTTAGCTTGCATTTTTCTGGTATTAGCATAAGTTATTTTAGGTATAATCAAACCTAATAAAGCAGGTGAAACAAGTACGGTAATTATAGCACCCGGAACTGAATTTAAACCTCTTGCAAATTGTAATATCTTATTAACTTTTGGTTTGCAACCTGCACGCATAGTTTCTGCAATTTTCTTATCAATTGCTGCTTTATCCAATTTGCCGTCTTTACCAAGATTTTCGATGAATGAAATAATCTTAGCATTCTTATCTTTTCTTGGTTGTTTTGCAATATCTTTCAAATTAATTGTATTTTCGTTAAATAAAACATTTGCACTTTCTGATTTAGAAATGATTTTTTGAATATCGCCACCGTTTTTATCAATATATTTACAGAAGTTCAACATTTTTTCTTGTGAATCAACATTGTTATAAAGAGCTGAAATTTCGGAATTAGAAAGAACGTGAGTCGATGTTAGAGGATTTAATAAATCAAGTGCGGTTTTAATACCTGAACGACTTCTATCTTTTTGCATAAGAACGAAGCCGGTATTCTTTTCATAAGAAGTTACACATGCCCTTGTTAACATTGGTACCGCAAATACTACTGATAAACTTGATGTAACATCTCTTACAATGATCTCCCAAAGCTCTGAAAGATCTTTCTTACCATTTTCATCAACTTGAGCTCTGTCATAAGCTCTTAAACCTCTTGGAGTTAATAAACCAAACAAGGACAAACAAGCCATAAGCACATTTGTGAAATTATGTCCGTTATATTCTAAGTCATCAGCAAATTTTTCTTTTGAAATTTTTGAAATATTTTTGCCTAACTTAGAAAGCCAATTTGGTTTACCGGCTGAACCTTTAAATGATATTTCTGAATTTTGTTCGGCATCATCTTCGTTTTTAGCATCAACAGCTTTTTGGTTTTCTTTCATTTTCATTGCTGTTGCTGCACCTGGTGCAACATCACTTTTAGCATAAATCTTAGGTACAACAGATAAAACACCTAAAGTAGCAAATATTGTTGAAACATTTGCTATAATACGTTTTGCAATTGATGCGTCTTTAATATTTTCCGCCATGGATCTATCTAAGTTTTCCAAATGTTTATTAAGTGTTATTGCATCATCACTATATTTAATCATCGCATCAACAGTATCTCTTGTAGAGAATGCTTTAACGTTATTCAAGTGTTCAGAACCAACTTTAACTTTTTCAAGATATTCTAAGTCAGAACCGGTTTGAAGTTTAAGATTATTAATATGATTAGTAATATTAGATAAACAAGATTTTTTATATTTACTTTTTGAAAATCCTTTTTGGAGTTTAGCTTCCGCCGGAATATTTTGGTAATTAGCAATTTGTTCCAAAATATAATCAACAGATTTCGAATCAACATTTTCTTTACCAAGAGTATTAGCCAAGATTTGTTCAATATTAACTTTGAAATATTCCTTTTGGAATTTTTCTTTATTCTTCAATAAAGATTTGTCAAAATTAGGATTTGATAACAATTCTTCCAATGAATTACCAAATCTTCTTATCAATTGAGAATTAACACTTGTTGTTTTGCCGAATCTTGCAGCTATAGCAAATGTTACAGGTGCAACTGCCATCATCAAAGGTCCTGTTAAACCTTCTCTTAAGAAAACCTCTCTACCTTCTTGAATATTGTATTCACCGGTAACTTCTTTATCACGCATAAAACCGGTATAAGTTCTTGGTATAGTCATACCAATTGTGTCTTGAACTAAGAATGAAGCCAAAAATCCATTGTCTTCAATAAATTGCATAAAAGAACCGGCAATGCCTAAAAAGCCGTCAACACCACCTTTAAATGAAGGTGAATAATATACTTCATTACTACCCTCATCATTCTTTCTTTGATATGGCGTATTTACAATATTTTCAGCTACATTATTCTGTATTTTCAACTACACTAACCCTTATCTAAAATATGACTAACACAAATTAATAAAGTCTTGAAATAAAAATTAATTGCTATTTTGTTACAAAAATCGGCTAAATTGTTACAAAACGTTATTGATTAAGTGTACTTAGTATACTTATTATATTGTTAAAATGCAATACTAATGGTTAAAATATTTACAAAAAATAACAAAAAAAAAAGAGTCTGATCGACTCTAAAAACTTTAATGTGTGAAGTGTAGTATAATGAAATGAAGTAATGTGTATGCTTTTTAATATATTTTTTACAAAAAATTTTGAAATATCCTGTTATATATATAAAGTATTTCCATGCAAAAAAATTGACTTTTTTCTAATATTTAAGTTTACAAAACTTAATATTTTAAATAAAATTACAAGTTTTTGCAGATAAGTTTTCAATAGATAATATTAAATAATTGTGTTATAGTTATAATGTAGTTTTTATACTATTGGAGAGATTTATGTTCAAAAAAAGTATTACTTTAGCTATGATAGTTTTAGGATTAAATATATCGGCATTTGCGATGGAAGTTCCTGTAGATGCAAAGCTGGATTACAATCAAGGCATAGATTTTTACAAATTGGGCATGTATGAGCGTTCAATAGAATCCTTTAGGAGTGCTATTCGCACTTATCCGGATTATATTGATGCTTATTATAATTTAGGGACTGTGTTGGAATATTTAAAAAATTATTCAGAAGCAGCCGTTGTATTTAAACAAATTTATGTAAGAAATCCAAATGATTACGAAGTTATTTACAAGCTTGCTAATTTGGCTGTCAGAAATGAAGATTATACGATGGCACAAAAGTATATTGAGTTAATACCTTCAACAAGCGACTACTATAAACAAGCGTCAGAGCTTGCTCAGCTAATAAAAACTGAGATTTTAACACCTCCAAAAGTTGAAAACCCAAAATCTACCGTTGCTACTCAAACCGGAATTTACGAAAATATTTTAAGTCCGACAGGAATTACAACAGATAAAGACGGAAATGTCTATGTATCAACATTTTCTGACAATTCTATAATGAAAATTACACCAGACAATAAACGTATTGTATTCTTAAAAAGTAAAGAAATTAACGGTCCAATAAGTTTAGCAAGTGATAATATCGGTAACATATATATATCAAATTATAATGCAAATAACGTTTTGAAAGTTACTCAAGATGGCAAAGTTACTGTTTTGGTAAACAAACTTGATAAACCTTATGGTTTACATGTTAACGGAAATATGTTGTTTATAACTTGTCAAGGCTCTAATTCTGTTTATCGACAAAAAATTGACAATTAGTTACCTATCTTCCAAACACAGGCGGTGGTTGAATATAAAGAGGTTTCAGACTTTTCCATTCCGTAATCTCATTGTTTTGAATTTTAGTTATTGCAATTTGAGCAAGGATTTCACCCAGCTGATAATCATTTGCTTGATAGGAAATTATCTCTTTTGCATTAGGCTTGAAGCGTTCTAACAAACTGTTATCCGTAATAACTCTTCTACCTTTAATCATTTCATCAACTTTTTCTAATTCTACCGCACCTAGTATTTTATTTTCAAAAACATAAGCCTTATTTTTTCTAGCATCTAAAGCAACAAAATCTTGATCACCTAAAATTTTTGAAAGTATCTCTAATGAAGATACACCAATCGTTTTTATATTCAACTGTTGAGCCAGCATTCTTGCAACAGTTGTACAAGCTCTTATTCCTGTAAAACTTCCCGGCCCGATATCTGTTGCAATATATTCTAAATCATTTGGTAAAAGATTGTTGTTTTTTAAAACTTCTACAATAGTTGATATTAAATACGCTGAATGATAATTTTTATCATTGGAAACAATTACTCTATTAATAAAATTATCATCACTATATAGAGTTACGTAAGTTTTATCCAAACAAGTATCAAACGCTAGTAATTTCATTAACTTAAGCCCTCTATTACATAAAAATCCTTTGAACCGACAGCTTCAAACTGATAAATTCTTGCATCGTTGTCATCATAAGTTACACTTATTTCTAGCCTTTCAAACGGAAGTTCGCCTTGAGAAAATTCTGCCCATTCTACAAATGTAATTTTCTTTCCGTCTGAATATTCTCTAAGCTCATCAGTAATTGTGGAAATACCAACATGCTCCAGTCTATATAAATCAAAATGATAAACGGGAAGTGAAGCACTGTGATATTCATTTAAGATAACAAAACTCGGTGAAGTAACCTTTTCTTTTATTCCTAAAGCTTCTGCAACAAATTTTACAAAAGCAGTTTTACCGGCACCTATTTCGCCATAAAGATTAACAAAACAGCCATTTTCTGCTACAAGCTTTGCAAACTTATATGCCAAAGCTTTTGTATCTTCCAACGTTTCACATTTTACAAGAATTTTCATATAACAATTGTAACACACAGATAAATCAGGGCAAGTTTCTGACAAACTACCATATCATTTACTAAAACAAAAGCGCTTTTACACCTAATCCAATTAACAGAAGCCCTGAAAATATTTCTAAATATTTTGTTTGCATATCTTTAACAATACCACCAATCCAAAATCCGAATAATGAATTAATAAATGTTACAAAAGCTATTAGTAAAGCCGGTTTTAGAATTCTATTACCCAACAAGGATAGTGAAAGTCCTGCAGAAAATGCATCAATACTTGTGGCAACACCTACCAAAAACAAACACGCAACACTTAGACAAAGCGGAGTTTTAACTTTTTTATCTCTTTTAAAAGAATCAATAATGAATTTAATCCCTAAATAAGCAAAAACAATGAATACTATTATATTTGCAACTGGTTCAACAACATTCTTGACCGTATTAGTTAAGAAATAACCAAAGACCGGCATAATCCCTTGAAAAGCACTTGTAAATAAAGCTAATAATAATCCGTTTTTAATACGGTTTTTATCTAAAGAAATACCAAAGGAAAAAGAAACAATACAAGCATCTATTGAAAGCGCAATTGCTAAAATTATTATTTCTATATACGACATCTATTTCCTCCTACATTCTTTATTTCAAATAAAATTAATAAACAGGCACGTCAATTGGATTAACTAATTTTACATTGATAATATCACCCGAATTAATATAAACATCTTGTCCTTTTCTAAACATATCAGCAACACTGTCGCCTATAAAATATCCAACACCGCCAAAAAATCCACCTATTGCACATAATGGAGTTGTTAAATACTGAATACCTGGCGCTGCTTCACCTGCTTTAGTACCATATTCTGTCGTATTCTTTGTTATTTCAACAGCTTTATCGTAATTAGCTTTTACAGCTTCACCATAACCTAAATTTTTGTACAAACCGCCATCATAGAAAATATTATCATATTTAAAAACAGCCATGTCTAAAGGAATTTGTCGTCCGCTTGGTGTAACAACATGATCAAAATCCAAATACAATTTAGCACCTCTTGAAAATCTTTTTGCTGTATTTACATTAGAAATGCTACCTCGAACAACTGTTCCGACAGGAAGTATTACACTTGTATCTGTAGATTGTTCATTTATTATTGTTGCTACGAAAGAATCTCCCATACTTCCTGAAAACGTACTTACCGGCTGTAAAAATTGTAATTGAAAATTAGTTCCTGCCGGAATACGTTTAGTCCTGACATCAGCCTTTAGCTTATTTGCAAAAGTTACTGTTGTAGTTAAACTAAATGCTAATAATAACATTATAAAAAATTTTATTTTTCTCATTTTTAACTCTCCTCACGACATTAATAAGTATACTATCTGATTAACTAAAAAGCAATTATACTTGAATATTAGAAATATCAATTTGTGGTTTAGTTTTCTTTACCCAATTAGAACTTACTAAAGCAGTAATAGGCACGCAAATTACAATTGCGCAACTTCCGATTAAAGCTGAAGAAATTTCTGTAACGACTTGATTTAGGTTAAAGAATTTCTGTAAATCGATATTATTTGCTAATAAAATTAGAGGTAAAGAAGAACCTAAATAAACCAAAATCAAAGTATTTGCCATTGTGCCTATTATATCTCGCCCAACATTCATGCCGGAAATAAAGAGCTCTTTTACGGATTTTGTATTATCTACTTCATAAATTTCATTAATTGTGCTGGCAATAGACATTGCAACATCCATTACAGCTCCCAGTGTTGCAAGGATAATGGTTGAAATAACTATAGCTACAAAATTTAAGTGAGGTTGAGCAGAATATAAAAACAACGCATTTTCGTTAATAAATCCGTTAAGATGAGCAAATTTTGTTGTAAAAAATGCCAATAGCCCTGCAAAAGTAATACTCAATGTACATCCCAAAACAGCAGAAGAACTCTTGTTATTAAAACCGCCAACCAAGTAAATAGTTACTGCTGTTGATAACAAGCAAATAATTATTGTTGCTATTATAGGATTTATTCCGTTTAAAATCATTGGTGATAAAACATGTGCTATCATCAAACAAGTTATAATTATTGACACTAAACTATATAGTCCCTTTTTTCTACCAACACAAACTAACAATATACAAAATAATACCGATAAAAATATTAATATATTAGCCCGATAAACATCCTGAATTGAATAAGATAATTCATAATCACTTTCTTCAACATGTAGTATTACTTTCATGCCGGATTTTAGTTTTATATCGTAATAAGGATTTCCGGTTAAAATATTGTCAACGATTATCATTTGATTTTTTGCAATACCGTTTAAAATTTTAACTTGTGCAATTTGTTTTGTCTGGTTAATATTTTCTATTTCAGTTTCTGCATACTCTACACTTATCACTTTACCGATTTGAGACGGTAAAACTGTTGTTTCAGATTCTGCAAAAACAGTTATTAATGACATAAAGAGAAACAATATAGTTAGTATAATTTTTTTCATAAATATTTACCTACATATCGAATAATGTTTTTTGCTCAGACGGTTGTTTTAAGCCTAAATGCCTATAACCTTCCGGTGAAACCTTTCTTCCACGAGGTGTTCTTTGTAAAAAACCAGCCTGCAATAAATATGGCTCACAAACATCCTCTATAGTTCGAACATCTTCACTTAAAGCAGCAGCAATAGTTTCTACCCCAACAGGACCACCGTCATATTTTTCTATAATTAGATTTAACAAAGCTCTGTCAGTTGTATCCAACCCAAAAGTATCTATTTTTAAAACATCTAACGATTCGTTTGCAACAGTTTCATCTATAATGCCGTCATATTTAACGATTGCAAAATCAGCAACTCTTTTTACTAAACGATTAGCAATACGAGGAGTTCCTCTGGAACGAGTCGCAATAGCAATTGCACCTTCTTCTGTTACTTTTATGTCTAAAATTTTTGCCGTACGTTTAACGACTCGAGCAAGTTCATCTATCGAATAAAATTCTAATCGATGAATCATGCCAAACCTATCTCTTAAAGGACTTGATAAATCTCCAGCTTTGGTTGTGGCACCTATTAACGTAAATTTAGGAATAGGTACCCTTAAGGTTTTAGCGGTTTGACTTTTACCGGTTGTCATATCCAGAGTAAAGTCTTCCATTGCAGGATACAAAATCTCTTCTGCTATCTTGTTTAATCGGTGAATTTCATCAATAAAAAGTATTTCACCGCCTTTAAGCGACATTAAAATTCCAATAATATCTCTTGGACGTTCTAAAGCCGGTGCGGAAGTTATACGAATATCAACACCCATTTGTGATGCTATTACACCGGCAATCGTTGTTTTACCCAACCCGGGTGGACCATAAAACAACATATGATCAAGAGTTTTTTCTCTTAAACGGGCAGCCTCCAGAGTAATTTTCAATGTTTCTTTTAACTCACTCTGACCAATATAGCTGTCAAAGTCTTTTGGTCGAATAGAATTTTCAAACGTCTTATCATATTCTATTGACTCTGCTTTAATATTTGGATTCTTCCCCTGATTAATCTTGATTGATTTATCGTCATCTGAAATTATTGCCATAGATTCATAATAGCATAAAGCTATTGTATCGTAAAATTATTAACAAATACTTGATAAAAAAAGAACCTTTAGTGAACTGAAACCCTAAAACCGACTTTTTTTCTTTGTCTAGTTTTTAGGGTTCAGTTCATAGTTTAAAGATTCTTTTTTAATTTGATATCAACTTAGAATTATTCTTCTTCGGAAACTTCTTCTTCAATTTCTTCTGCTTGAATATCTTCTTCATCATAAGCTTGTTGATTCATTTCTTCTTCAATTTCTTCTTGAATTTCGTCAGAATCAACGGCACGTTCTTCAACGTTTTCTTCTGCGTAATCATAATTAGAAATTTTAGAAGCTTCTTCATTCTCCATTTGTGAAACTGATTTAATATCAATCTTCCAACCAGTTAATCTGTGAGCAAGTCTAACGTTTTGACCTTCTCTGCCGATAGCAAGTGATAACTGGTCATCAGGAACAACTACTAAAGCATCTTTTGTTTCTTCATCATCAGTCATAATATCCACAGACACTACTCTTGCCGGTGAAATTGCGTTAACAATGTATTCAACAGGATCCGGCGACCATCTTACGATATCTATTTTTTCATTTTTTAATTCACCAACAATAGTTTGAATTCTTGAACCACGAGGTCCGATACAAGCACCAACTGAATCAACTTCAGGATCATTTGACCAAACAGCTATTTTAGTTCTAAACCCTGCTTCACGTGAAATTGATTTAATTTCTACAATTCCGTCTTCAATTTCCGGAACTTCTAATTCAAACAACTCTCTAACGATTTCTGCATGGGCGTGAGAAACAACTACTTGAGGCAATCTGTTTGTTTCTTTTACGTTAAGAACAAACACTCTTATTCTGTTACCAGGTTTATAGTATTCTCTAGGAATTTGTTCTCTTTGAGGCATAATCGCATCTGTCTTACCGATATTAACAATAACGTTACGGTTTTCAACACGTTGAATAATACCTGTTGTTAAAGTTCCTTTCTTTTCCAAGAATTCATTTAGAATATTATTTCTTTCAGCATCTCTAATTCTTTGAGTTATAACTTGTTTTGCTGATTGAGCAGCAATTCTTCCAAATTGATCAGGTGTTACTTCAATTTTAACTTCGTCATCAACTTCAACTTCATCATCAATTTCTTGAGCTTCTTCAAGGGAGATTTCCAAATCAGGATCTTCTACTGATTTAACAACAACTTTTGTTGAAAATACACCGATTTCACCTGTTTGTTCATCTAAAATAGCTTCAATGTTAGCAGCTTCTTTAACGTGCATGTGTTTTTTATAAGCTGCAACCATCGCATCACATAGTGAAGCAATAAGAACATCTTTAGATATACCACGTTCTCTTTCAAGCTCTTCACAAGCTTCAAATAATGCTGTACCAATTTTAATCATAATTTATACCTTTCTGCCAATGGCGGTTATTTTTTTATTTAGTAAGTTATGTAAGTAAAGTGAGTGTAGTGAGTATAGTTCTTTATTGTTTTATTAAATGTTTCTTAAAGCCCAATAAAAGAGATTTAAGATTATTAAATTTTTCATTAAAATCAACTAGATCTTCAATATAGCCAAGCCTTTGAGCAATTTCAATCTGAGTTTCAATTTCTGCCAATGACCCACAAGCAATATTTACAAAATTAGCAGTTTCTTTATTAGAAAAACGAGCGCAACCTTCTGCAATATTAGATGGTATAGAAATAGCAGCTCTACGTAATTGAGCAGTTAAACCAAACGTTTCTTCTTTTGGAAAACTAAATGTAAGATTATAAATTTGTTCAACTAAATCAATAGATTTTTTATATACTTCTAAATCTCTATGATGCATTTGTTACCTTCCTTAAAAGCACATTACTCACTATACTCACATTACTTACTTCACTTACAACTTAATCAATATACAATTTAGCTGACTGAATGTTCGATTTAGGAATCTGGATTTCTTCTCCGTCTTCAAAGCGTAAGAACGTCAAACCTTCATTATCATCCCAGTCTATAATTTCTCCCTTGAATATGCGTTCAGTTTCGCCTTCAAGAGGAGTTTTTAACTTAATACTAACCCGTCTGCCTTTAAAAATTACAAATTCTTTATCAGACTTGAATTTTCTTTCTAAACCCGGTGAAGATACTTCTAAGTAATATTTTAC
The DNA here is from genome assembly GCA_015152525.1 of Cyanobacteria bacterium SIG28. Classification (GTDB taxonomy): domain Bacteria; phylum Cyanobacteriota; class Vampirovibrionia; order Gastranaerophilales; family Gastranaerophilaceae; genus CAG-196. The sequence continues at coordinate 10,599 of SUTU01000002.1, read as the reverse complement.
AGGTATCAACTCGTCTAAAAAGTCGTTTAAGCTTCTTGTAACATTTTCACAGTCATCCAGTGTAATATCGTGGTCATAAGAGTATAAATAAATTCTCAAAAACCATTTGTGATTTTCCTTAACAAACTCAATTTCAATAGGAATAATATTATAACGAACCGCCGTGTTTTCAATCACAGGTGTTATTTTTTCCAATATTTCATGTCTATTAATATCTTGTTTCATATTAAGCTACTCCTTATCAATAAGCTTGTAGTTAATTCTTAAGAGTAAATAGTATTTACCCCTAAATAAAAAAAGAACGGGGTAACGAAACCGTTCTTTTTCTAAGAAACTATTCACACTAATATATTATCAAAATTTTTAAAATTTGTAAATCTATTTATTAAGGATTATGAAGTCTATTAATTAATAGTTTCTATGTAACAAAATAACAATTTTGTTACATAGGGGTAAATGTTAGATTTATAAGTATTGATAAGGAGTAATTAAAAATGAAGCCCAAATTGGTAATTCCGGATTTGTATCTTATAGAAACAAATTAGAACCAAGATTATCTTCAAATTATAAACCTGCTGATGTAGTTGACCCATTAGCAAATGTAGACTCTCAAGTTCCTAAATATAGTTTGGTTGAAGATTCTGAGGTTGAAATCATTGCTTTTGATGAACCGGAGGTTGAAGTGATTGCTGTTGAAGATTTGAATATTAAATCAACTGAAGTTATACAAAACATTTAACTCCTTATTGGTGGTTCTTTTTTATCTTTAAATCTTTCCTTCCAAACATCTCTAAGCGCCAAGCCCAACCCTATCAATAAGCCTGCTGTTGATCCGAAAGGGATTGGGGTTGCCAAACCTATCAAATAGTATTTAAGAGATGTTTTAAATATTTTACTGTTTGTAAACTTATTATTTTTTATAGTTGCCGTAATCTTATCTTGAGCACCGGTATTTTTTTTCAAAGAGTTATTAATAGGTTTGGCTTTATTATTAGCGCCAAAACTATTAATACAGTTTAAATTATTACTGTTACAACAATCTGTCTTTAAAATTCTCATCTTTTAATATTTAAAATACACTCTATCCATGTTTATGATAACATATAATTAAATAATATTGAAATGAGGTAAATAAAATGACAGAACAAATGACAAGAGAACCTATTTCTGCAAGAGATAGTATAAGACAAACCAGAATACAAAAATTAGCTGAATTAGCAGATAAAGGAATTAATCCATATCCGTACGTTTTTGATAAAAACGCAAACGCTGCTGATTTGCAAGAAAAATATAAAGACCTTGAAGCTGGTGTTGAAACCGAAGACGAATATTCTGTTGCAGGTCGTGTAATGGCTATAAGAAACAGCGGTATGTTTATCGACTTAATGGATGTAACTGGCAAAATCCAAATTTTCTCACACAAAGAAAATATGCCGGAAGATGCAATCAAAACTCTTAAACTTGTAGACATTGGTGATATTGTAGGATTTACAGGTACAATTAGAAGAACACCAAGAGGCGAACTTTCTATTAAAGCTACAGCCTATAAAATTCTTTCAAAATCACTTCTTCCGTTACCTAATAAGCAAATTAGCGAAGAAAAATTAGAACAATTAAAATCACATCATACAATGTCTGATACAGAAACAAAATACAGACAAAGATATTTAGATTTGATAGTTAATGAATCAACTCGTGATACATTAAGAAAAAGAAGTTTAATTATCCAAAAAGTTCGTGAATATTTGTATAGCCAAGGATTTATTGAAGTTGAAACACCAATGCTTCACACTCAAGCTTCCGGTGCTAACGCAAGACCGTTTATGACACACCATAACGCTCTTGATATGGATTTAACTTTGAGAATTGCGCCGGAATTACACTTAAAAAGACTAATGGTAGGCGGACTTCACGATAAAATCTTTGAACTTTCAAGATGTTTCCGTAACGAAGGTATTGATACTCGCCACAATCCTGAATTTACAATGATTGAACTTTACCAATCTTATGTAGATTATAATGAAATGATGGCATTGACTGAAAATATGGTTGCTTATGTTGCACAAGAAGTTTTAGGTACAACAAAAATTCAATACGGAGAACACGAAATTGATTTAACACCGCCTTGGGATAGAAAAACAATGATAGGTGCAATCAAAGAATACACAGGAGTTGATTTTGGCGAATTCTTTACTGCTAAAGAAGCTTTCGAAACAGCTAAAACATTGCACGTTGATGTTGATGAAGAAATGAACTGGGGTCAAATAATAGAAGCTGTATTTGAAGAAAAAGTTGAACCTAACATGATTCAACCAATTCACATTATTGATTATCCTAGAGAAATTTCACCATTGGCGAAAGTTCATAGAGATAATGACAGATTAACAGAAAGATTTGAAACCCGTGTTAATGGTTGGGAAATTGCAAACGCATTCTCAGAATTAACAGATCCGATTGACCAAAGACATAGATTTGAAGCTCAAGCTTTAGCAAAAGCTAACGGAGACGAAGAGGCAATGGAAATTGACGAAGATTATATCAATGCTTTGGAATACGGTTTAGCACCAACCGGTGGTATGGGAATGGGAATTGACCGTTTAGTAATGCTTTTGACAAATTCTCAAACAATCAGAGATGTAATAGCATTCCCTACTCTTAAAAAAGTTGATAACTAATTAAGAAATATAAAAAAATAAAGCCTGACTTAATTAAGTCAGGCTCTTTTTTATGGGAAAACTAAATTTTTATCCGAGAATATCTGACAAATCACCTTTAATGCCTTCATTACTAGGGTCTTTAGACAATTCTTCCAGTTTTTCGATAATAATTGTAAGCTGAGCATTACAATTACAATCTTTATGCTGACATGCCGGAGGTATTTTGTTATAAATTTTAACCGCCCATTCTTTGAGTTCTTCATTGCTTGCAGCAATACCCAGTAACAATGTTTGAGCAGCAACTACATTCGCATCAATATTGTCTATCTTATCACCTTGAGCTTTAACCATTGCCTTAAGTTCAGCTAATGCATTTTGAATTTTAGCCATATCTACCGGCATGTCTGTGGCAATACCATTAACAACTTCCAGTATTTTATTGGCAGTATTTCCGAGCGCATCAAGCTTATCTGATAGTTTAGCAATAGCATCTGCTTGAGCCTTATAGTAAGCTTTTTGGTTTTCATCAACTTTATCAACCTTACCTGCCAAGTTCATAATTGCCTGCATTAATTTTTCATAATTAGCTTGTTGATTTGCATCAACTTTATCAATTTTACCTGATGCATTCGCTATAGCTAGCATTAAGTTTTCATAATAAGCCTTCATATCGCCGGTTGCAGAATCAACCTTACCTGATAATTCAGCAATAGCTTTCATTACATTTTCATAGAACGCTTTTTGTTCAGCATTACCGGTTTCAACTTTAGCAGTAACGTTCGCAATAGATTGCATCAAGTTTGTATAATAAGCTTTTTGATCCGCACTCATTGTATCAACTTTACCGGATAGTTTTTTAACAAGTTCCATTAGTGCTGAGAAATCATCATTATTTGGATACTTAGCCATTAAGCTTGTTAAGTTATTAATTGCATCCATGATACTTGTATAGTATTTAGCTTGTTCGTCTTTAATACCATCTGTATTATTAACGGTTTTGTTAACACCGTCTAAGATTTCTTTTAACAATCCTAACAGAACTGTATTGCCATCATTTGAACCACCAAGAGCTGCTATTGAGCTGAATAGTTTTCTAATCAATTCTTGGTTTTCTTTATCAAGAGTTATATCATCTCTTAATAATCCGGTTAACTGTGCAATAGCTTCACCAAAGTCTTTTGCAAGAGCATTATTTTGATCTACTATTTGAACAATTGCTTTCATAATATCTTCATAAAACGCTTTTTGTTCAGCATTACCGGTTTCAACTTTACCTGAAACATCTGCAATTGCCTTCATCAAGTTTTCATAATAAGCCTTCATATCGCCGGTTGCGGTATCAACCTTACCTGATAGTTCAGCAATAGCTTTCATTACATTTTCATAGAACGCTTTTTGATCTGCATTACCGGTTTCAACTTTAGCAGTAACGTTCGCAATAGATTGCATCAAGTTTGTATAATAAGCTTTTTGATCCGCACTCATTGTATCAACTTTACCGGATAAATTTTTAACAAGTGTCATTAGAGCCAAGAAATCATCATTATTTGGATACTTAGCCATTAAGCTTGTTAAGTTATTAATTGCATCCATAATACTTGTATAGTATTTAGCTTGGTCATCTTTAATACCGTTCGTATTATCAACAGTTTTGTTAACACCGTCCAAGATTTCTTTTAACAATCCTAACAGAACTGTATTGTCATCATTTGAACCGCCAAGAGCTGCTATTGAGCTGAATAGTTTTCTAATCAATTCTTGGTTTTCTTTATCAAGAGTTATATCATCTCTTAATAATCCGGTTAATTGTGCAATAGCCTTAGCAAAGTCAACACCGAGAGCGTCAACTTGTTCTGTAAGTTGAGCAATACCTTGCATTACACCCTTATAGAATTCTTTTTGTTCAGCATTACCGGTTTCAACTTTAGCTGAAACGTTCGCAATTGCTTGCATAATGTTTTCATAGTAAGTTTTTTGATTTGCGTCTAGCGTATCAACCTTACCAGCAACATCTTTTATTGCATTCAAGATTTCTGTGCAATCAAATTCAGGATTATCTTTCGCTAACTCTGTTAATTCTGCAATCGCATTCATTATATTAGTATAGAATATTGCTTGATTATCTTGAATTACTGCTTGATTTTCAATAGAAGTATTAACCTTAGCAAGTAAGTCATTAACAATTGCCATTAATTTAGTATCATCATAACCACCGGAACTTATTACGTTAAACAATTTCATAATCAAGTTTTGGTTTTCTTCGGTTATATTCTTGTTACTTTGAACTAAACTGAACAACTTATTAATACCGTCATTCAAATCTGTGCTCAAAGTTTTTTGACCTTCAATAAGAGTGTTGATACCGTTAAGAATTGTTGCCAACATTACTTTAAGATCCGCATCTACATTGTTACCACTACTAATTGTTTTAAAGAAGTTTTCAATTAATTTTTGGTTTTCAGTTCCGATTACAATATCTTGTTCAATTAAACCAAGAAGTTTTGATACACCTTCTCTCATATCGGCATTCATGCTTTCAATATTATCAAGAATGCTTTCTAATACTTTCATTTCTGATTTATGATAAGCTTCATTTTGAGACATGACATCATTAAATCGTGCAAGAATTCTATCCAACATTTCCATAACTTCCGGATTATTTTTATCCTTACAAGCATCAATTTTGTCAAACAATTTTATGATTAAAGCTTGGTTATCTTTTAATATCGCATTGTTTTCGCTAGTTTGACCTAATACGGTTTCGATTAATGCACTTTCGTTATCGCTTAATTCTTTATTTTGATCAATTGAATAATTTACTCTTTCAAGAATAGCGTTCAATAAAGTCATCTTACCGGTATCAGATGCTTCACACTTAGCAACGTGTTCAAGAATAAGTTTTATCAATTTATTATTTTCTTCGCTTATTTCTTTTTCATCGACCATTAATCCTGTTAATTTAGTAATACTTTCTTTCAAATCAGCACTTAATGTATCAAGTTTTCCGTCAACACCTTTTAGAAGCTCAACTATACCGGCTAAATCACTTTGAACACCGGCTATAGCATTTTTAACATTAACAATTTCAGTCAATAATGTAACTTCGCTTAAACCGACTTGTGTTGATAAATCATTGAATAAAGTATTAATTAATTTTTGAGTGTCTTTATCAATTTCAATATCACTGTTGATAAGCGCCAGAACATCTGCAATACCTTTTTGGAGAGCATCTGAACTATTTTCATGGTTGGTCAATATTTTACCTAATAGTTCAATTTCCTTATCATGATTTGTTTGAGTATCACTTGCAAGTTGATTAATCCTATCCAGTATTTCTGTAGCCAACGGTAACAGATCTTCATCGAATTTACCGTTCAAGCCTGTTATTACAGCATAAACTTTATCCAATGTTTCTGAAGTTTTTTCAGAAATTGTTATATTACTTGATACTAAATCAACTGTTGCATTTAATTTTTCCATTATTTTTTTGTAACGTTGATGATTTTTACTATCAGATTTGCTTATTTGAGTTGATATTTCAGTAACTGCACCAGCAAAACCTTCACTAATAAATGCTTTACCTTCTTTAACAGCTTCTGATAATTTGGTCATAATATTTGCCAAGTCAGCTTTCAAGTCGGCATCATTCTGATCCAATTTTTTAACAGCATCAATTAATGACAATAACAATTTTTCATTATTTGCAGATAATTCATTACCTGCTTTCACGCCATCAAGTACATTATTAATAGCAGCTAATATTTCTTCTTGACCGGCATAAACATTATTAAATTCTTTTTTAACCTCATCAATACCCTGACCGTTTTGTTTAGCTAAATCAATTACTTTATTAATTGATTCACCATTATTAATCAATGCAGCCATGATATCATTAAGTTTTATACCTTGATCTTTTAATATTTCAATAATAAGCTCAAGATTTTCACCATTTATATTTGATATTGTCAATAACGCAGACAAGTAATTTATTAAATCTTGATGTCTTTTTGCAGTTATTTCTTTGCCCTCTTTTTGATCAGCAGCATATTGAGCTATAAAAAGTTCAACAACTTTTTTAATCTCATTAAGCGTATTTTGTAAAACACTAATTTGAGAATTTTGTATATTGTCTTGCTGTTTTGCATACTCAATATAATCAGTGAATTGTTGAACTAAATTCATAATTGTTAGGTTATTCGCATCTAATTGAACTTGCAAACTATCTAATTTATCTTCAATCTCTGTTGTTTTATCATTAAAAAATGTAATTAAACTACTAAGGTTAAAATTCATGATTATATTAACAGTAGATTTATTAGGCTCAGGGGTTACAATTTCAATAATTTCAGTTTTTTTTGCACAGCCACCCAAATACCCACCAATAGCAAAATAAATCAGACCTGCTATTCCTTTACCAACATTTTTACAAGCATTTCCTAGTGCATTAAACAAAATCGTACTGTCTGAATAATATTCATAAGGATCTCTCTCTGATTGTTTCTCTTGAGAAATCTTATTTCGGTTCTTAGAGTTTTCTTTTTTAGCTTCAGTATTTTCCTTAGCCGTTTTTACCTCTTCTTTTTTTACCGGTTCCGGCTCGTTGTTTGGCTTAGAAGTTTGACTCTCAAACCCGTCATATCGACCCCAGTTTTGGTTGCCGTTTAACAATCCATTAATCTCTTCCCTATAGACATAAGGTAGTGTAGGCTCAGTCAATAATCGTTCTAAAAAAATGCCATCTACATTGCCGTTTTTATCAACACAACCTTTTAGTTTATCTTGTAAATAAGGTGATAATGAGCTTAGAGCTACAGTAAGTGCCATAAATTATACTCCTTTCAATATTATTTTGCATAAACCTACTTTGGTATAATTAACGGCACCTTTTTTTAAAACTTTAGGAGAAAATTCACCTCATATCATATCATATCATATCATATCATATCATATCATATCATATAGCAGATTTTACAAGGCTTTCAGCCTTTTGTAAAGATTTTTATTTTTGCTTAACAATTTTAATATTCGTTTACATTTGTATGTTTGGTGAGTTAAAGTTACATGTAACGTTTTGCTTGATGCTACCTGTCTGTAGGTGTAATACCAAAAAACAGTCATCCTCAAACCGTTAGGTTTGGGGATCCAGCCAATTCGTCATTCTCGCACAAAGTGCGGGAATCCAGCCAATTGTTAAAAATAGTGGGGATAGAATACATAACCCAAATATTTATTAAATAAGCTGGATCTCCAAAGCTTCGCTTTGAAGATGACGGCAAACCGGTAAGCAACCCCAACCAAAAAACACCCGTCATTCTCGCACGAAGTGCGGGAATCCAGCTAATTGAAATATCGTCAAATAAACAAATCCTGTCATTGCGAAACCTTTTTAGAATTATTAAATCGGCTGGTTCTCCAAAGCTTCGCTTTGAAGATGACGGCAAACCGGTAAGCAACCCCAACCAAAAAACACCCGTCATTCTCAGCCGAAGGCTGGGAATCCAGCTAATTCGTCATCCTCAAACCGTTAGATTTGGGAATCCAGCTGGTGGTTTAAATCAACCAACTGAAATACATTTACCCCTTTTTTTCAACAGGCGGAGCAGGCTGGACTGTCGGGACTACTAAACCCATTTACCCCTGAAGCAATCCAGCTGGTGGTTTAAATCAACCAACTGAAATACATTTACCCCCTTTTTTCAACAGGCGGAGCAGGCTGGACTGTCGGGACTACTAATCTCATTTACCCCTGAGTACCCATAAAAGTGGACAAAAAAAATCGGTGAAACCGAATTCCAAAAACGGCTGAGCGAAGCGAAGACGTCGAAAACAATTGCGTCTTTTCTTCTTTTTTTGGTACTTTTTTTCTTCTTTGGCTCGCAAATAAAGAAGAAAAAAAGTACATGTATAATCATTAAATACTAAAAATTTATAACTGGCTGGATTCCCAAACCTTACGGTTTGAGAATGACGGATTAATCATGTTGAACATAAAACAAAACATCTAAAAATAAAATTCAAGCTATTTCATACTTTGCAACTTGTATTATTAAATTTTGTAACAATTCAATAAAAAAGTCTAAAGTTTTTGAAAAAAATGCCGATAACGAAACCATATAGTGTAACTGTATGCTTTGAAATAAGTAATGTTAGATAAAGAACGGTGTATTACACCAGAAAGAAGGTTTTTTATGGCAGACAACAACATCAAAAAAATTGGGCTTGAGTTTTTGAACAAGCTAACGAGCGGTGTTAAAAAAGAAGAGTTTGAGAAGAAAAATCTCGGTTCAATTTTTAATCACTTTGACGTATCAGGAGACGGTATGCTTGACGCTCTTGAAATCAAAAACATGAAAGAGCAAATCAATACTTTAGCAAAAAATGATAATGAATTAACAGCTAACGAAGCTAAGAAATTTGAAATCAGAACCGGAGAAGTTACTAAAAAGGGTAAGGAAAAACTTGAAAGCACTACAAAAGAAGAAGTAATGAACTTTGTAAACACATTGAAAGAACTTGCTGAAACAGAAGTTAAAGACAAGGGAAAAGTTGTAAGTACAGAATATAATGATGATACAAAACAAGAGATTATCAAATATGATAGTGGCATTGTTGAAACCAGAAATGAAGATGGTACTTCAAAAACAGAACAAACTGATAAACATGGTGCAAAAACAACAAAAGAATATGATAAAGACGGTAAGCTTTTATCAACAACATATGAAGATAAAAATATAAAATCTACCAAATTAAGTGATGGTACGACTATCGTTGAAAGAGCATTGGATAAAGACCCTGTAACGGGTGAAGCTACAAAAGGTACTGAAACAAGTAAAATCAAAGATGATAAAATAGAAACAGTATACGTTACAGAAGACGGCAAAGTCTATGTTGAAGATAATGACGGTAATATCAGCTGGGAAGAAGACGGCGTTAAATACACTAAAGACAAGGACGGTAATATTTCCTATAAAAATGCAGACGGTCAAACTGTAAGAGAATTAGCTAACGGTAATAAAGAAGTTGTGGCTGCTAATGGCGAAACAAAAACAGTAACAGGACCTGACGGTAAAACTCGTGTATATGTTATTGATCCTCAAACCGGTGCTCACCGTGGACAAAGAGATGAAGAAGGAAATTCTGTTGAATACGATGGTGCAGGTAACACAATTGTTGTTGTTCAACATGCTGAAAGTCCTCGACAAATTGCCAAAAAATTTGGTTGCAAACTTGAAGATTTAATTGAATTAAACAGAGATCAAATTAAAGGCAAGGCACCTAATCAATATTTCTTAGTTGGTGCAAAAATTAAAGTTCCCGGCGAATTAAATCCTGAAGATGTTGCAGGCAGAAAAGATTCTAGAGGTGCTCAAGCAGAATATAACGAATGGTATGCAGAAAATCAAGCTAAAAAAGCTGACGAGGCAATGCATAAAGAAGCATTGGAATTTGTAAACAAAGCCGGCACAGAAGAGGCACCGGTTAATAATGTTGCACGTGGCAAGAATATAGAAGGCTCTGAACCGCCTCAAACTATGGATACGATAGTCCTTGAAGATAGTAACTACATTAACGTTGTACGCAATGCTGAAGGCGAAATTGAGTACATTGAAGTAAGCTATAAAGGCGTTGAAGATGGCATAGATCAAGCTGAAGTAAGATACTACCCTGATGGAAAAATTGAAGTTAACCGAGATCAAACCAACGCTGATTTTGAAGCAACAGTTAAAGATGCGAACTTCAATTTCGATGAATTAAAAGCTAAAGTTGAAGAGTTGTTGGACAGTGCACCGGCAGCACCAACTGATCCGGCAGCACCAACTGATCCGACAGCACCAACTGATCCGACAGCACCGACTGATCCGACAGCACCAACTGATCCGACAGCACCGACTGATCCGACAGCACCGACTGATCCGACAGCACCGACTGATCCGACAGCACC
>SUTU01000001.1 GCA_015152525.1 Cyanobacteria bacterium SIG28 | reverse complement strand
TTATATAATCAATTTTTCTTTGGAAGTTTTTACGATTGTACGAGATTCCGCCATAAGGAACATTAAATTCACCATTGGCATTATACCTAAACATTGAAGAATAACAGTATTCTCTAATAAAGTAGAAGTATTCACTATTTTGAGTTTGATTTTGATTATATAAAGCTCTTATGAACATATAAAAAGAGCCTTTTAGCGCACACTCAAAATTGTCATAAATATCCTTTTGAGGTAAATCCCCTTTTTGTTGTTCCAATTCAGCCATTCTAATTAATTTAGAACTTATGTTGCGAATTAATTCATTTAAGAAAATTTGATATTGTTTATTCAAATTCCCCTTAAGGATTTGTTTAAAACATTTTTCTTTATCTGTAATAAAAGTTGCGATTACGACTTTTAATTCATCTTTAGAAATTTTATTTGTTTTAAACTTCGTATAGGTTTCATTAAAGAATTTTATATTTTTATCTAAAACGTATTCTAAAGAAGTCCAAGCATTATAAATATTTTGGAGTTTTTGAACGAAATCCGAATTGTGATACTTAACATTATTATATAAATTTGTTAGCTCAGGAGATTTATCATTAATCACCAAGTCTTTGCTATTCATTGAAAAATAAACTGCACCACCACCAACAAAAGGCTCAATAAAACGAGAAAAAGCCGATGGCATATTAGGAAGAATATACTTTAATTCTTGCTCTTTTCCACCCGCCCACTTAACTATCGGTGACAAATCCTTGAAACTTCTCATAATATAATTCTATTCAAAACATGCTTTTTGCACAATGTGATGAAGAAAAGTTAAGTTTTGCAAAAGTAAAGTAAGCTCAATTACAATTAACCCCAAATAGATTGTGTTAAAATTATATAAAAACTTTTTATAGGTGCTTATGAATATAGAAAAAATTATAATTAAAAATTTTAGATGTTTTGGTGAAACTCCGGTTGAAATTGATTTTGATGAAAAAATCACATTTTTTGTAGGCAATAATGGTACAGGGAAAACAACTATATTTGATGCTTTAAAAAAAATATTTGGAAAAACACGAGAAGATAGAAGTATAAGTAAAAACGACTTCCATTTAAATTATGGCGAAACTTTAGATAGTTTAGAAAATAAAGAAATGTTTATAGAAATAGTATTTAGTTTCCCTGAATGTTCATTAGAAGAAGGTAAAACGGAAACTTTGGCGGCTTTTGAAACAGCAATGTTTGTTGATGAAAATAAAAATTTTAAAGCGAGAATGCGACTTGAAGCGAAGTGGACCCAAGACGAATTTGATGATGATGTAGAAACAAAACTCTATTGGATTGTAACTAATGAAAATATCGGTTTTGGAGAAGATTTTTTAAACAAATACACTGTATCTAATTATGATAGAAAATTAATAGATTATCATTATATACCTGCGTTTAGAAATTCACATTATATATTAAAAGACAATGTTCAAACTTTTATAAATTTAATAATAAAATATGTTGATTTAGAAAAAGAAAAAGCAATATCGCAAGAAAGAAATAAAAAAGAGGAAATCGAAAAACTTAATACATTATTGCAAAATGAAATCAAGGAAGTTGAAGCTATAAAAAACATTAAAAATATTCTTGATGAGAAATGGAAAGATGTATACGATAAGAGTTTGCAGTATTATTCAAACACTCAATTTGAAGTAACTCCAAATGATATAAAAGAACTTTTAAGATCATTGACCATTAAATTATCTCCTAACGAGCAAGCAGAATCTTGTGATATCGAAAAACTTAGTGATGGTCAAGTTTCATTATTATATATAACATTAGCATTAACTCTTTTTGAAATAGAACAAATGCATTTTAAAAATGCTATATCAGGTTTAACATTATATGATAAAATTCCTTCGATTTTTACAATTTTCGTTATTGAAGAGCCTGAAAATCACTTATCACCGTTTTATTTAAGTAAAATTTTTAATCTTTTAGACAAAACTATTTGTAAAAATGAAAATATTATCGGATTGGTATCTTCACATAGTCCCAATGTAATGAGACGAGTAGCTAATTTAAATCAAGTAAGATATTTACTGAATTCGCACACAGAAGACGGATGTAGCAAAGTATTGAATTTAAAACTTCCAGATGCTAAAGATGAAGATGTTTATAAATATATAAATCAAGCAATATTAGCACATCCAGAACTGTATTTTTCTAAACTAGTTATATTAGGAGAAGGGGACTCAGAAGAGATTGTAATACCGCAAATAGCAACTAAATTAGGTGTAGATTTAGATCCATCGTTTGTGTCTTTTGTTAAATTAGGTGGAAGACATGTAAATCATATGTGGAAATTATTAAAATCATTAAATATTCCTTTTTTAACCTTACTTGATTTTGATTTAGGTAGATATCAAGGCGGTATTGAGCGTCTAGCATATATAATTGACGAGTTAAACAATATAGGTATTGAATTTAATTATCCAAATAATTTAACAAGACAGGATTTGTGTGAAGATAAACTAACAATAGATGACGTTGCTTTAATTTTAGAAAACCTTGAAAATATTGGGGTTTATTATTCAACACCACTAGATTTAGATATGGCAATGATACGTGCTTTTCCTGAATTATATAAAGATAATGCAAATGATGCAGAACTTGACGATTTGAAAGCAGCAATTTTTGGAAAAAACCGGAATATGGACTTATACGTCAAATATAATTGTGAATTAAGTAATGACCTTTTAAAAAAATATCGTTATTTGTTTAAAACAAAAAGCAAAGTTGCATCACATTATTTATCAATAGAGAAAATAATAGAGTTGAATGACGATGAATTCAATGAAAAATGCCCGCAACGGCTCAAATCACTGATTAACAAAGCAAAACAAATCCTAGCCAATGGGGTAAATTATGAAAGTTAATAGTGAAGAATGGAGCCCAAGCGAGGGAATAAATATTCCACCAACTGCATTAAATGACATAATAAAGAGCAATAATAATTTGGCAATTATAGCTGGACCCGGAACAGGAAAAACGGAATTATTGGCGCAAAGAGCTACTTTTTTATTGGAAACAAATAAATGTCCGAGTCCATACAAAATAATAGCCCTATGTTTTAAGGTTGATGCAGCTAAAAATTTGCAAGAAAGAATTGAAAAACGATGCTCCAATATCAATAATAGATTCATGTCTCTCACTTTCGATGCATTTTTTATACTAATTGTACGAAAATATGGAAAATTTTTGCCAAATTGGATTTCAACATTATCTTCAAATTTTGATGTTGGAAATTATAATTATGATAACACTTTAAAAAATATTTATGATTTCAATACGGTTAATGATGAAGTGATACAGGAAAAATTAAATGATTATTTAAAACAAAATAAGTTACATTGGGATATTTGCAGAAAATTAGCTTATACAATTATAAGAAATAGTAAAGAAGTTAAAAGGTTAATAAGTTCAACGTATAAATATGTTTTTGTTGATGAATTTCAAGATACAACAATTATGCAATATACTTTTATTAAAGAGCTTTTTAATAATGATTATAATTTAGTAACTGTGGTTGGTGATTATAATCAAATGATAATGAGATGGGCTGGGGCAGATTCTGAAATATTTAATAAATTTACTGCAGATTTTAAAACCAAATCTCAATTTTTAAATATTAATCATCGGTCAAATAAAAATATAGTTAGTTTAATCAATTTTATATCAAAACAAATCACACCAGAAGGCCAAGAAGTTATGGAGTTCACCTCAACCAGAGATGGAGATTATAAAGAATGTATATTTGCAGCAGAATTTAATACAAAACAAGAAGAATCAATTAAAATTGCAAGTTATATATCAGAGCAAATAAAAATCAATAATATGCTACCAGAAGATTTTGCACTAATTTTAAGACAAAAACCCGGAGATTTTTTTGCGCTAAGTGAAAGTATTTTTTCAACATATAACTTATCATTGAGAAACGAGGATGCTTTAGCATGTGAGAATGGTATCGCAATACAATCATTAATGGGAGAACCTCTGTCGGTATTATTGATAAATCTTTTAAAGAAAAAAATTGGTAAAATAAATAATGACGAAAATAAATTGCTATGTAATACTTTAGCTTTTTTAAAAAATTATGATTTAAATAATGAAAAAAAATATAAAAAACTTATTTGTGAATTAAACGATATTTTATTACTAATTGGTGATTGTTCAAAAACAAGTGATTGGACGAATAAAATTATAAAAAAAATTGGAATTGATAATATAAAGAAAATTGTTAAATCAAGTAGTGAAAACAATTATGCAAAAATTAAGATATCTTTTGATGCTTTTTGGCAAGAATGCTATAACCAAACACATGATATAGAAAAAGCTATTTCAAAATACGTTGGTGAAAATCAAGTAAAATTAATGACAATACATAAAAGCAAAGGACTTGAGTTCCATACAGTATTTTTTATTGATTTTAATGAGGATTCTTGGTGGGGCTTGACCAATGCCAACAAAAACAATGATATAATAAGACTTAGTGAAGAGCAAAACGCTTTTTTTGTTGGTGCATCAAGAGCAAAAGAAAAATTAATTTTTACTAATGGGAAAAAATCAAATTGGCCTCCAATAATTACTAAAATCTTGAAAGATTCTCAAATGATTTCTCATTTTGAATGATTTTATAAAACATTTCAAATCAGAAAGAAAAATTTAAAACTGCAAATATTGTTGAAATAATTTTTCTGCGAAATCTGTTACTTTTTCTGTAACCTATTGTTAATTTTTAATTTCGTTGTCCGACTTTTGAATTTTGATTGTCCAAAATTCTCATTTTAGTAGTTAAATTCTCGTTTCAGAGTCAATGTTTATCAAACTGCAAGACTATCCCCAATGTCCAAAACCCACTAAAAAAGCCACCTTGTTAGGTGGCTTTTAAATTAGGAGGAGGTGGGATTCGAACCCGTATCCATATATTTTGTAACTTGTTGAAGTATGTCGTAAATTATTTTCAAAAGGGGCTTTAGACATTCTATGCTGTTGTAAAATATTTTAATTTATAGTCCCCTATCGTAACTTTAGTCCCCTAATAGTCCCCATAATGAATATATTATTATATAATATTAAAAAAAGAATAACTAAAATTATGTCAAATCCAGTAAAACAACATATTATTCCAGAATTTTATTTAAAATATTTTTCAAATTCACAAGGGTTTCTTGAAGTATACGATTCAGAACAAGACAAATTTTTTGAGCCACAAAAACCATGCAATACGGGTTATCAAAAACACGTATATACTATTGAAAATTCGGATAACTCAAAATGTTATGATATAGAACTAGCACTTTCTCAGATAGAAGGAATTGCTAAACCTATATTGGATAAATTGATTTCTGAAAAAAGAATAAATTCTAGAGAAAAAAGTGAGTTATCTTTATTTTTTGCTCTACTTTACCAAAGAACAATTAAACATTTTAATTATATGGAAAATTTCATAAATGTTTTAAATAAATCTAGGCTTAAATTAATTAATTTAGCAAAGCCTAATGTTATAGAAAAAAATAAAGATTTGATTCACGAATTAGAACAGCAACCCACTAAAAATCAAATATTGTCATTATCTTTCGGAAACATAGAATTGACAAATATGCTTAAAAATGTTTTTGAAAAACAAAATTGGACAATTTTTGTAGTACCTAAAAGTTATAATATTATTACAACGGATGCTCCTGTAATTGAAGATTATTCAAATGTTAAAAAAGCTATAAAATCGTTTCCTAATGCGAACAAAATTATACCAATATCACCCAATAAGGTTTTATGTGTATCTCAGAAAGGCTCTAGAATTAGGTATATAAAAGTACATGATGAAGAACAGATAAGAGGATTAAATACAATAATTTATATAAATCGTAATCGTTTTGTTTACTCTAGAGAAAAATCCCAAATAGAAAATTTAAAAAATTATACAAACAATTTTAAACGGATCTGTAAAATCTCATCAAATCAACTCTAACATGTTTTTGGTTGAATTTTCTAATGCAACAAACCTTTCAAAATCTTATGAGCAACTATAATCTCTTCTTCTGTTGCTGAATTTAGCATAGTATTAATTTCTTTTAATAAATCTTCCGTTGGTTTAATATGTCCTAGTTCTAGCAATTCAACTACATCAACACCAAATACTTTTGCATAATTTTCAACCAATTCTGCAGAGGGATAATTCTTTCCTGTTTCAATACAGCTTTGATGCTTTGTAGCAATTCCAACTTTTTCAGCTAATTCTGATTGCTTCAAACCATTTCTTATTCTTAATTCTTGTATACGTTTTCCTAATTTCTTTTTAAGTTCCATAAAAACCTCTACTTATATCTTAAAGTTTTATTTGTTCTTATAAACATTTTTATAGGTTATGCAGTTTGAAAATAATCCTTGTTTGTTATAGATTAATTACAAATAACAAGGAGTATTATTAAAATAATCCTTGTTTTAAAACGACAAGGAGTTAAGAATATGAAAAATCAATATGTGGGTGATATTGGAGATTACTCTAAACTTGGTATGCTTATAGCTTTAAGCAAAGCAGGATTTTCTATTGGTATAAATTGGTATTTAACTCCTGATGAGCCAAAACATTCAAAAACTGTTACTGACGGAAAATATATACAGTATTTGGACTTGCCTTGTGATACATATAATCCGAAACTTTTTAGTGCTTTATACCAAATTGTTAAAAACGAAAAAAGAGCCGTAAGAAACATTGAAAATAAAAATCTTTTTCCAAATTCTGTAATATACTGGAACAAGATTTTAGAATCAAAATCAAGAGATGTTTGGCATTCAAAAGCCTTGAAAAAGTTATCGAATAATTCAATTATTTTTTGCGATCCTGATAATGGATTAGAGGTTAAAAGCACTACACCTTATTCTAAAAATGGAAATAAATACACAACTTATAAAGAAATTGTTGATTATTATAAAAATGGTTCTTCTGTTATTGTCTATAATCACAGAGATAGAAAACCCGAAGAAGATTATATAAAACGATTTACTAAATTTCGAGAAATCGAAGAAACTGCAAAAGCAAAACTGTTTTATTTAAGAGCTTCAAGATATTCAGTAAGGGATTATTTATTCATAGTTCACGAAAGACATTTTTCTGACCTAGAAAGAGCTATTAATAGTTTCTTAGCTACTGAATGGTGTCGTTATCTCACAAAGTATTCTCTTTGACTTCCGAGATACCTTCCTTTAAATGTGTATACAAGTTTTCCATTTTACATGCTGCTAATTTATCTTTTTCATTTATCATGTGTGAATAAATATTTAAGGTAACATTTTTATCGCCATGACCAAGTCTTTCTGCTAGTGTTACAGGATCTATACCATTTGCAATAAGTAAGCTCGCATTTGTATGTCTTAATTGGTGCAGTGTAATTCGTGGCAAATTATGCCTTTCTAAAAATTTTATAAACCATTTGTATGGTCTTGTTGGGTGTAAATCTTCACCATTAGAATGTTTAAACAAGTATAGACCATTTTGCCAAGCTGTACCTAATTTTAATTTATCTTCGGCTTGCTTTTGTTTATAACTTTTTAATTCACTTAGTACAGTAGAAGATACAGAAACAACTCTATTTCCGTTGATGGTTTTTGTTTGTCTTTCTATAACTCCAAAAGTGCTAACATATTGTCTTTGTTTATTAACAGTAATTGTCCCATTTCCGAAATCTACATTTTCCCATTTTAACCCACACAATTCAGAAGATCTTAAACCACAATCAAGAGCTAGTAATATAAAAACCTTATATGTCATATTTTCAATAGGCTCTTTTTCTAAAGCGTCTAACAATAATTTCACTTCTTCATTCTCATAAAATTTTGGTTTAGATTTAGCTGATTTGCCAAAATCAACAAACTTTGCTGGATTAAAATCTATAAGTCGCCATTTTTCAGCAAGTGTAAATATTGAACTAATGTCGGAGTGATGATTTTTGATAGTTTTATCAGATAATGGTTTATTATTTGCTCGTTTAAACATTTTTTCAACATTTAGATTTAACGTTTCACATATTTTCATAGCTGTTTTAAAATTTGTTTTTTTACCATTTTTAATTCTTAAACAAGTTTTATTTGTAATGCCCGTTAATTTTATTAAACTTTGGGTGTTATATGTTGATATAATTTCTAAAAAAACATTAGTGGGAATATAAAAATCATCAAGTCTAGAGCCATTTTCTTTTAGTTTAGAATAAAAGTCTTCAAGATGTTTTGTTTGTATTTTTGCTAGTTTCATGTGTCCAAATTCTGGAAGAATCCTATCATTTAATCTTGCCAAACAAGGTTTTAAAGTTCCTGGAGCATATCTTGTTTTTTGTTTTTTAAGCCATATTTTTGTGAATTCGCCAAACGTTATTTTTTCGCCATCTAGGTATTGACCATTTTTAACCTTATTTTCAAAAAGAACTGCAAGTTTTTGCAGTTCTTTTATTTTTTGTTTTTCAGTTAAATTTTTATCAAGTTTTACAGTAGTTGATTTTCTAATCTTTTTCCCGTTTATATCATAACCATTTGAAACGATTATTCGATAGGTATTTTCTGAACGTTTTTCAATATTAGCCATTATTTTTATCCTTATCTTTTCTTGGACCTCTTTTTCGAGTTTTGGGGTTCAGGCTAGCCTTATATTCAATAGAATCACGATATTTTACAATATCTTTTTGAATTTTTCCAAAATAAATTTCTTGCAAATCAGAACTTTTAAGTGTAAAGATTTCTGATTCTTGTTTGCATATCGCTTTGACAAAAATACAATTATAAGCATCTTTTGAGTCAATATTTTCCAAAAAACCAAAATCACCATACACATACATGTAAAGATCCTTTAATAAATCTGTATCAAATAGGTTTTCAATTAAACTATTTATCATTTTTAAATTGAATTCGAAAGGAAGATTTGTTTTATTATATTTAACAATTTTTCTTAAATTATTAATAGCTTTTTGTGATAACCCCAACTCATCTAATACACCTTGATCAATTTTTGTTTTTGCAATATCTCTTCCTAATAAATAATCAGTAGTAGTATTAAAATACTTTGCAATTTTTTCTAAACCTTCTCTTTTAGGCATGCGAATACCATTTTGATAATAACTTAATGAGGTTTTCGAAATACCTATTTCTTTGGCAAGTTCGTCAAGATTCTTATTTTCATAATTTATTAGATCAGATAAGCGATCTTGCAAATATCCATTATTCATTACTTCCTTATTCATATATTTCTCCTTATGTGAATAAATTTCTTTTTTTATTACGTTTATTTCGTAATGTTGAAAAAAGCTAATATTTTCAATTAATGTGCTATAACAAATACAAATGTGAACAACTTTTGTATTTATTCACATTAAAACACGGGAATTATATCAGTGTCAATTATTTATTTGGCAAAGGAAAGGAGAATAAAAAATGCCAGAAAACTACAATTTACAGAAAGAAACACCAAAACAAATGTTTACAATTCAAGAAGCTGTCAAATACTTCGGAATTTCAGAGTATTCAATTCGTATGGGAATACGACAAGGTCGTTACCCTGCAATAAAAGTTGGTGGAAAACGTAGCAAGTACCTTATTAATGCAGAGCAGTTTAAAAAAGTTTTAGAACAAGAAGCTATGAGTAATTTAGCAAAAACAATGAAAGGAGAAAGTTTTTATGGTGGAAATTAGAAAGGAAGTGTCATTTTTAGAAGAAATTTATTTAATACTAAAGGAACAATTTCCTGATTTGAGTGAAAATGGAATACTGTGTATTGTATTATCAAAAATTGCACAAATAGCTACTAGTAAACGTATACAATATAAAGAAATTCAACGGATCAAAAGTCCTAACATATATTCAATAGCTTTTATTCTTTCTGGTGGTGGAAAAGATCGACTATATGATGTTCTTGATAAACATATGTTTTCATTTTATAACGAATGGTTTGATGAAAAAGCAAATGAGTACGTATGTAATAAACAAAAAGAAAATAAAGAATATAAAACTTCAAAGAATGAAAAAGGAGTAACTATTCAAGAACAAAATATTGAAATCAGATACCCCGTTGCAGAAGTCGAAAATGGAACTCAAGAAGGTTTATTTGAGGATGCAAAAATATTAGAAGATGCAAAATTCGGCTCTTTATTTGTTAAAATTTCCGAATTAGGCTTATACCTAGAATATTCTCAATATATGAATATGCAGTTTCTATCAACACTATTTAACGGCTATGATGGGAAAATATCTTCAAAATCTATTAAGAATGGAAAACGAGAAAAGAGTATTAAAAATTTACCGATTAATTGCTTGTTATTTTCAGATCCAACAATGTTTCAAAGCATTTCTTTGAGAGAAAAGTTTAATATGTTGATGCAAACAGGATTAGGAAGACGTGCGTTTATCGTTTTTCAGCCAAACAAAACAAGGCATATTGAATATGATGCAGATATTGCTTACCAAAAAGAAAAAGAATTTTATATACAATGTGAAAAAATAAATAAAAAGTTTAAAGAAATTTTTGAAGCTATTCCAATGTATGGAATATATGAACAAACTCAAGAAGCATACAAAGAAGCCCTACACCCTTATATAATTAAACTTAAAGAGTTAGAAGAAAAGACTGAAAACAATTTACTTGCAAAAGAAATTCGTAGTAGGGAACTAAAAGCAATTAAGGTATCTTGTTTACTAGCATCACTTAATCACCCAAAAGATTTACATATTTATAAAAAAGATATGTTACAAGCAATAGAGCTTGTCGAAAAACTCTCTAAAGATATTAAAGAGTTTATAAATTATCGACAAAAAACAGATGATCACTATGACAAACTTTGGCAATTTTTCCTAGACAATATAGGAATAGGTTTTATGAGAACAAATTTAATCTATCAGCAATACCACCATTTTGGATTATCAAGGGATAAATTCAAAGATCGCTTTGATGATTATATTGAAGCAATAAAAGAAATGGCTACTGATAAAGGTTATTTTCTAGATATTAAAACTGTTAATCATAATTCAGGGAAAATGTATACTTTGCTCAAAATAGAAGAAAGTCCACTTGCTGAAGATACAATTTCATTGGAGGAAATGTTGTAATGCCGTTAACCTCGTTAATATTAGAATATAAAAATGTTTCGACAATCACAGATATTTGTGATTGTCGAAGCTTGCCTTTTTACACAATTTACTAGTTTCACGACAACTCGGAGGATAAAATGATTCTAACTTTAGGACAAGTTTTTTACTATTTACTACCATATTTTTCAAAAGAACAAGGTGATGAATATGTGTTTCAATGTCCATATTGTATGGATACAGGAAAAGATAATTTAAAATTCAATGCTAAAAAGGGAATATTGCATTGTTTTGCAAATCCTGAACACTCAAAAGCTATTTATAAAAAAATAATGAATAATCCAAAAATAAGACAATACAGCAAAGTAACTGAATATAAAATAGTGGAAGATAATAAGTATCTTTCGCCTATGTACCAACAGTTATTAACAATGTATATTGATAACTGCTGTGCAAAATTATTAGATGATAAAGAATTGTTAGCTTACTTATATCAACAACGAGGGTTAACCCCTAAAACAGTAGATTTTATGAATATTGGTTATGACCACTTTTTAAATCGGTGGATAATTCCTAATTTTGGTTATACAACAAAAGGAGGTATGATAATTTTTGGATACGAATCACGACCTAAAGATTTTTCTAAAAAAGGGATAAGACGTTTAAAAGATTCCCCAAGTATGCTTGCTTCAGTGAATAGATTTACCAAAAACACCGAAATCTTATGTATTGTTGAAGGTTATTTTGATGCTTTTGCTCTATGGCAACATTTAGAAGAACAAGGACAAGCACAAAAATACCAAATTGTAACACCTCCTAACGGAGTTAATTCTCTGATTAAACATATTGATTCTATTGACTTTCAAAAATATAAGAAACACTATTTGTTTTTAGATAATGATTTAGCAGCTCAACCAGTTAAAGATAAAATCTTAGCAAATTATCCATTTTTCACAGAAATTAATCTGACTTGTGGTTGCAAGGACTTCAATGAGCATTATATGAGGTGTATTAAGAATACTGTTTAAATAGATTTTAGATACGCATTGTATGGTTTGATACTCCAAATCTTGTTAATTTATCAATGGAATGTTTAAACTTTAAAGCTTTATAATATGATTCATCACGTTCAAATATGGAATACAATTCAAGATATTCCTGTCCTTCAAAATTAAAAATTTCTTCTTCAACTTTATCTATAAGTGGAAAAATTTTAATATTTTTGTTAGTTTTCGTTCCGTCAAAATAGCCTAGTTCCCAAGGCATCCATATCGATTTTTGTGTATTTTTTGACAAAACAAAGTATAACTCTGAGGAAGCATTCATTCTTTCTTGTAAAGTTTTGGCAGTTTCTCTATTTGCTTTTGCGGGATCTAATTGTGGATCATCAACTTCGCATACATAAGCCTTTTTATTATATTTTCTTAGTAAATAGGTTTTTAATTTTACAATTTCATCAATATCACTAGATGAGTGACAAAGAAAAATATCGAAAGTTTCATAATATGGGGTTTTAAATTTCCTCATATATGATTCATTTATATTTCTATATTCTGCTGTATTTATAATACTATTTAAGTCATTATATTTTAACATTTCGTTTCCTATTTAGCTAATTCTTTTATCGCAGATTGAACACTTTTTTCGTTCCAACCTACAATTTTATTAGCATTGGAAGTTACTGCTTGAGAATAATGTTGTTGAGCCCAAGGGTTTACTCCCAAAATTGGTTTTTTCAATGCTACAGCAGTCTCGATTTCAAATTTCACCCAATCACTGCATGATGAATAGATAGCTGTAGGAACAACAAAAACGCTACATTGACGAATTTGTTCAGTAATTGCAACTTTTAATTGGGCAGTAGTTAATCCTGTTAATTTCTTTTCTGCTGAAATACTGTAGTCATAAATTGTAATGCGTGGTGTATTGTCAACCCATTTTTTTAGTTTTTCGTAATCATCGCTATAATCCCAACAATGTGAAATAAAAACTTTTTTAATAGCCATAATTAAATCTCCTTTTTGTTAACTAACGACTCATATTCATCATACCAATCAATAGGTAATGATTTATCCTCATAAACTTGTTTTATTAAATTTAAATTACTTAACGTTGATTCTATAGCCCATTTATCTGGTAAAGGTTGCAGAGTTGATATCCAACCTAAAACTTCAGTTGCCTTATTATAATTTTTAGTTAGAATATATAGTTCATAAGCAGTTGCTAATAACCAGTAATCTGCAGAAATACTATAATCATTGAATTCAAGATTGTATTTAAGAATTGGAATAATTTCATTCATTTCAGCTAAAGAAGTTTCAGTATCTTTTACTAATAAAAGAGTAGCTAGGTTAATACCTGTATAATAATCTCTTGTATCAAATTTAAAACCTTCTTTGTAGTTTAAAATGGCTCTTTCTAAGTTAGTTTTAAAACCTAAACTTGTCTTGTCTAAAATAGCTAATTTTTTATAAGCACTTCCTATTAAGCCATATGTTTCACTAGAATTCCCATGTTCTCTCAAAATTTCTTGTAAAAGCACTATGGAGGTTTGAATATCTGAATAATTTCCTTTCTTATTATAAGCTAATGCTTTTTGTTGCTTTACATATAGCAAATTTTTAAGATTTGAGTCTAATTTATTATCTATAAAATGGATTAAAGCATCCCAAGCTTTAAATGATTGAAAACTTTTAATAAGTTCAAAAATTAAATATTGATAAGGGAACTCTTCTCTCTCCATCTCTGAAATAATACAAATAAGTTCATCTATCGTTTTTGTGTTTTTTAATTTGTCAAGAAAATCCGCTCGCTGTTTTTGAATTTCATGATAGATTTGTAATTTTGTTTTATCCAATTCTGTTTTAGGAAAATCATCAATAAGTGCAAAAGGTAAACTATCACATTTATGTTCCGAATTAACAACACTTTTGATCCTATTTACCAAGTTGTTTTTTAATGTCTCCGCAGATGAATCACTAATAATCCCCTTTTCCAACTCATACGGAATTGCTCTTAATGGTTGAATATCAAAAGGTAATCTTGTGCTTTTATCATATATTAAAATTGTAGTACAAGGTCTTGCACAATGGCGGATGCCCAACTCATAGTATACATTAGGGTTGTCATTTGTTATATCAACGATAACAATATCTGTACATACTAAACGTTCAATCATAAGCGTATGAATAATTCCACTATCATTTTCCTCATCAGCTCTTATGATTGAAATGCCAAGTTCATCAGCAGCAGGCTTAATAGCATTATT
Source organism: Cyanobacteria bacterium SIG28 (assembly GCA_015152525.1). Lineage (GTDB taxonomy): Bacteria > Cyanobacteriota > Vampirovibrionia > Gastranaerophilales > Gastranaerophilaceae > CAG-196. The sequence continues at coordinate 150,882 of SUTU01000001.1, read as the reverse complement.
ATAAATTGCATCAAAATCTATACTGTATCTTTTGTTATTAGCTTTTTTGGTACCAAAAGGCATTGCGACAAAAATGTTATAGTTGGTCATTAGGATCTCTTTCATACTATGTTCGTTTCTACACATTCCCTTAATATCTCTTAGGTTATATTTATATTATAAGGTATCACTTTGTAAAATTTTAAAAAATAAACAAAAAATTAATATTTGAATAAATATCTGAAATACCCTTAGTCCCCAAGTAGTCCCCAAAGGAGAAATTAAATGTATATTTCCGTAAATATCAATATGTCCAAAACCCACTAAAAAAGCCACCTTGTTAGGTGGCTTTTTAAATGGAGGAGGAGGTGGGATTCGAACCCACGGAACGCTCGCACGTTCGACGGTTTTCAAGACCGCTCCAATCAACCGCTCTGGCACTCCTCCAAAGTTATTCAATTGGTTACTGTTATATATTACACAAAACATTTTTTTTTGTAAAGAGGTTAATTTTGTTAAATTTTATTAATTTAAGCATGAGTAAAAAATGGAGATTTATGTTATAATTCATTGTGAGGGATTAAGGATGTACGATTACTTAAAAGGATATGTGTCTGATAAAAGAAAAACCGAAAAGGGATCCTTTATTACTATTGAAGTTGCCGGTATTGGCTATTTATTAGAAGTTCCGGAGCGAGATTTTTCTACATTTAATATCTCTGATGATATTATAAAATTTTATTTGTCTCTTATCCACAGAGAAGATGCGATGTCGTTTTACGGATTTTCAAACCGAGAAACTCGTGATATTTTTCAAATCCTTTTATCGGTTTCCGGTGTTGGTGCTAAAATGGCGATTGCTCTTCTAAATGAATTTGACGCTTGTGAGTTAATTTCGTTAGTAATTGACGGTAACTTTAAAGAATTGACACGTGCTAAAGGTGTTGGACCAAAGTTGGCTCAAAAAATCATCCTTGAACTCAAAGATAAGTTGATAAAAACAGAACTCCCAACGACAGCTTGTATTTTACCACATAATCAAGCAATTAATGATGCTCAGTCTATTATGATATCACTGGGTTATAATGATCGAGAAATCGAAGATGCTTTGGCTAAAGTGGTTTCAACTGTTGAAGACAGTTCTAATGCAGAAGAAATATTAAGAAGGGCGCTAACATGTTTATCAATGTAAATTATTGTAAATATTTCTTCTCGAAGAGCAAGTTTTATTTTGAGGAGTTTTGATATTAATGAAGAAAAAGGTGCGAAATGAACTTTAATATTCCAAATTTTAATATCAATCTCCCTAATTTTAAGGGAAAACAACCAATTTCTCAATCTTTGAATCCATTATCTTTTAAATCACAACAGCCCCAAAATGATACATTCGAACTTTCCGTAGGTTATATTAATGATACTCACGGACAGGCTAATAATATGATGCGTATTTTATCAGGGATTAAGGGTGATTTAAGACTATCCGGCGGAGATAATGATATAGGAGATGAAAAAAATAAAGCTGTTCACAAAATGACAGCTAAATTTTTGAATCTTGCAAGAATTACTGCTTCTGCTTTCGGTAACCATGAGCTTGATACAACACAAGCTGATTTTATAGATAATATGGCAATGACAGAAGGAACATATCTTTCTGCAAACTTCAAGAAAAACGATGCGTGGGAAGAGTTAGAAGATAATTTAGAAGAATATGGAAGAGCTGGTGTTGATAAAGAATTGGAAAAATCAAAAATAGTTGAAGTTAAGGGTGAAAAAATCGGTTTAGTAGGTGCTTCACCTCAAGATATGTTTGATAGAACAACTCATCCTTCGTATCATAAAGACTGTAAAGTTGATTCTTTAGAAGAAACTATTGAGGATATTCAAGAAGAAGTTAATGATTTGAAAGAAAAAGGTATTAATAAAATCTTTTTATTATCACATTTGGGATACAAAAAAGATCAAACTATAGCTCAAAAAACAAAAGGTATTGATGTTATTATAGGTGGTCATACTCACGAACTGATAAGAGATATAAAAGAGGGTGATAATTTATTTTATTCTAAGGATAACGAACCTGTAATCATAACTCAAGCAGGGAAAAACGGAAACTATTTCGGGGAATTAAATTTAACATTTGATAAAGATGGTGTGATTACAAAAGCTCAGAATAATATTGCTGAAACAGATTTATTTAAAAAGAATTTGGTTAATCAATATTTATTCGATGAAATCTTGGGAAAACCGGAGACTGTAGGGTATATAAAATCAGCACCGGCTCACCCAGTAAGCTTAATTGATGAGAATCCGCATGCCAATTTTGTTTGTGATGTGATGCGAGAAGAAACCGGTGCAGATATCGGATTATGGCACCATTGCGGTGTGAGAAATTATTTCCATAAAGGTGTAATAGATTCCAGTGAAGTCAAGGACATGTCGCCATTTTTGGATTATGTGGTAGTAGCTAACGTAACTGAAAAAAATCTTGTAGATACATTTAAAAATGCTATAGAAACAACTTTTGATACATCAGATAACAAACCCGGTTTAATTGCTGTTTCAGGTTTGACTTATACAGTAAATCCTGATGAAGGAAAGCTTGTTGATATGACTTATATTGATAAAAATGGTAAAAAACATAGTATAAATGTTGACAACCCTTCTGAAACAAAAACTTATAGCGTTGTATCAGATGAGTTTTTTTTATCTGCAGGTGCGGATTTCTTGGTAATGGCTGAAGAAAAAGATTATATAAAACAGTTTGAATATGATAAAGATTATATTGTTTGCCAATATTTAAAGAAACAAAAGAAACCTGTTGTAATTGAAGATACAAATAGAATAAAATTTTTATCATCAAAATCGTAGCAAAAAAAAATTTTACAGATTTTATACTTAAAAAGTAGGAAAATATGAATTTTAAAATCCAACCACAATTTAATACCCCCACTAATTTTTCATTCAAAAAAAATGAAAAACAAGTAAATTCGGATTTGGTTAGAACTCCAAGCAAAGATAGTTTTGAGGTTTCGGTAGGATATGTGAATGATATCCATGGTCAGACTAATAATATGATGCGGATATTATCAGGGATTAAGGGGGATATAAGACTCTCTGCCGGTGATAATGATATTGGTGATGAAAAAAACAGACCGGTACATGATTCAACAACAACTTTTTTAAATCTTGCGAAAATTAATGCTTCAGCTTTAGGAAACCACGAGTTTGATACAACACAAAAAGACTTTATACACACTGTAAAATCTTTTAATGGTGATATTTTGTCAGCTAATGTAAAAAAACATCATTTAGAAAATTTGGATTTGGATGACGATAAAGCAGATATCGATGATTATATTAAAAAATCAACTATTGTAGAAGTAAAAGGTGAAAAAATCGGTTTGGTAGGCGCTTCACCAACTGATATGTTTGAAAGAGCAACTCACCCTGAATATTATACTGATTGTGAAGTAGATAGTTTAGATGATACTGTTGATGATATTCAAGATGAAGTAGATGATTTGAGAGAGCAAGGAATTAATAAAATATTTTTACTATCGCATTTAGGTAACAAAAAGGATAAATATGTTGCTCAAAACACAAAAGGCATTGATGTTATTATAGGCGGTCATACCCATGAACTTATAAAAGATATTAAAGAAGGTGAAAATTTATTGTACTCAAAAAATAATGAACCGGTTATTATAACAGAAGCAGGACGTGATGGAAAAGCTTTTGGGTTGTTGAATTTGACTTTTGATAAAAATGGCGTAATAACAAAAGCTCAAAACAATCTAGCTGAAACAAGCGATTTTTCTAAAAATTTAATCCATCAATACTTGTTTGATAAAATTTTAGGAAAACCTGAAAAAATAGGGTATATTAAGTCGGCACCTATGCCACCTTCAACTTTGATAGAAGAAAATCCTCACGCAAATTTTGTATGTGATGCAATGCGTTATGAACTTGATACTGATATCGCAATATGGAATAATGCAGGTCCGAGAAATTTCTTCCATGAAGGTGTAATCGATTCTCGTGATATAAGAGATATCGCACCTTTTAGAGACGGGGTTTCTGTTGCTAATGTTACGGAAAAGAAATTGGTGGAATGGGGTAAAAAAGTTATAGATATGACTTATAAAACTCCAGGGTATAAGCCGGGGCTGATGGCGGTTTCAGGTTTAAATTATACTGTTGATCCAAGCTTGGGCAAACTTGTTGCAATGAATTTTGTAGACAAGAATGGTAAGGAACATAAAATCGATATAAATAATCCTAGAGAAGATAAAACTTATAAATTGGCAATGGACTCATTTATGATGTCTTGGGGTGCAGATTACGATATTATGGCAGAAAAAGAAGAGTGCGAAATTCATAACGAATGCAAAGACTATTATACTTGCGAGTATATTAAACATCTAAATAAACCGATTGAAATTAATCAAACCGGCAGAATAAGATTTGTTTAAATAATAAAATTTGCAAAATAATGTTCAAAGTTTTTTGTGAACTTTTTAAGCTTAACATAAGTTTACAAATAAAAAATAAATAGCAATTTTTTGTTGCAAAAAGACTTTATATAAGTAAGGTTAGAATTTATAGGTTAGGTTTATGATTAACAACATTACAACAAATGTTGACACTCGTATGCAACAGCAAATGAGTGTTATGAAGGCAAATCCTTCTCATGTCAGCGTTGCGACACCGCCAATTTTGGCGTTTAAAACAATACCGACAAAGGAAAAAGCGACTTTAAGGACCAAAAAATTTAAGAGGTCGGATGGTATTGTTATAATTGGCGAAATGGACGAAAGCTATTTAGATATAGTTGAAGAAGATTTTAAGTCTCAAATGGCAAATCCTTCTTTTAATTTCTTTCAATTACAGCCACAGAAAAAGAAAACAGCATATTTAAAGGATTGTTATGTTATTGATTATATTCAATCTCCTAAACATCGTTGTGGTTTGGGAACAGAGGCGATAAAGGCATTAGCAGAGAAAGCGATGTTTGATAAGAAAATAGAAGGGCGTATTGTAACATTTTCTGCACCTGTCTGGAAAGAGTCATCGCCGGCATTGTTTTTCTATAAATTAGGGTTTAGGTTTACAATCCCACAAGCAAATCAATATATGGAAGAATGTTTAATCAAGAATGTTCCGGATATTCCGGCACAGCTTGGAATGATGTATTTACCAAAAAATAATTTACATAAACTTTTACGATATGGAGAACTTTTCTAACGATGAGTGATATAAATTCTAATCTTAATATAAATGCTCATTATAGTTCTAACCCGAAGGTGGACAAGCCGGTGCGAGTTGTAGTTTCTGCACCGACTACTTTACCTTCTCATCATTTGTACAATGACATTGATGCAAACAATCGATTTAAGATGTTAAACAAGGATATTTATATTGATACAAAAAATCAAAAAGCAGAGGATAAAAGAAAATTTGTAAAAGGTTTTGGGCTGGTTGTGCTTACTATATTAGCAGTGCTTGGAATAAAAAAACTCGGAAATATCTTTAAAAAATCTTAATAAGTATTAAAGATTTTTGTGTTAAAATAATTATTGATAAAACTTATGGAGTATAAGGAGAGGTTAATATATGTGCGGAATTGTTGGGTATGTAGGACGTCAATCAGCTGTTGATATTTTACTTGAAGGACTTACTAATCTCGAATATAGAGGTTATGACTCTGCCGGTATAGCTGTTAATGTTGAAGGTTTGGTTGAGTTATATAAAGCAGAAGGCAAGTTGCAAAATTTAAAAGATGTTGTGGCTCAAAAACGTTCTCATATTGAAAAATCTACAATTGGTATTGGTCATATCCGTTGGGCTACCCACGGTGCCCCAACTACAAATAACGCACACCCGCATTCTTGTAATTGCGGAAAAGTTGCTGTTGTTCATAACGGTATTATTGAAAATTATAAAGAGTTAAGAGAAAAATTAGAGAAAAATGGATGCACATTCCGCTCTCAAACGGATACAGAAACCGTTGCTCACCTTGTTGCTTCGAAATATGCTCAAGTGAAAGATTTGACTGAAGCTGTAAGGCTTGCAACTAAAGAACTTGAGGGTGCGTATGCGCTTTGTGTAATTCACCAAGATGTAAAAAATACAATTGTTGCAACAAGAAGAAATGCACCTTTATTGGTTGGTATTGGTGAAGGTGAATATTACTTAGCTTCTGATGTGCCGGCTATTATTCAACATACTAAAAAAGCGATGTATATTAATGATAATGAAATTGTTACATTGACTCCTGACACTATGAATTACATCGATGCTTCTAAAAATGTACTGCAACCAAAAATTGAAATGTTGCCTTGGGAGCCGGTTGCGCTTAGCAAAATGGGTTATAAACACTTTATGCTAAAAGAAATTCATGAACAGCCGGATGTGGTAAGAAATGTTCTTTCAGGAAAACTTCGAGCAAAAGATGAAAATATTGTACTGGATGAAGTTACCTTAGATAAAGAAACTCTAAAAAACTTGAACAGAATTCAAATTGTAGCTTGTGGAACATCTTTACACGCTGCAATGATCGGAAAATATATAATAGAAGATTTTTGTGGTATTGCAGTAGATGTAGAACCTTCAAGTGAGTATATTTACAGAAAAACCATAACTGATAAAAACACTTTGGTTATTGGAGTTTCTCAATCCGGTGAAACAGCTGATACAATAACAGCTGTAAGACAGGCTAAAAATAACGGTTCGCATATTTTGATTGTTACTAACAGACCTGATTCGACTATGGCTCGTGAAGCTGATAGCTTAATTCCAGTAAATGCCGGTATTGAAGTTTCAGTTGCAGCAACTAAATCTTATATGGCGCAAGTGATTTCGTTCTATTTACTTGCGATTTATATGGCGGAAGCAAAAAGTGGTGTAGGTGTTGATAGTTTAACATCTTCAGATGCGAATTGGTTGAATGAATTAAAACATGAATTAATTGTTCTTCCTCAAAAAATCGAAGAAGTACTTGCACATAAGGAAGATATTCAAGCTTGTGCTAAGAAATTTTCTAATTCAAAAGATTTTATTTTTATAGCACGTGGAATTAATTTCCCAACAGCGTTAGAAGGTGCATTAAAATTAAAAGAAATTAGCTATATAAATGCAACCGGTTATACTGCAGGTGAGTTAAAGCACGGTCCTATTGCGATGTTAGATGAGTCAATGCCTGTATTATCAGTTTTAATGCAGGGTAAGGTTTATGAAAAAATCCTTTCAAATTCAGAAGAGGCTAAAGCCAGAAACGCAAGGATGATTGCTTTGACAAATTCTTCAGATCCTAAGCTGAATGATCTGTTTGAGGCGATAATAAGAATTCCTGAATCAAACGAATTAATTTCACCTATTCTTGCAATTGTTCCTCTACAGTTATTAGCTTATTATATTGCTGAATTTTTAGGTAAAGATGTTGACCAACCAAGAAATTTGGCAAAGTCTGTAACAGTAGAGTAATCAGAAGGTTTGTTTGAGCTTTTCAATATTCCGTTTGATATTGTAAAACTCAAATTTAATAAAACTTGTAATATTTAGAAATATTTAACAAACTTTGTTTTTTTCTGATAAAATATTTATGAGAGGCGCTTTGTAATGTATAGAAAAAAAACATATGTATCGTTAATAATTCTATCAGCAGTTATGGCAATGTTTCAAACTGCAGAAGCTCGTATGACTAAAGAAGCCCATGCGCTTTATCAACAAGCTTGCTCATATGAATATAAAAATGATTATAACTCAGCAATTAGAATTATTCAGCAAGCTTTAAGCATAAACGGCGATGATGCTATGTTGTATACCAAAATTGCAGGTTTATATTCTGATATAGGTCATTTCAAAGAAGCGTTGTCTGCATATAAAAAAGCGCTAAAATTAAGACCAAATGATGCATTTATTTATATTAGCATGGGAAATATTCTTCAAAACATCGGTGATTATGAAAATGCTTTCTATGCCTTTAAGCATGCTCAAGAAATATACCCTGAGTACAAATATAATTACCTAAATATTGCTAATGTTGAATATTTCAGAAAGAATTATAAAAGTGCAATCGAATTTTATAATGCCTTTTTAAGTGCTTATCCGGATCACTTGGAAGCAAGTGAAAACCTTGCGAATGTGTATAGTTTGTCTAAACAGCCGGAAAAAGCCTGTGAGATTTATGCGGGTATTTACAAGAAATTTCCTTCAGCTTTTACGGATTATGAAAAATACGGTATAGCTTTATTTGAGACAAAACAGTATCAAGCAGCGGTTGAAATGTTGCAAAGAGCTTTGGCTAATAATGATAAAAGTGAGCATATAATGGCAAAACTGGCTCTTTCATATCAAAATTTGGGTGAAAATGAAAAAGCTTTAGAATATTTTAAGAAAACGTTTGAATTAAATCCTGAATTAGCGGGTTTAAGGTTTGATTATGCAAATTTGCTCGGAAATATGGGTAAGAGTGAAGAAGCTATAGAAGTTTATAAAAATTATATTTTAGCTTTTCCTGAGGATGCCAATGCATATAGAAATTTAGGTTTGGTTTATAAAAAGTTGGATAATACAGAACTAGCATTGCTGAATTTTGAAAAATCTTATTCTAAAGATCCTTCAAATATCGAAACTCAGAAGGAGTTAGCTTATTGTTATCATAAAAAACAAGATTATAAGAATGCTTTAAAATATTATAATATGGCATTAAAATATGAACCTGTAAATCCGGAGCTTATGGCAAACAAAGCTTTGGCGCTTCATGCAATGAATAATTATGTAGCAGCTATAGAACTTTATAAAGAGATATTATCAAACCAATCTAATGAACGTATAAAAGAAAATTTATGCGCGGCATCAATAGCTTACGGTTATGATTTATACGATAAAGAGGATTATGGACAAGCGGTTCTTTATTTTGAAGACGCTATAAATTTGAATGATAAAGAGGCGACTGCATATTTTGGGTATGCCAAAGCTAATGCTAAATTGGGTTGTACGGATGTTGCTATAGAAAATTTAAAGAAAGCTGTTCTTTTAGCGCCAACTAATGCAGAGTATTTGGCAGAACTTAATAAATTACTACCTCAAGATTTGGATAGCGATAAACAAGAGGTTGCTAAGCCTCAAGAAACATCAGAAACACCGGTGGCAATAATAACACCTGTTGTAATGGAAGATCCGATTTCGCCTTTTGAGTCTTTAATTCAGCAGGGTGATGAGCAATATAAGAAGGAAAATTATAAAGAAGCTGTTGATTTTTATACAAAAGCTGTGGTTCTTAACCCTAGTGATAAAGTTACAATGATGAAAATTGCTAATATTTACAAATTATTGGGCAATAATGCTAAAGCAATAAGCTTCTATGACAAAATTATAATTCTTGAACCCAATAGCTCTGATGCTTATTTTAATAAGGGTTTGGTATATGCTACAGAGAAGAAATACGATGAAGGCATTAAGTGTTTTGAAAAAGTTATAGAGCTTTCACCTGAATATCCTTATGCATACTATTCTCTGGCGTTGTCTTATGAACTAAAAAACATGCCGGAAAAAGCTTTAGAATATTATTATCTTTATGTAGGAATAGAAACTGACAAAAAAATGCTTGATATTGTAAATGAAAAAATAAAACAACTTGAAGGAGCAATTCAAGATTAATGAAAAAACTGTTTTTAATTTCATTAACTTTTTTGTTTTTGCTTGTTGGTTGTACTTATGAACGTGGTATTATTTTATTCAATACTCAGCCGATAACAAAAGAAAACGCTTTGAGTGATGCAAAAGTTTTTTCTGTAGGTCAGCGAGTTTATTACTTGTTTATAGCGCCAAGGCGAATGGAAAATAAATATATTCGTGTACAAATTTTTAAAATGACTGATAAAGCGCCTTGGGGTGGTAATGAAGTTGTTCGAACTAAAGATTTTAGATTAATGAAAGATGAGCGATATTATCATTCGGATTATTTTACCTTACATTCTGCAGGAAGGTATGTGATGCAAGTCTTTTCAATAGATGATTTGCAACATCCATTATCGTTGAATGACTTCTATATAAAATAAAACTGTTGTATAATATTCCTGTAATCCCAATATTAGGAGAGAGTATGACAGAGATTTGTAAGAATTGGACACAATGGCTTAAACAAAATCGTTTTGCTGGTCAAACGCCGGAGATGGTTGAGCAAACTACTAAATGGTTGGAAGCTGTTAGAGATTTGCTTTTAGTGTATGCAGATATTAAACCTTATGACGTTGTTTTGGATATAGGAACCGGTACAGGCTTGCTGGCTTTTAAAGCTCTTGAAATACAACAGTGTCAAGGTCGTGTTATATTTTCTGATAAGTTTGAGGATTGTTTAGAGGATTGTAAAAAGATTTTAGCGGAACTAAATATAACAACGGGTTATGAAATGTTACTTTGTCCATGTGAACATATTGCTCTCCCTGCAAGCACGGTGCACAAAGCGTTAATGCGCTCAGTATTGGTTCATATTGTAAACAAACAACCGGCAATAAGTGAGATATATAGGATTTTAAAACCCGGTGGAAAATTTTGTGCTTTTGAACCGATAATACGTTCAAACACAAGATATTGGCAAATTCTGGATTCAAGATATATTCAGAATTATGAAGATTTTAAAAGAGTAGAAAATGAAATAATGGAAAATGAATTTGACTCATTGTGTAATTTTGATGAAGATACATTGAGAACAAATCTTGAGATTGCAGGATTTAATATTCCGGAAGTTAATGTTCAAGAGGTCGCATCCAAGTATGTAGTACAACGAGGAATGGTTAACGAATGGTTTAATAATCCGCCAGCACCGGGACAACCAACGACAAAAGAAAGATATCTTAAGTATTTTGATGAAAAAACTGTGAATAAATTTATGTCCGATGTTCAAAATTATTTGACCGGACGTGAGATAAGTTTAAAATCTAATGCTGTATTTATAAATGCAACTAAGTAAGATTTAGGATAGGAGTCAATAATTTATGGAAAATAATCAAACCGCAATAATCATACCTGCTCGTTATGGTTCTTCAAGATTAGAAGGAAAGCCGTTACTAAAAGCATGTAATAAACCTATAATTCAATGGGTGTGGGAAAAAGCTAAAGCTTGCCCGCTTGTAGACAGAGTAATTGTAGCTACTGACGATGACAGAATTTATAATGCTTGTAAGGAGTTTGGTGCAGAAGTGGAAATGACATCAACTGAACATAAAAGCGGAAGTGATAGAATTGCGGAAGTTGCACACAGACACCCTGAAATTGGTTATATTATTAATTTGCAAGGTGATGAGCCACTTATTGAACAAGCAAATATTGAACTTGTTATAAAAGGTGTTAAGAATGATGAGAAAGCTGATATATCAACATTGGTCAGAGAGATTAATGATGTTGATGAAGTTGAAAACCCTAATCTTGTCAAATGTGTTTTTGATGTTAATAGTTATGCAATGTATTTTTCACGCTCAAAAATTCCTTTTGAACGCAATATTGGTAAAACGAAGTTTTATGGACATTTGGGTATCTACGGTTTTAAACGTGAAGCCTTGTTTAAAATGACTCAATTATCTCAAACAACTTATGAGATGGCAGAGAGCTTGGAACAATTAAGAGCATTGCAAAATGGTATGAAAATAAAAGTTTCAACAGTAGCTAATGTTCCGGTTGGAATAGATACAATGGAAGATTTTGAGAAATTCAAATCCATGGTTGAAGCATAGGTTTTATATTATTTATGTAATTTTCGGGGGTAAAGGTGTTTTAGTTGGTCAGTCAAACTACCGGCTTATCGGTCATCTTCGGGGGTAAATGTATTGGGGTTTGTTGGTGTTGCCTACCGGTTCGCCGTCATCTTCGGTGGGGGCAGATTGGGCTTGTAGTTTTACCCGACCAACTTGTCCGCTTGACGAAAAAAGGTCGGAGAACCAGCTGGTCGGTCATCCTCAAACCGTTAGGTTTGGGGATCCAGCCTATTGAATAAATAAATTAAAAACTGTCATCTTCGGGGGTAAATGTAAGGACTGGTTGGTGGCACCTACCGGTTTGCCGTCATCTTCGGTGGGGGCAGATTGGGCTTGTAGTTTTACCCGACCAGCTTGTCCGCTTGACGAAAAAAGGTCGGAGATCCAGCTGGTCGGTCATCCTCAAACCGTTAGGTTTGGGGATCCAGCCTATTGAATAAATAAATTAAAAACTGTCATCTTCGGTGGGGGCAGATTTGGCTTGTAGTTTTAACCAACCAGCTTGTCCGCTTGACGAAAAAAGGTCGGAGATCCAGCCAATTGAAAAATCTCGAAATTTGTCTTAATTAGCTGGATTCTCGCACGAAGTGCGAGAATGACGTTGTTTTCTTGGACTTATAACTACCAGCTTGTCCGCATAACAAAACATATAGAAAAAGGGATGTTAATACATCCCTTTTTCTAGTATCTGTTATTGTAGTTTTCTGAACTTGATAACTTGTCATTTATTGACATAACAAGATAAATTAGGAAGAATACAAAGATAAAGCTGACAAGTCCCGCCCATAACACACCTAAGCCTGCCCAAAGTCCTTGTGAAGATATCATCATAACAGTTGAGATAACAAGTCCTATGAGGGTTAAAATAGCCATGATATCGACAATAAAACTTCCGAATTTAATAACAAAATTTTTCATAATAATCTCCTTTACTTTAACCGTTATATAATATATGGCTAAATAAAAGTTTTCCATTGATTAATTGGGGAATGGTAGAGTATGAATAAAAAACTTGTTAGCTTATTTTAAAGCTTTGTTTGTAATTATATTGGTTGCTAAAATTATGTTATTTTAAGAAGCGTTTAAAACGAGCTTTTTTATTTTCTCTTTTAAGTATATATATAAGTCAAAATATGTAGGGAACAGCTTTTTTATAAAAAATTTTATGTAAAAATAAGTACTTGACGGCTTTTCTGTAGTAATGGTGTTATAAATATTAATAATTTTAAAGTTATCAGTTCTATATAATATATTGGGATTTATAAACTTAAATATTTTTTTTATTTGTTTATATGATATGTTAAATTTGCAAAGTGCATCGTATGAATTTTTAATCAGATGGAAATCCAGGTTCAGTATTAGAGCTTCGCCAATTTCAGGTGGCAACTTTCTTGCTATATTCAAAGTTGTTCTATAATCTTTAATAATATTTATTAGATATTTTGTTCGTTTTGACATTAGACTGGATGGTCTACCGTCTCTGTAGTTTATTAACACATCTTGTATACAATATATCGAATTAGCGCATACAATAGATTTTATTAAATATTCTACATCTTCAAAACACCTATAATTGTTATAATATAAATTGTTTTTTAATATAAAATCTCTATTTAATAATTTTAACCAAGCTGCAGGCGGCCAATATTTCAATATTTCAGGTGTATTATATATATTTATTTCTTTATTGCAATACAAATCAGGAACAACATTATGTCTTTCAGAAGTATTATCATTTTTTATGCATAGATATTCAAATCTTAACATGTCAACAGGTCCATGTTGTTTTAAATTATCTACCATTGTTTCATAGGCATTTAGTTCTAAATAATCGTCAGAATCTAAGCAGTGTATGTATTCGCCTGTTGCAACTTTTATACCAACATTTCTTGTTAACCCCAGTCCAATGTTTTCGCTGTTATTAATAATAGTTATTCTATTATCTTTTTTCTGGTACTCTTCTAATATTTTTAATGAATTATCGGTTGAGCAGTCATTAATACATATAATTTCTAAATTTTTATAAGATTGATTTATAATACTATCCAAACATTGTCTCAAATATTTTTGTACATTATAAACCGGAACAATGACACTTATCTTAATATCCATTTTCATAATTTTAGCACGCTTAACTTGTATAATTGTACATTTATATTAACATAAAAAATGAGTATATACTATTTGTCTTGTAAATACTTTTTTAAGTTAAGTTTGTTAAAAGAATAATTTTTGTTAGCTTAAAACTTTCTTAATAAATTCTGCCAACTCCTTAGTGATAGTATATTTTCTAACAAATTTTTAGAAATATTTTTTATTCCAATATATGTTGAACATTGTTTTAATAATCTTATTTCTATATTTTTTCTCATATATTTATAAATTTCGCGAATCTGTTTTTTTTGAGCAGGAGTTTTATATACATGATACCAATGTATTAAATTTAGCATATAAGTATTCAGAAATGTAATTTTATTATCATCATTTAATTTATTAAATATTCCGGAATTTATAAAATATAATAAAGCCTCTCTTTTAGTATTTTGTTTAGGCATATTATAGGTAGCACTATTTTTACGTAATAGATAATAATTATATAATCCAATTGGAACTGCTGAAATACTTGCATTATATGTAATACATTCAAATGTAAAAATCAAATCTTCGTAAGTTGTTAAATTTGTATTAAATTCTATTTGATTTTTAGCAATGATTTCTTTTGAGAACATTTTTCCGCCAATTGTTGTTAAAACAATTTTAGAGTCTAAATTTTTATTTGACAAAAAGTCACAAACAATTGTTGTGTTTGAAGAATCGTATTCATTATTGATATAATAATTAAAAGCCCCCATTGTTATATCAGAATTAGTTTTTAAGATATCGTTATACAAAATTTCTAAACATTCTGGTTCAATAGTATCATCGCTATCTAAAAAAAATAAGTATGGCGATTTACTTTTTGCTATTGCAACATTTCTTGCATTCGAAACCCCACTATTAGTTTCAAGATTTATAATTACAATTCGAGGTTCAATTAATTTTATCTTGTTTAAAATCTCTAGAGATTTGTCTATAGAACCGTCATTAACGCATATAATTTCAATATCTTTTAAGGTTTGATTTATAACACTGTTTAAACATCTTTCAATATAATTTTCTGTATTATAAACAGGTATTATTACAGATACTAATGTCATCTATTATTTTCTCCTCGATTAATGATTTATTAACATTAGGAATTTTTAAAATTGTAAATCCAGAGTGAATTCGTTTTGGAGCAATGAATTTTCTAAATGGCGTATAGTAAACTTCCATTGGCACATTTGCATCTAAAAGGCATTCGGTTAATCCACTACGCAAAGAATATATTTTTTTTGAATAACAAGCTAATGAAAACATTTCTGCATACGTTAAATAACAAGTTTTATATTCTACATCATCTAAAGAAAATTTGTCTAAAGCAATGTTTATAAAAATATCATAACCTTGTTTTTTTAAATTTACAATTAAATTTCGCCAAAATTCATTCTTTAATAATCTGCAAGAATTTGCTTCAGGTATTATTATGACAAAATTATTCAAATCTAAACCAATACTCTTAACTTTTTTCAGTAATGACTCTTGAGCTTCTATTATATTTTTTGTTGGTTTCTTAAACAAACCTTTTGGATTTATATTTAAAGTTTTTTGCATTTCTTCAAAGTAATGTGCTGTGCCTAAAGGTTCGTTAATTATTAAATTTTCAACACTATCAAAATGTTTATTGGTAAATATAACTTGAAATTTTGTATTATTGATTTCAAAATGTTCCTTTTTTATATTAGTGTAAAACCTTGATGTTAAAATGTATGGAATTTCAGGACAAATCATTTTTATCAAGTCTACATGATATTTTTTTGTTGCAATTAATATCGGCTTTTTTGCATTATCTTTTTTTATTAATGCATCTAATAAATATGTTAAAAATAAATATATTTCACCACTATTAGCATTTAAAATATAAGCATAGTCATAATTATCTCCAATACACCTAAAAAAACGCTTTTTTAAATACTTTTCTATACTGATTTTTTTTATTAATCTATTAAAGAGGTAATAATATATAAATTCTCCGTCTTCAAATTTTTTTAAAACTAAAATATTGCATAAGTAAAAATAGTGAGTAATTTCATATTTGTAAGTTTTAAAATCTCTAAAAGTTTTTATTATATTAAAAAAATAAAATTTTAAATAACGAGTTGTTCTTTTATTTATTATTTTTTTAGAATAAACAAATGATAAAAATTTAAATAATGTTTTATTGCCAATAATTTGTTTTGAAAAAAGCTTCACATTATACTCCCCATTTATTCAAAATCAATGCTATATGATAAAATTTAGTAAAATCTAAAAAACACATAGCTCATTTCCAATTTTAGCATAAAAATAAGTAATATATATAATTTTATGTTATATTAACACTATGAAACTTCTATTTGACGCAACGGAATTATCTTATTACAACGACAATTCGGGGCATAAAGCCGGCGTATATTATGTTGCTCTTAATCTTTTAAGACAGTTTCAAAATCTCGGAATAGATGTTACTTTGTACTGCGATTTTAAACGCTATTATTCTCTAAAACAAATAAAAGAGTTTGAAAATTTTGAAATATTAAAAGAAAATTCTAAATTTAATCTTTTATTAAGTAAATTAATTTATTTATCAAGAAATTTTCCTATACGATTAAAATACGCAATTCTTATACTTATTCGTTTTTATGACTCTTGGTTCTACAAAATAAATAAAAAAAATTGCGAACAATTAAAACAGTTTGAGGTTTATTTTTCACCATTTTCACCGGAATCAAAAGAAATTGAAGCTTCAGGATTAAAAATTTTTAGAATGGTTCATGACGTTATTCCTATTCTTGAAAACGGCTATCCAAAAACCCCAAAAGATTGGCATTACAAAATATATAAAACAATTAATGATAAAAACTTTTATTTAACAAATTCCGAGAATACCGGAAAAGATGTTTTAAAATACTTTCCGTTTATTAAAGAAGAAAATATTAAAACAACTTTGTTAGCTGCAAATGGTAATTTCTATCCTTCTAAGGATAAATCACCAATAGACGGAAAATATATTTTTTCACTATGTACTTTAGGTAAGAGAAAAAATTTAATATTTGCGATTAAAAACTTTTTTGAATTTATAAATAAAAATAATATTGACGATTTAAAACTTGTACTGGGCGGTAGCATTTGGAAAAAATACGAATCAGAATTAAACAATGTTTTAAGTCTGTACGATAAATCAAAGATTGTAGTTACTGGTTATATCGTTGAAGAAGAGTTACGAAACTATTATTCAAATGCGCTTTGTTTTATTTATCCTTCGCTGTATGAAGGTTTTGGACTTCCTGTTTTGGAAGCTATGCAGTGCGGTTGTCCGGTTATAACTTCAAAAATATCATCTTTACCTGAGGTGATTGGTGATTGTGGAATTCTAATTGATCCAAAATCTGATGATGAAATGCAGAAAGCTTATGAAAAAATGTATTTCAACTCTGAGTTTAGAATAAGTTGCTCAAAAAAAGGTTTAGAGCGCTCAAATCAATTTAGCTGGGAAAAATGTGCAAGAGAAATTTTAGATTTTATATCTTCTAAAATGTAGATTGTGAAAATTTTAATTTCTGGTTTGGCTTTTAGGGTCAAGGAAATCCCTTATAGCATCACCTAAAAGGTTAAAAGATAAAACCGCAATAAAAATCAGTATTCCTGGGGTTAATAACCACGGTCTGTATAAAATATTAGTAAATTCTTGAGCTTCTTTTAACATATTTCCCCAACTTGCATCCGGTTGTTGTATTCCTAACCCTAAAAAACTTAATCCTGATTCTGCAAGAATATATGAAGGAACAGAAAGCGTCATTGCTATAATTACATAGCTTGTCGTTTGAGGTAATATGTGTTTTAAAATAATTCTTAAATTAGAAGCGCCCATTGTTTTTTCAGCTGATATAAAATCCTCTTTTTTGATAGATAAAACCATGCCCCTGACTACCCTTGCAAACCCAGCCCAGCCAATTAGAGCAAGGATAACAATTATCAAGCAAAATCTTTGGATACTTGTCATACCCGAAGGCAAAATAGCTGCTAAAATTATTAATAAATAAAAACTTGGAATTGCCATAACAGCTTCTGCAAATCTCATCATTAAAATATCAACAATTCCGCCGAAGTATCCTGATATTCCACCATAAAGCAATCCTATAGGAAAAACAATAAATAGGGATAAAAATCCGATTGTCATTGAAATTCTACCGCCAAACAGCAACCTAGAGAACACATCTCGACCGTTTATGTCAGTGCCTAATAAATGAAGTTCACACCCATTATCAACACCAAACAAATGCCTGTCAGACGGTATTAACCCTAAAAATTTATATTTTTCGCCTTTAACAAAAAGTTTAATATAATATTTTTGACTTCTGTCTTGCTTGTAAATTGTTTGCATTAAAGCAGGTTCATATTCTCTTATTAAATTATAAGTGTAAGGACGAGAAAATTTTCCGTTTTCGTCAATTGTATAAACTTGCGAAGGCGGTGCGTAAGACATATTTCTATTTGAGTATGTATTTGTGTAAGGTGCAATAAAATCGGCAAAAAGAATAAGTAAATACAGTACTGCTAATACAATAAATGCAATTTTTGCGAACTTATCTTTAAATATTTTTTCTATAATTTCCATACTTATTACCTTTTAGTTTCTTACTCTCGGGTCAGTGAGCATAAGTAAAATATCTGCCAATAAATTGCCGAGTATTAACATTATTGTACCCATCATTAATGATGCCATAACTAAATTTATATCTGATTTCATAACGGCTTCCAATATTAATCTGCCCAATCCCGGGTATTGAAATACATATTCTGTCAAAGCTGCACCGCTTAATAATCCTGCAAATTCAAATCCTAATAATGTTATCATGGGATTAATAGCATTGCGTAATGCGTGTTTAAAAATAACTTTACCTTCGCTCAATCCCTTAGCTCGTGCAAACTTAACGTAATCAGAATCAAGAACTTCTAACATATTTGCTCGCATTTGACGTTGTAATCCCGATAGTGAAATAGTAAATAAAACAAGCGCCGGTAATACTAAATGCCTTGCAATATCTATAATTTTACCACCAAGGGACATTTCATTAAAATTGTAGCTCGTTAATCCGCCAACCGGAAACCAACCTGTTTTTACTGCAAAAATAAGCATAAGAATTGCAAAAAAGAACGACGGTATCGCCATTCCTATACTTGATAGAATAGTTAATAATCTGTCAAACGAACTTTCTTTTTTTACTGCAGAAGCAATTCCTAAAGGGATTCCAACTGACCAAGTCATAAATATAACTACTAAAGTTAATAGTAAAGTATTTGGAATTCTTTCTTTTAGTTTTACAGAAACTTTTTCGCCTGCTGTAGTGTAGCCCAAATCACCTTTAATAAAAGATTTTGCCCAAGAAAGATATTGAATTCCTATCGGTTTATCCAGATTTAAGCGTTTGATTTCTTTATCCAATGTTTCTTGCGAAATCGACGGGTTAAGACGAAGTTCTGCCAACGGGTCTATCGGTGAAAGTCTTATTATAAAAAAGCTTATTAATGAAACTATTATCAGAAGAGGAATAGTTTGTAGAATTCTTTTAGTTATAAATTTAAAAAAATGCACTATTTATTCTCCTCTTTTATATAAATTTCATCCAGATTATAAATCAATCCACCAAGTGAAGTCGGATATATGTTTTTTAATTTATTGCGAATAGCAGTTATACGTATTGGTGAATATAAATAGATAATTGGCTTTTCTTCGTATATTATTTCTTGGTACCTGTCGTAAAGAGGTTTGCGCTTTTTATATGATAGCTCAAGTGCACCTCTTTCAAAAATATTATCAAGTTCTTTTTCCCAGTCAAATCTATCATCAATATTGTAGTTTTGAGGTCTTTGATTAAACAAATGTAATGGACCTTTTGACATCCAAACATTTTTACCGTCGTGCGGTTCTAAAGGTGAACCGGTTAAACCCATTATAGCCATATCCCAATCGTTTGTATTTGATAGTTTGTTAACTAATGAATTAAATTCTACAGGTTTAAAGTTAACTTTCATGCCAAGATCTTCCAAATCTTGTTTAATCATTACGCCTATTGCTTCTCTCTCTAGGGCACCGGCATTTGTATATAGGTCAAATTCAACTCTTTTACCTTCAGAATCATATAAAATTCCGTTTTTTAACTCAAAACCTGCGTTGAGTAAAGTTTCTAACGCTAATTCATCATTTTTATTGTGTCCCTTGATGTTTTTATTCAAATATATAGAGTTAAGACTTTCTGCTGTATAAAGAGGTTGTGCCACTCCTTGAGCTATATTTTGTACCATTCCTACTCTATCAATTGTATAGTCAATTGCTTTTCTAAATTCTTTATTTCTGAACCACTTTTGTTTATGAGGAGGTACATTCCATTTGCCACTATTATTCTTTCTATTATTAAGGTTGATTACTAAAAACAAAGTTCCTGTGTCTGCACCCAAATTGTATATTGTAAAGTCAGAGTTTGCTTCCCTTGCTTTATAACGAGCAACATTAGCACCCCTAATTGATAGTATATCAATTTCTTTAGCTTCAAACTTTAAGATTTCGTTATTTGTATCACCTACTATTAAATAAATAAGTTTATCTAAATATGGAAGTTGTTTGTTATTAAGATTAATTTTGTAGTAATTAGGATTTCTTTCAAAAACAACACGTTGTGCGGCAACGTATTCTTTTAAACGAAAAGCACCGTTAGAAACTATTTCTGAAGGCGGTGTATTTGGGCTTAAGAATGCGTTAAAAGCTGAATCACCTTTGTCTGAATACGGTTTAAAATAATGTTTAGGTACAATCGGATAGGTTAATTGTCTTAGAAAAGGTGCAAAAGGCTTTGGTGTAACAAATTTAACGGTATAATTATCTATTCTGTATAATTTTGGCAACTTGCCTTCTATCATCATTGCATCTCTAGTAGCAGTGTTTCCCAAACCTTTAAAAACAATTTCCCAATATGTGTATAAAACGTCATCAACCGTTATAGGTGTTCCGTCTGACCATTTTATCCCTTTTCTGAGCTTTATCGTATATTCACACCCATTAACGTCAAAACTTTTTGCTAAAAGCGGGATAACTTTTCCTGTGCGAGAGTCTGTTGTTAACAGACCATCATACATTAAACCTGCCATAGAAGATGATGTTGCATCTTTTGTGTTACAAGGGTTGAAAGTTTTTGGACCTTCGCCGATTGTTGATATAACCAGCTCACCGCCAAATTCACCAATCGGTGCTTGAGATTGAATATAATCAGTCCCGTTGATTTCAATGTTTTTATTTTCTTCAGGAAAATTAATGTTTTCAAGCTTTAAAGTCGGAGTATGGGATTTATAAACCATAGGCACATCACGCTTGATACAACCTTTTAAACAAATCCCCACAATTATTATTGTAAAAACCCAAGATAATATTTTTCTCATAAGAAAAGAATACCACAATTAAGTTTTTTGGTTAAGTAGTTATATGTATAAAAATATCTCTAAAATCATTTAGACTTTAGAGATATTATTGTTATCAATTTTTATTAATATTAGTTGTTGCTTAAAACTAGACGGAATGTTGCTAAGTTTTTGATAGATAGCATTTTATGTTTATTGCCTTGTTGTTCAGCGATTGTAAATATACGGCAAATTCTTTGGATTTCTTCAACATCTTTTCTGGAATTTATTTTATAAACGTTATTAATTGGATCTGTAATAACGGACATTGTAGCATTTAATTCTTCTTCTTTCATTTGAAGCTCCTTATATAAACTGTCTATGTATATATAAAGTTTATGTCTTTTTAAAAATTGCCTTTTTTGAAGCATAATGTTAAGTTTTGTAACAGAAAAATGTTATTTTATGCTCTTAAAACCCTTGTGTTGTTTGATTTTGGAAGTTGTTTGATGTATTGTAATTTTGTGGATAATAAAGTTTTAGATTACAATTCTATATTAGAGAGCTGTGGGGTTGGTAGGGAGTCTGTTCCAGCGATTTGTAAAAATATTGCAAATTTGGAAGAGTTTTATGATTCAACTGACTTAATTAGTATATACAATTATATGCTTTTAAGTATTGAGGATCCTGAGATATTAATTCAGGTTATAAAGTATACTGATGCGCATCGAGCGACTTCTACCCTGAATATTTTATTAGATATGCTTCTGATAAAAACAAATACAAATGAAGGTGATGATATTGATAGTTTGATAAATGTTCGTGCAATGTGTGCAAAAGCGATTTCGAATTACAAAGATTACTCGACTGTGTCATCATTGTTAGCTTGTTTAAATAATAAGAATGAAAATTATAAAGTTCGTTTAGCTTGTGCAGATGCGCTTGGTCGTATTGGCGATAGATATGCGGTTAAACCGCTAATAAATCTTGTGGAAGACGAAGAAGAAAAATCTGTTTATTTAAAAGAATCCGCAACCTTTGCATTAGGTATGCTTGGTGATACCAGTGCAATAGATCCCTTGGTTGCTATACTTGAGTCAAAGCAAGGCTTCTTGGATAAATTTTCGTTTCTTAAAGAAAAAATCGTTGAGGCTTTGGGTAAGTTAAATTTTAATAATAAAAAGGTTATAAAAGCGTTAAAAAATTCTTTAATGGATTCTTCACCAATGGTTCGTATAAATGCAATAGAGGCTATTATGAATAGCGAAGATGACGAAGCGGCAAGTTTAATAAAGCCTTGTTTGAATGACGAAGATGATGAAGTTAAGAAAAATGCGTTAATAGCTCTTTATAATCTGATTGGGCGTGATATTTTAGACGAAGTTATTGAGTTACCTATTTATAGTGAATTTTTAAAGTCTGAGGCGCAAGATTTAATAAACGAATATGAGGTAGAAGATGAATAAATCAGTTATACTTATGTCCGGTGGTTTAGATTCGCTTGTTGCTCTTGGTTTTGCGCAAAAAAGGACTGATTATAATGTAGAGTTAGCCATAACTTTTGATTACGGTCAAAAGTCTGTAGAAGAAGAAATTATAGCTTCAAAGAAAATCTGTGAGTATTACAATATTGAACATAAAGTTATCAAACTGGATTGGTTGAAAAACATAACCAAAACAGCTTTGGTTTCTGGTGAAAATATTCCTGAGAAGGATTTTGAAACATCAAAAAGTGCCCAGATGGTGTGGGTTCCAAATAGAAATGCCTTGTTTTTAAATATAGCTGCAGCTTTTTGCGATTCGTTTGGATATAACTATATTCTGTATGGTGCAAATAAAGAAGAAGGTGTAAATTTTCCTGACAATACGGAAGAGTTTAGGATGCAGGTTTCAAAATTATTCGAAACTTCAACATTAGCAAAGCCAAAGGTTGTTGCCCCCTTGATAAATTACACCAAGAGTGATATAGTTAAAATTGCAGTCGAGGAGTCAATGCCGTTAGAATTAGTAAGGAGTTGTTACCATTCAGGCAAAAAACATTGCGGTAAATGTGAGTCCTGCTATCATTTAAAAAAGGCTTTGAGTGAAAATAATTGCGATTATTACATAAATATATTATTCGGGGAAAATGAAAACTAAGTTTATTGATGAAGAGATAAAATATATAGGTTCACAGTTAGCACCTCATTGGATTTATAAAAATTTTAAAATCCAAGGTGATTCCGTTGTAGCTTTTGTAGGTGAGTGCGAAGTAAAATTAACCGAAATGGTTGATATTGAAGACGTGATTAATAATGAACCGATTTATAGTAAATCAATGCTAAGCTTTATTTCTGAGCAATTTGGGTTAGGACTTGTGGAAGGTGTATTAAGACAGCGCTTGCTGATTACCGTAATAAAAGAAAGTCTTGAGAAAAGAGGTGTTTTTGTTGTTAGAAATGGTGATGATTTGATGATAAATAATCGTAAATTATCGGTTTCAATTGCAACCAAATCCACTACTTCCGTATTAATTCATACAGGGCTTAATATAATTTCCGAAGGTGCTCCCGTTCAAGCATCAGGTTTAACAAGTGAATTAGAAATTGTTGATATTAAGGAATTTGCTCAAGAAGTAATGCAACGTTATAGTGAAGAGTTAGAAGATATAGTTTTAGCGAGCACAAAAGTTAGAGGTGTATAGTGGCCAGTCAAGGTTATAAAAAATATATGAAAAAAAGTTCTAAAAAGGATTACAATTTATTAAAATTGTTTATTGTATCCTTTTTTGGAATGTTGTTAGTGTTTACGTTTATAATAAAATCATTTACACCAACCGTAGATGTTTCTATTGGTGATTATAAACAAGAACAATCAGAAGAAAGTATTAAAGAAGTAAAGAATAATGTTGACAGCCGGTTAGCGATGATTCAGGAAGAAGATCAAGGGCGTTCTTTTTCAGAAATGATGAAAAATCCCGAGGATGTTGATAATAAGACCGAGAATAATTTAAAACCGCTATCATCAGCCAGTATTGATAATGTTTCATCTGAGGATAACAAGAATGTAACTGAAGATGCTATTTATAAGGTTTTTATCGGCAGTTATACAACCGCAGAACAAGCTAAAGTTGCTAAAGATATAATAATTGAGACCGGAGCAAATCTTAACCCGATTGTAAAGTGTATTGGTGCTAATAATTACACGTTACAGGTAGGGATTTTTAAAAACAAAAATAGTGCTGAGGCGCTTTTATATACGCTTAAGCAAAATAATTTACCGGGGCGAATTGTTCAGGAAAGTTAAATTTTGAAAAAAATCTTTACATCACGAAATATTTTGGTTTATTTTAAAAATTTTGTGATACATTATATATAAGGAATCCGTTAGGGGAATTAAGTTAGACTATCATAGGTTATTATAGGAGAAGAAGAATGCCTAATTATTTGACAAAGGAAGAAATTAGACAGTGGAGAAGTTCTTTGGAAAAAATTACGCTCGAAGAGTTTGCAGCAAGATTAGGAAAATCAGTTGAAGAGAGTAAGCCAACCAATGATTTGGTTGATATTGTTATGTCAAAAGGCACTTCTTCAAACACTAATCACAATATAAGTGATGGATTTTCTGCCATTGCAGAGCGTGCTTTTAAGCGTGAAAGACAAATTTCACATACTCCTTTTTCTATATCTAAAAAGGAAATGGTTGAAGATAGTTCTATTGCTAAAAAATCTCCTAAGAAGGAAGAGTCTATTAAAAGTATTGTAAACAAAGCTCTTAAAACAGATAAAAAATCTGATAAATTAGTAGAAGCAGTAAAAGAAGACTCTTTAATAAACAAAGCTCAAGAGCTTTCTTCTCAGAACGAAATAAATATTGTTTTGAAAAAATCTTTGACAGATAGAGAACAGTTGGTTTTTGAATACTTCTTGAATAATATAAATAAAACTGTTTTTGCTAAAGATTTAGCAGAATTGTTAGAATTACCAAGAGATTATGTTTATAAATATATAAAAAATTTGAGAGCAAAAATTGAAGGTGATAAATTAAAGAATGTTCCGTCAGGCGGATTTATTTTATCAGAGTAGTAATGGAAGTTATAAATTTACTTGAATTTTTAAATACTGTTGAAAATATACATTCATTAGAAGTTGCAAATGTTGAGGGTGAACTTGTTGACTTCTTGGATTTGTTATCTGAAGACGAACAGTTTACAAGAAAAATTGATTTGGGTATTTTATATGTTTCAGAACTAACTTCTAACAGATACCTTATTATTGACGGTTTAAGACGCCTTTTATCGTTATCTCTATTGTTGCACGCAATTTGTGAATGTTATAAAAAAACTACTGCCAAAAATGAATATGCTATTCAAACAATTCGTTCTAAATATCTTTTAAGTGGCGATAAGGCAAAATTGCGTTTGGATCCTGAAAGTCAAAAAGTATATGATAAAATAATTTTTGGCGAACGTCTTTCCGGTAAAGAAAAGGCTACAAGCATGTTTAAGCTGTTGCACGGTTTTTGGTTAAAGATAAAGGAAGAAAATCTGTCTGCATCGGTTATTTTTAAAATGTTGCAAAAAATTTCCGTAACGCTTGTTGAAACCGATAATGTAAACCCAAGAGAATTATATTTGACATTAAATAAATCTATCAGAAAATTAAATCAAATATCTTTGATAGAAGATTATCTAAAACAATACAATCAACTGGATAACTGGATGAAATTTAAAAAAGTCTTTAAAAATTCTCAAAATGATATAGAATTGTTTTTTAAAGATTTCTTTATAACCAAGTTTAGCTTTAAAGAATTTGATTTGACTCGTTTGTATGAATATTTTGTTAATTATTGCGAAACTTTGTTGGAATTTTCGTCAGCAGAAAATATAATGCAAGATTTACTTAAAAGTGCAAAGATGTATTTTGACATAATTAACATAAACTTTGAAAATCCTGCAATAAAAAATGCAATGATACAAATTAAAATGCATAATGGCGAAGATACATTTGCCTATCTTTTGAATGTATATGGTGATTATATTGAGAAAAATATAAGTGAAGTTACTTTTTTAGAAATATTATCTACAATTGACGAATATCTTAAAAATCGGATGAAAACCCCTAATTCAGTTAATTTTAACGAATTAATAACGTATTTGAATGCATTTATGTCATGTAAATAATTGTTAATTGGAAAATATATTAATAAAAATTTCCATACTCCTGCTATACTATATAATATAGTGGGAATTAAGAAAAAGTATGGAGGTAGTTATGCGTAAAAAGCATAATAATTGTACTATTATGTCTGATTTTGAAAGGACTTTTGATAAATTAGTAATGCTTGAAAGCATCATTAATTTAACTAAAGAATTTTGTTTAAAAAAAGATATTACATCAATTGAATGCAATTTGACAAAAAAACAGCTTATAGAGTTAAGTGAAGAACGCAATAATTACATTAATATGTTAACAATAGCGCAAGACAAAGTTTTGCAAATTAAAGAGGATGTTTTGACTATGGAAAATAATGTTGGCGTTTTACAACAACACACCAACAATTGCGGCTGATAAATAGCAACTTAAAGTTCCGCAAATCAAGGCCCTCACACCAAGTCTAGCTAAATTTTTTCTTTGATTTGGAGCAAGTTCACCGATACCGCCTATTTGAATTGCTATTGAGCCGAAATTCCCGAAAGAGCAAAGTGCAAAACTTGCAATCATGAAGCTTTTAGGTGTTATTAAATCAGTTATTTGAGATAATTGTACATAAGCAACCATTTCGTTAAGTACTAATTTTGTACCCATTAAAGCACCGACTGTTGAAGCGTCTTGCAATGGTACACCAATAATAACTGCAAATATTGCAAATATTTTACCTAATATAAGTTTCAAAGATAAATCCGGTAAAAATGTAAAGTGCGAGAATCCAGGGATATATTTGTATAAAAATCCGCCGGAAATACCCAATACCCAGTCTATAAAAGCAACTAATGCAACTAATGCTAATATCATGGCAACAACATTAATAGCAACTTTCATACCTTCAGAAGCGCCGTTTGATATGCCGTCGAACACATTGGCAAAAGTTCTTCTTTTGGAAATTCTGATATTATCTCTTGTTTCAGGTTCACCGGTTTCCGGATATATAATTTTAGCTAATATTAAAGCACCGGGCGCAGCCATAACTGATGAGGCAAGTAGGTAATGAGCAGGGATCCCCATTGAAATATATATTGGCATTATTGCACCGGAAATACAAGCCATTGAGCCAGCCATTGACGCAAGTAGTTCAGAGCGAGTTAATTTTTCTAAATAAGGTTTAATCATAATTTGAGCTACTATCTGTCCTACAAAAGCACTTGCAACATTTGATAAAGCTTCTGCACCGGAAACGTGCATAAATTTGTTCATAGCTTTACCTAATACTGCTACAACTCTTTGCATTATTCCGTAGTAATAAAGAATGTTAACGAGAACCATCATAAATATGCTTGAGCAAATTAGCTGTAAAGCAAAAATACTCGCATTATTTCCGAAAAGTTCCGTTAATCTTGCATTATTCATTAATGAGCCAAATACAAAGGTTCCGCCTTCATATGCAAAATCAAGGATTTTTCTGATAAATTCACCGATGAGTAAGAAGATTTTTTGACCAATTGGCACTTTAAAAATAAAAATAGCCAAAGAGATTTGTAATAAAAATCCCATTCCAACAGTTTTGTAATTTATAGCTTTTCTGTTGTTGGACATCGCAAAACAAATTAGAAAAATTGTTACTATCCCGATTAATCCTACAAATCTATCCATTAACTCTCCTTTTATATAGCATTTATGTATGCTTCAATCTCTTCTTCTGTATTCATTTCTGTTGCAGAAACTAAAATTTTTGAATTATCTAATTTAATCCCGCCCAAAATATTTTGTTCTTTTAATTTAGCTAAGAAATTATCTGCATCATTAACTTCAATAACAAATTCATTAAAGAAGTTTGTATTAAGAAGTTTATAACCTTTTTCTACTAATTTATATGCCAATTTGTGAGCATTTTGAGCAGATATTATACCTGTTTGTCTAAACCCTTCTTCACCCAACAAACTCATATACAAAGTTGCAGAAAGTGCGATTAATGATTGGTTAGAACAAATATTGCTTGTAGCTTTCTCTCTTTTTATGTGTTGTTCTCTAGTCTGTATTGTCAATGTATATGCCGTATTTCCGTCAGCATCAAGTGTTTTGCCGACTAATCGTCCTGGCAATTGACGCATATAGCTCTCTTTACAAGCCATAAATCCGGCATGAGGTCCGCCGTAGGACATTGCAATACCTAACGGTTGAATATCACCTACTACAATATCTGCTTCTTGTGGCGGTTTTATTATTGACAATGCACTTAGGTTTGCTACAACAACTAATGTTGTATTAATTTTTTCCACATTAGCAATTTCACCGTAATAATCAGGATTTTGAATTAAAACACAGCAATAATTTTCGTGCTCGTTTGGTAATTCATCAAACCATTCAAGTTCAATATTTTGTGCCCAACAATACGTTTTTATAACTTCCTTGTATTCAGGATTGATTTTGTTTGAAACAAGAGCCGTATTTTTTTTGCCACGAGCAATCCTATGAGCCATAAGAATAGCTTCTGCACAGGCTGAAGCACCGTCATACATGGATGCGTTAGCAATATCCATGCCGGTCAATCTGGATATTATTGTTTGGTATTCATATATAACTTGTAATGTTCCTTGAGAGATTTCCGGCTGGTACGGTGTGTATGCAGTTAGAAATTCAAACCTTTGAGCAATATAATTTACACATGCCGGTATGAATTTGTTATAAACACCACCACCTAGGAATGATGTGTACTCTGTACCGTTTTTGCGAGCTAAATTTTTAACTTGCTTTTGAGTTTCTAATTCGCTTAATGGATTTTCCATATTAAAATTTTCAAATTTAATAGGTACTTGCTTGAACAAATCCTCTAATGATGAGCAAGATAACTCATTAAGCATATTTTTTCTTGTTTCTTCAGTATGTGCTATAAAATTTTTCATTACTTCACTTCTTCTATGTAATCACTATAATCCATTAAATCAGCAAGTTCTACTTGATTTGCTTCTGTTTCAATTTTAACAAGCCATTTGTCAGCATATGCTTCGTCATTTAATAATTCAGGACTGTCAACAATTGCTTCGTTAATTTCTATAACTTTACCGGAAATAGGCATATATATTTCAGAAGCAGCTTTTACAGATTCAATAGTTGAAAAAACTTCATTTTTTGCAAATTCTGTATCAACTTCAGGCAATTCAATGAATACAATATCGCCTAATTGTTCGATTGCATAATCTGTAATCCCTATTTCAAACTTGTTGTTTTCAAGTTCTAGGGCATATTCATGAGTTTTCGTACACAACATGTTCTCTTTCATATTTTCAGTTCTCCTTTATTAAAAAAATTATTTATTTCTTTTTTCGATAAAAGGTTTTTTTACAATTTCTGCATTATAAAATTTATCTCTTATCATAATTTGAATTGTAGAGCCTACAGTTAAATTGTCAAGATTTTTAACATAAGCCAAACCTATATTGTCGCCTCTGGTTGGTGAAACACCACCACTTGTTACAACACCGATTTTTTCATTGTTAAAGTAAACTTCGTATTCATGTCTTGCAATACCTCTATCAAGCATTTTAAACCCGACAAGCTTTTTTGCGTAACCTTCTTGACGATGCTTAGTTATAGTTTCTTTTCCATTATAATTTTCAGTTTTGTCTTTAGGAACAGACCAGCCCAAACCAGCTTCTATAGGTGAAGTATTTTCATCTAAGTCATTTCCGTATAAAGGCATTGCTGATTCCAATCTAAGTGTATCACGAGCACCAAGCCCAATAGGTTTTACACCATACGTTACACCTTTTTCTAAGAGAGTATTCCATAATTCAACCGCATCTTTATTTTTTAGAATAACTTCAACACCGTCTTCGCCTGTATAACCGGTTCTTGATACCCATACGATATTACCTAAAAGCTCGGTTTCTTTTATTGAGAAAAACGGTGGTAATTCAGTAACACCAATATCTTTTATTAAATCGCAGGCTTTAGGACCTTGAATTGCTATCATTGAATAGTTATGAGATTCATTTATAATATCAACATTAAGCTCGCCTTTGTTCATTGCAATCCAGTTTACATCCTGTTCAACCATGGAAGCATTTGCAATAACTAAATATTCTTCATTTTTAAGCTTATAAACAATCCAGTCATCTTTTATACCGCCGTTATTGTTGGTTAATTGACAGTATACAGCTTTAGTGTCAGTAAGCTTTGATATATCTTGAGGAACTAATTTGTTTAAGAATTTAAGAGCATCAGGACCTTTGACGATAACTTCACCCATGTGGGATACGTCGAACAATCCAACAGATTCACGTACTGTTTTATGTTCTTCGATGATAGATGTGTACTGAACCGGCATGTGCCAACCTGCAAAGTCTACCATTTTAGCGCCTAGTTTAACGTGTTCATCGTGTAGAATTGTTTGTTTAACCATTTGTTTTCCCCCAATAACTCTCCTTATTTTATTTTCTCAATTAAGTTTTATTATGTCAAATAGATGTTACATTATTGAAATAATACTTATAATATGTTACCCCTCTTGAAATTTTTTGAAAAAAACACTATGATAACAGTATTATGGAAAAGTACGAAATCACTTTCAACGAAATAAGAGAGCTTTTACAAAATGAGCATTATCAGGAAAACGATATCCAAGAGTTGGAGAAAGCTTTTGAGTTTTCTAAAAAGCTTCATGACGGTCAGTATCGTATATCTGAAGAGCCTTATATAATTCATCCGATGGAAGTTGTAAAAATTCTTATTAGTTTAAGAGCTGATAAACATACGCTTATGGCTGGTTTTTTGCATGATATTTTAGAAGATACGGAAACAAAGCCTGAAGAAATAAAAGAGCTTTTTGGTGAAGATGTTTTGAACTTAGTTCAAGGAGTTACAAAGCTTGGAAAACTTCAGTTTAAGTCAAAAGAAGAGCGTCAAGCAGAGAATTTTCGTCGAATGTTTATAGCAATGGCCAGTGATGTTCGTATTATATTCTTAAAATTAGCTGACAGATTGCATAATATGCGTACACTTAATTATATGTCTGCTCAAAAACAACAAAAGATTGCTCGAGAAACTCTGGATATTTTTGCACCGCTTGCCAATCGTTTGGGTGTTGGTAAAATTAAGGCAGAATTGGAAGATTTATCTCTAAAATATTTACATCCGGATAAATATTATGAAATTGCGCAACTTGTATCTCAAAAAAAAGCAGAGCGTGATACAGCAGTAAAACTCCTGATTGAAAAGATTTCTAAAGATGTAAAAGCAAACGGTGTAAATGCAAAAATAACAGGTCGTGCAAAACATTACTACAGTATTTACAAAAAAATGGAAAGATTAAATGTAGCTTTTCATGATTTGTATGATATAACAGCCGTTCGTGTGATAGTTGATACAGAAAAAGAATGTTATGAAGTATTAGGGCTTATTCACTCTCAGTTTAAACCTATTCCCGGTAGATTTAAAGATTATATTGCAATGCCTAAAGGTAATATGTATCAGTCATTACACACTTCTGTAATTGGTCCGAGACAAAAACCGTTGGAAGTTCAGATAAGAACTTGGGAAATGCATGATGTTGCTGAATATGGTATTGCAGCCCATTGGCGTTATAAAGAAAAAGGTTCTAAAAAGGCTGACTCAGCTAATGATGTAAAATTCTCTTGGATGAGAAAGCTTGTTGAATACAATTCTGATACCCAAAATGCTGAAGATTATGTAAATTCGGTTAAACTGGATATATTCTCTGATCAGGTTTTTGCTTTTACGCCCGGCGGAGACGTTATAGATTTACCGCAAAATGCGACACCGGTGGATTTTGCATACAGAATTCACTCTGATGTAGGTCATAAAACAGTCGGTGCGCTTATAAACGGAAGAATTGCGCAACTTGATACAAAGCTTAAAAACGGCGATATTGTTGAAATTATGACTTCTAAAGTTATGGCGCCAAGATTGGACTGGTTAAATTTTGTTGTAACCAAGCAAGCTTCTTCAAAAATTAAGCAATGGTACAAAAAGAATAAACGTGAAGATCATATCGCAATTGGTATGGCAAATCTCGAACATGAATTGACCAAGACTGTTTTTGATGAATGTTTGAAAAATGGCGAGTTTGAAAAAGTTGCAAAACAGATGAACTATACTTGTGCAGAAGATTTGTTTGCAGCTTTGGGTTATGGTGAAACAACTGTTAATAAGATTATTAATAGGATTAAGAAACCTCAGAAACAAAATAAAGAGCCTGAAACTAATTTCCAAGCTCGTCCACGAAAAAAATCCGAAAAAGATATTGTCGGCTTGGAAGGACTCTTATATTCTTTTGCAAGATGTTGTTCGCCGATTCCGGGAGAGCCTATTGTAGGTGTAGTAACTCGTTCTAAGGGAGTTAGTATTCACAGACTGGATTGCAAAACCTTAAATGATGTACCTCCTGAAAGACTTATGGACATAAGATGGTCCGGTGATAATATCAATAAGACTTACAATACAACTATCAGAATTGAAACTGCTGAGAAAATGGGATTACTTAAAGATGTAATCAGTGTGGTTTCTGACAATCATACAAATATTATTTCTGCAAATGTTAAATCTAAAGGAAAAGTCGGTATTATAGAACTGGGTATTGAATTGGATAACATAGACACCTTGAGAAAAGTTATGAATGCAATACAGTCATTGCCGGATGTGTTTAGTGTTAAAAGAATTCAAACTTCTTATACCAAAACATCTCAATCATTTACGAAAAAAAACAACAAAAAACCAAAATCTAAGAAAACAAATAGCTAGTCATTTTTCTTTTGTTCTTGGAAATGTTTAAGACTTTCATCCAATTCACTACGGATTTTTTGTAATTTTTCTAAGTCTTTTTCGAGTTCTTTACCTAGAGCCGCTTTTGCACCCCTAGTAGTTGCTTCAAGTTTTTTATCGTTGTAATAATTTTGTACACAATTTTCTAACTCAACAAAATAAGTGTTAAAGTTAATAAATTCACTTAACTTGAATTCAAGTGGTCTTACGGTATCTGTATTGTAATGATCTTTTTGTTTAGCATTAGCAAAAAGTTTTGTAGAGATTTCTCTAAACATTGTTTTTATTGCTTCAATATACCCTTTTGCTGCAATAAGGTTAGGATTGTTTTCTTCTTGTTTTGTAAAATTCAATTCTTTGAATTTACGGCATCTTGAATATATGTATTTAGAATCTTCGTCTTTTGCTTTAGCGTAATTTTTGCCCATAAGTATAATAATTTCGTGTAAATTACCACCTTTTTCAACCCTAAATTGTATATCTTCATAGCCTGTGGCTTGAGGATGACTTAAACAATGCTTCAACTCTCTAGGAATTTTTTCTTCGTCAACACGAGAACGATCCAAACGCATGTCTAAATCCGGTAATTTTATATTTTTTTTCTTTAAATCTTTTTCTGTAGGTCTATAACCTGCTTCCAGTGCATCTTCAAGAGGTACTTTGTCATAATGAAGTTTGTAATTCCATTCATCCAGTTCTCTGAAAATCTCATTTAAGATGTCCATGTTATAAATATCTTTAACAAATAAACTGGCTCTTAGTCTGTCTCTGATGTCTAAACTACCGGAACCAACCATTTTTTCAATACATCTGTTAACATCTTTAACAGGTTTTTTGCTACAATAAGCTACATCAAATTCAACACCCAAATGAGCTAGTTTTAAACTTATAGCTTCGAGAACTTTTAGGAATGTAGCTGCAGGTTCTTGAAGTTCTTTATGTAATTTTAGTTCTTTAGAAGTAATGAAATCCAAGACAGTAGCTTTTTTGGGTGTAAATATTTTTTCACCAAAAGATACAGTGTCAGCCGCTAATGGTTTACTCATTGTAAGCCCGTAGGAGTTTTGACGCTGTGTATTTGTAACTTTTTCGCTATTTATATTCTGTTTTAAGTTAACAGGGTTTATCGCTAAAATATTCATACTTTTCCACTATATACTAACACGCTCTTATCTTAAACCCCCAAAAGGGTAAAAATTGCCTTTTTTTGTAAATATTGTTACAAAAAGTTTACAGTTGATTTTATCAGCGTGCTGTATGTAAGTTAAAAGTGTTTATTTTTGTAATATTTTGGTATTGATAACAGATTTATTATATAATGTTAAAGTTGAGGATTAAAAGGAGTTTTTAATGGCAGAATTAAAGAAAAATGCTTCTGAAATAGCTAAAAATATTAAGCTTTTAGCTTTTGATGTTGACGGCGTAATGACAGATGGCAGTGTAACATATGATGAAAATGGAGTTGAGTATAAAACATTTAATGTTAAAGACGGACATGGAATTGTAAGGATGAATAAATCCGGATTTGTTACTGCAATAATTACGGCGAGAAATAATGGAACCGTAAAACATAGGGCTGAAAATTTAAAGATTACTGAAATTTATCAGGGACAACAGTATAAACTTCCGGCATTAGAAGAAATTATGCAAAAATATAATTTAACATTTGAAAATGTGTGTTATATGGGCGATGATATTCCTGATATTTGCATTTTGGAAAAAGTTGGTTTAGCTTGTTGCCCAAATGATGCAGTTCAAGAAGTTCTTGATGTTTGTAATTTTATCTCTTCAAAAAATGGTGGCAGAGGTGCAGTAAGGGAGCTTTGTGATTTTATTTTAGAAGCTCAAGGGATTGCTAAAATAGCAAATGTTTCAGAAGGAACTGACTCAAAATAAAGATTAATAGTAATGTTGCGAGATATTTGTACCGCTATAATTAATAATAAAAACTTGTTTATGCTATTAACGGCAGGACTTTATATTCTTGCTCTGTTTTCTGTGTTTTCAGGAAGTGTAATAATCTTTTCTTTTATTATTACGGTATTGTTTGTTTTTCTGTTAATTAAAAATTTATTTCCGATAAGATATGTATTAATTTGGGTCGCAATATTTTATTTAGGAATTATAAATACAAGTATTCGTTTGAATTTTTCGAATGAGTTGTTAAATTTAGCGACGAGAAATTGTGAAATTACCGGTTCTGTAATTTCGATTCCTCAGGGTAAATCTGAAAACAAGCCTAAGTTCTTCTTTAAAGCTGATAAAATATTCTTTGATAATATAGAAAAACCTATTGATAACGAAAAGATTTTAGTAACTGTAACACCAAAGCCTTCAGAAATTCCTGATTACTCAGCTTTAGAAATATATAATAATTTAAAATTAACCGGTAGACTTTCTGTACCTTTTAAAGCCGGTAATCCGTCCCAGTTTGATTACGGGAATTATTTAAGAAATCACAATGCTACAGCAGTATTTTATGCAAAAGAATTTACTAAACTGGACAAAAAGTTAACTTGGAAAGAAAAATTCTTGCAAGGAATAAATGATTATAGAGAAAATGTTTTAGAAATTCATTCAAAATACTTAGCTTCACCTAATTTAGAAATTCTTGGTGGTATTGTGTTTGGCGACGATGCGGTATCACCGCCTAAAGATATAAAAGAGTCTTTTGTTAATTCAGGTTTATTACATATATTAGCAGCTTCCGGTATGAATGTAGCGTTTATTTACGGTTTCTTTTATACAATAATGTCAGTTTTACGATTAAATTTTAAATTCAAAGTAATATCCGGCATGCTAATGGTTATTATTTACTCTTTGATGACAGGTTTGGGCGCTTCAATAATAAGAGCCACTATAATGCTTTTATTTGTTTTAATCGGTAAACTTATTGACAGAGATGCCCATAGTATATCATTGTTGTCTTTTGTTGCTTTACTGATGTTAATATATAATCCGCTGTTTGCTAACGATGTTGGGTTTCAGCTATCTTTCATTGTAACTTTTGGTATTTTAATAATGGCACCGTGTTTTATAAAGTTCAAAAATCGATTTCTTGATTTTGTAGCTTCAATAATAACTATTCCTATTATTGCGCAACTTTGGGTAATCCCAATTCAAATATTTTATTTTAATAACATAAGCTTATATTCTGTCTTTGCCAACATAATGAGTGTTCCAATCCTCATGGTTTTAAGCTTTGGCGGTTTTATAAGTTCCCTTCTATCTGCCATAACACCAATATCAAATATTATTTGTAAGAGTTTTGATTTTATTCTAAATCCATTGATAAGTATTTTGGTGAACATTTCGGATTTCTGGGGTAAACTGCCAAATGCGGCAATTCAAACGACTCACCCTTCTATAATACAAATTCTTTTATATTATGGAATTCTTTTGTCTGTTGTTGGGCTTATGTACAAAGAATTTAGAGAAAGATTTTTGAGGAAATTATTACTAACTTTTGTGGTTATGGTAATTGTCCTATCAATTACATTAATTCCTATAAAAAGTTCTGACTTGGAAGTAATGGCTTTTGATGTAGGAAATGCTGATAGCTTCTTAATAAAAACACCTCAGAACGAATATATTATGGTTGATACCGGTAAATCCGGTTATAATGGCGGAAAATCACAAGCTGAAATTATTATTCTAAAGTATTTAAAAGATAGAGGGATTAAAAGCCTCAAATCTTTAATAATTACTCACTTTGATAACGACCATAGCGGTGGTGCTTTAGATATAATTAACAAGCTGGATGTCGAAACGGTTTATGTGAATACTCTAAACCATACTTCTGATTTGGCAAAAGCTGTTTATAAAATGGCTCAAAGCAAAGAGATAAAACTTGTACAAGTTGATAATAATCAAATTGTATATGATAATTTCGGCTTAAAATTGATAAATTTTTATAATTCTAAAGGCGAAAACGATAACGAAAAATCTATTGTTACACTTTTATCATACAAAGATTTTGATATGGTGTTTACCGGTGATATTTCTGCAAAAAATCTAAAACCATTGTTGAAAAATTTGCCTCGTGATATTGAAGTCTTGAAGGTACCTCATCATGGTGCAGTCGGAAGTGTAAATTCTGAAATTATAGATTATTTAAACCCTAAATATTCTGTTATATCTGTCGGGTATAATAAATTTGGACATCCTTCAATATACACGCTGGCACTTTTAGATAAAACAAGAATTTTAAGAACTGATATTGATAATTCTATTTTGTTTAGTATAAATTCAGATGGTTATAGTGTATCAACTTACGATATGAAAGAAAGAAAATATAAGAAAATTCAAAATTAAAAATTTTCTTGTAGTACAATAATATTATGGATTATTTGAAGAATAAATTTGATGTTATTGTTGTCGGTGCAGGTCATGCCGGTTGTGAAGCTGCTTTAAGTGTAGCTCGTTTGGGATGCAATGTTTTGTTGTGTTCTCTTAATCTTGACAATATTGCACTACAACCTTGTAATCCGGCTATAGGCGGTCCGGCAAAATCAACTCTTGTTAGAGAAATCGATGCTTTAGGCGGTGTTATGGGTGAAGTTGCTGATGCGACCTATATCCAGATGAAAACTTTAAATTCATCAAAAGGACCTGCAGTAAGAGCATTAAGAGCGCAATCCGATAAAAAAGAATATTCTTTATACATGCGCAATATTATTGAAAGTACACCTAATATATGGCTTAAACAATGTTGCATAACAGGATTAAGAACAAAAGATGGAAAAATTTGTGGTGCAGTTGATGAGTTTGGAATTGAATACTCTTGCAGAGCCGTAATCCTTACAACGGGAACTTCTTTAGAGGGTCGAATGTTTATAGGTTTACAAGCTTACCCTGGCGGCAGACTGGGTGAAGCAGCTGCTTACGGACTTTCTCAATGGCTGAGAGATAACGGGATTCAAACAAAAAAACTTAAAACAGGTACACCTGCAAGAGTTGATAAACGTACAATTGATTATTCAAAAATGACTATCCAACCGGGTGATGAAAAGTTGAGCTTCTATTCCTTCAAACCAAATCGCCCAATCAGACCTCAGGTTCCTTGTTATTTAACCAGAACAAATGAGGATACTCATCGTGTTATTAGAGAAAATCTCGATAAATCACCTATGTACCAAGGGTTAATACAAGGTGTCGGACCACGTTATTGTCCTTCGATAGAAGATAAGATTGTAAGATTTGCTTCAAACCCTTCACATCATATTTTTATCGAACCGGAAGGATTAAATACGTATGAAGTCTATATCCAAGGTTTTTCAACAAGCTTGCCGGCATGTGTTCAGGTAGAAATGTTGCGTTCTTTACCTGGATTAGAAAAAGCTCACATTATAAAACCGGCTTATGCAGTTGAATATGACTATGTTCCGGCTGTTCAAACAAGACATTCTTTAATGTCAAAAGATATAGACGGGTTGTTTTTTGCAGGTCAAATTAACGGTACAAGCGGATACGAAGAAGCGGCTGCACAAGGTTTAATAGCCGGTATAAACTCTGTAAATTATCTAAATTCAGCTGATATGCTTGAATTGCCGAGAAGTTCATCTTATATAGGAACCTTGATAGATGATTTGGTAACAAAAGATATCCAAGAGCCATATAGAATGCTGACTTCACGCTCCGAATACAGGCTTCTGCTCAGACAAGACAACGCAGATGCTCGTTTAACAGAAATCGGACATAAAGTAGGCTTAATTGATGATGCTCAGTATGGTAGGTTCAAAGATAAACAAGAAAAAATTCAACAAGAAATTGAGCGTTTAAAAGAAGTAAAAATTTCAGCAACAGATGCCGTAAATGAGGCTTTAGCTAAATATAGCGAACATATTGATAGAGGTATTAGACTGGCAGAACTTTTAAAACGTCCTAATATAACTTATGATGTATTTAAAGAAATAGATAATGCAACAAAAGAATTGAATTTGTCGGACGATATAACCGGTGAGGTGGAAGTTTTAATCAAATACGACGGATATATTGCACGACAAGAACAACAAGTAGAATCAACAGAAA
This sequence comes from Cyanobacteria bacterium SIG28, assembly GCA_015152525.1. GTDB lineage: Bacteria > Cyanobacteriota > Vampirovibrionia > Gastranaerophilales > Gastranaerophilaceae > CAG-196. The sequence continues at coordinate 111,698 of SUTU01000001.1, read as the reverse complement.
AATTGGAAAAATATAAAATTCCTGCAAATATTGATTATTCGTCAATAAAGCAAATTTCAACCGAAACAAAGGAAAAGCTGGAAAAAATCAGACCGACTAATTTGGCACAAGCATCCAGAATTGGTGGTGTTAAACCGGCTGATATATCAGTGTTAATGGTTATGTTAAAAGGTTAATTATTTTCCTGTTTTTTCAACTTTAATTAAGCTGTAGAGAAAATCACCGTTTCCTAAATCTTTATCAATGTCTTTGATAATAGTTTCCAGACGTTCTTCCGAAAACCCTTTTTTGTTTTGGAAAATTTTTGTGGAAATACCGTCTGTGTATTCAATAGCTTCAATTTTATTAGCTAATTCACCGGTAACTTTAAAATCAAAATTTCTGCCATTAGCGCCGTTTATTTTAAATTGGTTAATCTTAGGTGTGTGAGTTGCACCGTAAAAATTGGTTGACATAATTGGAGAGATAAACATATAAACCTGCCTTTCCTATTTCTGTTAAAACACATAAAAAAATTTTTTGCTAGTAAAAAATATTTTTTTGTAAAGTTTTATGTTGTATAATATTCTTTAAAGAGGTTATGTTGTTAAATTTTGGTTACTTGTTAAGGATAGTTTTTATAGTATTGGCTTTTTTGTTTGTAATGCCTCAACCTTGTTATGCTATAAAAATTGGTTTGCAGACAGAAGTTAACAAAACATATATTGGTGCCTCAACACAAGCTGAAATTATTGACTGCAATACTAACAAATTAATTTATGTTATGGAAAAAATGCAAGGCTATGAATTTAAACCGTATAAAGGTGTTATAGCCATAAAAGTTGACGGTCAGTTTATGAAAATCAACAGTGATAAAATTGTTATAAAGCCTTCTGATGATGGTTTTATTAGCGTAAAACGAAAATGGTATAGAGGTCATTTTAAACTTGTTAACAAGGGTAATATGCTTACTGTTATAAACGATTTACCTCTGGAAGAATATATTCAAGGTGTTGTACCTGCAGAAATGCCTTCTTCTTGGGAACATGATGCTCATAAGGCTCAAGCAATAGCCGCAAGAAGTTATGCTTTGGCTAATATGGGAAAACGTGCCAAATACGGTTATGATTTGTATGATACACCGGAAGACCAAGCCTATGGCGGCGCAAGTGCTGAAACACCGCAAACTAATGATGCTGTATCTGAAACCGAAGGTGTTGTTTTAATCCATGACGGAAAAATAATTCCGGCATATTATTCAGCTTCGGCTGGTGGGCAAACACTATCAGCAGGTCAGGTTTGGACAAAAGATTTAGCTTATATTAAATCAGTTCCTTCATTTGATGATGGGATTAAGAAAAAAGGTCATGGTGTTGGGATGAGCCAATATGGTGCTAATAATCTTGCAAAAAAAGGATATAATGCTTACCAGATTTTAAGATATTTTTATGCAAATACTAAATTTGCAAAAATTAATCCGGAAGTTTATAAATAGTGATATATTATGCTCTCTTGATATACTTATGTAAAGTTTTGTAAATATATTAAATCAAAAAAGGCAATTTTTTAAATAGTAAATACTTTATATATACATAAGATATAGAAAAGTTTTTATTATAGAAAGAGAGGCAAAAAATGACAGTTAATGGTGCAAGTAATACAGAAAGTGTTAATCAAACTAGCGGAAGTTGGGGATATGCAAATTATACTCCGCCAGTAAAAGGTGATGATGAAGAAATAAAAAAACCTTTATTTCAAGTAAATCCAAATAAAATTAATATAAACAGTCTTGGACAGGGTGCGTCAATTTGGTAAAATAAATCAATCGGCGGTTTGTCATAGACAAACCGCCGATTTTTTTCGTCTTTATCTAACGTTTGCTGTGTATTATTTTTGTTTATAAACATTACCTTTTCGGTCTTGTTGAATGTTAGGTGTGTCTACTTCGAACACATAAGCTCCTGATGGTGCTAAATCAACTCTGATTTCACCTTCTGCAACTTGAAATTCGCTTGGCTCACCATATTTAGGTGCCATATTTTTGAGTTCTTGAGTTTCTTTTAGCCCCGGAACCTTGATAGTACCAGTTAATCTTCTGTTAGGGTTTTTGTTGGCAATAACAACAGCAGTTCTGCCGTCGTTATGTCTTGCATAAGCCAAAATTTGGTCTTTTTTATCACCTTCTTTATCAAGAATAATGAAAGAGCTGCTTCTATCAGAGAATAAATCCGGATTTTCTTCTCTCATTTTAAGAGTTTCTCTCATAACACGACCTATGTCAGGGTAATCGCCACCCGGTTTTCTTGATAAATTGAATATATCAAGCTTAAATGCGTGGTGATCCATTTCGTAATAAGGAACTTTTGTTACACTGTCATCATCTTTTGGTGAATACTGGTATTTGTAGTATCCTTCTGTTGTTAAACCTTCGGCAACGGTTTGACCTGTTGTGTTTGGTTTAACTTTATAAGTAACAGTTTCTGTATCATCTTTGTGAGAATATTGATAATTGTAATAATCACCGCTTTGGAAACCGTCAACGAAATAAGGGTTACACATAGGGATTGTTGATTGTATAACTGTTGTCATATTGCAGTAATTCGGACCGCCATGGTTCATAGCTGTAACGTCATCGTGAGTCATAAACGAACCGATACAAGATTTACCTGCAGGTAACCTGTGGGACATATCCAAGTTAATCAAGATGTTATCATAAACTTCTTTTGCAGTATTCCATTCATTAAAGATGTGGAATTGACCGTAATAGTCATCAAATCCTGCTCTTAGACAGTCTTCAGGTCTGTCGTAAGGCATGTTAACTTGTGGTGAAGCACATTCATAGGTGTATGATTCTGCTAACCAACCGAATTCAGGGTCTTTTTCTCTTGAATAAGGGATTAAAATATCCCAAAATTCAGGCGGTTTCGCTCTGGCAACGTCCGCACGAATACCGTCTAAACCTAAATCAATACAAGCATCAACATATTGTTTATGCATTTCTAATAATTTTGGGTTAAGAGTTCTTTTTGTTTCATCATCCCAAGGTTCAAACATTCTGATATCAGCCCAGCCTTGAGGTGTTTTATCTTCACCGTTTCTGCCGAATGCCATAATTTCCGGTTCAGCTTCAAACCAGCTGATAGAAGCACAGCTAGGTAAATCTAACATTACTTTTATATCACGCTTGTGGCATTCATCAATAAAGGCTTTAAACTGTTCTGAAGGTGTTCTTGGGTCATTTTTGTCAACGATAACAGGGTCAATAGCCAGAGTTCCGTCTTCTTCTAAAAATCTTGCAGGAGAATATAAAGAACCTGCTGTTCCCATAGCATTTTTTAACCCCGGTGGATGAATAGGTAAAATGTGGATAGTGTTAAATCCGTCATTCTTAACTTCATCCAGACGTTCAATTGCGCTTAATAAAGTTCCTGCTTTTTCACCTTGGCTTAGTGATATTTTTTCATCGCCGTTTAAATCTTGAGCTGTAAATGATCTTGGAACTATTGCCAACATTACAGAACGATTGTTTTGTATCATTGACCTTAAATTGTTTTTATAAGGTTGTTTTTCGGTTTCTAAAACCTTGTCAACTTTGTTAACAGCAGGAGCATTTGCAACGGCAGAATATTGAAGATAAGCCATTACTAATTCCGGATTTTGAGTTTTTTGTGTTGGTTCAAAATCCGCACCTTTCATGGTTGGAATAATCTGTGGTGTTTTAGCTTGTATAGGATTGATAAAAAGACTATTTAACTTCATCATTCACCTGCTTTTTTATATTTTGTGGGTTTCTAATTTTTCCAAATCCGAATTGAGCAAGAATTGCGGTACTAAATATACCGGCTGTTATTACAGACATAATTCTTAGCCATTTTGTAGATGCATATTTGTTTTTAGCAGAATTTCGAAGCATTTCAGCCGGATTTTGACCTACAAGGTTAAAAATAGAAAGTCTGGTTTTAGCGCTTTTTTCGTACTTGTTTAAGACAGATGTGTCTAATTTGTGTTCCGGTTTCGTAAAATCTATATCATTATTTCCGACAATATGTTTGAAACGCATAATATATTGTTGGAATCTGTCTAAAACGTTTCCTGAAGCAGCTTCATTCACATCTTTAAGAGCGGCTTTAGTTGTATCAGTAACAAAGCCTTTAGACTTGATACCGCTATTGGTGTAATCTTCAGGTTTCCAGATTGTATTGAATAAATCTTTGTAGAAATTTGCGCCATTGATTGTATTTAATTTCAAAGTGTGCTCAGAACTATTAGCTGTCATTAGAGTAGCTTTACCCTTGTTGATAAGTTCGTTAGCGTATTCCGGATTAGCGCTAAAGTCTGCAGGATTTGCAGCTCTTTTATAAACGTCAAACAAATGTAATGTTCTGTAGAATGAATTTTTAGCACCTGAATATCTGTCAACAATTCTGTCTATTACAAAATTCTTTGAAGAACCTATGCCTTTTGCGTTATGTTTAGCATAATCAATTCTTCCCTTATGTCCAAATTCTTCTGACCAGTATTTAATGTTGTTAATGTCAGCGTACTTGTCAACTCTAATACCGTCTAAAAATTCTCTTAAATCGGTTTTAGATGTAACTGTGTTAGACAATGTTTTAGGGTCTTCTTTAACCAGTTTATCAATAGTGTTTTTAAACTTATTAGAATCAAGCTCTGCTAATCTTTGAGCAGTCTTATTATAGTTGTTTTCAATTGCTGTTATTAAATCTTTGATGTGAGAAGAATCTGCGTTTTTACCGTCAAGCTGAATTTCCATGTCAGAAATTATTTTGCCAAGTTTTTTAACGGTTTTGTTGTATCTGGCTTCGTCTTTACAAAGCTCTGTTAATTTTTTGTCAAAAATTTCTGCAGTTGCTTTTTCAGATTCTTCCATTAGCTTTAAATCTTTGTAAGAAATTTTAAGTTCTTTTAAGAGTGTATCTTGAAATTTGTTATAAGAACGAGCAATAACTGTTTGTGGCGCAAATTCAAATTTGAAAGATTTTGTACTGTCTAAAAGCTTGTCATTATTTTTAAAATCGCCAATAACTTTTGCAAAATTAACAACATCTTTTAATACGTTTTCACTTACAAAATTTGATTTTTTAGTTTGAAGAACATTTGCAGCACCTTCGACAATACTATTGCTTCTGTTTTTAAGATAATCTGCAGGAACATCTGAAAGACTTTTTGTCTTACTTTCGATTAATTTGCTTAATTCTGTTCTAAATTCGCTTATATTTTCTTTCGTTAGTGTTGCACCTTTTTCTAATTCTGATTTAGGCGCGTATTTCTCTAAAATCGTTTCAATTTCTGCTTTAGTAGGTATTAATGCGTTTTTAACACTATCGCTGTTATTTTTCGGAACCAGTTTTTTAACGGCTTCAACTATATTGTCAGCAGAACTTGCATTAACAACGTATGAGTCTGCACCATTTTTACCGCTTCTTAAAATTCTTGCTAAATCTTCTTTTATGCCTTCGGAAGTATTTGCATCAATATCTTTGGTTATCAAATTAGATATTTTTTCAAATACTTCTTGTGGTAATTCCTCACCTTTATATTTAGAAATAAGATTTTCAACTGTATGGCTAAGTCCGTTTGTTTTTATAGAGTTAACATCTGTAGTCATATTTGTTGTTTTTTGAAGCATTTTAGAAATTCTGTTGTTATGCTTTGCGTTACGAACTTGTTGAATACCGTATCCTAAAGGTTCTTCTAATCCTCTGCAAATCAAAGCTGTCATTGCAGGAGTCGCACAAGCAGTTAACATCCAAAGCGTATTACTTTGTGTTGCAATTTTTCGGGTTTGTTCTCTTGTTAAATCGTTGCGATTTACGATGTTTTTAGGAATTCCCATATTGTCGCCGATTTCTTCTAAAGATTCACCTTTAGCTTCTCCTCTGTATAAGTCATATGGAATATAGTTGCTGTCTTGGTAAACGGATTTTTTTCTGCCTTGGTCATCTATAAACTGTTTATCAATTTCAAACCCGTGAATTAGTTCGGCAGGCTTATTGATAGCTAGTTTTGGATATAAATCCATTGCTGCAAGGAATGCACCTAAACCAACATACTCCATTAATCTTGCTCTCGGATCAGTTGTTTTTGAGGCTAAATAAGTTGCAATTCCGATACCGCTGAGTTTTAGTCCTACATCATTAAGTCTTCCTGATTGGTGATCATTAGCGGTTCCGTTGAATGCGTTTTTAATTGATTTAAAATCGTATGCAATATCTTTAAAGAAATATTTAACTTTGTTTGAAATACCATCGTGTATTAAATGACCCTTACCCGGTAATGGTTTAACATTGTTTGTTGTATCAACTGCACCTTCAGCTTGCAAGTAAGATTTGTATTCTTTCTTTTTAAAGGATACTGATTTAGTGTTATTTATATTAATTTGTATAGGATTAATTGCCATAACTAAATCACCGTACTTTCTTTGGTTTTGTCGATAGTGTTTTTATTCTTATTTTTTGTCATATCTTTTGCTTTAGTAATTACGTTTGCTGTTAAAACTACAGTAAGTGCAACCGCTGTTGAAACAAGAGTTTTACCGGCATGTTTCTTGAAACCGCTGTATGCAGGATTGCCGTTCCATAATGATTTAGAAGACTCAACCAACGATGTTCCGAAAGCTTTTGTAACGTTCCATGTGTTTTTACCAAAGTTTTTAATTCCGCCAACAAGTTTCGAATCACCTACATTAGGCTGTTTTTGTCTGTTAGTAAATGCGTCAAAGAAATTTGACCAAGAATCTTGTGACGCAAGCATAACGCCAACTGCTGCCCAAGAATATGAAGCAATGCTTTTTGCTAAATTAGACATTGCAACAATATTTTGAATAGCAGGAGAAACTTCTGTAATTGAATCGTTTAAATCCTCTCCAAATCCCAGTTTTTTTGCAATTTTGTCGTAATAATCTCTGTGTAATAAATCTTTTCTGTAAAACTCTTTACTGTCAAATATTTTACGTTGTTGATGTTGAATTTCTATACTTGCATCTTCACCGGCTTCTTTTGGAAGTGGGTATACAATGTTTTCGTAAGGCATTTCAGTATCAACACCTGTTGCTAATTCTACAGGTTTTGTAACCAAATGCTTTGAAAGATTTTTCATTACACCGTATAAAACAACACCTAATCCCATTTTTTTGCCGTTTAAACGAGCTTTAGGACTAAGTGAGCCTTTAACACAATTGAAACCTACCATAAACATTCCGCTACCGAGAAGGTATGGAACTGTTCCCATAGTTAAGAATTCGTAAAAATTTGAATTTATATCTCCTCTTAAACCTTTTACCGGATAATCTAAAAATGCGCTGGATGTTTTTTGAAAACCTTGTTTAACACGAGTACCAACTGTGTTTGGCAAAATTCTTGTTTCATTCTTTGAGTTCTTCTTTTTGTCATCAGAAGTGAATGCAACCGTTTTAGAAGTATTGTCTACAGCTTTAATCATACGAATTCCTACACATCAACTATTTAATACAAGTCCGGTGAATATTTTTTTTTGCTATTTATAAAAAAGTAATTTACAATTATTTACATATTTCGAAAATAGCCAGTGTAATGTTTTATTCAAGTAAAAAGAATACTCCACACATCTATGATATTAACAAAAACAAGAAAAAATGTCATGCTCTAAAATAAAAATTTTACATTATTAAAATTTATTCAACGGTGAAATCTATACTGTTGTTTTCATCAGTTTCTTTTTTGATACCGGTAAATATTTCGTATAAATAAGCTGTTACAAGTCCTGAAAAACCGTTGAATAACGCACTTAAGCCTGCCATAAAAAGTAGTATAAAAACTGTTATGACAAAAGTTCCGAAATCTGTAACAAAATAGATAAAGTGTTTTTGAGGATAAGCCGAAATTAATGTTCCTAATATTGAGCTTATAGGTGCATAAATTATGGAAAAAGTAAGAAAAGAAACAAATCCTATTATTGCACCGAAAATACAACCTTCTTTTATACTTATAATCCCGATTAAATCATTTTGTTTCAAATAAACAAGGACAAATACGGAAACGCATGTTAAAAGTATTAAGAAACTTACTAAACTTACGTATGGTATAACAGTAATTAAACCAATAATAACACCGGCAATAGCGCTTATTATAGCTAATTGTTTTATAAGTAATAAATTCATTATAAAAGCTCCTTAATATTCAAAGTTTTAAACCTGTTCTTATTTTGTTGCAATATATCCTCTTAGTGCAGTGTAGGCTGCAACATATGGAGAAGATAAGTAAATAAAACCTTTAGTGTTTCCCATTCTGCCTTGGAAGTTTCTGTTTTGTGTTGCTAAACAAACTTCACCATCACCTAATGTGCCGGCATGAACACCAACACAAGGTCCGCAACCTGATGTTAAGATTGCAGCATTTGCATCTACAAAAATATCAATCAAACCTTCTTTTAATGCTTGTTTGAAAACATCTTTTGAAGCCGGACATATCAAAAGTCTAACATCGCTATGAACTGTTTTCCCTTTCAATATTTCAGCAACAACTCGCAAATCTTCAATTCTGCCGTTTGTACAAGTTCCGACAAAAACTTGATTAACTTTAATATCAGATAATTCTTCGGCAGGCTTAGTATTGTCTACAGTATGAGGACAAGAAACTGTATGTGGAACATCTTCTGCATTAATCTCAATGATTCTTTCGTATTCAGCATCGCTATCAGGAAGAATTTGTCTAAATTTATCTTCACGTCCTCTTTCTTTTAAAAATTCTCGAGTCTTTTCATCAGCAATAAATAATCCGCATTTAGCACCGGCTTCAACAGCCATGTTTGCTAAAGTAAAACGTTCTGACATTGTCATGTTTTCAATTGCTTCACCGCAAAATTCTAATGCTTTATATGTAGCACCATCAGCACCAATCATACCGATAAAGTGCAACATTAAGTCTTTAGAACACACACCCGGCTTAAATTTACCATTAACAATAACTTTGAATGTAGCAGGAACTTTTAGCCAAGTTTTGCCTAAGGCCATGGCAACAGCTATATCAGTTGACCCCATGCCGGTAGCAAAAGCAGATAATGCACCTGAAGTGCAAGTGTGAGAATCAGCGCCTACCAAAACTTCACCAGGGTTTACAAAAGTTTCAATAAGTCTTTGGTGGCAAACACCGGCACCGATATCAGAAAGAACGGCACCGTATTCTTTGGCAAAATCTCTCAAAACCATATGAGTGTTTGAAAGTTCTTTTCTTGGACTAGGAGCAGCATGGTCAATAAACAATATTGAACGTTCAGGGTTTTTAAGTTTTGGAACACCCAGTTTTTTAAATTCTTGAACGGTCAGAGGACCGGTGCCGTCTTGAACTGCTGCAACATCAACTTTTGAAATAACTAATTCACCGGCATGAACATTTTTACCTGCGTGTTCTGAAATAATTTTTTCTACAAGAGTTAAACCCATAATCCTCTCCCTTTATCTGATATATTTGTAAAAATATTTTACCATAAAACTTGTATATAGTAACAAATGTTTTTTTTATATTACAATTGTAAATGAGATTAGGGAAGAGAGTTAAAATGGAAAATAATTGCGGTGTTTTAAAAAAAATGTATACAAAATCTTGGTTTTTGTATACTTTATTATTTCTCTTTTGTTTGTTTTTAGGATGTTTATCCAGAAACTATGACTATGATTTATACGCAAGGTTAATTGTAGGTGAAGCTTTTTTAGAAAAAGGGATTATTCACTACAACGATTTTCTTTCTTATACGCCTACTCACAAATGGTATGACCATGAATGGGGTTCCGGTGTTGTTTTCTATTGGTTTTTAAAGCATATTGGAACTTTTGGGTTAATTTTCTTACATTCATTTTTAATGTTTTTTACAGCATTTTTTGTTTTAAAAACTCAAAGTTTACAATCAAAAAATTATCCAAAACTTCTGTTTCCGATAATTCTCTTTTTAATTCTGTTTAGCAGTATAAACGGTAGTATTGTAAGATGTCAAATGTTTAGTTTTATGTTCTTTTCAATATTTTTATATCTGTTGGAAAAATATAGAGCTAAAAATTCGAATTGTATATGGCTAATATTACCGCTCACAATTATTTGGAACAATCTTCATGGCGGTATTGTATCGGGCTTGGGTTTGATTTTCTTATATTTGTTAAATGCTGTGATAACAAAACAGCGTTGGAAAAAATATTTTATAGTTTTTTTATTAGCTTCAATTTTGTTAATAATTAATCCTTATGGAACAGATTATTTAGGATTTTTACTTTCTGCCAATACAATGACTCGAACTTATATTGTTGAATGGTGGCATATTTTGGTAGAGTCTCATTCTTTAGGCTTTATTTTGTCATACTGTTATGCCCTGTTAATATTTCTATTATCAATACTTGATAGTAAAGTAAATGTTTTTAATAAATTACTCTTACTTGTAATGCTTGTGCTGGGTGCTATGCATGTTAAGCTTGTTTCTTTTTCATTGATAATTGTAACAGCATTGTTTAGTAAAGAACTTATAAAAGTTTTTGATGTTAAGTTTATAAAATTTGTCGAAAAGTTTGTAGCTATATTGCTTTTCTTGTCTATGTTTTTAGTATTGTTTTTAGAACCTTTTACACCAAGAGTAAATGATACTAAATTCCCTGTTAAAGAGGTTGAATTTATTGCAACTAACAATTTATCAGGAAATCTTTTAACAAGTTTTGGATTTGGTAGTTATGTAACATATAAACTTTATCCTCAAAATCTTATATTCATGGATGGTCGTTATGAAGAAGTTTATAATGATGAAGAATTTCTGGCTTTAAAAGAGTTTGCAATGGCAAAAGAGAATTGGCGTGAAGTTTTGAAAAAATATCCTACAGATGTTTTGCTTTTGGATAAAACTTGGAAAATTTGTGATGTTATAAAAAATGAAAAAGATTGGACTTTAGTTTTTGAAGGAAATGTCGGTCAGGTATATGTAAAAACCAAAAAATTGAAACCTAAATATAAAGAAATTGAAGTAAAACGAAATTATTATTTAAAAAATGCGTTCAAAAATATGGGTAAATTTGGCGAATAGCATAAATTAAATTTTATGGTATAAATAAAACAGGGGTAAATCTAGGGGTAAATTAAAGGGGTAAATCTAGGGGTAAATTAAGGGGTAAAAAAAATAGAGGTTTAGTTTTGAAAGAGAATAGAGCTTTAAAGTATACTTGTTTGTTTGGTGGTGGTGCCATAAGGGGATTAGCTTATATTGGTGTTATAAGAGCAATGGAAGAACTTGGGATTGAGTTTGATGTTGTAGGCGGGTCTTCGGTTGGTTCGATTTTTGCAACACTTCTTGCTTGTGGATATAAGTCATACGAACTTGAAAATCTGTTTATGAAGGTTAATTTTGATCTTTTTAGAGATATTCATTTAGGATTTGGTAAAAATATTGCTCTTTGTAAAGGTGGGATTTTTGTAGATTGGTTAAATGAATTAATAGAAAAAAAACATATTGAATTAAAAAAGAAAAATTTGAATTTTGAAGACTTGGAAAAAGAATTGGTTATTATAACAACTAATTTAAGAACGTTTACCACGCAAGAGTTTTCAAAAAGTGTAACACCCGATTTTGAAATCGCAAGGGCGATAAGAGTATCTTCAAGTATGCCTGGATTGATGCCGCCGTTTAGTTATAATGACTCGGATTTAGTTGACGGAGATTTACAAAAAGCTTCGCCAATGTGGAGATTGTCAGAAACCTTAAATAACTCTGAGGATAGAATTCTTGAATTCCGTTTAGAAGGTTCTTGCAGTGATGAAGGTAAAAGTCCTATTGCATTTTTAAATACAATTTATAGTTGTGTAACGGATGTTGCAACTGATTTTGTTATTGAATTGTATGGTAAAAATGATCGTTATGATTGTTTAAGAATAGATACAGGTAATATTTTCTTTGCAGATTTTAATTTGGATAAAGACTCAAGAAGAAAACTGATAAATACGGGTTATGAACAGACGATTAATTATTTCAAAAATATTTTACCGAAGAAAAAAGAAACTCTTATTGACATGTATTCTGAAATCCAAAAATATCTAAAAAAAGCTTATAAGGGTTTAAAGTCCAATAATGTAGAAGAAGTGCAATGGTGGTTTGGCGATTTGTTTACAACTTTATGTGAGCATAAGGAAATCGTTGACCCGAAAATTTATGAAAGAATTATTAGTCTAAAAAATCTAACAAAAGAATCTGTATCAACTTTGTTATTTTTCCATACAAGGTTTAAAAATTTGGCAAAATTACAAGAAGAATTTGCTCAATGTATAGAAATGATTGATAACAGGATAGTAGATTTAAAACTTTATAATCAATCAATTCTATAACCTCTAAAACAGAGGTGTAGTAGTTCTTATCAGCTTGAAATTATAATTGTTAATAGTACAATTATAATAATAAGTGTATAAGAAAGGTGTGCAAATGATAAAGCTTAATTGCTTGAAATCAGATTCAGCTATTATAGGTGAAGAAAATGGTTTAAATTTAAAAGAGGAATTTGCAAATTATAGCGAAACAATTACTCATATAATAACAAGTTTAAACCAAAGAAAAGATAAGCCGGGGCAATGGTTACAATGGATGAATTTGGGATATCATGAGCAGACAGTATGGTATGTTAAAGAGTTTGCTTCTATGGTTAGAGGTAGGTTTGATAATGTGCTGGTTTTGGGTATCGGTGGTTCTGCACTTGGCGGAATTGCGGTTACAGAAGCCTTACTTAAACCTTATTGGAATTTATTAACAAAAGAAGACAGAAATAATTATCCTCGAATATTCTTTTTAGATAATATTGACCCTGATTCTATGAATGCTTTGTTGTCAATATTGGATTTGAAAAAAACTTTGGTTAATGTTATCACAAAATCCGGTGATACTGCAGAGACAATGGCTCAATTTATGATTCTTAAAGATAGATTGCAAAAAGAATTAGGCGATGATTACAGAAAAAATATTGTTGCAACAACAGACAAATCTTTAGGAATTTTAAAACAAATAGCAGATCAGGAAGGTTATAAGACATTTATTATTCCAAATGATGTTGGCGGAAGATTTTCAGTATTTTCAGCTGTAGGCTTAGTTCCTTTTGCTTTAGTCGGCTTAAATGTTGATGAAATAATCAATGGTATTAAAGATATGGATTTAGCTTTAAAAAACACTGATATTCATCAGAATATTGCAGCTCAGGGCGCTTTAATTCAATACTTAATGGATAAAAAAATGAATAAAAGAATATCGGTAATGATGCCTTATTCAAGTCGTTTAAAATATGTTTCCGATTGGTTTGTTCAGCTTTGGGCAGAATCTTTGGGAAAAGAATATGACAATAATGGTAATAAAGTTAATATAGGACCGACACCTGTAAAATCGATTGGTGCTACTGAGCAACATTCTTTGTTGCAATTGTTTAACGAAGGTCCTAATGATAAGATTATTACATTTATAAGAGTTGAAAATTTTGATACAGTTTTAGAAATTCCTAAAAGCTATGAATACACTGGAATTGGATATTTAGGCGGAAAAACAATAAACGATTTATTGAATGCCGAAGCTGATTCAACAAGAGTTTCTTTATCTGATTATAGCCGTCCGACTCTAACAATAACTTTAGAAAAAATAGATGAGTATAATATTGCACAATTGCTTTACATGTTAGAGGTTCAAACAGCTATAGCAGGAGAACTCTATAATATAAATACTTTTAACCAATCAGGTGTTGAGCAAGCTAAAAACTACACTTATGCGTTAATGGGAAGAGCAGGCTATGAAGATTCAGCTCATTCTCTTCAAGAAAAATTGATTAATGTGTAGTAGCGGTTTAAACAATTGTTTTTAAATATTCAATTATATCGTTAGATTCATACATTTGAATATTTCTATCGTTATCAACTAAAAAAGGTACTTGTCTTTTTCCGCCAATTTGGATAAGTGAGTTTTCTGAAGCCGGATTTGAAGTATCTATTTTTCTGTATTCAATATTATTATCATCTAAATATTTCATAACTTTTAAACAATAAGGGCAAGTCTCCAATATAAATAAGTCAATCATGTAAACCTCCGAATAAATTTGACTTATTTATATTAAAACAATGTAATATTTTTTCATATTCAACATGGTAGTAATTTTTTTGTGTTAACATAGAATAAAGAGGGAATATAAATGTTATTTGAATTTTTACACTCAAAAATACACAGAGCAACTATAACAGATGCAAATCTAAATTATGTAGGCTCAATAACTATAGACGAAGAATTTTTGGAAAAATCCAATATCAGAGAATGGGAAAAAGTTGAAATTCTTGATATAAATAATGGCGAACGTTTCCAGACTTATGCTATAAAAGGTGAACGTGGGTCAAAATGTTTTTGTGTAAACGGTGCTGCCGCAAGAAAAGTACAACCCGGCGATAAGATTATTATTGTAACCTATGCGCAAATGAATGAAGAAGAAATAAAAACACATAAACCGACAATTTTACAAGTTGGCGAAAATAATGAAATAATAAGTTATGGCAAATAATCCATATAAGCCCAATAAAAAGAAAAAGAAACTAAAAATTAACACCCAAAATATGGGTGTTAATATTGATAAGAATGAATATTACGAGATTATCCTGTCAAATTCTGCTCATCCTGAGATAATCCGCAATCAGAATAACCGAGATTAGTCTTCAAACTGTTCAACAACTTCAAAAGGTTGTTCAGCCAATTTCAAAGTTTCTCTATCGATTATACCTCTTTTAAGCTCTGTAAAAGAAGCTTTTTTAGAGTTAAATTTTTTCTTTAAAAATTCATAGGCAACTTTAGGGTCGCATTTTGTGCCACAAGTGAATAAATCAACTGCAGCATATCCTAATTCAGGCCAAGTATGAATTGCTAAATGACTTTCCGAAATAATTACTACACCGCTAACACCATATGGGTTAAACATGTGAAAACATTTTTGAACGATTGTAGCACCACATTCCAGGGCGGCATCAACCATATGTTTTTCTACTTTATCTAAACTATTCAGAACGTTTGAATCACATTCAAAAAACTCTGCAAGGACGTGTTGTCCAAGGTTAACTTTGTCAAGTTGCTGTTCTTCCAGCGCGTCAATTGAAGATGAAACTATAGCCAATTCATGTGCCTCCTTTATAATTTTAAATAATAACCTTTAATATAATACTATAAAAAACGGAAAATTTGTATTTTTTACACTTTTTAGATGAGAACTTAACAAAATGTTACAAAAGGCCACGCAAAGAATTATGTATTCCAGCAAATAGCGCTGTTCCCGAGGATTTCGTTACATTTTTTGAAGTGGTTGCAAGTTAAAAAACCGTTTCTTGCGGAAAAAGGTGATGGGTGAGTTGTATCAAGAGGGTATATGTTAGCGCAGTTGTCAAAACATTCGCCGACTTTTTGTGCATAATTTCCCCAACGCATTACCACTAATGGCTTATTACGTTTAATTAATACTTCAAATATATTTTTAATAACAGGTTCCCAAAGCTTTGTATGTTCTTTTAATAATTTTGTATCTTTTCCTTCAAAAGTTAAAGCTGTGTTAAGGAGAATAACTCCTTGTTTTCCCCATTGAGTTAAAGTATTTGACTCATATTTACCGTCGGGAAAATCTTCTTTAAGTTTTTTAAAAATATTTTTTAGAGAAGCAGGAGTTTTGTCAGAAAGACTGGAAAACGCTAAACCATGCGCATGCTCTGAACTTGGGTAAGGATCTTGACCGATAATTAAAACCTTTGCATTATCAAGCGAAGTAAGTTTAATTGCATTTAAAACATCATTCTGAGCTGGAAGAATTTCGACATTTTTTCTTTTTTCAGAAATTATTTCCATAATTTCTTGAATTTTATCTATGTTCAAACCGCCTTCAATCCAGCTTTTATCAATACCATAGTTATCTTGCATTATTATTTCCTAACTAATGCTCTGTCGAACTGTTGCTTATAATAATCCATGTTGATATTCAAATCTTCACCTATTTGGAATAGCATGGTTACCAAATCTCTATCAGCAGCACAAGTCATGTTTTTAATCAATTCTTCTAAATTTATTACAATTTTAGAGAAGAAATAATTTTGAGCTTCTGCAATATCGACGCTTAATTCAAGTTTGGTTATGCAATCTAATATCTCAAGAGTTGCTTCTACTTGTTGTATATCTAATGCATAAGCCAATCTGTTAACATTTTGAGCAATTTTTTTACTGAAAATTTTTGATGTAGGTGTTTTATCAATATCTATACCGATTCTTTTTGCTTCAAAAATGATATCAGATGCCTGTTGTAATATATCATTGCTTAAAAAACCTTTAGATTCAACAAACATGTCGTTGAACTGTTTGGTTAACACGTACTGAGCTGAGATTTTAAACTCATGAGGAATTTCCAAGCCCAATGTCTGCATTTGATAAATTGAGCCTTTGCCTTCACTGTACATTGATTGATAAGTATTTGCAAAGTTTTGCAATTTACCTTTAAGCATGGTTTGTAATATTTTACGACGCTCTTCTATGAAGATATCTTTTAAAGTAAAATATTCTTTGCCGAAATAATTATCAATAGTTCTTATTATTTCTGTTAGTGGTGATACTAAATAAGTCCTAATAAGCTCTTTTCTTGTTTCCATGAAAGAGTCAGAATATTCTTTTATTGCACAGTGGAAATCGCCACCTGAGAATTGTAACAGAGCAAAAATCATATTAGATTTTTCAAGTGTAACTTGTGATTTAACCTCAATATGACCGATTATTAATTGTGAATTTCCTTTCACTACTTTTTTGTAAGAATGTTTCTTTATTTTATAGCAGTATACATTTTCTTCATCTTCAATATCTGTATAAAGAGATGAAATTGCCCAAAGACTAACAATTTGTTTCGGTGTAACTACAGAAGGACGTACAAAGCGTTCGTAAACATCTTTACCGGTACCAAACTCCGGTAAATTACTTTTTGCTTCAGATAAAATTTCTAAGAATTTTTGTTCCAAATCTTTTTTAGAGAAAGATTTTGCTAATTGCATAACTCTTGCAGCGTACTTCATTATTTGTACAGTTTCAATACCTGAAATTTCAGAGAAAAACCAACCGCAACTTGTGTACATAAGCATGGCTTGTCTTTGGATTTCTAACAATTCCATAGCTTGAACTTTTTGCTGAGTATCTAAATCAGGCATAAAATATTCATCTTGGAATTTTTTTACTGCAGACTCGCTTCTGTCTAAAATAACTGAAATATAATTATTTCTTGTTTCTTCTGGATTAAGGAAATATTTCTTACCATTTTTTTTGAATATGGTAATGGTTTCATCTCTTAAATAATCCAAAGCATCTCTTAAAGGTCGACGCCACTTTTGGTTCCAACCGGGATGTCCGCCTGTTGAACAACCGCAATCATCACTCCAGCGACCAACACCATGGAAACAGCTCCAAGAAGAAACAGGTTTTATTTCAACTTCCCAATCGCTTTGATGTTTTTCTAAATATTCAGCATAGTTTGTTACGATAAATCCGGCTTCCTTGACTTTTAATTTCATGGCATAAGCCAGAGCCATGTCGCCAAATTTAGTATGATGACCGTAACTTTCACCGTCGGTAGCTATGTTTATCAACTGAGGGTAATTTCTTGCAGTTGAAATACCATCTTTTAAACGACTAACAAATTTGTTTCCGTCTTTTAATAATTCGTCAAAAGCAACAGATTTTGAGATTGCACCATCGTAAAAGAATAAGTCAATAAATTTACCCGGTGCGGATTTAATATAATATCGATATGAACGAGCTGGATCGATGTTGCCCCAGCTAACATCCTGCCAATTTTCTTCGCCTTTTTTTCTTATTTTTTGAGCTTGATAAGGTGATAAAATCGTAAACTTTATACCGTTTTCAACAAGTACTCTTAAAGTGTCGTCATCCACAGCTGTTTCTGCAAGCCACATCCCTTCAGGTTCTCTGCCGAAACGATATTCAAAATCTTTAATCCCCCATTTTACTTGGGTTTGTTTATCTCTTTCATTTGCCAGTGGCATAATCATATGGTTATAAACCTGTGCTATGGCATTTCCATGACCACCATGTAATTTACGACTGTTGATATCAGCTTTTATAATTCTTTCATAAGCCATAGGCGCAAATTCTTCCATCCATGACAATAAAGTCGGACCAAAGTTATAGCTCATATATTCATAGTTGTTTACAACGTTTAAAATTTGGTTTTTTGAATCAACAATTTTTGATACTGAATTTGGATTATAACATTCATTATTAATTCTTTCGTTCCAGTCGTGAGAAGGCAGAGCGCTATCTTGTTGCTCAATTGCTTCCAGCCAAGGATTTTCACGAGGTGGTTGGTAAAAATGACCGTGTACGGTCAAGTAGACTTTACACTTATCTTTATCAGTATTGCTCATATATTACTTAACTCCGTCTTTATTAGGTGCCTTTTTAGTTACTACAAGACTTGAAACATCTACCCAAGCATCACCTAAAGCATCTGAAAATACAGTGCCGGTAATGGATATTTCATCATCAGTTTTTAATTCTATAAACTTTTCAGCTTCTGTTCTTTTTAAAAATAATTTGAGTTCAGATAACGGTATGTCGTAAATGGTATCTTCTCTTTTTATTAAGAATGAAATATATTCTTCTGAAGATTTGAATGCGGATTTATAATCCAATCCCAGTGTAGAGAATTTATCAAACTTAGCATTCATGGTAATAGTTTTGTTTAAGTATTCAGACGGCTTGCTAACTAAACTTAAAGGATTAACAACGTTTTCTTGAGCAACTGTTGTAGTTACTGTAGCTTGTTGTGCAGTTTGCGCAGTAACTGATTCGTTATAAAAATTACTTGTTGTAAATGCTATAGTCGCAATTAAGCATACTAATAACGTTTTTATAAATTTAAAATTCTTCATTATATACTAACCTCTTCTTTGTCTACATTGTAGCATGTTTTATAAATAAAGTAAAAAAGTTTTAGTTTGATAAACAATTAAGTTTCTGGTATATTATATTTTATGAAGGATTTAAAAGCTATTAATAAAGAGAGAGAAGGTAGGATTAATCTTTCTCAGTACAAAGATTTAATAGAAACTATATCTAAGGTTGAGTACAAGAAGTTTTCAAACCTTGGTTTGATTGATTTGGCTGAAATTGTAAATTTAGCTAATTATACAGTATATTATCTTGTTAATTCCGGTTCTAAATTAGAACACAATGAATCTTATTTAACAAAAGCAATCAAGTGGGCAATTAGGAACGAAGTCAGACGTCGTTATAAATGGCATGTGATGCGAAATCAAGATGCCGGAACGCAAGAACGGGTTAAAGATGCTGTTTATAAAACAATTTTGTCTATCGAAGAAATGGCGGAAGCTGAAAATCCGACCTTAATAAAAGATTCTTCAAGAACACCGGATGAAAAAGTTGAGATTCTTGAACTTAAAGCGAGAGTTCAAGAGGCTATGAAAAAATTATCTCAAAGGGAGCAAGATTTAATTGAAGCAAAGTATGTCTATGATAAAAAATTAAAAGACATATCGGCAGAATTTAATATATCGCAATCTAGGATATCAAGAATTATTCAAAATGCATTAGATAAAGTTAAGAAAGAATTATTATTACAGGAACGTTTAGATGAAAACAATATTTGAGAAATCTTCTGGAGTAGGGAATGATTATGTGGGCGTCGATGGTGTAGGTTCTGATATTAAAGAACTTGAGCAGTTGATTCCTGAAAATTTATTGAGAAAAGAGCCAATAGGCTTACCACAATTGAGCGAATTAGAAGTAATGCGACATTACAAAGAACTTTCTGATAGAAATTTCTGTATAGAAAAGGGTTTCTATCCGCTGGGTTCTTGTACAATGAAATATAACCCTAAAGTTAATGAATTATTGGCTTCATTAGAAGGTTTTGCAAACTTACACCCTTTGCAATCAGATGAAGATTCTCAAGGTGCGCTTGAGTTGATGTATAATTTACAAGAAAAACTTAAGTATATAACCGGCATGGATGCTATATCTTTACAACCTGCAGCCGGTGCGCATGGTGAATTAACCGGCATGATGGTTATTAAAAAGTATTTTGAAGTAAAAGGTGAAGCTCAGAGAACTAAAGTTATCATTCCGGATTCTGCTCACGGGACAAATCCTGCAAGTGCTAAGATGTGCGGTTTTGATATTGTAGAAGTAAAGTCTAACAGCAGAGGACAAGTTGATGTAGAGGCGCTAAAAGAATTAGTAGATGATAGTGTTGCTGCAATAATGATGACAAATCCAAACACTTTGGGAATTTTTGAAGAACAAGTTCTTGAAATTTCAAAATTAATGCATGATAACGGATCTTTGTTGTATTATGACGGTGCAAATTTCAATGCCATTATGGGTTGGACCAATCCTGCATTAATGGGCTTTGACGTTGTGCATTTGAATTTACATAAAACATTTGCAACTCCTCATGGTGGTGGCGGACCTGGTGCCGGACCAATTGGCGTTGTTGAAAAATTAAAAAAATATCTACCTTCACCAATAATTGAAAAACAAGGAAATTTATACGTAAGAAACTATAATATTGAATATTCTATTGGTAAAGTTAGAAGTTTTTATGGTAATTTCGGTGTTCTTGTCAGAGCTTATGCTTATATATTGATGATGGGAACTAATCTAAAATTAGCAAGTGCTGATGCTGTACTTAATGCAAATTATATTAAAGAAAAACTGAAAGGCGTTTATGACTTACCTTATGATGAGCCTTGTATGCACGAGTTCGTATTGTCAGGTGAAAAACAACATCATCAAGGTGTTTCAACATTGGGAATTGCAAAACGTCTGATGGATTCAAACTGTCATCCTCCGACTGTTTATTTCCCGCTTATCGTACACGAAGCTATTATGATTGAACCTACTGAAACTGAGTCAAAGGCTGTTTTGGACGAGTTTATTGAAACTATGCTAAAAATTGCTAAAGAGATTGAAACTAATCCGGATGAGGTTTTGAAATCACCACAGAAAACACCTATAAAACGGGTAGATGAAACCTTAGCTGCTCGTCAGCCGAATTTGGTTTATAAAAATATTTAGTTATAATTACCTACTCCTTGTTACGAATTTAATTATTCCATATTAGGTAATAATTAAAGTGGAAAAGAAAAGGAGGTGTGCAATGAAATTTTTAAAGAATACTGCATACATTTTAGTACTTATCGGTGCTCTTAACTGGGGCTTAATCGGTATATTCGGTTATAACTTAGTAGGTTCATTATTCGGAGATATGACTCTTGTTTCAAGAATTATCTACTCTCTGGTGGGTATCAGTGCTATTATCACAGCTTTTGCTATGCATCAGTGTAATGTTGCTGAACGAGATGAAAATTGCGAATACGGTAGATGTAGTTTCTAATTCTGCTAAAATTATTGATTAAAGTAGTTTGAAGGCGGATTTGCACAAAGTGCAAATCCGCCTTCTTAAGAAATAATAAGTTCTGTATTATTAGAACATCAAGCCAGCTTCTCTAGCTGCATCTGCCAAAGCAGCAACTCTACCGTGGTATAAGAAACCGCCTCTGTCAAATACAACACATTCAACACCTGCTGCTAAAGCTTTCTTAGCAATTGCTTCACCAACAACTTTAGCTGCTTCAATGTTTCCGCCGTGAGCTAATTTTTCTTTTAACTCTTTATCAACTGATGATGCAGAACAAATTGTAACATGTTTTTCATCATCAATTAATTGTGCGTAAATGTGTTTTGTGCTTCTATAAACTGCTAATCTAGGGAATTCAGTTGTTCCTGATAATTTTACCCTGATAGCTTGGTGTCTTTTTTGAACTTTTGGTTTTCTAATTTCTTGTTTAATCATTTTTGGTTATCCTTTCTATTACCCGAACCTGCTTGAAACCACTCAAGGGTTCATTTGGGCTTTTGTTTTGTGCTATTTTGCGCCTGTGCAATCATAGATTGCTACACTTCATTTCGCTTATGCTACATTCCGTAACGGCGCCGACGTAGTGTTTCGCCCTGCTCGCATTTGATTACGCAAATGCGACACCGGTTCACACCGAGCTACACTATTTCTTACCAGCTTTACCAGCTTTACGTCTGATGTATTCACCTTCGTATTTAACACCTTTTCCTTTGTATACTTCAGGTGGACGTTTGCTTCTGATGAATGCTGCAACATCACCAACTGCTTGTTTGTTAGTACCAGCAACTGTGATTTTTGTGTTAGCTTCAACAGAAAGAGTAATTCCTGCTGGTGGAACAATTAGAACCGGATGAGAATAACCTAAAGCCATGTTAAGGTTTGAACCTTCCATGTTAGCACGGTAACCAACACCAACGATTTCTAATTTCTTTTCAAAACCTTTTGAAACACCAAATACAGCGTTTGCAATTAAAGTTCTGAATAATCCGTGTAAAGCACCTGTTTTTCTATCGTCTGAGTTTGGTTCAACGATAATATTGTTTTCAACAACAGAAACTTTAACTTCATCTCTGTATGCAACAGATTCTGTACCTTTAGGTCCTTTTACTGTTACAACATTGTTTTCTATCTTAACTTCAACCCCTGCTGGGATTTCGATAGGTTTTTTACCAATACGTGACATAATTTTTTCTCCTTTTCTAACTACAGGTTTTTCTGCCAATTATACCTGTTTTATTGAGTGGTTAAGACTTTAAAGTGTTAAGATATTAAGCTCTTTATTCAATAAAGTCGTATGGTACTTTATATTGCACCAAATAGATTAATAAATGTATGCTAGAATTTCACCGCCAAGGTTTTCTTTTCTTGCTTTACGATCTGTTAAAAGACCTTTGCTGGTTGAAACAACCGCAATACCTAAGCCGCCAAGAACTTGTGGTAAATTTTTAGCCTTACAGTAGCTTCTTAAACCCGGTTTAGAAACTCTTTTTAAGTTTGTAATTACAGGTTTGCTGTTTTCATCGTATTTTAGCTCGATAGAAAGAACTTTGAAATTATTTTCAACTTTTTCTTCGTAGTTTACGATGTAACCTTCTTCTTTTAAAAGTTTAGCTAAAGCAACTTTTAATTTAGAAGATGGCATTTCTACTGAAGGGTGAGAAACACAGTTTGCGTTTCTAATTCTTGTTAGCATATCTGCTATTGGATCTGTATTCATATTTACATCCTTTACTGTTATGAGTGTGGTATCCCTTAAGTTTTCTGAAAATACTGACCAATAATGGCTCTAAAAGTTCCAAACATACTTCTATTCAGTAATCTCTATGAAAACTTTAATAAGACCTTCACTCGAGTACTCGTCGCTTGCCAAGTTAATTTTTGCTCATTAAAAGCGTTTCTCGGTAGTCCGACAAACAGAGTATACCACACTATAACTTTTTATACAAGAACTTTATAAAGATTTGTAAATAGTCTATTTCTGACAGTATTTACGACTTTTAATTAAGCAAAAAATCTATATTTAATCAATGTAAATATAGCTTGAACACCATCTTTCCAATTAATTTTCTTACCTTGTTCGTTTGTGCGGGCATTATATGATATAGGACATTCTCTAAAACGAATATTTTGTCTTAAAATTTTAGCGGTAATTTCGGGTTCAAAATCAAAGCGGTTAGAATCAATAGTTATATTTTTGATAATATCTGCTCTGAAAGCCTTGTAACAAGTTTCCATATCTGTCAACTTTGTATTATATAAAACTCTGGTCATAAAACTTAGAGTTTGGTTTGCCAAATAGCTTAGTAATAAAAACTTTTGAGAATTGTCTTTGTTGGCTAACCTTGAACCGTATACAACGTCTGCTTCATTAGTTTTTATTAAATCTACTAATTTTGTATAATCTTGAGGGTTGTATTCTAAATCCGCATCTTGAATAATAATGATATCACCGCTTGCAGCTTCGATACCGGTTCTGAGGGCAGCACCCTTACCTTGATTTTTTTCGTGATACAAAACTTTGTGTGAAATCTCTTTGTAAAGCTCTTTGGTGCCGTCAGTTGAACAATCATCAATAAGAATAATTTCTTTTTCTAAGCCAAAATCTACATCTTCTACTTTTTTTAAAATTTCCATTAAGGATTTTTTTTCGTTATATACCGGAATTAATATAGAAATCTTTTTCAAAATTTTCTCTCCCTGTTTATCTGAATTACATTGTTTATGTATAAACTACTTGTCGTTTATAGTCTTTTGTTATATTATATAATAAAAAGTTTTTGTTTAAAGAGAGGGTTTAATGACGCTGGAGAATTTTATATACGAAACAGCGGAAGAAATTACAAATGGTAATTATAACGCTGTTAAGGATATAATTATTAAGCATAAAGATATATACAACGATGACACTGCAATATGCTTTACTTTATTAGCGTTTGGTGCGTTTGTGGAAAAACAATACTCTGATTACTATCAGTTTATGAATGATGCCCAATTCTTGGTTGAAGAAGAGAATGACGCTATAACTTTAATTTTAAATGAAGTTGTTTTAGGATATGTTAATTTTGCTGAAAAAAATAGTGAATTATACTCAATAAACTATAATAAAGCACGTAAATTAGCTATAAAAAATCAGAAAACAGCTTTTTTTGAAAGAATAACTTCGCTATTAAAATGCCCGCCAATTACTCATTTAAGCTCTCATGCGCATTTAAAAGACCCTTTAATAGCTTTGGTTAAAATAGGTCAGGCAGTTGCAGCAGAAAAAAATATTAATTCGCTTATTAAAACTATTGCGGAAGAAACAAAAACTGCTTTAAATGCTGACAGATGCACAGTGTTTTTATATGATAAAGAGAACAATGAGCTTTATTCAAAAGTTGCGACCGGACTTGATGATGTTAAAGAATTGCGTATTCCTGCAGATAAAGGTTTGGCTGGTCATGTGGTTCAAACTGGGGAAACAATTAATATAAAAGATGCATATAAAGATAAGCGTTTTAATAAACAAATTGATAAAAAAACAGGTTATCGAACAAAAACAATTCTTTGTATGCCAATAAAGAATTTTAATCAAGAAATAATCGGGGTTTTTCAGGTTTTAAATAAATTTGACGAAACATTTACCATTGACGATGAAGACTTATTGGTGGCTATTGCTTCTAGCGCAGGTATATCACTAGAGAACGCTCAGTTGTTTGAAAAACAAAATAAAATGATCGAGGAGCAGAAAGTAATTTTTGATAGTTTTATAGAAACTTTAGCTTCATCTATTGATGCAAGAGATAAGATTACCTCCGGTCATTCTACTCGTGTAAAAATGTATTCATCGTTGATTGCATACGAGTTTGGAATGGAAAAAGCTGATATTTATATTTTAGAAAAAGCTGCAGCTCTTCACGATATAGGTAAAATCGGAATCAGGGATTCGGTGTTGCAAAAAGAAGGGAAATTAACACCAGAAGAATACAAACATATTCAAGAACATGTTGAAATAACTCATAATATTTTAGAAAAAATTCATATGTCAGAGGATTTTCAACAGATAACAGAAATCGCATGTTCGCATCACGAAAAATTTGACGGTACCGGTTATTACAGAAAATTAAAAGGTGTTGACATTCCGTTTGGTGGCAGAATTCTGGCTGTATCCGATGTTTTTGATGCAATAACATCAAAACGTCATTATCGTGATAAAATGCCGATTGAAAAAGTTGTAGATATTATTATGAATGGTGCAGGTTCTCATTTTGATCCGCTTGTTGTTGAAAAATTTCTAGCGATTAAACTATTAAAGATTGTAGAGGTTTTCCTAACTGAAAACAATATGGACTTGGATAAAGAAGATGCAGAAATTTTAGAAAAATATAATTTATTAGATTTGTACTATTCAATAATAAATAATTGTAGTAATATGCTACTTCAAGTGTTTAACAAATATTATGTAGGTGTTGATTTAGAAAATGAGTAGATTTTTTAAAATATTATCGTTGGTTCTTGTTGCAGGTGCTCTAAATTGTGTAAACGCAGAAACTGCAGATTCTTCATCTAAAAAGCTTATCTTAAAAGCTCAAACAGATGCTGCTAATATGGAAATGGTAATTAAGGATAATTTTATAAAGGCAAAATATGCATCCGCAGAAAACAGATTTACTCAAGGAAATATAAAAGCTTCGTACAATGATTTTGCAGATTTGATATCAAGAGCAAAACACGATGATTATGTGTTTTTGGCATATGGTATGAAAATGGCTGAGTATGGTTTCTTTGATTTAACAGAGGATTTGTTCAAAAAACTTGATAAAAATTTGTATACAGAAAATTACATAAAAGATATAAAAAGATTTCATTTCCCTTCTGCAATGGTTCAAGATAGAGATGCTATTTACCTTGCTGATGCTTATGCAAGCATTGTTTATAACAATTTAGCAATAGAAACGACTTCTGAGCTAATAAATAGTAATAAAGCTTCTGAGAGTGATTATAAAAATTATTTAATTTCTTTAGGATATTATAAATCGAATAATTTACCTCAAGCTTTGAAATATATTAATAATGCATTAATACAAAATGATGTAAATGTTAATTATAAAATTTTAAAAGCAAAAATTCTAGCTGATTCAAATAAACCGAAACAGGCTCAAAAAGTTTTAAAAGAAATCCAAAAACAAGAATTTTTAACAGTAGATTACAGAGATAAAATCCGAGCAATTGAAGAATATATTTTGTATAAAATAGCAAAAGATGAACCTTTGAAAGATTATCATTTGGCTTATTATTACCATTTGCAGGGAAAAAGCCTTTTGGCAACAAAGGTTTTACAGTCCGCAATTTTACAAGCAAAAGAATATTCGGCACAGATATTTTCATTACTAGCCAGAATTTATTATGAAAATGACGAACCTTTAAAAGCTCAAGAATATGCGCAAAGAGCTTATAGAGAAGATAGTAAAAATTACTTAACTTTAATAACATTAGCAGACTTGAGTTATGATGAAAGAAATTTTGAAAACGCTTTGAAATATTATAAGCAAGCAAAAGGTTCTGCAAAAAATGAAATCCGTCCTTCAATAGGTATTGCAAAATCATATTTGGCAATGGAAAATAAGAAAAAATCTAAAAAAATCTATGAAAAACTTTTGAAAAAGAATGGTGCTGATCAAGATTTACTAACATCATCTTTGATGGTTTTCCCTCAAAGAGTTGATGATTATTTACCTCAAATTGCCTCTGTCGATTTGTTAAATAATGAAATTTGGTTAGGTTTAGCTAATATTGCAATAAAAGACGGCAATTATAAAATGGCTGAGACTTATCTAAATAATTCTTATTATATTGACGAAAATAATTTTAAATATTATTATTATTTAAGCTTGGTGCTCAAAGCGAGAGGGGATATAGAAAAATCAAATTTATCGCTAATCCGTTGCTCAGCACTTGATTCAGATTATGCAGCAAAAATATATTCAGGACAGAATGGGTATGAAAAATAACATTTTAATTGTAGAAGATCATGAATTAACAAGGTTTGGGTTAAAAACAGCTTTTGAGGCATGTGATTTTGTTGGTGAAATTTATGAAGCAGAATCAGGTGAAGTTAGTGTTGATGTTGTTGAAAATAATCACGTTGATTTAGTGATTATGGATTTGGGCTTGCCCGGTATGAATGGTATTGAGGCTACAAGAAAGATTAAACAACATAAACCAGAAATAAAAGTTATTATATTAACATCTCATAATGACGTACAAGAAGTTTTAAATTCTTTAAAAGCAGGCGCCAATGCTTATTGCTCAAAGGAGATTAATCCTACACGATTAACAGAAGTCGTGCAATCAGTTTTAGACGGTGCTTCTTGGTTTGATCCTAGTATTGCACATATAGTTTTAGAAGCTGCTTCACAGTTTCAACAACCGGAAAACAATTCGCCGGAAAAGGATTATGGCTTAACTGCTCGTGAAACTCAAATATTAAAATTAATAACTGAAGGATACAGTAATAACGAAATTGCAAATCATCTATTCGTTAGCATAAATACTACAAAAGCCCATGTAGCAAGTATTTTGCAAAAATTAGAAGTTGATGATAGACTACAAGCAGCATTAAAGGCTTTAAAAGAGGGTTTGGTGTAAATGGACGGTATAGCTTCAATTTTAATAGTAGATGATAATCCGAAATTTTTGGCAGATGCTTTGCCAATGTACGGTTATCAGGTTACCATTGCAAATGATGGTTTAGAAGCTTTAAAAATATTAGGTAAAGAAGATGCTCATTTTGACTTGATATTGTTGGATGTAATGATGCCAAATATGGATGGTTGGGATACACTAAAGGCTATTCGTAAAAATAAAAAGACGGAATACACGCCTGTAATTATGATAACAGCTGTAAGTGAGGATCAGAAAGTTGTTTCCGGTTTGAGAATTGGTGCAGATGATTATATTGTAAAGCCATTCATTTTGCCAAATCTTTTGGCAAGAATTGAGGCTGTTTTAAGACGTTCAAATTGGCAAAAAGACTCTCAAGTAAAACAAAGCAAAGAATTGAATAAAAATGTAAATATTGATGTGCTTACACCTAAAGAAAAAGAGGTATTGGCTCTGGTTGCAAAAGGTGTTAGTAATCAACAAATTGCTGATCAGTTATGTGTAAGAGATGTTACGGTTAAAACGCATTTGAATAGTATTTTCAAAAAACTTAAAGTTACAAATAGAACTCAAGCGGTTCTGTTAGCAATGCAAATAGATTTAATTAATTAGGAGAAAATAATTTTATGTTATCAAAGGACGAACTTGCAAATTTATTATTGACAGATGTTGAGAAATTCAATAAAGAAGTAAAGGATGGTAATGTAGATTTAAGCGAATTGGATTTTTCAAATGCTACAATTGAAGGTGCTGTGTTTGATAATGTTGATTTGACTTCTTCTTCTTTTGCGGATACTCATTTGATTGAAGTTAAATTTTTAGGTTGTGATTTGACTTCTGTAGATTTTAATCGTTCGACTTTAACAGAATGCTTGTTTAATGAATCAATTTTAAACGGTACTGATTTTAGTTATTCGACTTTAGATTATTGTAATTTTCCTGATGCAGATTTGGCAGGAGCTATATTAAGAGATGCAGATTTGTCAAATTCTGATTTTTCAGGCTGTGAGAACTTAAGTGCTTCAAGGTTTGATGACACAACAGTTTTTCCTGATAACGAATATTTACCTGAAGATTTTGACTCCAGCTATTCAGATGACTTATCTTCCTTAAAAGATGACGATGATTATGAAGTGTCAGATTACTAATCCGTAATATCTTCTAAATTTATTTTACAAGTTGGTGAGTTTGTATAATCAATAACCTTTGAAAGCTTGCTTTGCTGTTCTTTTGCCTTGTACTTATTACAAACCATTAGGCTGTAAGGATGTGTTGTCATGTCTTTCACGAAGCCAAGTTCTTGGTATTTTTTTACAACATTAAACGGACCATCATTTACTGCTGAAAGGGTTGCTTTTTTTGCTTTTGAATTTTCCAAATCTTTGAAAAATTGTAGAAAGAGAGTTTTTCCGACTAAACTAACCTTTTTATTCTCTTCTATCGGAATTGAGCAAATTCCGTCCAAATAGAGTTCACTGCCTTTATCTGTGTAAGTTAATATTCCGCAAGGCTTTTTGTTTTTTACAGCCAGATATGCTGTGTTTAGATTTCCAAATGAATCAAGAATATTATTTATGCAATATTCAAATATATGTTGCCATCTTGCTTGTGCAAGAGAATCAAGTTTGGGATACATTTTTTTTATACTTGTTTTCTTTTTTAGGTTTTCAAGAAAGTTTCTATCTTCTTTTTGCAATTTATAAATTTCTATATCTGTTGTAATTTTACCCAGAGTATTTTTAGCTGTTGCGACTTTTACAGCTTTAAAGTTTATATCTCTTTTTTGACTATTGTTTATTTGCATACCCTCTTAAGTTTAGTGAATATAAAAACTTGACTTAATGTTACAAGAAATTTACAAAAGCTCTTGTAAATTTAATAAGTTTAGGTTACACTAGTGATACACTAGTAGAAAAGAAGGAAACTAAATCATGGCAAAACATTGTGAAGTATGCGGTAAACAAGCATTAAAAGCAGCTAAATTAACATTTTCTCATAAACAAATTGTAAAAAGACAATCTCCAAATCTTCAAGAGATTAGAGTTAATGTAAACGGTCAAACTAAAAAAATGACAGTTTGTACTTCATGCTTAAAAGCAGGTAAAGTTCAAAAGGCTGTTTAGTAAAATTGTTTAATAAAAAAATACACCTGTGATTAGTCAGGTGTATTTTTTTGTTGTTTATAATTATTTAAAATTAATTGATGTTATTTATTTTCTGTAAAATATTTCTTTCGTAAAACACTAATAAGTTTTTTAGTTGAGTATCATTTCCGCCATTTTTGTTCTGTTTATATAAATTATCATTTAATAATTGCTTTATAATATTTGAACAAATAAGAGAACGGTTATGATTTGGTACAACTCTTATTTTTCGATTGCTAACAAGTGCCATAACCCAAAACCATAAATCATCGGCTTTTGGTGCATGTTTAAGAAAAATATCTGCACGAAAAACTTCTTTAGAAAAACAATTCGGTGGGTATAGAACCCCGCCGACACCGGTTAAAAAGTTGTCGAACCTTGCGGTTTCTTCTTTTACATGTTTTTCCCACTTTTCATAAGGTAAAATATTATTATTTTCCAGTTTTACTCTGTGTGCTCTGTGTACTTGAATATCTTGCTGGTTAGAAACGTATGATAAATAGAGCTTCTTTAGCCAGTTTGACGGGTAGTATATATCATCATCAGCAGTAACTATTATAGAATTTCCAAATTCTTTAAATGCGTAAATAGCTTTTGTATATGAACCTATATCTTTAACAAAACGGATTTCTAACCCATTTTTAATAAATTGTGTTATTTCGTAAGGTAAATTAGTTAAATCCTCGTATTCTTCATCCAGCCACAGTATAACTCTATCAGGTTTTAAAGATTGATTTAAAATAGAATAAATAGTGATAGGTAAATCCTTAAAACGTTCTCTGTAAGAAGTTAAAGACACTATAAGTTGAGTTTCTCGTTTACATTCAAGAACACCTTGATAATCACCAAGCGAATTAATCTGTAAACCTATAAAAGGATTTAACAAATTTCGCATGTGAAATCGATATCCAAAAATTCTTTTAAAAATTGATTTTATCATAGGAAATTCTCCTTTATAAATTCAATTTCGTCAGATTTGGTTATGTAAGGGTTATTAATTTTGTATTCCAGAGTTTTTTCAAAAATATGCTTAAAAATTTTACCTTGCTTAAATCCTAATTTTATCAAATCTTCGCCGGAAGTTTCTAACTTGATTTCTGATAGAAAATCCAAAAATCTTGTTGCGATATTTTTGTCAACGCTTATTGCATAAAGTAAAATAGATTCTAACGGTAAATTTGAGAATAGTTTATAAATTTCAAAGTCGTTTCGAGGAAATTCATTCTTTATTGAATTATAAGAATTTATAATCTCTTGTTCTTCAGTATTTAGTTCAAGTTTTTCCAAATTAAATAAGCCGGCATAAACTAACCAAATATTTTTAGGTTTATGAGCTTCAACCAGCTTTTGTATAGAAGTTTTTATTTGAGGGGTATTTTGATTTTCGCCCAATAATTTATATATATTTTGGGAAATAAAAATCTCAAAAGCCTTTTCGTTATTGAGATTAAAAGTTTCTTTTAACTCTTTTTTTATGCGATGAAAACTCATATCATAATTAATATTGTTTAAATATTCATCTTGCAGCTTTTTGGTATGAGTTTCTAGTTCAAAACCAAATCTGACAGCAAATTTTAAACCACGTAAAATTCTGGAAGGATCGTCAATAAAGCTATTATCATGCAAAACTCGTATTTTTTTGTTTTCTATATCCTCTAAACCGTCAAAAAAATCTGTAATTTCACCTGTTACAGTATTCTTGGCCATAGCATTGATTGAAAAATCTCTTCGTTGCAAATCTTCTTTTAGGGAGCATCCGATTTTGTCAACAACAGGCAAATGACCGGGTTTAGGGTATTTTTCAGTACGAGTGGAAGCTATATCAATTTCTTCGTTGTTGAATAATACTCTGACTGTTCCAAAATCCGGATTTTCTCTGAGTTTGTTTAGATTTTGAGAGAAAATTATAGCATTTCCTTCGTAACAAAAATCTTTGTCAAAGCTTTTTATGCCAAGGATTTCATCCCTAACTACACCTCCAACATAATAAAGATTTTTGTCTTTAAGTTTCATTATTCACAAATATCCTTATTTTTAATTAGCGAACAAACGAATGCGCTTAGAATAAAGGCTAAACCTAATAATCCGGTAACAACTTCCGGGACATGCGCAAAAGTCGAAACAAACATTAACGCCGCAAGTGTTCCGATAGCCCAATGTGCACCGTGTTCCAAGTAACAGAATTGTTTTAGAGTTTTCTTTTCTACCAGCATTATTGTTAAAGACCTAACAAACATAGCGCCGATAAATAAACCGATTGTAATTATTAATATATCTTTGCTTAAAGCAAATGCACCTAAAACACCGTCTAAAGAGAATGAAGCATCAATAAGTTCTAAGTACAAAAAACCAACCAGTCCGGAACACTTAACCGTTTCTGCACAAAGTTTGGCACGTTCTTCTTGTTTCTTTTCTAACCATTCTGCCAATCCGTCTATTGCCAAATAAGTTAGAATACCGGCAACACCTGATTTTAAAACATTCATTTGCATAGACGGTTCTATTTTTTGCATCAACAAACCTAGAACTAAAAGTGTGATAAGTGTGCAAACACCTTTAATTTTATTTAGCTTTTGCAGCCTAACTTCAAGCCAATGAATCCAATGTAAATCTTTTTCTCCTTCCGTAAAATAATCCAAAAACAGCATTAACAAAAATGCACCACCAAAAGCAACAATTGGCGCATGGGTTAGTTCTAAATAGTGTGCATACTGGTTAACATCATTTAACGCCATATTTAATACTGTTAAAATATCAAGTTTAGCAAATATTGCAACAACTGCTAAAGGGAATACAAAACGCATACCAAAAACAGCAATCAAAATCCCCCATGTTATAAATCTGTGTCTCCATTTTTCAGACATTTGTTCAAGTTTCATTGCGTTAACAACAGCATTATCAAAGGATAAACTTATCTCTAGTACTGCTAAAACGAATGCTATAAAAACACAGGTGAGTCCGGTTCCGCTATGAACGTGTTCACCCCAAAGGTATGCACCTAATAAGCCTAATATAGTAACTAAAATTGAACTAAAAAAATATTTAAACATATAAACACCCATACTAACTAATTTAATAATAATTATAGTACAAAAGAATTGAAAAACATAATAACGTCTGTTATACTGTGTTGTCGTTAAAAAAATAGGAGTGTTTGGATATGTTTAACAGGTTTTTTGTAGTATTTACCCTTATTACTTTATTAAGTTTAAATTCGTTATCTGTAATGGCAGATTGTTGTAATAATTGTCATATAGAACATTTGGATGTTCATCCCAAAGCGCCATGCAATCAAGTTGTAATAAACAATTTACAGCGTATTGTAAAGGAGGGTAATGTTTTACAATTTACTTTTAATGACGTTTTTTATTCCAAATGTCATAAAGCAGGAGATTTAGTGCACTTTAATGTTCCTGAAGCGTTGTATACATGTGAGGGAACTTTGATTTTACCGGCATGTACAAAAATTGTTGCAGAGGTTATAAAAATTGAACAACCTAAGGTTTTTAATAAGAATGCCAGAGTAAGCTTGATTTTTAGAAAAATAGTTTTACCTGATAATACTTGTATTGATATAAAAGCAAGACCTTTTACAAAGGATTGTAAACTGAAAGAAGATGGCTGGATGACAGCCGGTAAGCTGTTTCTTTCAACTATAACCGGCGGGATTGTTGGTGCAGGTGCCGGTGTGGGTTTCGCATTTATCCCTAACCCGGCAAAGCTTGGAACAGGGTTTGCTATTGGTATTCCTGTAGGTTGCGGTGTCGGATTATTAACAGGTTTAATAACTCCAGGTTTACACTATAGAGCTAAACAAGGAGAAAATGTTTATGCTCTGCTAATTGAGGACTTTTGTGTCTGTGAGAAGTAAGAGGTTTGTTACAACCATTCAACAAGTGATTTTATTTCCCCAAAATCAATTTTAGCATTTTCGAACATGTCTTCTCGCATTAATGTTTTAAAGCTTAAATCGTAAGCTTTAGGCGTGTTTTTGTAGCCAAATTTTTTTACTAAATCATTGTCTATTTTTCGAGACTCTTTGTTATAAACTTTGGAGTAATTTAAGCCGAGATTTTGACAAAAAGGAATAACGATTTCACCATCATCACAGGTTTTTAAAAGCCCAAAGACTCGGCATATTATGCCTCTATATTCATATACGGTACAAATTCCTTCTTCATTTATAAAAGGACATTCGTACATATATTTCTCCTTGTTTTCAACTTTTTGATAATCTGCTTTTAGTTTCTGAATTCTTCTTATAACACCTTTTTGCTCATTCAAATCCATTTTTAGCAAACCTATTTTTAAATACTCAAACTCTAAATTTGAGTACGGATATGAACCATTTCTGCAACAATGAGAACAACCTTTTTGGCAAGATAAATACTCTTTTTGATCTTCAAAATACTTATCTAAATAAGGTTGAATTGTATTCAGATATTGTTTATAAAGTTTTAGCCTATCAAAATCAATCATATACTACCGAGTAATTGTAGCATAACATTGATTGTAACACAATTTGAGAAATGTGATAAAAGCGTTGAATTTATAATTTATTACAATAAAAAAGGCTAATAATATTAGCCTCAGAAGTGAATTGTGTAGAAGTTTAAATTTGTAATTTTTTCTAAGCAGCAGTATCAATTAAATAATCCATAACATAATCTGCTACTACTGGCGCAAGATCCTCACCAAACTCATCAATAATTAAGTTGTAGATGATTTCAAAGTTTTCCATATATCCGGCAATTCTTTCTTTAGTTGCTGGATCTAAATCTACAGGTGCTGTAGTTTTTACTTGTCCAACATAAATGTTATTTTTAGCCATAAAATCCATAACTTTTGTAGGATCAAGTTGAGTTTCTTCATAATTATTAACCTTAGGCTCAACGGTTGGTTCTTGTGTTTGTTCACCATTTGCATGGTGTGCTCCATATCCGCCAATACCGTAATTGCTTCCGCCCATTATTCTTCCGATACCGTCTGCCATTTTTTTACTCCTTTTCGTTTTTTCCTTATATTACCTATTACGGCATTTTTTTGAAAAACTTTAGGATTTTGACAAAAGTTGTTACAAAAGTTTACATAAATAAAAAATTTTTATGTAATTATTTGTTGAGAATATTGATAACAAACTGCAAAGCACCTTGTTGTTCAGCGAAAACATTTTTACAATTATCTATAATATTTTTATAATAATCAGAGTCAGAGAATAATTTGTCAGAAATATTGTAGAGTTCTTGTTCGTTTTCAACCACAAATCCTGCATCAGCCTTTTTTATAATAGAATATATATCTTTAAAATTATGAATTGATGGTCCTGAAATAACAGGTTTATTAAAAACGATAGATTCTAATGGGTTGTGTCCGCCGGTTTTGTTAAAGCTACCACCAATAAAAGATACATCAGCAAAGTTATACATTTTCCCAAGCTCGCCAAGTGTATCGAGTAATAATACAGCGATACCGTCTAAGTCAGTTTTTCCTTCTGAACGCAACGCATAATCAAATCCATATTTTTCAATAAGTGCTTTAACTTCTTCAGTTCTGGTTAAGTGTCGAGGTGCAAGAATCATTTTAAGATCAGGGTGTTTTTGCTTTAATTGCTTAAAACAATTTAAAACAATTTCATCTTCACCAGAATGAGTTGAACCTGCCAGAAAAATTCTATTATTTGATTTTACAAAATTTATATTAATATCAGGCTTTTTTATATCGAATTTTAAATTACTCATCTTTTTTGTAGTTTGCGGATTTGCTCCAAGAGCTAAAAATTTATTATTATCATCTTCACTTTGGGTAAAAATACCTGCATAAAAACTAAGGAAGTATTTAAAAATAAATTTGAATGCGTTATATGATTTAAAAGTCGAGTCCGATATTCTACCGTTTATGATGTATAATTTTATACCTCTTTTTTTGCATTCTCTTGCAAAAAACGGCCAAATTTCAGTTTCTGCAATCATAACAACAGACGGATTAACTTTATCTAAGAATTTTTTTATTACACAAGGGAAATCTGCCGGAAAATAGGTGATTAAATCAACTGTGTCTGAGAATTTCTTTTTAGCAAGTTCTTGACCGGTGTATGTTCCTGTTGTATAAACTAACTTTGAAGACGGAAATTCTTGACGAGCTTGTTTAATAAGGTTTTCCAAAGCGTTAGTTTCACCAACGGAAACGCCGTGGAACATTATTACATTGTCTTTCTCTTGAAAACCTTCTTCCGGAATAATTCCGCATTTTCTGTTAACGGCGTCTTGGGGATATCCTTTTTTTAAAATTATTCTAGTAGCAATCGGTTTTATTGCTTTAAACATTAAATTACTAAGAAATTCAATCATTTCAAT
This sequence comes from Cyanobacteria bacterium SIG28, assembly GCA_015152525.1. Classification (GTDB taxonomy): domain Bacteria; phylum Cyanobacteriota; class Vampirovibrionia; order Gastranaerophilales; family Gastranaerophilaceae; genus CAG-196. The sequence continues at coordinate 75,132 of SUTU01000001.1, read as the reverse complement.
AACCCCCTAAAATATTATTCTTACAATGATTATAGCAAAAACAAAAGTTTTATTTATGATAAAATTATTTTAGACGGAGGAGTTTATATGAGATTAGACGGTAGAGAAAATAATCAGCTTAGAGAAATAAAATTTACTCACAATTTTACGAAACACGCTTTAGGTTCTGTTTTGGTTGAATTTGGCGATACAAAAGTTATTGTTACAGCATCAGTTGATTTAAAAAAGCCAAAATGGATGTCTGATGACGATGAACGAGGTTGGGTTACTGCGGAGTATTCACTTTTACCTTCTGCGACAAATACAAGGTGCAAGAGAGAACGTGATAAAGTTTCCGGAAGAACACATGAAATTCAAAGACTTATCGGCAGAAGTTTGAGAGCTTGTGTAAATTTAGAAAAAATGCCTAAAATGACTATTACGATTGATGCAGATGTTATTCAGGCTGATGGCGGAACCAGAACGGCAAGTATTTGTGGCGGTTATTTGGCATTACAAGATGCGATATCAAAACTTATTGCATCAGGTGATTTGCAAGAAAATCCTATAATTGAACCGATAGCTGCAATTTCTATAGGTATTGTTGATGGTGAAATAAAACTTGATTTGAATTATGAAGAAGATTCTCATGCACAGGTAGATTCGAATGTTATTTTGACAAAAAGCGGGAAAATAATAGATTTTCAAACAACTTCAGAGGGTGAACCTTACGAATATGAAAAAATGCAGGAATTGTTTGCAGTTGCTAAATCCGGTATTGATAAAATTATTCAAATGTATTAAACTTGTATAACAGGTTGTGTGAGGAGAGATTAATGGAAGAAACTGCTTTAAAAAAGTTTACAACTGCTAAGTTTATTAGTTTTGCAATAGGTTTTTTTGGATTGCAATTTGCTTGGCAAATGAGAATTATATTATCGGGTCCCGTAACTGAAGAACTTGGTGCATCACCATTTTTATTTGGTTTAATTTGGTTAGCCGGACCTTTTACCGGCATGGTTGTGCAACCTTTAATAGGTGCTTTATCTGATAAAACTCGTACAGCTTTTGGCAGACGTCGTCCATATCTTTTAGGCGGTGCTCTTTTATCAGCTTTAGCTTTATGGGCATTTCCTAATTCAGCCAATATAACCGATTGGTTTGGCAACTTAATTGGTGTAAATTTGCCGCTTTGGTCAGCTTTATTGTTTGCGGCAATTATGATATGGATTTTAGATGCTTGTGTTAACATTGCACAAGGTCCTTACAGAGCATTGGTTCCTGATGTAGTACCACCGGAACAACATTCAATTGCAAATTCTTATATAAGTCTTGCAATTGGTTTAGGTTCGGTTGTTGCTGCAGGTACCGCACCGTTTTTAAAGTGGGCATTCAATTATCAAATGCCAATCAATGCACAATTTATAATGGCCGCTTTAGCGTTTTCGTTAGGTATGTTATGGACGTGCTTGGCTATAAAAGAAAGAAAATTAGCTGTTACTGCCAAATCTGAAACAGAAGAAAAATTTAATTTTATAAAATCTTTAAAGGACTTTTTTGCTCTGTCGCCTGAAGTTGGTAAAATTTGTTGGATGCAATTCTTTACTTGGATTGGTAATATGTGCATGATGATATATTTTACTCAATATGCAGTTCACAGAGTTTTTGGTGTACCGGATTTGTCAGATGTGCATGAAACAATAAAAGCTTCTTATGACGCTGTCGTTTTAGCAGCAACAAACTATTCTTCTGTTTGTTTTGCATTGTTTAATTTAGTTTGCTTTTTAGTAGCAATTCCGATTGGTGTACTATCTGTAAAATACGGAAATAAAAAAGTTCATATTATATCAATGATATCAATGGCTTTAGCATTTATCGGAATGGCATTTACTGTAGATACAAAGATTGTGGCTTCTTTAATGGCACTATCCGGTATTGGTTGGGCTAGTATTTGTGCTTTACCTTTTGCGATGCTTTCTCAATACATAAAACCGGGTACAGAGGGTTCTGTAATGGGTATTTTTAATATTTTTATTGCCGGTCCGCAAGTCTTTGTATGTACTTTAGTGTCTTGGATTATTAATAAATGTATGTACATATCTGATGAAGGTGTAAACTACCATTGGGAATATACGTTTGTTATTGGTGCGATTTGTTTAATCACAGCTTCTGTAATAGCTTCAAAAGTTAAAGAAAAATCTAAAGAGGGCTAGTTTTGGACGGTAAAAAGAAGAAAAAAATATTTTTTATTTATCCGCCGTCGCCGGTTCTAAATCGAGAAGACAGGTGCCAACAACCTACAAAAGAATTATTGGTAATTCCGCCGTTGCCACCTACAGACTTAATGTATTTAGCCGCTATTGCAGAAAGTCTTGGTTATCAAGCAAAAATTCAGGATTACAGTTTGGGTGGAAATTTTATTGATGATTTAAAACTTTTTAGTCCTGATTATTTAGTTGTTAATATTGCAACACCTACTTTTAAATCTGACATGGAAGCTGTAGCTCAAGCAAAATCTATTTTTCCTGATTTGATAACTATTGTGAAGGGTGCCCCATTTTTAACCTATAATACTAATGTAATTTATGAAAATCCTTATATTGATTACGTTATAATGGGTGAGCCGGAATTAACGCTGAAAGAAATATTAGAAGGTGTTCCTGATAATGAGATTTTAGGTATTTGTTATAAGGATAATTTTCAAGGGATTAAAAATGAATTAAGACCGTTTAACGAGAATTTGGACGATTTACCTTTTCCTGCCAGACATTTGGTTGACAATTCAATCTATAAAAGACCTGATAATGGTAAAGTACAAGCAGTTATTAAAGTATCCAGAGGTTGCCCTTATCACTGTTTCTTCTGCCTTGCTACACCGGTTTCCGGCATGAAGGTAAGAACAAGAACGGCAGAAAATATAATTGCAGAAATAAGAGAATGTGTTGAGAAATACAAAATTAAAAACTTCTTGTTCTGGTCAGATATATTTAATTTAGACAGAGAATGGACTATTGATCTGTGTAAAAAAATTATAGACAGCGGTTTAAAAATAACTTGGTCAGCTAACAGCAGAGCAAATACAATGGATGATGAAATGGCATCTTGGATGTACAAATCAGGTTGCAGATTGGTAAGTATCGGGGTTGAAAGCGGTTCACAAGAAGTGCTGGATAATATCGGTAAAAAAATAACTCTGGATGATATTAGAAATACTGTAAGAATTTTGAAAAAAAATCATATAAAAATATATAATTACTTCGTAATAGGTTTACCTTGGGAGACTGAAAAAACTGTTGAAGAAACCATAAAATTTGCAATTGAATTGGATAGTAATTTTATAAGTTTTTATACTGCAACACCATTACCGGGAACAAGATTTTTTGCGTATGCAATGATGAATAAACTGATAGAAGGTCAACTCGATTTTGAATCAGCTTACTATGTTCCGACTGTTCGTTCTCATGAATTATCGAAGGAAAGAATTTTTGAGCTTCATAAACAAGCTATAAAACGTTTTTACTTAAGACCTAAATTTATTTTAAAAACCCTGATATCCTTGAGAACTTTTACCGAGTTTAAAAATTATTTTATGGCAGGTTTAAATTTGTTGCTAAAAAAATAAAACTTTTTTGTTTTTTTGTAAATTTTTGTAACAATTTTTCCAAAATATTAAAGTTTTACTAAAAAATGTCGTAACTAATAATATCAAGGGAAAATTGTAAAGGAAAAGCTGCTATATGGGAATGGGCTCATCACAAGCTAGATTATTATGTATAACCCAACGAATGACAGATATTCGCGGGCAGCTTATCAATTTGTCTAATCAGAAAGCTGATTTGGCAAGGGATATGAGGAGAGTTTCTGAAAATTATCAATTTGGCTTAAATCAAAAAGAATATAAATGGTCAACAAACAACGGTGTTACATATTCCGAACTTACTTACGGAAATTTAATGACACCAAGTGCAGCTAATCAAAATACCCCTTATATGATTTCGGATACTTCCGGTAGAATTGTGTTGGATAAAAAATATGCAGAATATGCGCAAATATTTTCCCCTGATGGCGCAAAAGGTGATTGGGATACAAATAGAACTCAGGTTCTATCTAAAGTTACAGGTATTGACCCAACTAAAATTTTATATCAAGGTCGTTACGATGCGGAAGTTGATACTGCAAAAAAGGAAATGGAAAAGTTAAAGGCTACAGAACCAAAAGCGCCTCAAAAAAAAGGTGTACTTAGTTTATTAGCAAAAGCAGGTAGTGATACCGGTATTAATGAAACGTTTTCTAGCAGTGTTAAAGATTGGCAAAGAGCTTATGGATATAGAGGAAATAATATAACAATAAGCCTTGGTAAAAGTAATGGTAGAGGCAGTACACCTGCTGATAAATTAGAAAAAGTTGTGGACACTTTATGCGGTGCTCTATCAAAATATTTTGGTGGTAACAGTACTCTATTTGAAGATGCATGTGAAGATTGGGTTGATAATCAAAAACAATTATTTGGTGCAGCTGAGATTAAGGATGGCGAAAATGTTGCTGTCTATGGTGATGCAAGCAATGGTTATACTATTAATGTAACTGCGCTTATAGATGCATTATTTGCTACATATGGAACAAAAGGTGGCGCAACAAACGCTGATGGCGAGTATATCTGGTATGATGTTGACAGTAGTGAATATAAGAATTATGAAAAAAATCACGCCGCTTGGCAAACACAATATGATAATGCAACTAGAACATATAATGATACACTCAACAATAATAATATGTTATTAACAGCAGATGAAGAAAAGAGAATTGATTTTTATGAAGCAATTTTCTCAGCTGTTGCTGAAAATGGCTGGGTTACAAATGAACAGGTTAATGACCCTGATTATTTGAACCAAATGTTCCAGAATAACTTGTATACAATTACAACGGTAAAACAAACTAAAGAATATGATGAGAATACTAATCAATATGATTGGGATAATTTCTATACCACAAATATTGCATCTAACTTTGATAATATTTTCTTGGTTAATGATTCTGATGCTCAACAAGAAGCTATGGTTGAGTATGAATATGAAAAATCAAAAATAAATGAGAAAGAATCTCGTATTGACCAAAGAATGCAAGTTCTTCAAACAGAAAATGCAGCTCTTCAAGAAGAAAAAGAGGGTATTGAACAGGTTCTTAATGATAATATTGAACGAACTTATAGCGCAATGGGTTAAAAATTAGCCATGTTTGTGATATCTTTTTAACATAGATTTATGTTAAAAGGGTGAATATGTTTGAATCGTTATCAGATAAACTACAGGATATTATAGCAAAAACATCCGGTCAGAGTGAATTAACTTCTGAAAATATGCAGGATGCGTTAAGAGAAATCAGAAGAGCATTATTAGAAGCCGATGTTAATTTAAGAGTAGTAAAATCTTTTATTTCCAATATAAAAGACAGAGCCGAAGGTGAAGATGTTATCCACGGTGTTAACCCGTCTCAACAGTTAGTAAAAATTGTTCATGATGAATTAATTGAACTTTTGGGAAAAGAAGTTAAACCTTTAAATCTAACTGAAAGGCCTTCATTAATAATGATGTTGGGTTTACAAGGAAGTGGTAAAACAACATCTTCTGCAAAATTAGCAGTCAAACTTAAGAATGAAGGTAAAAAGCCTTTGTTAGTGGCTTGCGACGTGTACAGACCGGCTGCTATTACACAATTGAAAACTTTAGGCGAACAAATTGGTGTTGAAGTTTTTGCAAATAATGACTCTAAAGATGTTCAAAAAATAGTTAGTGATGCCATTGAATACGCAAAATCTAATGATTATCAAATTTTAATTCTTGATACTGCAGGTCGTTTGCAGATTGATACAGAGATGATGGCAGAATTGCTGTTGATTGACAGAATTTTTAAACCTCAAGAAAAGTTGCTTGTAATTGATTCTATGACCGGTCAAGAAGCGGTTAATGTTGCAGAGAACTTTGACGCACAACTTAATATATCAGGCTTAGTTTTAACAAAACTTGATGGTGATTCTCGAGGCGGTGCGGCTTTAAGTATTGTGTACTGTACAGGAAAACCGATAAAATTAACAGGAACAGGCGAAAAACTTAATGCCTTGGAAGATTTTTATCCGGAAAGAATGGCGGATAGAATTCTTGGTATGGGTGATATTGTATCTTTGGTTGAACGTGCACAAGAAGTTTTTGACGAAAAAACAGCACGTGAAATGGAAAAGAAAATGGCAAAAGCTGAGTTTTCGTTTAATGATTTCTTAAAGATGCAATCTCAAATAAAAATGTTTGGTTCTATGGATCAAATATTAGGAATGATTCCTGGGTTAAAGATGTCAAAAGATGATAGACAAATGATTTCTCACGAAGGTGAAAAACAATTTAAAAGGATTGAAGTTTTTATTCAATCTATGACACCTGAAGAACGTGAGCATCCAGAATTAATGAACTCATCAAGGAAAAGAAGAATTTCCCAAGGTTCCGGTATTCCTTTACATGATATCAATGTGTATATAAATCAATTTGAGCAAATGCGCAAAATGATGAAGGGTATGTCTGATATGAAATCTATGTTTGGCAAAATGGGCGGTAAGATGGGACAACAGGCTGCCGGTAAACTTTCAATGCACCAAATGATGAAAAATATGCGAAGGTTCAGATAAGAGGTAAAGAAGTTAGATATGAAACTCGTTGTAGGTTTGGGAAATGTCGGAAATAAATATACTTTTACAAGGCATAATGTAGGATTTATGCTGGCAGATAGTATTGCATTGAATAATGGCTTGACATTTAGAGAAAACCCCAGACTCAAATGTTTTATGGCTAATTTAAGAAATGGAATAGATGATTATTTAATAATAAAGCCTACAACTTTTATGAACTTGTCAGGCGAAGCCGTTCGTGCGGTTATGGATTATTATAAAATTCCGGTAAATGATATTTTGATTGTGTATGACGATTTAAGCTTGGAATTGGGGAAGATGCGTTTCCGTCCAAATGGCTCCGATGGTGGACATAATGGGATAAAATCAGTTATCCAACATTTGGGAACTAAAGATGTTGCAAGGTTAAAAATAGGTATAGGACCTCAACCTAATTTGCCTTCAGAAGTATTTGTACTACAAAATTTTACCAAAGAAGAATTAGAGGTTTTAAAGCCGGTTTTATCCAATGCAAAAGACGGAATAAATTGTTATTTCAAAGAAGGAATGGCAATTACGCAAAATAGATACAATTAGGAGTGTTTTAATGAAACTAGCAGAACAATTAGAGTTAGATGAAAAATACGAAGAAGCTTATGCAGAATATAAAAAAGAATTACCGCATAAACAGAGCGATATTGATTTATTAACAAAGCTTGCGCATATTGCGTTAATATTGCATAAAAAAGATGAGGCAAAAGCTTATTATGGTAAAATTTTAGAACTTGATCCGCCTAATATATTGGCTCATGAACAATTAATCGACTTATTTGTAAATGAAGATAAATTCAAATATTACCTTTTAAGAGGAAATCTTCATGCATTACAACAACAATTAAGTTATGCCAAAAGCGATTATAAAAAGGCAATTGATGCGGCTAAGGATCAAGAAGAAGCATTACCGGCAAGATTTTTATTTGCAGGTTTAGCTGAGGGTCAAGAAAAGTATCAAGAAGCTATTGATGAGTACTTAAAGATTTCAGATTATGATGAGAAAAATCCTGTAGTATTTTTAAAGTTAGCAGAACTTTATGAAAAAACTGAAGGTATTGTAGCTTCAATTGAAATTCTTGAACGAGGATTGCAGGAAAGAGGTTTTAAAGAATTTGAAGAAATTCTTGCGGGTTATTATATAAGAAATTCGCAACCTGAAAAGGCTTTAAAATATACTAAACACGATTTGACAAAAGCTCGTGCATTAATGGATTGCGGTAAAAATGAAGAAGCTTTTGAAATCTTAAATAAAGTTAAAGATAATTATAAAGGTCAAGCTTTAATTCATTCTCTTTTGGCTCAATATTATTTCCAAAAAGGGATGAGTAAAGAAGCTTTTGAACAAATCGATGAGTATGCTAAAATCGAGCCAAACTCACCTTTGATATATCAAATGCGTGCTTTAATTTATGAAGAACAAGGTGATTCTTTTAATGAACACGTAAACTGGGGTAAATTTAATATAGTTAAAGGGGATAAAGAAGTTGCTTTGAATGAATTTATGACAGCTTATCAGTTCAACAATAAAGATATCGAACTTATTGAAACTATAGCAGTACAGCTTGAAGGCTTGAAAGATTACACTAAAGCGTGTGAATTTTATGAAAGGCTTGTTGATTTAGAACCTAACAATACTAATGCACTGCAAAAGCTTGCAATATTTAGAGATTCTATTGGCGATTATGCAGGTGCTTTTGAATATATTGATAAACTTAAAAGTTATGACCCTCGAAATACTTTTGTTAAAGATAATTATGAAGCTTACAAAGATAGAGTCGAAAACGGTAGTGGCTTTATGAACTTTATAAAAAGTATTTTCGGTAAAAGAATGTAATAGTCTATTGGGAATTCTATGTATGAAAACAGAACTTTTAGCACCGGCTAAAGATAAATTTACGGCTTTTGATGCAATTAATTGCGGTGCTGATGCTGTATATATTGGCGCTTCTGCTTTTGGTGCAAGAAAAAATGCCTCAAATACTTTAGAAGATATTAAAGAAGTTGTTGACTATGCTCATAAATTTTGGGCTAAAGTTTTTGTAACAATGAATACTATTTTGACAGATTCAGAGCTGGAAGAAGCTTTTTTAATGGCAAAAGAGCTTGAAGCTATCGGTGTTGATGCTTTGATTATTCAAGATATGGGACTTCTGGAAAAATTTATTCAAATGGATAATGAAAAGAAAGTTTCTAATTTACCCCAAAGTTTACCCCAAAGTTTACCCCTACCTCTGCATATGAGTACGCAATGTGATAATTATTTACCGCAAAAAATAAAATTCTTTAATGAAATAGGAGTTTCGAGAGTTGTTTTAGCCAGAGAAACAAGTCTGAAAGAAATAGCTAAAATACATGAAGAAAATCCGAATTTAGAATTGGAAGGCTTTGTACACGGTGCGTTATGTGTTTCAATGAGCGGTCAATGTTATTTAAGCCAGTATATAGGCGGCCGTTCTGCAAATAGAGGTGTTTGTGCTCAACCTTGTCGTAAAAAATATTCTGTAGAAACCGATGAAGGAAAAGTTTTAGCAAAAGATATTTATGCGTTGTGTTTAAAAGATTTTAATGCATCAAATTTATTAGAAGAATTAAGAGATGCCGGCGTTTTTTCCTTTAAAATAGAAGGACGATTAAAAGATAGTAATTATGTGAAAAATATTGTAGCTTATTATCGTCAGAAACTTGGAAAAGGAATATCCTCCGGTAAAAGTTTTTATGCTTTTGAACCAAATCCTGAAAAAAGTTTTAATCGAGGTTTTACCGAATATTTTTTGAAAGAGCGAACTGATTGTTTTAACTTTGACTCACCAAAATCAAAAGGTGAATATTTAGGTTCTGTTGTAGAGGTCAAGGCAGATTGTTTTAAAATAAAAACAAATAAATTGGTAAATTCTCAAGACGGTTTGTATTATAATGGCGAAGGTTGTTTGGTTAATAGGGTTGAAAACGGTTATATTTATCCTAATAAAAAATTAAATTTAAAGGTTAATGATAAAGTTTTTAGGAATTCTGACAGCGAATTTGAGAAAATATTATCCAAGCCGGTAAAACGTCAAATAGGTATAAATATACTTGTTGACCGTGATTTTATAACTGTTACTGATGAAGATGTTGTTACGGTATCGTGTAAGTTTCCTGTTGGTGAAAAAGCGAATAATCCAACAAAGATGCAAGAAACTTTTATAAAACAGTTCTCAAAGACAGGCGAGAGTGATTTTTATATAAATGATATAAAAGTAACAGCAGAATTGCCATTCTTACCAGTAAGTGAAATTAATAATTTGAGAAGAAATCTTTTGGATAAATTGATGCAGGCGAGGTTAGAAAAATATAATTCAGAAATAAAACAAAAACGTGGGAAACTGAAATATGCAAATTATTATTTGAAAGAAGTTGATTATAGAGCTAATGTTCATAACAAATATGCAAGAAAATTTTATGAAAATTGTGGTGTTAATGTTTTGGAAACGTCTTTTGAATTAAATCCGCATGCCGGTGAAAGAACTCTCATGCGTTGCAAACACTGTATTAAATATGCGTTAAATATCTGTAAAAAGCCTATTAACTTACTTTTGCGTGATGAATACGATAATAAGTACCCTCTTAAATTTGATTGTAAAAATTGTCAAATGTTGGTTATGACACCTGAAAAATAAATATGTTTATGCTACTATTAGTAGTATGAAGTGTGGATTTGTAACTATTATAGGCAGGCCGAATGTAGGAAAATCAACTCTTTTAAACCAAATATTGGGACAAAAGATTGTAATTACTACTGATAAGGCTCAAACAACAAGAAAAAGAATTAAAGGAATCTTGACTGAAAAAGAAGGTCAGGTAATTTTTATTGATACTCCCGGTGTTCATCGTCCGATGAATAAACTTGGTGATTTTTTGATGGATGAGGCTAAGTTAGCTGTTCCTGATGCTGATTTGATTTTATTTTTAGTTGATGGTACTGAGCCTGCCGGTAAAGGTGATAAATGGATTGTTGAGAATTTGTTAAAAGATACCAAAATACCGATTATTTTGGTTATGAATAAAGTTGATAAAATTAAAAATCAGCAAAAAATAGAAGAGAATTTAATATCTTATAAATTGCTTTTTGATGAAAATATACCTGTTATTAGGGTTTCTGCTAAAACCGGACGTAATAAGGATACTTTGTTGACAAATATTTATAAAAAACTGCCGGAAGGTGAAATGCTTTATCCGGAAGATGTTGTTACGGAAGAGAGTATGCGTTCTGTTACAGAAGAGGTTATAAGGGAAAAAATTCTTCTTAATACGCAAGATGAAATTCCTCACTCTGTAGCAATAACTGTTAATGAATACAAGGAAGCCGAGGATATTGACAGAATATTAGCAACTATATATTGTGAAACAAAGAGTCAAAAAGGAATTCTAATCGGTAAAAATGGCGCTTTGTTAAAAAAAGTTGGTACGGAAGCAAGGATAGAGTTGGAAAAAATAGTTGATAAGAAAGTCTTTTTAGGTTTAGAAGTAAAGGTCGAAAAAGACTGGAGAAAGAAGGATAAAGTTTTAAAAACTTTTGGTTATGTTTCAGAAAACTGATATTTTAAGTGTTTTTTAGATAGTAGTATTTTTTTATTTTGGAGAGGAAATGAGAGTAGATAAGATTTCTGCATTAGCTGTTAATAGAAATAATGATAATAAAAATAGAGATTACAATCAGTCTTTTAAACGTCAAATGAGTGAGCATGTCAGTTGGGGTGCAAATTTGGTGAAAGAAACCGGAAAAGCTAATTTTAAACTATTTTCTTTTCCGGATGCAAAAGCTGTTTTTGTAGAAGTTGCTAATAAAGCAGGTACTAAGTTTGGTAAAATTTGGGAGAGAGTGGCTCAAGTTGTGTTTGCACAAGGTGCAGCCTTATCAATAGATGCATTAAATCAAGAAGATAACGAAACTAAAATTTATCCGATGGTGCATAAAGGTGAGGGTGTTTATGAGGCAAAAGATATAAATGCTAGCGCAGGTTCTCAATACAGATATATAGTTGTAGATGGCGCAAAAAATATTAATATAGTAAAAGATCCGTATTCTAAACAACAGTCTGATGTAAACGGTTGGAGTGAGATTTATGATTCTGATAATTATGAATGGAAAAGTATAGATTGGTTAGAAGGCAAAGATTCTAGGAGAATTGTAAGAAAACCTGAAGAAAAACTAAGAGGCTTAGAAGACTTGTTTATTGAAGAAATTAATATTCCAACGTTATCGGAAGAAGGATCTTTTGAAAAAGCTAAGGGGTACATTGATAATATTGTCTCAAAAGGATATGCTACTGCAATTGAAATTATGCCTGTAGAAAATACTTTTTCACTTCAGTGGGGTTATGACGGTGTTGATAAATTTGCCGTAAATCCTAAAATGGGAACTCAAGCAGAACTTAAAGAACTTATAGATTATGCCCACGGAAACGGCTTAAATGTAATTATGGATGCAGTGCCTAATCATATTGGACCGGATGGAAATTATTTACCTAAAACAGGTCCTTACAGAAAAAATGCCGGTGAGTTCGGCGATGTTCCAAATTATGAAGGACATAATAACAAATATGTAAGAGATTGGATGGCAAATGCCATGCTTTGGTGGGTTAATGAATTTAAGGTTGATGGTCTAAGGCTTGATATGACGAAAAATTGTGCATCTGATTATTTGTTAAAACAGATTGTTGAAGAAGTAAATCATCATAATCCGGATGTATTTTTGATAGCAGAAGACGGGCGTGATAACAAGTTTGCAACAACTCAATATAATACCTATAAGTTATCGCATGAAGATTCTTTGGGTATGATAGATGAAAATGTTAATAATATCGCTTATAAAAACTGGCAGACATATCCTGCAGAACTTGGTTATGACACTGAATGGGATTTTCCATTGATGCATGTGCTTAAAGATACTTTAGCTGATTCAAAAGATCTGGATATGTGGAAACTTGATCATTTGATAAAAAATTCAAAATATAGAGTTAAATATGTAATGAGTCATGACGAAATCGGCAATATTGACGGAACAAGACTTATACCAAAAGCGATAGCTGCAGAATTAGGTTTGTTTTTTAAAGTGCCAGGTGAAAGCGATGCTCAAAAAGGTCAAAGAGCAGCACATCTTGGACAAAAATTAGCAGAGTTTTCTGTTCAAAACGACTTAAATACTGTTAGTGATGATAAGTTAAAAACTTTTGCAAGACAACATGGAATGGTAGATTCTGCAACTATAACAACAGGTGATTTAAGAACAGCATTTAATATAGCGAAAGCCAGACATAAATTAAGTTTGGCAGTACCTTTGACAATTCCTGGTCCAAAGATGTTTTTCCAAGGTGATGACGAGATGAACTTATCAAGGTTTAAGTTCTTTAGGGAATTTTCGTCTGATAGTTATGATAGAGAAAATGAAAAAGGATATGTAGAGTCTATAATAAACCAGAAGGGATATGACACTCTGGAAGCTATTGCAAGAAAAGATTCTATGATTGACAGTGTACCTCAGAGTGAAACTTCTCATTCTGAAGAAATTAGAAGATTTTCTTCAGATTTAATAGGTTTAGTTAAAGGTTCAAAAGCTTTAAAAAGCGGTGATATGATAAATACTTGGAATGATTTTAAAAATAATATTCATATTCATCAATTAAAAAAAGATGATGATGAGGTTTTGGTTATAAAAAACTTTGGTAATACTTTACATGATAAAAATTATTGGTATTCAGGATTTCCTGATGGTAATTGGAAAGAAGTATTTAATTCGGATAGTGAAATTTATGGTGGCGGTAATAATGTTAATGAAGGGAAAAACTCAACAATAAATCGAAATAAACAAAACTTGACAATTGCACCGAATTCGGTGATAATATTACAAAAAATTAAATAAAAAAAATGCCGTCAAAAAAGACGGTAATTTTTTTATTTATTAAGTAGCAAATTTTATTTTTACAGGTTTTTAATAAATATAGTGTGTGTATATAGGAGAAGTATATGAAAGTAATGGGGATTAATGCAACTATTGGTAATTTAAGGGAAAAACAACAAAAAAAACCGTCTTTTGGTCATAAGTGGAGTGAGCATGTTAGTTGGGGGGCTAATTATATAAAAGAAACCGGAAAAACGAATTTTAAGCTATTTTCTTTTCCGGATGCAAAACGTGTTTTTGTTGAGATTGCAAACGGAAGTGGTGTAAATACTAATAACATAAACTTTAATATTGATAAAATAAAAAAAATATTAAGTTTAATATTGGGACTAACAGCTTCTACAGGTTTAAAAACTGAAAAATCTACTATTTATGAAATGGAAAATAAAGGCGACGGGGTTTTTGAAGCAAATGATGTAGATGCTTCACCAGGGGCAAGTTATAGATATATTATTGAAAAAAGCTCTGAAGAAACAAATTTTGTAAAAGATCCTTTTGCAAAAAAACAACCTCATATTAATGGTTGGAGTCAGGTTTATGATCAAAAAGCTTACGATTGGAAAAATACACGTTGGATAAACGGTTATGATCCTGAAAGAATTACAAGGAAAAATGACGCAAGGTTACGAGGGTTGGATAGACTAATAATAGAAGAGGTGAATATTCCTACATTAAGCCAAGAAGGGACTTTTGATAAAGCAAAAGCATATATTGATAAAATCGCAAAAGATAAGGTAGCTAATGCGATTGAAATTATGCCGGTTGAGAATACTTTTTCACTCCAATGGGGATATGATGGTGTCGGAAAATTTGCCGTTAATGAAAAATTAGGCGGACCGGATAAGCTTAAAGAATTAATAGATTATATACATAATAAAAGAATGCACGTAATTATAGATATGGTTCCAAATCATATTGGTGCAGACGGTAACTATCTTAGCAAAACCGGACCTTATATCGATAAATATGCTGAGTCCTGGAAAAGACAATGGGGTGATGTATTTAACTATGAACAAGAAGATAGTAAGTATGTTCGTGATTACATGATTAATGCTGCTCTATGGTGGGCGAATGAGTTTAAAGTAGACGGAATAAGGTTAGATATGACTCAGCATTGTCATTCGGATCTGTTTCTAAAACAATTGGAGGAAGAGTTAGCTTATCATAATCCGGATGTGTTTATTATTGCAGAAGATGGTAGAAATAATGCGGGGCATGTTACCGAAAAAGGGTACAGGTTTGAATCTCATGAAAATAATTTAGCTGATATTAATAACAAAATTGATGGGTTAAGAAATAATACTTATAGACTAAAAGGACCGGTAAAAATAGGCTTTGATAGTGAATGGGATTTTAACCTTAAAGATGTGTTGCACAGAAATTTAATACAGCATAATATCCATTTAGAAGATTTAGATAACGCAATAAGAAATTCAGAATATAGGGTAAAATTTATGATGACTCATGATGAGATTGGTAATCAAGACGGTACTCGCTTAATACCTAAAGTTATGGCTACATATTTAAACCTTGGAGCAAAAGTTGAAGGCTGGAATGATGCAGAAAGAGGGCAAGCTGCTGCTCGTGTATCCCAAAAATTAGCTGAACTTATGGGTGATGGTGATATTTATAGATTTACTCATCAAGATTTACAAAGTATTTTAAGAGATCAAGGTTTGAAACATTCTGAAAGTTTGTATATTAAAGATATTGAAAACGCTTTTAATGTTGCTAAAGCTCGACATAAACTGGCTTTTGGAATAATTATGACTACACCGGGTCCCAAATTGTATTTCCAGGGTGATGATAAAATGAATTTATCAAGATTTAAATTCTTTAGACAGTTTGACGGTCCTGACAACATAACTGATAAAGGATATGATACTTCTGAAAAAGTTGCAAGAAAAGATTCTATTATTGATAGTGTTAAGATAAAGGACAGTTATGAATATCAAATGAAGAATTTTTCAAAAGATTTAGTAGAGGTATTTAATTCTTCAATGGCTTTACAACAAGGACGAATAGTGAAATCTTATAAAGATTGTCAAAATAATGTTCTAACTCACCATTTGAAGTTCGGTACTGAAGAGGTGTTAGTAATAAAGAAACTTGGTGATAAATTCCAAGATAATTTTGGAATGCATGAGTTTCCGGAAGGTGTTTGGGAAGAAATTTTCAATAGTGATTCGTGGCGTTATGGCGGTTCAGATTATACCAATAAAGACAGAGGGACAATAGATTATTATCATCAAAATATTCGTCTAGCGCCGAATTCTTTCTGTATTCTTAAACGTACTCGATAAAAAAAATGGATATTAAGAGGGGCTGGCGTTATACGCCAGCCCCCTCTTTTGCTTTATATTTAATAATTAGTGTAAAAATCTAATCCAAATATATCCGGTGCTTAGGGCAAGTGATGTTAAAGTAATCACAACACCATATTTTAGGTATTCCATAAATTTAATCGGATGTCCTGTAGCAGCAGAAGTTTCGGAAACGATAACGTTTGCTGCAGCACCTATAATAGTTAAATTGCCACCTAAGCAAGCGCCAAGAGATAAACACCACCATAGTGGATATGCAAAATCAGCACCTTTTTCAAGTGAGATTTCTGCAATCATTGGTGCCATTGTAGCTGTGTATGGAATGTTGTCGATTATACCTGATAGAATTCCTGAACCCCAAAGAATAACCATTGATGCTATAGATTGAGAACCGTGAGTTATATCAAGTAACCACTTTGCCATTAATTCAATACCGCCGGCAGCTTCAAAACCACCAATAATTACGAATAGACCGATAAAGAAGAATATTGTATTCCACTCAACATCGTGTAAAATTTCGTGAGGTTTTTCAAATAACAATAAAATACTTGCACCAGCCATTGCGCAAACACAAGTTTGGATGTGAGTTACGTCGTGAGTAACAAAACCTAAGATTACTAAAAATAATACAAATAAAGATCGCCACATTAGCGCCTTATCGGTTATAGTCTTAGAATTATCCATGTCTACAGCTTTTGCCATGTTTTCTTCAGTAGCGTGTAAATACTTTTTAAACCAAAAAGTCATGATTGCGATTACCGTAACTAAGATTATTGCAACAATTACTGTTAATTCTTGGATAAATGCCATAAATGATAAATTACCTTCGCTTCCGATAATAATATTTGGCGGATCACCGATTAGGGTTGCAGTTCCACCAATATTTGATGCTAATATCTCTGTAATCAAAAACGGAATAGGGTTAATATCAAGTTCTTTTGCTATGGCAAAAGTTACCGGCATGATAAGAATAACTGTTGTAACATTGTCTAAAAAAGCTGATGCAACAGCTGTGAATAAAGCCAATGATATTAGAATTGCTACCGGACGTCCTTTTGTTTTCTTTAACATTTCGTTAGCAACCCAAGTGAATATTCCGCTTCTTGTTGCAATGCTAACAATAATCATCATTGAAACTAATAAGAAAATAACGTTGAAATCAACATAATTAATGAAATAATGCGGATTCAATTCCCCGTCTAATTTTGCACTTTGTCCTAAAAGCCCAAGTAACAATGTTAGTGAAGCACCTACTAAAGCTACAGTCATTTTAGGTAATTTTTCAGTGGCAATAAATATATATGCCACAATAAGAATTGTAGCTGAAACAACCAGTGCATGAGGTTGAATCATGCTTAAAATACTCTCCATTATTCCTCCTTGAGAATTAATAATCTATACAAGCCCAATTATATAACAAAAATGATAATTTTGTTTTGTATTTTTATAAGTAATTTTTTTAATTTAGATTTGTAAACTTTGTAACAAATTTTTTGATTTTTAAAATTAAAAAAATAAAAAAACGTTATTTACAGTATAAAGAATTTTTGGAGTGAATAAACAAAAAGGAGTAATGACCTGAGCGAGGAATAAGAGGTCAGATTCTTAGAGAGAAATTTATATTGAGAGTTTAAAAATGCAGAAATTTATTAATTTCTGTACAGTATTACCTGTGAATATTTTTGAGATGAAGAAATTGATATTAAATCAAAGAAGAAAGGAGTGAACAATGGTAAACATTAACACAAATTATAACGCTTATGTAGATTTTTATAACAAACATAAAAACGAAATCGAAACAACAGGAACAGTCCAAGCAGATAAGGATGTAAAATTAGCTGTTGATATTCAGCAGATTTATAACCTTATGAAAAATGAGGGTGTTAATGCCGTTTTAGCTGTTGTTGAACAGCTAAAATCGCAAGGGGTTGCTGTTGAAGGTCCAAATGTAAATTTGAGCGGCGGAACAATAACTTTCAAATTGGCTAATATTAATGTTGAGTTAAGTATGGCAGAAGGTGAAACCGTTGAAACTGATACTCAGGCTCCGGCGCAAGTGTCAACCCAGGCACCTGCGTCTTCCCCTGTGGTTAATAATGCTACATCTTCAAGAAAAACAACAAACAGTAGTTATTCTTTTACACGAAGCGAATTTAAAAGAATAATCGAAGCTATTGAAACTATGTCAGTTCCTACTGATAAAACATTTGCTACCACATTAATAAAAGAAGTTATTGGTCATATACCTGCAGAAGTTAAAATTAAAGCAGATGAGTTAGAACTTGATTCTTATACATTTGTAGAATTACATGAAATAGATGATGAAACAAGGGGTTATTATGACGAGAACCATGAATGGACTGAAGTTAATTTTCTCAAGGGACTGTCAGAAGAATATGGTATTTCAGAGAATGATATAAGAGCAGCTTGGAAGGCTGTATGTGAAGTTCTGGATACAGTTGATCCTCGAATTGTTTATCATACAAGTTCGCCACATCCTAATGTTCCGGGAGGTATTATGTATGGTTATAAAATAGCACAAGAAGACGCTGATTACTATATAAATTTAATGAGAGATAGGATTGAAGCAATTATACCCGGTGCCAATTCTGTTTCCGAAGCATATTCATCTCCTCTTGATAATCCAAATCTTACACCGGAAGAAATTGATAAAATAATGGAAGAAAATTATCAAGCAAGAGTAGAAACTGCAAAATCCGGTTTAGAAGAAACATCAGGTGGTGAACTTCCGGAATGGCGTTTGGGTATGAGTCCGTTAAGGATTTCAAATGTAGCTTTGCCAATTTATCCTTTAGATCCGTTTGGTAATGATAAAGGTGAAATGCTAGAAAATAAAAGTGTTATAACTAATTTGGGTGATGTTAATTCTGAAAATTTTGAAGAAGTTTTATTAACAGATTTATCTGTGTTATTCGATATATTTGGTATTACATTATTAGATGAAGATAAAAAGGCTTTTGTTGAAGCTGTAAGAAGTGGTAATCAAGAAGCTTTTGATAGTCTGGTAGCAGAATTATTGAATGACAGTGAATATTTTGCAAGTTGTATGGAAACACCTTTTGTAACTATTGTTGATGATTTTACTGATAAAAGAAATAATAATGAAGAAAAAATAAGCCAGAGAGCCAGATTTTTAATAGGATATAGTTCAGTGCTTTCCAAATATTTTATTGATTATCCAGAGTTTCAAGGAAAAGAAAGAAACTCAGAAAAAACAGTGAATGCTGTTGCTCAATATATTCAAGCGAGCAGAGTTACTAAAGTTAATGACTTATATTTAGATGTTATGCAAAAAAGAGAAGATATAATTACAAAAATGCGAAATAGCTTATTCCTTGAGTCTAATACCACTATGGATGAATTGTACCGTATATTAGGCGGTGTATACACAGCAGTCGCTAATCAAATAGAGCCTTATGACATGTCTGCAAATAGAGATGCGTATTCAGCTTTTGGGACACATTTAATAACAACAGAAGAAAGGTGCGAAAAAGCATTTAATGAATTACAAATTGATAAAACTCAGATTGATGATATTGTTGAAAATAATGCCATTGTAAACATGTTGTTTCCGCCTACAGTTGTTGATATTGATATAAATAACGGTGTTTATGTTGATGAAAAAAATGTTCCGGGTTCCGGTAAGTTATACGGTGAAATAGCTACATTTACAAATATATTTAATAACTTATTAAATAATTATGATATTAATCCTGAAAACGAGGATGATATTAAAATGTTAATCGAATTATTGCGAGATGCAGTTCAAAATGAGATGGGTGATATTAGCCACTGGAAACGTGTTGTTTATAGTCAGGATCTTCCAAATATCTTATAATTTTCAATAAAAAATAAATATGTACTGAAACCCTGAAATTAGATAAAATAAAATGTCTGTTTTAGGGTTTTAGATATTATAAGGCAAAATAAAACAATAACTTAAAGGTGTTAAGATCTTAATTCAAGGCTTTATATCCTGCTTCTAGTGCAGTTTTATTTAGCGGAACTAAATCCTTTTTCTTTTCGCCCATAACTTTTTCAAAGCCAAGTGCTAAATATTCTTTATCAACAACGTCTATAGCAGAAGAAAGAACACCTAATGCAACCATGTTTGTTACCTTACTTGTGCCTAATTCGTTTGCTAAATCGCCCATTGGTGCGAATACATAATTTATGTCATTTCTTGGACGAGTATCAGCTACTAAAGTTGAATTGGCAATAACAGTCCCGCCGGATTTTATTCGTGCCACAAACTTATCAAAAGATTGTTGGTTTAATACCAAAGCATAATCAGTATCTTTTTTGTGAACAGAACTAACTTCATTATCAGAAACAACAATTTCACAATTAACAGTTCCGCCCCGCATTTCTGCACCATAGCACGGATACCAAGTAACGTTTTTACCCGCCAACATAAATGAATTCGCCAAAATTGTACCTGCTAAAAGTACGCCTTGACCACCAAAACCTGCGATTATAAAATTCTTTTCCATTAATTTTCTCCTGCGGTAATGTCTTTAAATACTCCTAGCGGATAAATTGGTATCATTTCATCCCTCACTCTTTCGTGTGCTTCTTGTGGCGTCATCTTCCAGTTTGTAGGGCAAGATGAGAGAAATTCTACAAACCCAAAACCGAGTCCGTTAAGTTGAACTTCAAAAGCTTTTTTTAAAGCTTGCTTAGCTTGATTTATGTGCGGAATGCTATCTAAGGCTACTCTGGCAGAAAATGCAGTACCTTCGCATAAGGCAATCTGTTCTGCAATTTTAATCGGGTATCCGTAATAGTCTTTGTTTCTGCCGTTTGGCGAAGTCATTGTTTTTTGTCCCATTAATGTTGTAGGACCAAGTTGACCGCCTGTCATACCGTATGTAGTATTATTAATACAAATACTTGTTATTTTTTCGCCTCTTAAGGCAGTGTGCATTGATTCAGCCAAACCAATAGAAGCAAAATCACCGTCGCCGGAATATGTAAATACGAATTTATCCGGCTGAGCTCGTTTTATACCTGTTGCAGAAGCCAAAGATCTGCCATGAGGTGCTTCAACGGAATCTACATCTATAAAATTATATATAAAAACTGAACAACCAACTGATGTAGCTGCAATAGTTTTTTCTCTTAAATCAAACTCATCAATAAGTTCTGCAACTAATCTAACCGCAACACCATGATCACAGCCGGGGCAGAATGTGAATCTAAAATCTTCTTTCATGCATTTTGGTATTCCAAAAACTTGTTTTAAATTAGACTCTTGTAAGCTCATTAACTCGTACCCCCTCTAAAACAGCTTCAACAATTTCTTCAACACTTAACCACTCACCTACAGGTTTATTGATTAAAGAAACTTTGGATTTGCCCTCTACGGCATATTTTACATCCTTAAACATTTGTCCCATATTCATTTCGACAACTGCAAAATCTTTACCCTCAGATGCTAATTCTGCAATTCGTTTATGCGGGAATGGTGAAAGTGTGATTGGTCTGAGACAGCCTACTTTTAAACCTTTGTTTCTTAAAACATTCATTGCAGCCTTTATATTTCTTGTCATAGAACCGAATGCAGTTAAGATTATGTCTGCATCTTTTGTCATAAATTCTTCATAATCAGTTTCGTTTTGTGTTATGGCTTCGAATTTTTTAAACAGATTATAGATATGTTGATTTTGTTTCTTTTCATCAGGCGCAACTGATGCGATAATTCTACCGTTTCTGTTTTTTGCACCGGTTAAAGCCCAAGAAGAATTATCTATTTCAGGATAAGGATATTCGCCAAAACTGGCTGGTTCCATCATTTGTCCTAACAATCCGTCAGCTAATAGAATTACCGGATTTCTGTATTTTTGTGCCAAATAAAAAGCTCTGTAGGTTAAATCAATGCACTCTTGAACGGTTGACGGTGCTAAAACAATAATTTTATAATCACCGTTTCCGCCACCGTAAACAGCTTGATTATAATCACCTTGAGCCGGATAAATATAACCTAATCCCGGACCGGCTCTCATTACGTTAACTAAAACTACGGGTAATTCATCACCACAAGCGTATGAAAGAGCTTCTTGCATTAGCGCAACGGCACAAGATGAAGATGTCGTCATCGCCTTAACGCCTGTTGATACTGCGCCTAGAACCATATTTATTGCAGCTAGTTCACTTTCTGCACAAACATATCCTCTGCCTAATTCTTGCATTTTTCCGCTTAAGTATTCACCTATTTCAGTTTGCGGAGTTATCGGGTAACCAAAATAACATTGACAACCTGCATTAACTGCAGCTTGAGCTATTGCATAATTCCCTTTTATTAGTATTTTTTCGTTGATATCCGTCATTATTTATAAACCTCTATTGCCATATCAGGACAGCGTTTTGCACACATGGCACAACCTATACACTCATTGTTTTTATCTTGAAATTCTACTAAAAAATCGCCTAGTCGATTTGTTTTGTCAGATTTTTTTATAAGGTTTTTAGGACAAGTTGTAACGCAAAGATAACAGGATTTACAGCGTGAATTATTAATTTTTATTAAGCTCATTCATTTCTCCAATCTCATGTAAAAGTATAGCATTAACAATATTTTCAGCCATTATTTGTAAACTTTTGTAAAAAAGTTTATCGCTAAGTGTTATTGATTTCTACAAATGTGGAATTAAGACAGTATAGGACAAGCAAGGAAGCGTCCGGGTTGGGATGCAAAGAGCCAGAAAGGAGTATTTATGGCACTTACAATTAACACAAACATTTCATCGCTGGTAGCACAAACAAACTTAGCAAAAGCAACAAGTTCGTTAAACACAGCTATTGAAAGAATGACAACCGGTTACAAAATTAATCACGCTGCAGACAATGCTGCCGGTTATTCAATTGCGCGAAATTGGGAAACACAGTTGGGATCATTAGATGTTGCATCTGACAACGCTGCTACCGGTGCAGATATGTTGGCAACTCTTGAAGATACATATGCGCTTGTAACTTCACACATTCAGCGTGTTCGAGATTTGACAGAGCAAGCTGCTAACGGAACTTATGGTTCTCAATCATTAAAGGCAATTCAATCAGAAATTAAAGCCAGATTAGAAGAAGTTGACCGTATTTCTAAAAACTGTGAATTTAACGGTTTAAAAATGATGAACAATTCTATCGGTGAAATTGCTCTGCAAGTTGGTTTATATAACTCAGAAGATAGCCAAATCGTTTTAGACGAGTCTTTATTTGCGGCTGCTGACGTTGCAAGTTTATTTAATATGACTGATGCAGAGGCTGTAGCTAATGCTTGTGCCGGTCTTAATGAAGATGGTGATATTGTTGGTAATCAATCTGACATGTTGTTAACTATTGATAATGTAATTAATACTATTTCAGGTCGTATTACTACACTTGGTGCTGCTCAAAACAGAATTGAATCAGCTATTGAGTCTATTGATGTACAATCAGAAAATATTACTTCTTCATTATCAACTTTAAGAGATGCGGACATTGCAGAAGAATCTTCAAACTATATTCAAGCACAAATTCTTCAACAAGCTGCTGCAACTTTATTATCAACTGCAAACCAAACACCAAGTATTGCATTGAATTTACTATAAAAATAATTCCGCATATAAGAAGTAGCAAGGTCGATACTAATTTAGTATCACAAATTGAACCCCGAAAACTCGAAAGAGTTTCAACATATTCCAAAAATCAGGAATATACATTTATTCCAAAAAACAAATTAGAACGCCGGAAATTTTCCGGCTTTTTTTTGTGCTCTATTTTTATGCCAAGTAGTCTAATATTGCACCGCCAATTTCTTCGTTAGGATCAAAATAACAATTCTTTGGTGGGTTTATGGAATTTTGAATAAGCATTGCGCATAGCGGACCAAACGCATCAGGAACTTTGGTTTTGCGATAAATTCCGGCTAAAAAGACTTGTAAATTAGGGTCTTTTGTTTGATTGTATTTTGATAAACTTGGGTAAAGTTTATCATTTATTTCTTTAATGTCTGTGCCTTCGTCTATCATAATGTTTAAAGCATATAAACTTTCCAGCACTTCTTGACTTGATTTTGGATTATCAAGTTCTGATTTGATAACTTGTAAATCTTTTTTATCAGAGATACGTTTTTCATCAAACACACAATAGTTTCTATTACAATTTGGATATGATACACAATTAAGCATGTAATAATTTTAGCCTAAAAGAAAAAATAGTACAAAGCACCTAGCGTAAAAGCCGGAACTAAAGGTAGATAAGTGCTTGTCGTTTCTTCTTTAATTCCTTTGAGAATGGAATAGCAAAGTGTTAAACCTATAATTGCAACTAAACTTAGCATAATAAAGTTTTGGAAATAAAATTTAAATACCAATAATGATAAGGTGAATAATATAAATGTAATACAAGTAAATTTATTGTTCAGTTTGTACTGTTTGTATAAGAACATAGGCAGTATAAAAAACATCGATGCTATAAGTGAATATGCTAATACTGTCAATAAACCGTTTACACCAAAGCAAGCACCAAGTGCACCGGCTACATATGTATCGGCTTCACCAAAAGCTCGTTTTTTAGCTATTAAGTAACCAAATCTAGCCAATAATTCCATTATAAGTGCGCCTGCCAGTAAGCCTAAAATTGAATCAACCGGTGTACCGTTAACTAGCCAATTATACACAAGCCCGATAATTGAAAGACCAATTGCAATGTTACAATCAACCAGTTGTTCTTTTATATCAGTAACAGTCATTATAAGTAAACAGGAAGATAGAATTATTCCCAAAAGAGCTTGCCAAGTAAGTCCGAATTTAATATATGTAAATGCAAAAAGGCACATTGTAATAAATTCAATAATTGGGTATTGAATACTGATTTTTTCTTTGCAATAAGCGCATTTCCCTCTAAGTAATATATATGAAAGAATAGGAATGTTATGCCATGCTTTTAGTTTGTTTTGACATTTTGGGCATTTAGAAGGTGGGAAAATGATGCTTTCATCAGAAAGTGAACGTAAGATAACTACATTATAAAAACTGCCTAAACAAAGTCCAAATATACAAACCCAAAATAGGTAATAATAACCCATAAATTCTTCCATTAATTATCTCCGGCTTTTTCTTTATCAAGTCTGCTCATCTCTTTTTGAGCCATGATTTCAGCTATGGTGTTGAAAGCTTTTCTAAGTTTTCTGGAAACACCCATTTGTGTAATTTGCAGAGCTACAGCAATTTCTTTTTGCGACATATCAAGTTTGTAATACATGTCTACAAGCACTTTTTCTTCGTCCGGAAGTTGACCCAAAATCTCGTCGAAAATAATACGTGCATCTTCATATTCAGATGCTTCCTTAAAATTATTGTCAGACAAAATCTCTTCATAACTAAGTGTTTTATTATTTTCTGATTTGTAAACTTCTTCTAACGATATTGTTGCGCGTCGTCTGTCAATTTGCATAGCAAAGTCGACTGATTTTGTCGGTATTTGCAGAGCATATGCTACATCATCTGAAGTTAATTGATCAACTTCTTCAGCAGTGAGTGTTTGAGTAAAATTGTTTATACGGATGCATAATTCTTGAATATGCCGTGGAACTCTTATTGTGTTTAGTTTATCCCGTAAATAATGTTTCATTTCACCAATTATCAGATAACCGGCGTAAACCTTGAAATTATCATTTTTTTCGGGACTAAAATTATCAATAGCTTTTAATAATCCGATACAACCGGCTTGAACCAAATCATCTATAGGGTCGTTTGCACGTCTGGCGATTGTTCTTGCAATTTTTTTCACGACCGGTATCATTTGAGCCACAATTCTTGCCTTGCATTTCATTTTTTTACGCAACTCCTCAGTGGAATGGTATTCAATCAACCATTCACTAATTTTGTTGTATGTTTTTTCATTGGGTAAGTTGCTAGGCAAAATACGCTCTCCATATGCTGTGCTGTTATATAATATCATATTTACTTATGATTATCAATTTTATGATAAAAATGCAAATAATTTAACAAAAAATACATCAAATAATGTTGAAATGAAAATGATTTTAAGGTATAATTAACCTTGTATAGTACATAATAAGGGTATTAACTACACTTATAATTCATTAAAAGAAGGAGAAAAATTATGAGTACAGTTGAATTTTTCACAAATTCAGAAGAATTAAAAGAGTTAATGTCAGCTGCTCGTGCTACAATTACAGCGCCTTTCTTCGGCAATAATGTTGAAGAAGTTAAATCTGTAGCAGAAGCTTACAAACTCGCAAAAATGTCATCAGGTACAATTGAATTAACAGGCATGCCTGTTTTTGAACCTGAAAAATTAGGTTTACCTGCTGGTGCAAACCAATTGTTATTCAATGACGGTACTGTAGTTGGACGTTGTGCAGCTGCAAGAAAAATTGTTGGTGAACCAACTTGTGATTTAAAAACTTTATTACCAATTATTCGTGAAGCTATTTATTCATCACGTGATAAATTAATGTACAAAACCGAAGCAGTAGTAGGTCTTGATAATGATTTCATGATCAAAGCACACTTATTAATTCCTGAAGGTTTTGAAAATGTTATGTATTCTTGGTTATTAAACTTCCAATACATAAATGAAGAATATGCTAGAATGTATAGCGAATCAAAATTATACAACGAAGGTGATATCTATGTTTATTCAGATCCTGATTGGACACACCCTGATTTCCCTTATGGTTTGACATTCTTTGATCCTGAACACAACTGTGCTGCTATCTTGGGTATGAGATATTTTGGTGAACACAAAAAAGGTACTTTAACTTTGGCTTGGGGTTCAGCTGCTAGAAACGGTTATGCATCTTGCCACGGTGGTATGAAAAGATATAACCTTCCTGAAGGTTCTTTCCAAGTTGCTGTATTTGGTCTTTCAGGTTCAGGTAAATCAACTATTACTCACGCTAAACACGGTGGTAAATTTGATATTACAGTTCTTCACGATGATGCGTTCATTATCAATGTTGAAGACAAATATACAATCGCATTAGAACCTGCATACTTCGATAAGACAGCAGATTATCCAATCGGTTGTGATGATAACAAATACATCTTAACTCAACAAAACAACGGTGCTATTGCTCTTGCTGACGGTAAAGTTGTTTCTGTTACAGAAGATATCAGAAATGGTAACGGTCGTGCTGTAAAATCTAAATTATGGTCGCCAAACAGAGTTGATAGAATTAATGAACCTATCAATGCTATTTTCTGGTTAATGAAAGATCCTACAATTCCTCCAGTATTAAAACTTTCAGGAGCTGCTTTAGGTTCAGCTATGGGTGCAACTTTAGCAACAAAACGTTCTTCTGCAGAAAGACTTGCAGCAGGTGTTGACCCTAACGCATTGGTTGTTGAACCTTATGCTAACCCATTCAGAGTTTATCCTCTAGCAACTGACTACACAAGATTCAAACAACTTATTGAAGACGGTGTAGATTGCTATATCTTGAACACTGGTGAATTTATGGGTACAAAAGTTCAACCTAAACATACTTTAGGTATTATTGAGGCAATTGTTGGTAAAACTGCAAACTTCCATAAATGGGAAAACTTCTCAGATATCGAAATTATGGATGTTGAAGGTTTTGACGCTTCATTCTCTAATAAAGAATATGCATCTGAATTTGTTGCTCGTATGAACGACAGAATTCAATTTGTTCAATCTAGAGAAACAGAAAAAGCCGGTATCGATAGATTACCTGCTGATGCTTTAGAAGCTCTTCAAAATGTTGTTAATCAAGCTACAGCTTTAGCTTCAGTTTAATTAATAACTTAAATGGTTTAAGGCGGATTTTTCAAATTGAAAAATCCGCCTTTTTTAATTACGTCATTCTTATATGTGTCAAACAATTCGTTAATACATACAGTTTTCAGTGTTTGTGCAGGGAATCCAACCTTATTCCGTCATTCTCACACGACAGTGCGGGAATCCAGCTAATTAAAGAATTATAGAGACTGTATTTTTATTTATATTTTTTAACACTGGCTGGATCCCCAAAACTGACGTTTTGAGGATGACGGCAAGCTGGTAGGTGCTACCAACAGACTGGTTACCTTTACCCCTTTACCCCTTTACCCATTTACCCCCGAAGATGACAAGAGAAAAATTTACAAATAGAAAATTAAGTTAATAATAAAATCTGCAATGAGCATATAAACCGTTGATAATACCGCAGCTTTTGTTGTTGATATGCCAACATCTTTGGCGCCACCTTTGGTTTCATAACCTTGTGTTGCACAAACAAGAGCTATTAAAATTCCGAAAATAAAAGCTTTGAGTAAACTAATATAAATATCTTTTGTGCTTAACCATAGCCATACAGAATTAATATATCTTGCAGGATGTAGCCCTATTGTTGCGTGTGATACTACTAATCCGCCTAAAATGCCTATAAGTTCAGCGATTAATACTACCATTGGTACAGTAATTGCGGAAGCGATTATTCTTGGTGAAAAATAATATCCGACAGGATCTATTTTTAATGTTTTTATTGCATCAACTTGGGATGTAACTTGCATGTTTGCAATTTCAGCAGATATTGCAGTTCCTGCTCTGGCACCTATTGCTAAAGCGACAAAGCCGGGGGCAATTTCTCTTATCATAACGATTGCAATTGAACCGCCAACGTATGCTTCAGCACCTGTCATTAAAAATTGTTTAGAAACTTGTATAGCTATAACAGCAGCAGATACAAAAACTATAACCAGTGATATTATTAGTGAATCATAACTTATTGCTGCTGCTTGTGATATAACAGAGCAGAAACGGGTATTGCCTGAAAATGTATATTTCAAACTTGCGAATAAATTTTGAACACATTTACCTAAAAATATAATCATAAACCCTCTTTCGTTTTAATTATAACATAACTAAAACTTGAGGTTAATTTTGTTGTTTATCAGTAGAACATTGTAATAAGTTTCTTTTTTTTGTATAATAAACCGTATTGGAGTGGGAGATTTTATGAAGATAGAACAAATAAATAGAAAAGCTTTGTTTTATTCGTTGCTTGGGATTATCATGCTGTTTGGCATGTTTCTAAGATTAGACGTGTATTTTTTTAATAGACCTTTTTGGCATGACGAATGCTCTTTAGCTAGCAATATATTAGGTAAAGGTTATATTTCATATTTTGGGGTGTTAGATTTAATTCAATCGGCACCGCCTATATTTATGATAATTTCAAAATATATATTTAACTTATTTCCAAATTATCCTGAATATGCTCTTCGATTTATTCCTTGTTTATCTTCAATATTAGCAATCTTTTTCTTTTACTTGCTGTTAGATAAAATTTTTAGTAATAAGCTTTGTATTTTAGTCGGTACATTTTTATTTTCATTTAATTTTCAACTTATATATTACGCACAAGAGTTTAAGCAGTATTCATCAGATGTTTTAATGATTATTTTATCATTTTTGATGTTTAGTAAAATAAATATAATAGATTTAAGTGGTAATAAGAAAAAATGTTTTGCGATTGCATTAATGTTGTTGATTTTTCCATTTATATCCCTACCAACGATGTTTGTTATAGGTGCTTTTCTGCTTTTTAATTTTATTAAATATTCTCAAAAACGATTATTGTTAGTGTTAGTAAGTGTTCCGATGTTAATTGCGAACGCTTTGTATTATATTTATACCTTAAAACCTGCCAAAGAGATTATGCTCGGAACTTATTTTGATATGTGGGCACCAGGTTTTTTAGGGTTTAATTTGTCTAAAAATGTTAATCTCTTATTAAATAATTTTGAGTTTGTTTTTACTGCATGCAAATATGCGGTTATACCTTTATTATTATTTTTAATAGGTATTTATATTGCGTATAAACGAAATAAATCTATTGACCAATTACTTAACATATCGCTCTTATTTGTTGGAATTGCTTCGTTTTTGCACATATATCCGATAAAAGAAAGGGTTTCGTTATATTTAATACCTATATTAATAGTATTTGTTTTGTATTCTTTTGTCATAGATTTTAAGAAAAATAAATTAATTAGTACTATATTAATGTCAAGTATGTTAGTATTTCTTTCCGGTTATGGTTTTAATTACATAAAAAATATTCCTTATAATCCAATTTTTAAAAGGAAAGATCCCAGAAGTACGATGCAAGAATTAATTAAACATTATAAGGGGCATGAATTAATAGTTTATAACGATGCGTCTTTGTCAGAGCTTGTTTTTTATGGTAATTATTATAAATTCTTGAATAAGGACATAAAATTAGTACGAATTAATCTTAGTGATTATGGTGAAGAATGGTATTACAGTGTTTTGAAAATTTTACCTAAAGGTAATAGTTATTGGTTTTATTATCCAAATGATTATGTCAAAAAGCCGGTAATACCTTGGTTAAAGAACTGGATAAAAAATAATGCTAAGATAATATATGAATATGAAAAAGATACTTCATATTTAGTATTAGTTGAAATATAAACAAATTGCGGATTATAGTTTAAAAAAATAGGTTAACTTTTGTAAAGATAATAACCGATTAGGCAATATTTTTTCATTCAAAGGTTTTATATAATATATGTGTGTTAGTGGAGGTTCTATGTCTTTTCAGATAACAGGTTCCAATGGTAAATATGACGGTGTTATAAAGGATGATTCCGAACGTTACGGCAGAAATGTTGTTTCTAATCATCAAGTTGCGATAGAAAAAATTATTTCAAATTACAATTCAAAACCGGCACCGATTTTAGATTTCTCTCAAACTGCAGATGCGGTAGAGAAAAATATTGATAAGTTAGAAGAATTTATAGAGGATAATGATAAATATTTAAGTAACCTTCCACCACTTGAATATGAATACAGATATTTGCCAAATTCGGTTATGAATACCAGAGCTCTTTTAGGTACTGCTTATGAAGAAATGGGGCAAGTTAAGCAGATGTCAGTTAAAGAATTTGAACAAAGATATTTGATGAGTAATAATTTAACAGCAGAGCCTATTGATATAAACAAAGACGGAAATATTGATGTTACGGAATACGCTTCAAATATTGTTGCAGCGGATGTTTTAAGTAAGGGAACAACAGATCCGATGAAAGCTGATGGTGTAATAAATTCTAAAGGTATAAATGCACTTTTGGAATATTCTAAAAAATCTAATGCGGCAGAAGCAGCCAAACTATATTCAAATATCTATAAAACATATAATTTAGGAAATGCTCTATCTGATACTCAGGGTGCATAATATTATTTGAAATATTTTTATACGATATGATATAATGTAGTAACAGATTAAATGTTATATGGAGGAGTATTATTATGAGCGATATTAATATAAAAGAAGTAAATGGTGTTGATGTAGTTCAATATCAGCCTAAAGGTGTTTGCAGTAAGATGATGCAAATTCTTATTAAAGATAATGTAATTGAAGATGTTGAATTTGTAGGCGGTTGCGCTGGAAACTTAACCGGAATAAGAATGCTTGTAAAAGGTTGGCAGGTTGAAGAGGTGATAAGTAAATTGCAAGGTATTCCTTGCGGTAGCAGACCTACAAGCTGTCCGGATCAATTAACAAAAGGTTTGATGGCTTATATTGAGCAAAAATCCTCTGTTAAAGCTTAAGTATTTGGATAGTTATAGTATTTAAAATTAAGGATAAAGTATGAAAAGAGTAACATTAATAAAAGGTGATGGTATTGGACCTGAAATCTCAGAAGCTGTTGTTAAAATAATTCAAGCAGCCGGTGTGGAAATCGATTGGGATGTTCAGACAGCAGGTGCTGATGTTGCAGAAACTGAAGGCTCACCGCTTCCGCAAAGGGTGATTGATTCAGTTAAAGCTAACAAGGTTGCATTAAAATCACCGGTTACAACTCCTATTGGTAAAGGATTTCGTTCTGTTAACGTACAGTTGAGAAAAGAGTTGGATTTGTATTCAAACTTACGTCCTTGTTATAACTTACCCGGTATTAAAACTCGTTATGACAACGTTGATATTGTGGTTGTAAGGGAAAATACTGAGGATCTTTATGCGGGAATTGAACGTCAAATTGATGAAGATGCTGCAGAAAGTATTAAAAGAATTACCCGCTTCGCTTCAGAACGTATTGCAGAATTTGCTTTTGATTATGCAGTTAAAAATAATCGCAAAGAAGTTTGTGTTGTTACCAAAGCAAATATTTGTAAATTATCTGACGGTTTGTTTTTAGATTCAGCCAGAAATATTGCCCAAAAATATCCGCAAATTAGCTTTAGAGAAATTTTGGTTGATAATTGCTGTATGCAATTAGTCCAAAATCCAAATCAATTTGACGTATTGTTGTTGCCAAACCTTTACGGCGATATTGTTTCCGACCTTTGTGCCGGTTTGATAGGCGGGTTGGGTATAGCTTTAGGGGCTAATATAGGTAAAGATTATGCTGTTTTTGAACCGGTACACGGTTCAGCGCCCGATATTGCCGGTCAAAATAAGGCTAACCCAACAGCGATGTTGATGTCTGCTATTGAGATGCTTAATTATATCGATGAACGTGAAGCTGGAGAACGAATAAGAAAAGCTTTGTTTGCAACTCTCGAAGCTAATATTAAAACAGCAGATATTGGTGGTAATGTGGGGTGTAAAGAGTTTACAGAAGCTTTAATATCAAGATTGTAAACACCTTACTGAATACAATTAAGTAAAATTTAATTAGTCAAAAGTTAGCGGTTGCCGATATAGCTCAGTTGGTAGAGCAATCCATTCGTAATGGATAGGTCAAGAGTTCAAGTCTCTTTGTCGGCACCATACTTTTTGTAATGATAAAGTTGGTAAAAAGAAGTTTTATTTGTGGTAAGTTTCTTTTTTTAAGATTTTAAAAGCTCGATAAATTTGTTCGATTAATAATAATCTTGCAAATTGATGTAAAAAAGTCATTTTAGATATACTTAGTTTAAAGTTTGCTCTTTGTGATACGATTGGTGATATTCCGCAAGACGAACCTATTACAAAAACAAGCTCATTAATTCCGGAAATCGATATTTCATTTATTTTTTGAGCAAATTCTTCAGAAGATAATTGTTTTCCTTGAATTTCAAGAGTTATGACGTATGAATCTTGTTTAATGTTATCTAATATCTTTAAGCCTTCTTGTTCCAGTGCTTTTGCTGTTAAATTCTCATCTCTAATCTCAATTGGTACGAGTTCAACAACCTCAACAGTAGCATATGAGGTTAAGCGTTTTAAAAATTCTTCAATGCCGTCTTTTAAAAATTTTTCTTTAATTTTACCTAATGCGATGATTTTTATTTTCATAATTATATTGTAATACAAGAAATTAGCTTTGTGCTAAAATGTTTTTATGGATTTATTTACGCAGTTAGAGGATATGAATAAACAAATTCCGTTGGCAGAAATTTTACGTCCAAAGACTTTGGATGATTTTTTAGGTCAATCAAATGTTGTTGCACCAAATTCTCCGTTATTAAATCTGTTAAAAACACAGCGTTTGTTTTCCTTGATTTTTTGGGGAACACCTGGGTGCGGAAAAACGACTTTAGCAAGGCTAATTGCAGGGAAGGTAAACGCTCAGTTTATTGAGTTATCTGCCGTAACTTCAGGAGTTAAAGAAATTAAAGAAACTGTTGAAAAAGCCAGAGAAGCATTAAGAGTAGGACAAAAAACTATTTTATTTATAGATGAAATCCACAGATACTCAAAAACTCAACAAGATGCGCTCTTACCACACCTTGAAAACGGTACGCTATTTTTAATCGGCTCGACAACAGAAAATCCGTCTTTTCAAGTTGTACCGGCATTACTTTCAAGAGTTCAGGTTATACGCTTAAACCCTATTAATGATGTAAGTATGTCAAAGATAATAAATAAAGGATTTGAGTATTTAGAGAAAAATTATCAACCTATTCAGTATGAAGATGATGTTATAAAGTTTATTGTGAATAATGCAAGAGGTGATGCAAGGTGTGCTTTAAACCTTGTTGAAAACTCTTATTTTGCAAGTAATTTTTCAAATGATACCCGATTATTAACTATTGATATTTTAGAAAGCATTACTCAAAGACGTAATACAAGATATTCAACTCAAGAGCATTATGACTGTGCGTCAGCTTTTCAAAAAAGTTTAAGAGGTTCTGATGCAAATGCTGCAATTTATTATTTGGCAAAAATGATATCAGCAGGGGAAGACCCAAGGTTTATTGCAAGACGTTTAATTGTTTGTGCAGCAGAAGATGTTGGATTAGCAGATCCAAATGCAATGAATATTGCTATAAATGCATATAAAGCCGTTGAATTAATCGGTTTACCGGAAGGAAGAATTCCTTTGGCTAATGCCGTGGTTTATGTAGCGAATGCTCCAAAATCAAATAAAGTTATTATGGCTATTGATTCAGCTCTGGCAGATATCGAAAGTGGTTTAGATTTCTCACCGCCAATGCATTTACGTGATGCACATTATGCTGATGCAAAAAAATACGGATTTGGCGAAGGTTATAAATATTCTCATGATCATCCTGATGAATATCAACAATTTATGCCGGATGAATTAATTAATAAAAAGTATATTTAGCAAACCCTCAAGTGGTGCTCACCTTTTATATAATCACGAATATTGTTAAAAGTATTTTCTAAAAGTGTTTCTACTGACTCTTTAGTGTTGTAAGCTATATGAGGAGTAATAATAACATTATTCATTCCCAAAAGTTTTTGTGTAGCAAAAGCACTTGTAATGCACTTTTGATCTATTTCGTTTGAATTGTTTAGTATTTCGTCATACAAAACCTTGTATTCACATTCTAAAACATCTAATGCTGCACCTTTAATTTTTCCGTTTAACATGTTTTCGTAAAGTGCAACTAAATCAATTAGTTCGCCTCGTGCTGTGTTGATTATGTACGTACCGTCTTTAATTTTATTAAACTCATTCTTTCCTAAAAAATGATATGTATCTTTAGTGTATGGAATATGAAGCGTGATAATGTCTGAATTTGATAATAATTCGTCTAAAGATACGTATTCTAGTATGTCATTAACATCGCTGTTTTTCATATAGGAATACGTTAAGACTTTCATCCCAAATGATTTGGCTATTTTTGCAACTGCAGCGCCAATAGATCCACAACCAACTATTCCGAGTGTTAAAGCTGACAAATTACGACCTTCGTACTTTGGATGATTTACAAGATTTTTTTGAACATCTAAATATGCAGGAAGAATATTTCTGACTAAATTTATTATTAAACCTATTGTATATTCTGCTACTGCAGCTCTACCGTATTGTTCAACATTAAATACTGCAATATTATTTTGTGTACAAGTTTTTAAATCTATATGATTATATCCCGTTGAACGAGTAGCTATAATTCTTAGATTTTTAAACTTTTTTATAACTTCTTCTGTTACAGATGAATTAATGAACACACTTATAATATCAGTTTCCTCATATTGTTCGTCTGTTAAATTTGTCATCTCATTTAACGGTTCTTTGATAAAAGTTATATCAAAGTCCGGAAAATCGTTTTTTTCAAAAAATTCGCTTTCAGACTCTCTATAATCAAACATTAACATTTTCATAAAAATAATACTCCTTGTTTTAGGAGTATTACTTGAATTATCTTTTTTAACTATTAAACATTTGGACTAATTTCTAGTAACAACTTTTTTAAACAATGCAATCATATTCTTTGTCTCACCCATATCTAAAGCGAAATCAAACGCTCTATGAGCACAATAATATATTTGGTTTTTTGCACTACGAGTTGATTTTTTTAAATCGGATAAATTTTCAGCATAACCTTTTGCTGTATTATAGGCACTGGTATTTGTTATATCCTTTAAATTTTCTACACCAAATGCTGATAGTATTGACTCTAGTAGAGAAGATTTAAGTTTTATAACTTCTTCGTTTGTTTTCAGTATTTCTTTATTTTCTGCAATCCTATCTTGATAATGCTTAAACCATTTCTGTTCAAAAGTAAGCTGATTATCCAAATGCTCTGTTGATAAATTATTATTCATTCCGAAAAGGTCGTTTTTATGAACTCGTCTAGTTTCACCATTAACTTCAACAGTTAAATAATCGTTAAAATATCCGGAGAATTCAACTGTAGCTTTTTCACCGGTGTTTAATATTACGGTTTCACCTAGTTTATAATTTGCTGCTTCGACCATAGTTAGCTCTCCTTGTATATATAAAGTATTTATTGTTTAAATAATTGCCTTTTGGGTATTCTTTTGTAAACAAATTTTAAGTTTAATTAATATTTGTAAAAAAATAATTCAAAAGAGTTTACTTTATTTATCTATTGTTGCAATAATGTAAGTATAAGAAGTATATATCACAAATCTGATAAACAACTACAAGGAATGTAAGTTTTTTGCAAGATTCTCGATGGATGAGAAGTATATCTTGTGAAAATGTGTAGGTGAATCGTTTATAAAAAGGTGAAGACAAGAGCGTCCGTTTATCAGTACAAGGAAAGTACATATTAAAGAAGAAAGAGAGTATACAATCGGTCAAAGATGCCGATAACTGGGTGTTGCTTATGCAACATTACCTTAAAATGCCGCCTAAGGAACAGGGGGCTAGAGTGTATTAAGTACGTATCAAGAAAGGAGATCAAAAAATGGCACTCACAATCAACACAAACTTATCATCTCTTATTGCGCAGAGAAGTTTGAACAATGCGACTACTAGCATGAATTCATCGCTAGAAAGAATGTCTACAGGTTACAAGATTAACCATTCAAAAGACAACGCTGCAGGTTATTCAATTGCTAACAAATGGGAAACTCAAATCAGTTCACTTGATGTTGCGGCAAATAACGCAGCAACCGGTATGGACTTGTTAACAACAGCAGAAGAAACTTACTCACTATTAACAAGCCACTTACAACGTGTAAGAGATTTGACAGAACAAGCTGCAAACGGAACTTATGGTTCAGCATCATTAAAATCAATTCAAGCAGAAGTTTATGCGAGATTACAAGAAATTTCACGTATTTCTGCAAACAGTGAATTTAATGGTATCAAATTAATGTCATATCAAGAAGGAGGACCGGATGTAGGTATGACAGCTAACGGTATTAATCTTCAAGTAGGTTTATATGCAGAAGATAATTCAATAATAAATTTACATGTTAGATGTTTCTCTGATGCCAGCGTAAGCGGATTATTTGCTAATATTCCTAGTTATACTGACTTATCCAGTATATTATCTTCTGCTAAAGGTGCTTCTGTATCAGCAAGTACAAACCTTAATGATAAAGCCGGCATGGAAATGCTTGCAGCTGCATGTTCAGGTTTAGTTCTAGATACATATAATGAAGAAGATGAAAAAGCAACCTTCATATTACAAAGTACAGAAGGCTGTGAAGCAAATAATATGTTGAAATTTATTGATGAAGCAATTAATGAAATTTCAGAAAGAGCAACTAAGATTGGTGCAGCTCAAAACAGGGTTGAATCTGCTATCACTGCATTAGATGTACAATCTCAAAACTTAACATCATCATTATCTACATTGAGAGATACTGATATTGCATCTGAATCTTCTACTTATATTCAACAACAAATCTTGCAACAAGCTTCAGCAACATTGTTGTCAACAGCTAACCAGTTGCCAAGTATTGCGTTGAATTTGATTTAAGATAGGAAAAAGAGATGAATAATATAGAAACAACTTCATTTTGTGCAAGTTGGTTGATTAGGGGTGCGAGTTTATAAAACTCATGTGTTGAACGGGGCGAAAATGCAAAGCATTTTCGCCCCGTTTGTCTGATTACATAAGTCAATATTTGTGATAAGATTTTTTTATGAAAATTATAGATAAAGAGCTTGAGATTGTAAAAAATATAATGGTTGAGGGTTTTACAGATCCGCTGCCGGATGAAAATTTAAAAGATTTCGTTTCATCCGGTTCAAAGTTTATACGTTCAACTCTTTGTCTTTTGTATTTAAAATCTCAAAATGTTGTAATTACAAATGAAATTTGTAAAATATTAGCGGTTGGAGAAATTATTCACAATGCTTCTTTATTACACGATGATGTTTTGGATAATGCTACTTTAAGACGTGGAAAAACAACTATATCAAACAAACATACGCCTAAAATTTCGATATTGTCAGGTGATTATTTAACAGCATTAGCTGTGGAAAAATTATTAGACATTGAAAATATAGAAATAATAAGGCTTTTTAAAGACTGTATAAAAAAAATGTGTGAGGCAGAAATTCAGCAATTCTTTTTAAGAACAAAATTGCCAACAGAAGATGAATATATTGAAATTTGCAGAAATAAAACAGCAATATTATTTTCTTCTGTTTTTAAAAGTTGTGCTTTGCTTTTAAATATTGATTTAAGAACAGCTGAATATTTTGGCGATTTA
Organism: Cyanobacteria bacterium SIG28; assembly: GCA_015152525.1. GTDB lineage: Bacteria > Cyanobacteriota > Vampirovibrionia > Gastranaerophilales > Gastranaerophilaceae > CAG-196. The sequence goes on along the minus strand of SUTU01000001.1, from coordinate 36,823 downwards.
TATGGTGTATGTTTTCAAATAAAAAACGATTTAAACAAGGTATCTGCTGCTCTTGATAAACAGAATGGAATTCTTACTGCAATAGATGTTTTAGGTATTGAAAAAACAACGTTATTATTAGATAATTACAAGGAGAAAATGTTTAGGATTTTAGAAGATTTTTCTAATAATATTTATAAAGAAGAATTAGAGAGTTTGGTTAAAGAATTATGATTGATAAAGAAAAATTTAAAGCTGAGTTTAAAGAAACAATTGATACAATAATTTTTGTTGTTGTAGCCGTTATAATTATCAGATTTTTTATAGCGGAATTACGCTGGATTCCTTCAGGCTCGATGAAACCAACCTTGATAGAAGGTGATCGTATTGTCGTTGAGAAATTAACTAAATTCCCTAATATCATAAAAAATCAAAATTTTGAAAATGAACCAAAACGAGGCGATATTATGATATTTTATCCACCATTTGTGGAATTAAAATATTCTCCTCTTGCAGTCTTTAGTCGCTTAACCGGTTTTTTCTGCAAGGACGTAGCTTATATTAAAAGAGTTATTGGTTTACCCGGAGAAAAATTTGAAATTAAAGCTGATGAAAAAGGTGCTCACCACGTTTATATTAACGATAAACGCTTAAGTGAAGAATATATCATGAGCGAATACGATTATCACAAATGTTATGATAATATGTATTGCGGGCCATTTATTATTCCTGAGGGTGAATATTTTATGATGGGTGATAATAGAGGAAACTCTCAAGATAGCCGTTTTTGGGGGACTTTATCGAAAGACAGATTTATTGGTAGAGCTGTCTTTACCTTCTGGCCTCTAAATCGCCTTGGCAAGCTTAATTAAGCTATGCTTGCAATCTGAAACTGTTTGTTTTATTATGTTTTTGTACAATGAAGCTAATAAAGGTGGTGAATATACGATGGCAGAAGTTAAAGTAGGCGAAAACGAAAGTATCGAAAGCGCTTTACGTAGATTCAAAAAGAAAATCCAAAAAGCTGGTATTCTTTCTGAAGTAAAGAAACGTGAAAGATATGAAAAGCCTAGCGTTAAAAGAAAACGCAAATCAGAAGCAGCTCGTAAACGTAAAGTTTAGAATAAAGAAAAACCTGTTCAAAATGAACAGGTTTTTTTATTGAAAATAAGTTATGTTGTAATCGGACCAAGATTAACTTTGTCTTTAGCGAACAAGTTGTAAATTGAAATCCCTGCAGCTGCTAAACCGCCAATTTTACCAAATCTTGCCATTGCTTTAAAGTTAAATTTAGGACTTATAAATGGAATTAAGTTACTTAATCCCCAAAGAGCTGTATAGCCAGCCGCACCTATACCGGCACCGATTGCACTTTTTTCAACTACCCTAGCGGCTTTACCGACATATCTACCAAGTTCTTGTTGTTCATCTTTAGATTGTTTTCTATCTATTGAAGAACCAAAGCAATGATGCAGTGTTTCATCAACATATCTGTCGTGATGTCCAGGACGAAATCCTTGCATAAAACCATTTGTTGCAGCTTTTTCACCACATTTAGCAATATCTGTTCTTAAGTCGCTATTAGTCATACTTCTGTATAGTGTTTCTATAATTCTTGTAGCCGCTTTATCTGCATTTTCTTTATCACCTCTTGCTGCAATATTAGCACCATAAGTTGAAAGAATTTGCATTTTTAAATTATCAAATGCATCACAAATACCGTCTAGATTTTTGCTTTGAACAGCATTATATAGGTTTGTAATATTTTGTTGTACGCTTGCATTTGTAACAATTTTATTTATTGTAGCATTATCTGTATTTTGGTAGGCACGGAGTTCATTTTGTAAAGTTAAAGCTTGCATATCAGCAGAATGGTGAGCTTGGTTTGTTTCCATTTGGTTCATTAACTGACTGTAATACACTGGATTATACATACCCATCAACATTGGGTTGTATCCCATAGTCCCCATTGTTCCTAAAGTACCTAGTGTGCCCATAGCACCCATAGCACCTAATGATCCCAAACCTCCAAAACTTAATGAATATGGAGCTATTCCGGCATATGAACTATACATGCCCGGTGAATTTAATCCCAGAGTGCCTAACCCTGTTCCTAGTGAGATGTCATTGGTAGACATTTCGACCTCCTACAATAAAATTGTTAACCTTTTACCTTACATTAATATAAAGTATTTTTATTTCTCTTAATTGCCTTTTTTTTATTTATATTGTAACAAAACTTAACAATCTAAATACGGGCACAATATAAAATAATCAAAATGTGAGTTTTGAGGTAACAAGAAAAATAAGGTTAATCAGCTGAGAAGATATCTTTAATGTCTTCCATTGTTAAAGATTTAACGATATTTCTATCGATAGAAACTACGCTGTCTACAAGATCTCGTTTTCTACCTTTAATCTTTTGAATTTTTTCTTCAACAGTATTTTTAGTAATAAGTCTATAAACGAATACTTTTTTAGTTTGACCGATACGATAAGCACGGTCAGTAGCTTGATCTTCTACTGCAGGGTTCCACCATGGGTCATAGTGAATTACGTAATCAGCACCGGTTAAGTTTAATCCGGTACCGCCGGCTTTCAAACTTATTAAGAATATTGGAATATTCGGATTATTATTAAAGTTTTCAACAGCTTTTTGTCTATCTTTTGTCTTACCTGTTAAGTATTCATAAGGTATTCCGGAGCGTTCTAACCAACCTTTAATGATATCAAGCATGTCTACAAATTGGCTGAATAGCAATACTCTGTGTTTTTCTTGAATAATTTGTTCAAGCATACCCTTCAGATATTCAAACTTACCTGATTGGATAACACCTTTAACATGTTCTTTATCGTATAATTTAGGATGACAACAAATTTGTCTAAGTCTAAGTAATGCTGAGAATATAGACATTCTGCTCTTTTCAAGCCCGTTAAGTTCAATACTCTTGAACAATTCTTCTTTAGTGCTATCCAGAACTTCTAAGTAGAAATCTCTTTGTTCATCTGTAAGTTCACAATATGCCATATTTTCAACTTTATCCGGCAAGTCTTTTGCTACATCTCGTTTCATACGTCTTAAGATGAATGGGAAGATTTGTAGTTTTAAACGTTTTTCAACGGTCTTATCTTGTCTTTCCATTATTGGTGTTACGTATCTATAGTTAAATTCTGCAACATTAAACAAGAAGCCCGGCATCAAGAAGTCGAAAACTGACCAAAGTTCTTCAAGTTTATTTTCAATAGGTGTACCTGATAAAGCCAGTTTATGGTCAGAAACTAATTCTTTAACAGCTTGTGCTGTTTGAGATATTGCGTTCTTGATGTTTTGAGATTCATCCAAGATTACATATCTGAATTTATATTTTTTTAATTTAGCTATATCACGTCTAACCAGTGCATAACTCGTAATAATAATATCGTGGTTTGGAATTTCTTTGAATAAAGTTTTCCTGTCAGCACCGGAAATTTTAAGGCAAGATAGCTCCGGTGTGAATTTTTGAATTTCAGCTTCCCAGTTAAATACAACAGTAGTTGGTGCAATAACCAAAGTTGGTTCAGGTCCGTCAACTTCTTTAGCTTTCTGTAATAAAGCTAAAGCTTGCAGTGTTTTACCCAACCCCATATCATCTGCCAATATACCATTTAAGCCGTATTGATACATAAACCAAAGCCAATTAAAGCCTTTAATTTGGTATTCACGAAATTCAGCATTAACACCTTTAGGCAAATCAATACCTTCTGATGTTGTAGAGAAGGTGGAAATTTGTTCCCAGAATTTTTTAAATTTATCGCTCATTACAAGCTCAAAACCTTGGTTTTGAAGTTCTGTAATCAAACCTACACGATATGTTTTTACTAAAAACGTGTTGTCATTATTTCTGTATGCGTCAAAAGAGTTAAATGAACGCATTATTTGATAAATATTCTGTGCCGGATACTCAACAAACCCTAAACTTCGAACTCTTGAATATTTTTCACCGCTTTGGATTGTTTCGTATATGTCGTCGAAGTTAATAATCTCTTCGCCTACTTGACCATAGATTTGAATTTCCATACTATCAACAGATTCTTCAGAGAAATCTATTTTAGCACACATTCTGAACGGTTCTTTAAGTAATTTAAAGAAGTTCATATCATCACGTTCTTCAAATTTCCAACCTTCACCTGCTTGTTGGATGTAATAATTGTAAAAATCAATGGCGTTTTCTTTTTCCAGTGCCAAGTTGTTTGTTTGCATCGGTACAAATTTACAAGCCAGTAGCATATTGTATGCTAATTGCTCGTGTTGATAATCACGTTTTATCCAATATACTAAGTCTTCTTCTTTAGATTTAACAGACAAGTATGGTGATTTATCATTGGTTTTTGAGTATGGTACTCTTACGCCTGAATAATCAAATTCTAATGAAGCTTTTAAGGATTGGTCATAATCAATTCCTAGCGTTACAATGTTTAACGGCGGCTGATGTTCTAACAGTAATTTACTAATGTTTTCAGCTATTGTAACGTTCATTATTTCTTTTAAATGCGGTAACTCTTCGTAAACAAATTTACCGCCATCTGCATCCTTAAGATCCGTAAATGTTGATTTAATAATGCTTTGCGGAAGCTCGTTCATTGCAATATTTATTGGGAATATTAAGTTTTGATATCTACCCCATTTAATTTGTCGTGAAAAATATTTTATTTCTTCAAACGGGTAAGTTTCATCTTTATCCGGTCTTGTCCAAAATAATTCTAATACAATATTTGTTCCGCCATTCACATTTGTTGTAGAAACATCAAGATTCAAATCCCAAGTTTTGTCGGTAAACATAATCCGTTCTTTAGTTTTTTCGTCAAGAACTTCTTCTAGTTCAGCCATTAATGGGAATACCGGCGCAAATTTTGTTATCGGAATATCATACCAACCGGCTTTTTTATCCTGCTTTGCAATCTTTAAAAGTGTTTGAAAAAGTGCTATTTCTGCCTTTTGTTCATCGTTTAATTCAAAATTCTCGCCAGTTCGTTGTAATTCGATAAGTGCTCTTAAAATAGTTTCTATCGAACGAACTATCTTGTTAGTATTCCTATCTCTAACAAGAATAGAGAAGAAATTTTGGCGACGCTTTGGATTGAAATGGAAAATGTAGTTTCCTTTAGGTTCTGTTAATTCAGGTGCTACAATATCGCTTAAATCAGGCTCTATATTAAATTTTTCTTGTGCAAATTTATCAAAAGCACCTTCTTCAATTGCTTTTAGAGCAACTGCAACTGAGTGTTTACACCACTCTTCCTTTAAAGGACAATTACAACGAGCTTCAACTTTATTCTTTTTAAAAATCAAGTCGGTAACGTAAAAATCTTGATAATTTCCTTTAACTTTACCTTTGTAAAAGTTTTTCTCAGCATAAGCTTCTAATATTAAATCTTTTTGGTAAACTTCATAACCACGGCGCCAACTTCCTGCAGTCGCGTTTTTCTTTAAGAAATCATAATTAAATCTAAATTCACTCATAAACGTGAAACAACATCCTTTTTTTCGGGTTTTGTAATACAAAAACGGCAGGAAAATAAGCTTTAACAAACTCTATCCTCAACCAAAGGTTAAAAAACTAACTTAATAATTCCACCTTAACTTTATTATCTCATATTATTTCTTTTATTGCAATAGGGTGTTTATTAAAATTGTAACTTTATTATATTGATTATAGCTATTTATATATTATAATCTTTATTGATCATCATTTAAATTAATGAGGTTTTAGGATGCAGGTAGAATCCATAACGGTTGAAATTCCTTTTAAAGCTGAACCAACCGTTGAATATTTTGAAACTGAATTAAAGAAACATAATGTTAATCCTCTAAGATGGGCTATTGTTTCTATAGATGATAATAAGTATAAAGTTAGCGTTGCAAATTTGAAGGAGTAGAAAATGACAGCGACATTAATTAAATCGGATATCAAAGATATTAATTTAGCAGAACAAGGTAAAAATAATATCGAATGGGCATTAAAAGACATGCCTGTTTTGAGAAAAATTGAAGAAAGATTTATTAAGGAGCAACCTTTTAAAGGGTTAAAATTATCAGCATGTGTACACGTTACAAAAGAAACTGCAGCTTTGTGTACAGTAATGAAGGCAGGTGGCGCTGATGCAATTCTTATTGCTTCAAATCCGTTATCAACACAGGATGATGTTGCTGCGGCGCTTGTTAAATATTGGGATATACCGGTTTTAGCTTATGCAGGTGAATCTGTTGAAACTTATCGTAACCATGTGAGAATGGCAATGGAACACAATCCGGATATTATTATTGATGACGGGTGCGATATAGTAGCGACTTTGCATGCAGAACGTCCTGAAATGGCAAAAAATATTATCGGTTCTACAGAAGAAACAACAACAGGTATTATCAGGTTACAAGCTCTTGAAGCTCAAGGTGAACTAAGATTTCCGGCTTTAGGTGTTAATACAAGTTTAACAAAACATTTATACGATAATCGTTACGGAACAGGTCAATCAGCTATGGACGGTATAATGAGAGCTGCAAATATTCTGATTGCAGGTAAAACGGTTGTTATTTCCGGCTATGGTTGGTGTGGCAGAGGTTGTGCAATGAGAGCCAAAGCTCTTGGTGCAAATGTAATTGTTTGTGAAGTAGATCCGCTTAAGGCTTTAGAGGCTGCAATGGAAGGTTATAGAGTTATGCCGATTGCTGAAGCTGCAAAAGAAGGTGATATTTTCTTAACCGTAACCGGTGATAAACATGTTGTTGATATTGAGCATATTATGACAATGAAAGATGGTGCATTTTTATGTAATGCAGGTCATTTTGATCATGAAGTTAATGTTCCGGATTTAAAACCTTTAGCTACAGAAATTAAGAGAATCAGACCTCATCTTGATGAATACAAATTGCCTAACGGTAAATCTGTATATGTTCTTTGTGAAGGTCGTTTGGTAAATCTGGTAGCAGCAGAAGGTCATCCGGCTTCAGTTATGGATATGAGTTTTGCAAACCAAGCTTTGGGTATGGAATTTTTGGTTAAAAATAAAGGTAATTTAGAAAACAAACTCTACACTCTTCCTGAAAGTGTTGATGTTGAAATTGCTAAATTAAAACTTGAGTCTATGGGTATTAAGATTGATACTTTAACACCGGAACAAGAAGAATACTTAAATAGCTGGAAGATATAGAAAAATGAATGACCTCGAATTTAAATCGAGGTCATTTTTTTAGATTTCATTTAACTTTTGGTATATTGCAGAATTTATTAAGTACAGAAAATCTGTTTTTATGTTTATCTCAAAGGTTTCGTTAAGATGCATTATAAATTCCAGTACATACCAATCATTTTTTGCCCAAATTAATTTAATATTGAAAATCCCGATAAAATCAGCTTTTTCATCTGATAACATGAAGTTTAATTTTGTTTTTAAAAGCTCAAATCTATCTGTTTGAACCTCTGAGAAGCTTTTATCAGAAGAGTTTGTCCATAAATTTTTACCGTCCCAAAAACATAAAATGTTGGTTTCTGTTCCTTCGAGATATTCTTCTAAAAAGGTTTTTTGTGTTATTTTACTTTTTTTATCAACTAGCTCTTGCATAGATTTTGCAATAAAGTCTGTATTTGGCTCATCAGTTTTTAAAACTATAGGAAAAGTAAGTGGTGCTTTTATTGTTTCAGGAGTGTTTATTTGGTAATGAGCCATTAATTGTTTGGCAGCAGTACGAGAAGTTTCTAAATTTAGCCATTTTTTGTTAACAGAAATTGTATTTAGATAATTTTTGTTAAAAAATTCTGTCAACCCTTCTTGTATTAAACTCTTATCACAAATAATACTTACATCTACTTGTAATTTTTTAGCTTTGTTGGCCAAATCTTGAAAAGTTTTATATTCTATATTTGGGATATTCTCTGAAATATCGTTTGAAGCAGAAAATACTTTGTTATGAATTTTTGATTTATTGCACAGTTTTGTAATTTCTTCGGTAATAAGATTTGAGCCAATAACAAGTATATTCACAAAATTCTCCTTGTTTTGAATGCTTTTTTATAATAACACTAATTTAAGTATTTATTCAATATGAGTATTATAATGATTTCTTTTTATAACTACTTGCGAGTAAAGTATGTTCGTGCGACAATAATCTTGACTGGCAAAGTAGGTCGTTTTATAAACTGACAATCCAAAATGACAGTATAAATAGTAGTAGTAAAATATAAAAAGGGAAAAAGACAATGGCTAGAAAAACTCCATTAGAAAAAATCAGAAATATTGGTATTGCTGCTCACATCGATGCTGGTAAAACCACTACAACTGAACGTATCCTTTTCTACACAGGTAAAACTCACAAAATCGGTGAAACACACGACGGTGCTGCTGTAACTGACTTTATGGAACAAGAAAAGGAAAGAGGTATTACAATCCAATCTGCTGCAGTAACAGCTGAATGGAAAGGTCACCAAATCAACATCATCGACACACCAGGCCACGTTGACTTCACAATCGAAGTAGAACGTTCACTTCGTGTACTAGACGGTGTTGTTGCTGTATTCTGTGCAGTAGGTGGTGTTCAATCACAATCAGAAACAGTTTGGAGACAAGCTAACAGATACGAAGTTCCTCGTATGGTATTCGTTAACAAAATGGATAGAACAGGTGCTGACTTCTATAGAGTTGTTGATCAACTTAAAAACAGATTAGGTGCTAATGCTCATCCTATTCAATTACCTATCGGTAATGAAGATAACTTCAAAGGTATTGTAGATTTGTTTGAAATGAAAGCTCACATCTACACTAACGATTTAGGTACAGATATTAAAGTAGAAGAAATTCCTGCAGATTTAGCTGATAAAGCCAGAGAATACAGAGAAGCTCTTGTTGAAGCTATTGCTTCTGAAGATGACGCTTTAATGGAAAAATTCTTCGAAGATCCGGATTCAATTACTGTTGAAGAATTAAGAGCAGGTTTGAGAAAAGCAGTTTGTGATAACAAAATAGTTCCTGTAAACTGTGGTACAGCGTTCAAAAACAAAGGTGTTCAATTATTGTTAGACAACGTTGTTTATTATATGCCATCACCTGTTGATGTTAAAGCTATTGAAGGTGAATTAGAGGACGGTACAAAAACTGAAAGACATTCTTCAGACTCTGAACCATTTTCTGCTCTTTCATTCAAAGTTATGACTGACCCATTCGTAGGTCGTTTAACATTCTTAAGAGTTTACTCAGGTGTAATTACTTCCGGTTCTTATGTTCTTAACTCAACAAACGGTAAAAAAGAACGTATCTCAAGACTTGTTCGTATGTACGCTGATCAAAGACTTGAAGAAACTGAAGTATATGCTGGTGATATTTGTGCAGCAGTTGGTTTGAAAGACACTACTACAGGTGATACATTATGTGATGAAAAAGCACCTATTATCCTTGAAAGAATGACTTTCCCTGAACCGGTTATCTCTGTTGCAATTGAACCAAAAACAAAAGCTGACCAAGATAAAATGGGTATTGCTCTTCAAAAACTTGCAGAAGAAGATCCATCATTCAGGGTTAAATCTGATGCTGAAACCGGTCAAACAATTATTTCCGGTATGGGCGAATTACACTTAGATATCATCGTTGACCGTATGTTAAGAGAATTCAAAGTTGAAGCTAACATCGGTAAACCACAAGTTGCTTACAGAGAAACTATCCGTGGTAACGCTGAACAAGATTCTAAATTCGCTAGACAATCAGGTGGTAAAGGTCAATACGGACACGTTAAAATCAGAATTTCTCCAGCAGAAGAAAATGCAGGTTTCGTATTCGAAAACAAAATCGTTGGTGGTGCTATTCCTAAAGAATACATCGAACCTGCAAGAAAAGGTATGGAAGAAGCTCTTGAAGGCGGTATCTTAGCTGGTTATCCAATGATAGACGTTAAGGTTGAACTTTATGATGGTTCTTACCACGAAGTTGACTCTTCTGAAATGGCGTTCAAAATTGCCGGTTCTATGGCGATTAAAGAAGGTACCAGAAAAGCTCAACCTTGTATCTTAGAACCTATGATGAAAGTTGAAATCGAAATTCCTGATGAATTTACCGGTACTATTATTGGTGATATCTCAAGAAGACGTGGTAGAGTAGAAGGTCAAGAACCTCAAGGTAACACAGGTAACGTTATTGTTAGAGCTCTTGTTCCTTTGGCTAACATGTTTGGTTATGCAACTGACTTGAGATCAAACACTCAAGGTCGTGGTACATTCTCTATGGAATTCCAATGCTACGAACAAGTTCCTGCAAATATCGAAAAAGAAATTATCGAGAAGGCTGGAGCAAGCAAATAGTCTAAAATATAGATTATAATAAAAAAAAGGCTGAGAATTATATCTCAGCCTTTTTTATGAATATATCTTCTAAAGTATTCAGTATTTCTTCTATCAAACAACATATTTTGTTAAAATTTTGACTATAAAAATCATAATCAGTGTCTTTAAATAAATTTTCATTTTTACTTTCTATTATACAGTTATGAATAGCTGTCAAATTTATGTTTGCAAAAAACAATTTTAATGCAGTTCTTTTCATGCTTTTTTTTATAGCCTCATTTAAAGACTTACTATTTCTAAAAGATTTGTTATAAAGCCTGTCTGTGTATTTATTAAACTTGTTTTCCAGGTTTTTAATGTTCATTTTTTTATCCTCTTTGTCAACTTTTATGTGCAATATGTTTATTATAGCGAGTTGATACTAATATGTCAATATCATATTATAATAATATGAATGTTAACTATAATATGATTAATGAGAAAATTTGTCTTAAAGTCAAATTTGAGAGATTGAAAAAAGGTTTTTCTCAAGAAGAACTTGCATTAAAGGCAAATATTAGTAGAAATACAATATGGAAAATAGAAACTGGCAAGGCTTCACCAACTGTGGAAACCTTGGCTAAGATTGCGCAGGCTTTAGAAATTGAGTTTTCAGTATTAACAGATATATCTAAAGTTGATTTATAAATATTAATATATGGTAAACAATAAAAATATTAAAAGGAATGATTATGAATTTTTTAATAAAAAACAAAGCTTTAAATTCATTAATTTTATTAATTATATTTTTCAGTTCTTTTATAACAATTGTTTCGGCAACACAAGCGTCGACATCATCTGTTAAAAAGTTTTATGAATTGAAATCTATTGCTCATAATCCGTATAAAAAAACAGTTTTCTATTTGATAGAAGAATGTAACTGTCCTTATCTACAGAATTTTATTCAAGAAATAAATTTAATAAAAACTTCAGATAAATACAATTATTATTATGAATTTAAACAACTTCCGGAAATGGGTGCTATATCTTATGCGCCGGATGCTGAATTAGCAAAAATGAAAGAATATGGTATTCCTGTTGGTGATGTTTTACCGGAATCTAAAGCAAAACCTATTGTTGATTTTTATAATGCGTGTGGCTTATTTTGTATTGTAGATACAAATTATAATATTATACATTCTGAAAAAGCTCTTGGGATGCAGAAAATTAAATCTTTATCAAGAATATTAGATCAAAATAAGTGATTTTTAATTCTGTAGTTTTTATATTTTATTATTTTAGCTTAGGATTTGGTATTCCATAATATTTAACAGGAACATGTTCGATTTCATGCCAAGAGTAACTATAATAGTGAGAATTGTCTATTACAGCTTTTGGTTTAATGTAATTAGGTGCATTGATGTCAACCGTTTGTTTTTCGTAATGTAGGACTTTGCCAATAAGCTTTCTTTTTTCTTCCAGTTTTTCGCCGATTTTTGTTTTAGGCATAGCTAAGTCCGCACGCTTATTAAGTCTTTTTTCCAGCATTGACGAGGTCATAAAAAATTCAATGGGCACTGTATCTACTGCATAGCATTTATATTCAGGATTGTTAAGTATTTTTTTCCCTTCTTTTGCAAAAGAATCAACAACTTCCATAGTTGATTTTGTTAACAATGGATAGGTTGATTTTTTTAAAGCAGGTTTTTCGCAAGATGTCAAACCTACCAATAACATGCCTACTATCCCTGTTTTTATTGAATTTGTTTTCATAACTAACTGTTCCTCGACGTCTTTTTTATTATAAAACTTCTAAAAATAATTTTTGCTATTGTAGATTAAATTTATTATAAAAATTTAAAGTAGCAAAATTAATTTTTAGGGGTTTTTATGTACGTAAAAATAGGAGGTTTTATATGACAGCAGGAATTAGTAATTCAAATATTTACAACATTTCACCGCAAGAAGTAAAAGACAGGTTAAAACTATTAAATCAGGATACACCTGTAATATATTTAACCAGTTTAGTTAAAGAGCCTCAAGAAATTACGCTTAGAACGGTTGCTCGCAATAATATAATGCTTGATAAAGTTCTTGAAAATCAAGAAATTATTATAAATAACCAAAAGGAAATTTTAAATAAACTTGGTAATAATATTGATTATCAAGCATAATTTATCGATAAATTTATTGCTTTAAATAAGATTCAATAAAATTGTCTAAATCACCATCCATAACTGCATCAACATTGCCAACTTCGTAGCCTGTTCTATGGTCTTTAACCATTTTATACGGATGAAAAACGTATGAGCGAATTTGTGAGCCAAAATTAATATCGAAGTTTTCGCCTTTTAGTTCTGCCAGTTTTTTTTCGTGTTCACGTTGACGAATTTCAAGAAGTTTGGATGCGAGCATTTGCATCGCATTTTCTTTGTTTTGTAATTGAGAACGTTCTTGCTGACACTTAACAACAATACCTGTTGGCTTATGCAAAATTCTAACGGCAGTTTCTACTTTATTGACATTTTGTCCACCGGCACCACCGGAACGCATTGTGTCAATTTCCAAGTCATCAGGTGGTATTATAATAGTTTTTTCATAATCAGCTATAATCGGTGATACTTCACAAGAGGCAAAGCTTGTCTGACGTTTTCCGTTTGCGTTGAACGGTGAAATTCTTACTAATCTGTGTACGCCTTTTTCAGCTTTAGCGTAGCCATAAGCAAATTTGCCGCTAATTTTTATAGTTGCGGATTTAATTCCAGCTTCTTCGCCGTCAGATTTATCAATAAGTTCCACTTTCCAATTTCGGTTCTCTGCCCAACGAGTATACATTCTAAGAAGCATATTTGCCCAATCTTGAGCATCTGTACCGCCGGCACCGGCATTTATACTTACAAAAGCATCTGCTTCGTCGTATTCACCGGATAGCATTAGTTGGATGTCATATTTATCAAGTTGTTTTTCCAACTCAACCAGCATTGTTTCAGATTCATTTAAAAGATCTTCATCGCCGATTTCTTGTGCAGTCTTAAAATCTTCTATTGTGGTTTTCCAAGAATTAAAAAGTGAAATTTTTTCTTTTAATTCTCTAACTTGTTGACCAATTTCTGATGCTAACTTCTGATCAGTCCAAACTGATGGATCTTGAAGTTTTAATTCAAGTTCATCAAGATTTGAATTCAAAGAAGCAAGGTCTTTTATATTTTTGCTAACACGTACTTCCAATTCATCAAAATTCATTTTTTATTAACTCCAAAATCTGCTGATGAATTTGTTCTATAGATTGTTTTGAATCAATAACTTTAACCCTATTAGGTTCCAGCTTAGCAATTTCTAAAAAACCGTTTCTAACTCTTTCAAAGAACTCAACGCCGGCTGATTCCATTCTATCTTTTTCATTACCGACTCTTGCTTGAGAAGTTTCTACATCAACATCCAATACAATTGTTAAATCAGGTTTTAATCCACTGGTGGCAATTTTATTTAATCTATGAATCTGTTCAATATCCAATCCTCTACCATAACCCTGATAAGCTACAGTTGAATCGGTATGTCTATCACAAAGAACGATAACGCCGGCTTCCAATGCAGGTTTTATTATACAATCCACATGTTGTGCTCTATCAGCCAGAAACAGGAATGATTCACAAGTTGGTGATACTTCACCGTCATAATTTAGTAAGATTTCTCTTAGTTTTATTCCCAAACCTTTTGAACCGGGTTCTCGAGTTAAAAGAGTTTTATATCCTTTGTTTTGTAAATATTCATCTATTAATTTTATTTGAGTGGTTTTACCGCAACCATCGCCACCTTCGAATGTTATAAATAAACCTTTTGTCATATGCTTAATCCTTATTACTATATTTATTAATTCATAAAAATGAGGTTTTATCAAATATAATTAATAAATATTTCCATATACCCAATAAGAACGAAGAACTTTTTTTACATAATTCTTAGTTTCCGGATAAGGAATTTGTTCAACAAATTCATCAGTGTCTGAATAATTAATTTTACTCATCCAAGTTTTTACAGAACCAATACCGCCATTATAAGCAGAAATTGCATACAAATCTTTTTCGTTAAGAGCTTTTCTAAGATTTTCATAGTATAAACTACCTGCTTTTATGTTGCTAATTTCGTCTAAAATATCACCTGATATGCCATTATACTTAGCTATTTCAGAGAAAGTTGCCGGCATTAATTGCATCAGTCCTGACGCACCAACAAAACTTTTAGCTTCAGGGTTAAAATGGCTTTCTTCTTTTAATATGGATTGAAGAATAATAGAGTTATTAGTTCTCTTGCTGGCAGAAATTTTATCATAATAGTGCAATGGATAAATCAATCTCCATCTTAAATCACTAAAAGGCGGTTTAACAGTTAATTCTTCCATTGCTTTTCTTGCCAAAATAGAAGATATTGTATAATTACCTTTTTGGTATGCTACCCAGCTTTGAATAAATTTATCCTTTTTACAAAGTTCTTCAACTAAGTCGTAGTCTTTCAATAATGCCAGTTTTACTACAAGATTATTTTCTACAGATTTTTTAAACGGAAACACAACAGGTTTTGGAGTTAATTCAATAAACGGCAATACGCCATCTGCCTTATATAAATTGTAGTTTGCTCTATATGCATAATATGAATCCGGATATTTAGACAATACCCGTTTTAAATAGTTAGTAGAAACTTCATAGTGTTTAAGGTTATTAGCAATTCTACCCATGTAATAAGTTACTGCAGGGCTTGACTTTACATTTGGAAATTTTTCTAAGTGCAAGTATCCCAATCTTTGAGCTTCGCTATATTTTTTCTGTAAATATTTTGACAAAAATATGTTATAGAGGGCTTCTGCAGAGAATTGTCCATTAGGGTATTTTTCATAAAAAGTATTAAAGCAGGCTATTTTAGCGTTAGTTGTAACAACATCATTACAATTTAAAAAATCTATATAATCGGCGCCACCGGAATTATAATTTCCTGCAATTAAAGATTTTATACCTTCTGTTCTTGTTGGATATGTTAAGATATAATTATCAATAACTTCATATAAATCTTCTTGTTTTACAGAATTAGCATGCTTTTTTAAACCTAAATCAGTATAGTATTTCACTTTATCATAATTGCCAAGTTTAAACTCAGTTTTGGCAAAATCTGTCCAACTTTCAGCCAAAGTTGTTTTATTTAAAAAATCTCTGGCATTATCATATTCGCCGTTTTCATAGTAAGATTTGGCAATTAAAAGATTGTCGTAATTTTTTAACTTAATATCCAATTTCTTTAATTGTTCAATTGATTTTAAAGAGTATCTTCCGCCTGGCGATTTTTGTATATAAGTTTTAAAATTTATAGCAGCTCGCTCGATAGCTTGTTTTTTATATTTTTCTTTTTCAGGCAAATTCTGTAATTCCAACATTCCTATAAAATACTCTGACGCAATTGCATAATCACTTGTAGGGTATTTTTTTATAATTCCTTTAAAATTACTTTTTGCTCTTTTATCGTTAATTTCGTACATTAAATTTGCCATATTATATTGGCTTATTGGAACTATTGTTGATTTAGAATGAGAATGGACAATTTTATCATATTTTTTTATAGCAAGTTCTTTTCTACCCATGTTTGTAGCGCATCTTGCTTGTCTGAATAAAGCAGATTCTTTTAAACCGGATCCCGACGGAACTTTTGCAAAAAGTTGATAAGCTTTTTCAAAATCAGCATTTTTATAGATTTCCAATGCTTCTTTATAAGCTGTAATTCCTCTATCTTCCGCAGTTATGCTATTGTAAATCAAATGACCAATCAGCATGATTAATAAAAATATAATAATATAAATATCAAAATTTTTTCTTCTTCTTCTCATTCAAATTTGTTCCAACTAAATACTAAACTCCCAAATCAATCAATAGATTAACTCTTTATATCAATTATTATTCTAATATATTTTTATGCAAAAGAAAAATTCTGTAATAAAAAATTACATTATTAACAATGACCCTATTACGATATTTCCAGTTCAAACTACTTGTGAGTCTCTTGGAATTTTGAAATATCGTTCACTCTTAGAGCAAAATAAGGTTTTGTTTTTTTATGCTCTTTTAAGAACACAACAAAAGTATCGTCAAAATAGAACAATCTAGGTTCTTCTTGAGGCATTAAAGCTGTAGTCATTATTGTCATTGCAGCTTCACTTTTTAATTCAACACCTTTATAATTCATATTGAATTTAACAGTTTCAATCGCTTGATCAATTATTAAATAAGTTCCCATAACTCTTTTGCCGATAATCTCATCAAAAGATTTTTCTTCAAAGAATTTTATATTAGGGATTTTTAATTCATCTCTCTTACCGAACACTTTATCACCGGTGTATGCTAATGTCTTTTTTTGCATATCGTCATAAAGATAGTTAAAAGGTTTGTTCGAAGAATTTTTATAGATATAAACTTCATCATTAGATTTGGTTGCCAACATTACTGCAAAATCTTCCGGTGAGTTATAAAATAATACGTTTACCCCTTTGCCTAAAAACTTGTTGGTTTTTGCATCAATTCCGAAATATTCAGCGGTTTGATCTTCACCAAAAAGTGATTTATCCAACTTGTCAAAAGCATTTATAAACTCAAAATCCTTTTTTAGCATAGCGTAAATGATATATTTATCGTTTCTTGGTGTTAAATCAAGATCATCTAAAATATCACTTGTTTCTTTAAATTTTTTCTTTATAGCTTTTGTTATGGTTTTCTTAGTTTTTGAATTAACTTTACCTGTATATTTATAGTATGAAGCATCTGAAATATCTTCGGTTGTAAAATCTTGCTTGTTCAAATCTACAACCATTGCCGGTGTACCTTCTCTAAATCTTACAGGGTTAAATATTATTTTGTTAATAAAATCATTCCAGACTAACTGAAAGGTTCCAACCCAAACTCTGTCTTGTGCACTGCTTTTGGATTGCATAGTTGGTAATATTTCAATACCTGCAGCTGAAACTGATAACTGTGCTGTTATTAACAACGATAACAAAATGCTAAATATTTTTTTCATAAAATTCTCTCCATGTAATCCATAAATCTATGTTATCATATTTTTATGAGAATTGATACATTTAAAATTGAAGAATGGATGAATAGGTATTGTCCAAGTGCAAAATGTGATTTAACCACATCGTGCATTAAACCTTTAAGCATAAGGGATTTAATGGCTTTATGCGGATGCGACAAACCGCTTGAAATATTTCAAACAAATCTTACTTATGGTGATATTCATGGCTCTGATAGATTGAAAAATGCTATTAAATCGTTATACTTGAATAAAAATTTACAAAATATTACAGTTGCGCATGGTGCAATAAGTGCAAATCAATTGGTTTTTGAATCTTTGTTGGAAAAAGGTGATGAAGTAATCTGCTTTATCCCTACTTATCAACAGCATTACTCTGTTCCGAAAGCTTTGGGCGCAAAAGTTAAATTGCTTGGTTTAAGAGAAGAAAATAACTGGCTTCCGAATTTGAGAGAACTGGAAAACAGTCTTACGCATAAAACAAAATTAATTTGTTTGTGTAATCCAAATAATCCGACAGGTGCCGTAATTCCTGATGAAATGTTGGAAAGAATAGCGCTTATTGCGAAAAATAATAACATTTGGATATTAATAGATGAGGCTTATAGAGGTTTAAACCATGTTGGGTCGGCTTATTCAAAATCAATAGCAGATATTTATGAAAAAGGGATTTCAACAGGAAGCATGTCTAAAACATATTCTTTACCCGGGTTAAGAGTTGGGTGGATTTGTGCAAGAGAGGATTTGATTAACGAAATTAACAAACATAGAGAGTACAATACTATAAGTGTTGGGATTCTTAATGATTTTTTTGCATCAGTAGCTCTTGAAAACAGAAACAGAATTGCTATGCGAAATTCTATAATAATCAAAGAAGGTTTGGAAATTCTTAACGATTGGATAAATAACGATATTTATTTTAAGACAAATATTCCTAAAGGCGGAACAACGGCTCTTATTCGTTATAAAAAGGAAATTCCGTCAAAGCTTTTATGTAAAGATTTTCAGGCAACAACAGGTATTGCAATTTTACCGGGTGAAGTTTTTGAAATCGAAAATACGGTAAGAATAGGTTTTTGTATAGATAAAAAAGTTCTGCAAGAATCCTTAAAGCAGTTTTCAAAATTCATTAGAATGATTTAAAAACTAAAATGTATAATGTTTTTTATAATTCATTTATGCTAAAATTAAATAAATGGAGGAGTTATGAAAATAATTATTCAAGCAGGTGGTAAAGGTTCCAGATTAGAGTGGCTAACCCATAATAAACCTAAGTGTTTGGTACCTGTAAATAATTTGCCGATAATTTTTTATATTTTAAAGAAATTTCCTGAAGCAGAATTTAAAATCATTGCAGATTATAAAAGTTCTGTATTAGAAAAATATTTGAAAGCTTTTGGCAAAGATTATAATTATGAAATTATTAAAGCTGAGAAATCCGGTACGATTTCCGGAATAAAAACTGCTTTAAAAGACTATGATGAAAATGAAAAATTCATGATTGTTTGGTGCGATTTAATTTTACCAAATGAATTTCATATTCCTGATACAGATGATAATTATATAGGAATTTCTAAAGATTTTGAATGTCGTTGGGCATTTATTGATAATGAATTTATAAAACAACCTTCCAAAGAAAATGGGGTTGCCGGATTATTTGTATTTAAAAACAAAAGCTATTTTGATAATATACCGGAAGAGGGTGCTTTTGTGCCTTGGTTGCAAGAACAAAAAATAGATTTTAAAACACTTGATTTGTATGGAACAAAAGAAATCGGAACATTATTATCTTATTCTGATAATAATCATACAGAACGTAAGTGTCGACCGTTTAATTCAATTGAATTTAATGGTGATAAGGTTATAAAAAAGGGTATAACTGAGCAAGGGCGTAAGATAGCTATTGATGAAATTGCTTGGTATAGACATATCAAAAATTTTGATTTTGAAAATATTCCTGAAATCTATGAATTTGAGCCTTTGATTATGAAATTGATTCAAGGTAAAAATATTTATGAATACGACTGTTTGACTAAATCTCAGAAAAAAGAAATTCTGGAACATATTGTAAATGCGTTAAATAAATTGCACGAACTAGAACCACCAATACCTGCAAACAATGATGATGTAGAAAATAACTATATTACAAAGACTTTTGATAGGTTAGAACAAGTTAGAGATTTAATTCCATTTGCAAATGATGAATTTCTAAAAATAAACGGACAATATTATAAAAATATTTTTTATAATAAAAATGAATTTATAGAATGCGTGAAGAAGTATTATCCGACTGAATTTAGACTTATTCATGGTGATTGTACATTCTCAAATATGCTTTTTGATACATTCAATATGAAAGTTATTCTTATAGATCCTCGAGGATATTTTGGTAATACTAAGCTTTATGGCGATGTTGACTATGACTGGGCTAAGATTTATTACTCTTTAAAAGGCGAATATGACCAATTTAATCTAAAGAAATTTACTTTAGATATTAGAGAAAAAGATGTGGAATTTGCTATTAAACCTAACAATTGGTCAGATATGGAGGAATATTTCTTTGATTTATTACCTCAAGTAAACAAAACTAAGATAAAAATCTTACATACGCTAATTTGGCTATCTTTAACTACATATGCTTGGGAAGATTATGACTCAATTTGCGGTGCGTTTTATAACGGTATTGTTAAATTAAACGAGGTTTTATAATGGAATTATCACCACTTGCTAAAACATGGTTAATTGATGTAGATGGCACTATTGTAAAACATAACGGCTATCTGATAGACGGTGAAGATACTATATTAGATGGTGTTAAAGATTTTTTTGATAATTTGCCTAATGAAGATAAAATTATTTTGTTAACAGCAAGAAAAGGTGAATTTCTTAACGATTTGAAAACTTTTCTTCAAAAAACCGGATTAAGATATGACCATATTTTATCCGATATACCAATGGGTGAAAGAATACTAATTAATGATATAAAACCAAGCGGACTAAAAACCGCGTATGCAATAAATAAAGAACGAGATGCGGACTTTATGATAAAATACAATATTAATCCGAATATTTGAGCCTTATTTTTTCATTGCAATTTCTACCAGTTCTTTAAAACCTTGTGAAATGTTTATTAAATTTTCAAAAGGCGCAATGGCGGATATGGTTCCGTTTTCCATATAAACAATTCTGTCAGCTGATTTGATTGTTGAAAGTCTGTGTGCTATTACAATTATTGTTTTTTCGCCCTTTAATTGGTTTAAAACATTACAAATTTCATCTTCTGTTTTCAAATCTAATGAAGAAGTTGCTTCATCTAAAATCAATATATCAGGATTTGAATATAAGGCTCTTGCGATAGCCAACCTTTGTTTTTGACCTTGTGAAAAACCTACAGAATCGGTAAATGGTGCTTCATATATTCCATTTTTATAGTTATCTATTATAAAATCATATAGTTGAGCTTTTTTTAGAGAATCAATTACTCTTTCATCATCAATAATTGAATTGCCAAAAGCAACATTTTCTCTGATGTTTCCTTGAATTAGCTTAAACTCTTGCGGAATATAGCCGATGTTTAAATTCCCATTAAACTTAGCACCATCAAGAAGTAATTTTCCTGATGTAGGAACAAATAAACCCGCAATAATATCAACTAACGTTGTTTTACCAACACCTGTAGCACCGGCTATACCGATAAATTCACCTTTATTTATCTTTAAATTTATATCTTTTAATATAATTTTGTCTTCAATATATTTAAACCAAATATTTTTTAGTTCTAAGTTGTCTTTTAAAGTTAGAATTTCTTTTTTTTCAATAAGTTTAGTTTTTTCATATATTTTATATTTTTCGTAAATTTCAATAAATTCAATTACTTGAGGTAAAGCAGAGTTTATTCCGTTAAAATTTACTTGAATTCTGGAAATGGTTGGTGTTAACCTAAACATAGCCGATGCTATTAATGCGAATGATGCAATTAAATTCTCCGGTGATGTATATGTTTGTAATGAGATAATTACTAATAAAACAAATAATAGCATTATTGAAAAAGGTTCAGAAACATAAGGAGGAATTTGGTTTAAAAAAACTAATTTTCTATCTGTGTTTAATAGGTTATTAAGAGTTTTTACATAATTATTGTTAAAATAATTCTCGTTATTAGCTATTTTAATATTTTTTAAATTTAGTACTGCTTCGTTAAACGCTTGATTGTGTAAAAAAACTAATTCTGAAATTTCCTTTGATAGTTTTGTAACCATAGGTTTATAAATATGATTTTGAAAACTTATCATTAATATTGCAAAAATTACAGTTAGTAATGTTGCTAAAGGAAATTTTATGGCTAAAAATAGCGAAATTGCTATAAATATAAAAATATTAATCGTTAAATTAAGCAATCTCAATATAAAGTTATTAACAAAATTAGGTGTCAAAAGTCCAAGTATTTTTCCTTTTTGTGCTAATGATATTCTATATGTATCTTGATATCTTGAATATAAGAAATAAAGCATGAACTTTTGTTTAATAAAAGCCGATAATTTATTTGTAAATCTTGCTTGCAAATTAACAAATAATATCATAAATGCATTTTTTAATAGAAATAAGAAAATTATTCCCAAACCAATTAACAAAGATTTAGTATTATATGCATGTTCAGAATTACCTGATAAAATTTCTGCAACAAAAGGGTAAACTAAGGCAACGCCTAATAGCTCTAAAAAAGCTGCAGTTATAGATAAAATAGAATAGCCTATATATTTATACTTGAACTCTTTATAGTATTTGAAAAATTTCTTAAAACATTTATAAATCATAAATTACCTCATATGTCCCCAAAATACACAAGGGTAGTAAATTATTTTATAACTCTTGTTTCCGGATTAACAAAACCTCGTAAAAATTTAGGTAATTTGAAATGTTTTAAAGCTTTTTTGTTTGTATCACCAATTCGAGGTCTGGATATTTCAAGTTTATCTTTTATTAAATCGGATGCTCTTGAAGCTGTTAAATCATTTATTACAACTTTTGAGGCTTTCGGAACGATTGGTGTTATGATTAATTTATCTACATTCATTCTTTTTCTCCATACTTATAATAGTTTATCATAAACACCACAAATTAATTAATCCATTTAAAGCTGGTAACGTAATCTTCACCATCAATATCGCCCATAATTTCGGCTACAAACTTTCTGTAATCCTTTTCAGAAAGTTCTATTCCAGGGATTTTATTGATTTTATCAATAAATGGACTATCTTTAGTTAAATCAATTCCAGGTATAACATTAAATAGCGTATTTATTGAAACATTACCGATAGGTCCCAGAATGGTCGGAATTTTACGGGCTAAAAGTCCCAGAACTTCCATTTTAGCTATCGAAGTTGAGAAATTATATGTTCCATCAATAAACAAACTAAGTTTATCCCCTTTACTTGATATTTCAATATTTTCTGCAACCCCGTCTTTTATTATTACAGAACCATATATATCAGAGAATTCACCGGTTTTTAGTGGTGAAATTAAGTCAATCACACCATTAATGGAAATCCCTGTTATACCACCTTTAACAAGATTACTTGCCTTTAACAGATATTCTAAAGAGCCTAATTTTGGCATTCTGCCGTTTTTAACATTAAATGTCGTACTGCCGTTAAGTGTTTGCATACACTTATCAAAATCTTCGCCATTGCAAGTTATATCAACACTTCCGGTCATATCACCATGGATTTGATTGTTTAAGTCAAATAAAGCTAAGGTTAAATCGTTAGCATTAATTTTATCTGCCAACAAATTAATCGACATATCACTGTTTCCCAGATTGTATCCGTATTTACCGCTTAAAATTCCTTGCGCAATGTTAAATTTAAACTCTTCAACATTAAAGTCTGCCTCTGAATTAAGTTTTGTAATAGCTTCAAAATCGGTTGCAACAATATTTCTTAGACTTATCGTATCTGCTTTAAATTTAAGATTGTCAAAAGTTATAGACTTAATGTCAAAGTTTTCAAAAGTTTCAAATGTTGAAACGTCATCAACTTGAGAGGTTTTTATTTTATTAACGATGTTGTTTAAATCCAGATTTTTGGTATATAATTCCCCTTTTTCTAAATGATAAGGTAAAGATAATTTGTTTTTTAATACACCCTCAAAAGCAACTTCATTACCCATAACTTCGCCTTTTGAGCTAATGTTAACGACCTTATCTTTAAAGATTAATTCTATATTTTTCATTGCGGTATCTAAAAATGGAATATTAGATTCAAAAATGTGGAAATTGCCAATAATTTTAGGGTTTGATAGTAATCCGTTTAGTTTTAAATCTGATGTAAATTGACCTTGTTTAATATTTGGTTTTCTAAAAATTATATTAAAAATTCTTGCATCTGTCGGGTTTGTTGTTTTTATGGCAAAATTATCGAAATTCATATCATCTTGTAATACTTCTACATCGCCTTTAGCTTTTAACATATTAATGCGAGTTTGTTTTCCGTTCAAAGAATCAACCAACTTATCATATGAAAAATCTCTGATTTTAAAGTTATTCCCA
The DNA here is from genome assembly GCA_015152525.1 of Cyanobacteria bacterium SIG28. GTDB lineage: Bacteria > Cyanobacteriota > Vampirovibrionia > Gastranaerophilales > Gastranaerophilaceae > CAG-196. The sequence continues at coordinate 12,949 of SUTU01000001.1, read as the reverse complement.
TTAGTTATTTTGGTATCTAAGTACAGAGCTATGGAATTTTCTATATCGCCAACAGTTGCACCAAAATGATAAAAGCTGGAATTTTTACTCATTGTTATATCAGATTTTAAATCAAAATTATTAGCTATACCTTTTATTCTTGCCCAATAAACAATATCACCTTTGATTTTAATAGGATAAACCTGATTTTTATTAATATATTTATCAATAAATTCTTGTTGAGGCTTAGAATTTATATACAAATTAAATTGCTTGTTATCAAATACATTTTTTATATCACCATCAACCAAAAGCGGCATGTTATCAGCCAAAACATTTATTTTATCAAGTTTTAAGGTGTTATTTTTTATTACTAAGTTACCGTTTATAACATTAAGTGGTAATTCAAGAGGCTTATATTTTAAAACAATACCGGATAAATCAGTTTGGGCATTAACATTATTGTTGAAAACTTTCCAAGTTAAATCTAAATCACCTTCTTCAAAGGCAAAGTTTTTTAAAGTATTTTCAATTTTTTCAGGAAATATACGACTATCTATAATTTCATTTAATATTGATAGTTGAGGTATTTTTAAATTTATAATACCACTTGTTTGAGTTTCTCTTGAAAAAATATCAACTATTGATAAATCTGCATATAAAATATTTTGTGGATTGCTTATATACCCCTTTATTTTTTTGAGAGTTAATTTGTTATTATTCAAAGCAATCAACCCTTGAGAAAGTTTCAAAATACTTTCTGGAAGAGATTCCAATATTTTTACATTTAATTTTAATCCTTCGTAATCAATCTTATTCACATTACCTTTATATTTACCATCAACCTCTACTAAAGGTAAGTATGTTTTTGGTGCAATTCTTTTATTTTCTAATAACAAATTTGGATTTAACTTAGGAATATTAAATTCAATATCAACAAAATCATTTTTAGATTTAACATCAATATTAATTGGTGAGTTACCGATTTCAGCTGTAATTTCTGTATTAACAGCCTTGTTGTTTAAATTAACGTCGCCATTTATGGCATTTATTTGAGCATTGTTTATCCAAATACTATTGTTTTTTAGGGCGATAATTCCTTTTAGAAATAAATTTTCATACAATTTAATTTTATTGTAATCATTTATCATCCCGCTCATAGATAAGTCTATATCAATAGAACCTTCTATTTTATCTAACTTTGGTAACATTTTATTTATATCAGTAACCAAAGTTGAATTTCTTATCGAATTATAAATTTTTGCCAGCGGTTGATTTTCTGACTTAATATCAAAAGAAAAATCCCCTGATAAACTGCTATTGCCGGAAATACTTATTGCTTTATTATTAACAGAAGTGTTAATTGTTTTAACAGACACATTATTATCGTTAAAGATAAGTTCAATGTTGCCACCTGACAATATTAGATCTGACATTTGTTTAAAATGCGTATTATTATTTTTTAGTTTTAACCAACCCCATATATGAGAATTTTTACGGTTTCCCTTAACATTAATATCAATAGAGCCTTTGCCGGTAAGATTAAGTATCGGTAAAGGACCAACAATGAAATTAAGGATTTCGTGGAGAGGATTAACGACACTTTGCATTATATTCAAATCAACATTAGAAGTGCTTCTTACAATAAAATCTGCAAACTTAACACTGTACAATTGTTGAGTCCCCTTAACCCAAACTTTTTCAATACCGCCTGTCGGAACATTAACATCAAAAAGAAAACTTTTTCCTTTAAAAGATAATTTAATTGTTGCGCCGGCTGATGAATTAGGTATTCGTTTGATTAAAACACCGTCATTAATAAAAACATCACCAAAAACTTCAGGTTCCGGTAACCGACCTTTTATTGATAAATTTGCTAAAATATTCCCGTAAAATCCATATTTTTTTAGTTTATAAAAATCGATTTCTTCTATCTTAAATGCAGGAAAAATTTTTATAATGTCTTCTATTCTTGATTTATTGATTCTGATATTAAAATCTAAAATTGGCAATGTGGAATTTAAATAATCTGTTATTTTTCCATCCATTGTTATATGAATATTTTGTGAATCCAGTTCTATGTGTTTAAAAAATATAGTTTGGCTATTGATACTAAAAATGGATTTCATTCGCATTAAACTTGGAAATATTATTGATTCACTAGGCTCTTTCATTAAAACTTTACAGTTACGGAATTCTGTAACTAATTCACCTTTATTAGCAAAAATGTTTATTATACCACTCAAATTTTTGATATTTTGCGGTAAATAATGTTTGAAAGGCTCTTTTAATGAAGATATATCTATGTTTGAAGCATCTATTTCAAATACAGTTTTATTTATATCGTTATTTTTAGGTAAATATAAGTTTGCATTAATGTTTGTTTTCTTTTGTGCAGCTTGCAAACAGCTTTTTAGAGTTAATTTTGTATGACGATTTTTGTTCTCAAATATAAAATTTTTACCGGCATAATCTACAGACTCTTTAACGTTTGTTCCGTTAAATTTAAAATTAAAATCTTGTATGTTAACGGAATTAATAATGATGTTATTTTTAGCTAAATTGCTAAAAAAATCTTTATCAAATTCTATTTTATTTTTTATACTTAATTGGGAATTTATAGAAGATATACTTATGGTATTAAAATGAAAATTTCCTGATATTAACGGTAAGATTCTCAGATTCAATTTTATATTATCTAAATCGAGGTTGGCTGAATTGTTTTTTGTTTTGACAACCAATTTATCAGCTTTAAAAACTAAATTTGGAATAGGTGATAAATAAATTTTAGGTTTTTGAATTTGGAGTTCATACTGGGAATTGTGTGATAAATTTTTACATAACAAATTTAGCGAATTTGTTAATACAAATGGCAGAACTCCTATCCAAAATACATAGAACCCTATTAATATAAGCAAATATTTATTTAATCTTAGCATTTTTTACTATTATATAACATAAACCAAGATATGTGAATGAGTTTTTTATAATTTTAGTAGCTTGCGTCTGTGAGTATTGAATTAATATGTTACAGACTTTTGTTATGTTCAATGTCAATAGCCAAACAAGACCTATCGGCTCAGGTGTATTATAATATGAAAATTGTATTAAGAATGAAAATTTGGTGCAATAAATTGCACCCTACAGGCTACAATATGAAAATTGTATTAGAGAAGTGTGCTTAATTTTTGTCTGGCATTGCCTGACTTCCAACTCTGCCATAATAGGTTTAATTTATGTTATAATCTGAGTATGGATATAGACGCAGAATTATATAATAAATTATTAGAAAAAGATTTAGAGTGGGGGCCTGAATTGGGTACTCCTCTCATAGAAAAAGCGCAGTTTTTACTAAAAGATTATAAGGAAACAGAACAGACTGAAATTGTAAATTATATAGAGAGTGTAAGAAAAGAAATAAGTAATATATTATATGATGAATATGAAAAGGCATATAAAAATTCTGAATATAAAAAAATAGATTTTAAAGAATTTATTAAAAATAAATATTCTTGGATAAATAATAAAAATATACAGCATTTTATTAATCAAGCTGGTTATTATGCTTGGCATGAGGGATTGTTACCCAAAGGGAAAAATGAATATATTTTTGATAAAATATTTGGTTCAATATTTTGGTCTATTTTGCATATATTCAAATTTATATATACGTATCGTTGGATAATTATTGCAATTTTTATAATAATTTACGTTTTTGTAATGATAAGAGCTATAATGATGCAAGCATCTTAATAAATTTTTATAATTGAATTTGCGTAGTATGTAGGGTGCAATTTATTGCACCAAATTATGATATAATAAATTATATGAGCAATTATAGAAGATATTTCAATAGTTCTAATAATCCAGTGTTTATTACTTTTGTAACATACAATCGTAGAGAAGTTTTGTTATCTAATGTTCAGTTATTAAAAGATAGTTTTAAACAAGCAATATCAAAGTTTAATTTTGAAATAATTGCAATATCAATTTTAAAAGAACATTGTCATTTGATATTAGTTACGGAAAACCCTAGTGATATTCCAAGCATTATAAGATCAATTAAGTATTATTTTTCAGCAAACATTAATAATAGTTTTGTATGTAAAAATTTATCAGAATCTTCAATAAAACGTGGTGAAAAAGGTATTTGGCAAAGAAGATATTATGACCATATAATTAGAAATGAGGAAGATTTACATAAACATATTGATTATATCCATTACAATTCAATGAAACATTACAACATTGCACCAAAAGATTGGGAATATTCATCTTTTAAAAAGTTTGTACAAAGTGGTTATTATAATATTGATTGGTGTAATTTTGAAGATAAACATCAGATAAATTCAATGGTGTGTGAATAATTTTGGTGCAATAAATTGCACCCTACAGGCTATACCACAAAAAACGTTGCCTAACAATATTTTTCAACGCATGGTTTATATTATGAAACAGTCTACACAGGAATACTACAATATGAGAATGCTGTTAAGATTGGAGTATAATTAATAGCTACAATACTTATTATACATTTGTTCTGCCCAAATAATACTTGGGTCTGAAGAACTAATATCTATATTTCCTGACTCAATAGAGTTTGTAATTTTTTTCCCGCCATTTGATAGTTTCGAAGTAATACTTAAAGGAAAATAACATTTTCTATTATTATCGATCACCTTACAAGTGTTACCTTCTTTGCCGATAACTTCTCTTGTGTAACCATTATCACATACTTTTTGACCTGTAAAGCCTATCTCATAACAATCTTCTCCAGGAATATAAACTTTTACAGGAGTACATGTATTTAATGAATTTAAGAATTTATTATGAAGTTGTACAAATTGAGATGAGGTCATCTCTGCTTTTACAACACTAAATAATGTTAAACTAAAGATTAATGCCACAATTACTATAAAAACTTTTTTCATATAAACTTTCCTTTCTGGTTTGTCGGTTTGTCGGTTTGTCGGTTGGGCATACTTGCACAACATTATAAAATTGTGTCAAAAAGCTTGTAGGGTGCAATTTATTGCACCGATTAAAAATGGTGTCGTAGGCGGGACTTGTCTTGACCTGTTCGCGTTAAACGTGCCTACGGATTTTGCTTCAAAGAACTTTGTTCTTTTCGCAAAAGTCCTTCGCACTCTGCTCACAGGTCGCTGAACCCTAAAAAAGTGTTCTCGTCCTTACCATACATCTATTAAAAACAATTGAGGCATTAAGCCTCATTGTTTTTAATTGTCGTAGGCGGGACTTGAACCCGCACGGGTTTCCCCACACGCCCCTCAAACGTGCGCGTATACCGATTCCGCCACTACGACATATATTTGATTTTCAACAGTAATATACTATCATAAATCTCTAAATGTTACAAATGTTTAATTTTTATTGACACATTGCGTTTTATATTAGACAATAAACAACGTGGAAGTTGTGTGTAAAGGGTTTGTTCCCCCCTTTACCCCTAAGGAAAAGGCGGAAAAGAATGAAAGTATCAGCAATTGCAAGTGTTCCGGAATGTAATCCAAGACGTAACATGTTTATAAGATTTAGTAATAGTTTTATGTCTGCACCAACAGTAGAAGATCCTGTTGAAAAAGCTGGTGCAGCCAATTCCGTAAAGGCTGAGGCAAAAACTGCAAAACTTGGTATTGAAAATCTTCAGGAATTTACAATTTTCCCAAAAGAAGTTATTGACGGAAAAACTATCATTACTGCTTAAACAGTATTGTGAGGAGAGAAAATGATTTTAAAAATTTTTAGAATGGAACATAATAAATTTGTTCCGGAATATAAAACAGAGGGTGCGGCTGGTATGGATTTATGTGCTGCAATAAGTGAACCGATTACGCTTCAACCCTTGGAGAGAAAACTTATTCCGACAGGTTTAAAAATTGAACTTGAACACGGTTATGAAGCTCAAATTCGTCCTCGCTCAGGTTTGTCTATAAAACATGGTATTAGTTTAATAAATTGTGTAGGTACTGTTGATGAAGATTATAGGGGTGAAGTTTGTGTTCCTCTCGTAAATGTTTCTAACGAAGCTTATACAATTCAACCGGATGAAAGAATTGCTCAGATGGTAATTGCTAAGTATGAGCAAGCTCAAATTGAAGTTGTTACAGAACTTTCTGAGACTACACGTGGTGAAGGCGGATTTGGTTCTACAGGTAAAGTTTAATTTACTAAACTTTACAAAAACCTAAAAACTTGACCTAAGTGCAAAAAAGTTATATTATATCTGCATAGCGTGTTTTGCGCTGTAGGTATTAGATATTTAGGAGAACATGTGATGTACCAAGATGAAACGCTTACTTGTGAAGACTGTGGTAAAGAGTTTGTCTTTACTGTAGGTGAACAGGAATTTTATGCTGAAAAAGGGTTGACTAATAAACCAAAAAGATGCCCTGAATGCAGAAAGATAAAAAAACAACAACACAGAGGCAAGAAAAAAATGTATGATGCTGTGTGTGCAAAATGTGGGGTGCAAACACAAGTTCCGTTCAACCCTACTCAAGGCAGAGATGTTTTATGCAAAGCTTGTTTTGAAGCTCAAAAAGCTTTAGTGTAATAAGATTTCATAATAAAAAAAGAACCGACATCACTGTCGGTTCTTTTTTATAGTTTAACTGTTCTAAAAATAGTCGAATATTTGTGGTTTCCGTAATATATAATTATTGATACGAAATGGTTTTCTAAATCAGATATTTCCATATATGATTTCACTTGTTCTTTACGCTTTGTACTTTTAAATTTTCCTAAAAAACTAAGAGCACCCATATGGATTTTTTGAGCTTTGGTTAATTTTGGTTTTGGTAAATGTTTTTCATAAAATCCTTCCGCAACGATATCACGCTCATAAATCGGTATTATATGATTAACTCTACCGTTTTGTTTAAACAATAAATACCACTTACCTTTATGTTCTCTTGGAGTTAATAAATAGTATCCCGGTTCGATTGCTCTATCTTTAAAGTATATGTATGAATTTAATCTTAATAACGGATAAGGTGCCCAAGTTGCATCTTTCATATCATAATACTGGTCCGGATCTATATCGTGCATATATGAGTGGCTTGCCGGTGCTAAGTCTGCATAAATCTTTGAATAATTTTTTGTAGGACGAATTTCAACAATTTCCGGTTGATTATCGGTAGGATATTCAAATTCAGGGTTTTCCGGATTTTCGCTATTTTGTCTATAAAATTCTTCCACACTATTAATAGGTTCTTCAGATAGTGGGTCATACTCTGCCATAACAGGTATAATAGTGAATAAAACTAAAATTAATAAAATCTTTTTTAACATATAACTATTTTAATTTATTTTTAGATAAAATCAAGAAACTTTTTTATTTATTTCGTTGGAAAAATTTAGCTAACTCTTTGTGCTCAAGGATTTTAGATATTGGTCTACCATGCGGGCAAGTTTCAGGATTTTCGCAAGTTCGCCAGTTTTTAATAATTTCTTCCATTTGATATTGATTTAAACAGGTGTTTGCTTTAACAGCAGCTTTACAAGATGTTGTAATCAAAATTCGTTCTTCTAAATTATCGATATCGCCTTGCATGTTTTCCAGAATATCCGCTAAAATCTCTTTTGGCGAAACTTTTGATAAAAGTTGCGGAATTTTTCTGAAAATAATTTCATTATCAGATAAAATTTCTATTTCATATCCAAATTTACTAAGCTTATCTTTATTGTTTTCCAATAGACTTATATCTGAATTAGAAACTTCAATAACGTCAGAGATAAATAATAATTGGCAATCAATATTTTTTTGTTTTTTTAATTTTTCGTAAATATAACGTTCGTCAGCAATATGTTGATCAACAATTTCTAAACCTTCATCTTTTTCTATTAAGATATAAGTTTTTTTATATTGTCCGATAATATTATCTTTATTAGTAAATTCTTGAGCTTCAACAAGCTTAACTTGTTCTGTTTTATTTATTAAGTTGTTACTTTGAGGTAAGTTGTTTGGATAAGTTTTTTTAGTTGTAATAGGTATAATTTCTTCTGTTTTTTTAGTAAATATATCTGAAATATTTTCTTCAGAAGGGATATAAACATCTTCGTTTTTTTCTATTATTAATGGTTTTTGCTCTTCAATAACTATTTCTTCAACGTGTTTGGGCTCAATATTTTCAGTAATGTTTTTTAACGCTGCTGAAACAGAAGCTTGGATAAAATTGAATATTTGATTAGGATTTCTATAACGAACTTCTTTTTTTGTCGGATGAACGTTGACATCAACATCAGAAGGCGGGATTTCAAGATTTAGTATTATAAACGGATATCTCGAGTTTCCGATTAGGTTCCTGTAAACCATGTCAACGGATTTTTGGAATATTGGGCATTTAACTAATCTTGAATTAACATACATATAATAATCTTTTTTGCTTGCTCTTGTATAATCCGGCGAACTTACAAACCCTGTAATCTTAAGTCCTGAGAGTTTGTCCGTATTTAATACCGGTTTTATATTTGAAGAAACATCGGCTGAAAAGATTTCTTTGATTGTATATAGATTATCATTTTGTGCAGTTGTTTTAACCGCAACTTTGCCATTAAATTTAAGTTCGAATGAGATGTTAGGATGAACTAATGCTATAGCTTGAATAAATTCGCTTATATATGCAAATTCTGTTTTAGGACTTTTTAAAAATTTTAATCTAACCGGCAAATTATAAAATAAATCTCTTATTTCCATTATAGTGCCAACTGCACAACCGGTTTTTGTTTGTTTTACTTCTGAGTTTTCGCATTCAACTTTAACGCCAAAATCAAAATCCTTTGTCCTTGTTATACAAGTAAGTTTAGATATAGAAATAATGCTTGCTAAAGCTTCACCACGGAAGCCCATGGTTTTAACTTCATATAAATCCTCGCCGGTTTGAATTTTACTTGTTGCATGTTTTGAAAAAGCTAAAAGAATATCTTCCGGATGGATTCCGCTTCCGTTATCGGCTATACGTAAATCCCTGCACTCGTTAGAAACTTCTATGCTAATTTTGGTAGCACCAGCATCTATAGAGTTTTCCACCAATTCTTTGACAACAGAAAAAGGTCGCTCAATAACTTCACCTGCTGCAATTTGGTTTATTACGTGTTTTGATAGCTGTATAATTCTCCCCATATGAAAATTATACTACAAAAATTTTAGTCTAGTATTTTTACAGAACTGCCATTGCCAAAATTATTGTCAAATACTCTGTAACCACCACCAAAAATCCCGTTAGAGTACTGCTCTACTCGGTTGTTGTTGAAAGCCGGTGAAGGGAAATATGAACCAGAGCCACCATATGGTGTAAGTCCCGGAATATATCCTTGTGTCATGTCGTTTGTTAATGAAGGTGTAAAACCGGTAGCTTGTCCGATGAAATAATTTGCTAAATTCCCAAGTATAGAACGCTTTTGTGTTTGTTGAGGTCTTGATAAAATAGCATTTTCTACGTTTTGGTAACGAGTTCGGATATCACCTTCTTGAATAGCACCGAAAGCAAGACTTTCTAATCGTTGCAGGCGTTCTATATCTGTTTCTCTTTTGAAGTTTTTTTTAAATGCATATTTTTCTAAAGCGTTAAGTTCATTATGCGGTATTGAAGTGTATCCGTAAGGATAAGCATTGTTTATCGGTCGTCTGCGAGTTAAGTACCTATTTTTAATTTTGTTTGTTCCATTAATACCTATTGTTGAATGATTAGGTTTAAAAGAATTATAGCCCATATAATTAGGTGCATTGTTAGTCATTCTGATAAAATCAGCATATGATGGTTGTATAAATAGCAACAATGAAAATAACAATAGAAATTTAAACATATATCCTCCTCGTTTTTATTAAATTTAACGAGTTTGTAAAAATTTTATATTAAACAAATTGGCTATTTTGAAGGCTATTTTTTGAAAAAAAAGGGGGAGGAGGGGTAAATATATTTTGGCTGGTTGGTGGGTGCTACCAGTTTATCGTCATCTTCAGGGGTAAAGGGGTAAAGGGGTTAATATTTTGAGTGATGAAAGCTACCGGTTTGCCGTCATCCTCGGGGGTAAATGTAAAGGCTGGTTGGTGTTGCCTACAAGCTCGTTCGTCATCTTCGACCGAAGGTCGGAGATCCAGCCTCTTGAAATATCGTCAAATAAACAAATCTTGTCATTGCTGTACTTGGTAAGTGTTATAAAATAATTTCCTGTCATTTCGGGAGCAAAGCTCAAAGCAATCCAGCTGGTCAGATAATTATTTGGCTTATATTTTCTATTCCTGCTATTTTTAACATTAGCTGGATTGCTTCAGGGGTAAATGTATTACAGTTGGTTGATTTAAACTACTAGTTGGATTGCTTCAACCTAAGCGGTTTCGCAATGACAGGAAAGACTTTCGACCAACAAAAGCGTTTTTCTAAATCAACATTAAATCAACCCTAACGCAACCCCAAAACAGCCCTAAATCAACCCTAAAGCTATTGAAGGTGTTTGGTTGGCTGTTGCAAGCAGAGTTGCCGCTGCTTGTTGCAAAATCTGTTGTTGGATATATGTACTCGAAACCTCTGCAATATCAGCATCCCGCAAAGTCGAACGAGAGGAGGTCAAATTATTAATATTAACCTCAATCGACTCAAGCGCTGATTCCAAGCGGTTTTGAACAGCACCGAGTTCGGTTTGTTTCTCTGAAAGCAGATTAACAAAATTGGTTATTGCTGTCAAAGCCTCATTAGATCTAATATCAGCCCCAACTGCTGATAAATCGTAAGTAAATCTTGTATCAAACCCTATTTGGCAAGAACTATCAGCGTTGATACCTATTTGTAATAAGACACCTGCACCATCAGCTAGTGTATCGGATTCAGGTTTGGAATTTGTAGCATATGGTGTAGCGATTGTAGGCATACCGTTAACAATAGTCCAACCTTCAGCTTCTGTAAATCCCATCGACTCGAGATTAGATGCTGATAAAATCTCTTCTTCTGTCATTTGTGTGGCATATGAATCTGATTGCACAGATGCACAATTGGTTATAGTACCGCTACCAGCACCAATGAGTCCACCGACAAGGTTAGCTGTTCCTGTAGCTGTTCCCGTCGCATAGCTGTTGCTGATTGAACCGCCAGCATCCCCCGTGAGTCCACCGACACTGTCACCAGTTCCTGTAACATTCCCAGTCGAGTAGCTGTTGCTGATTGAACTGTCTCCAACCCCAACAAGCCCACCGACACCGCTACTTCCACTAACTGTCCCTGTTGCGTAGCTGTTGCTGATTGAACTAGAAACGTAAGCCATCCCAACAAGCCCACCGACATTGCCACTAGTTCCTGTAACATTCCCAGTCGAGTAGCTATTGTTGATTGAACTGTTGTGTCCTTTCCCAAGAAGCCCACCGACACTGCTACATCCACTAACTGTCCCTGTTGCGTAGCTGTTGCTGATTGTTGAACTGCTAGTGAACCCTACTAGATTTCCGACATTATCACCTGTTCCAGTAGCTGTTCCTGTCGCATAGCTGTTGCTGATTGTTGAATTGTCAGCGTTCCCTACTAGATTTCCGACAAAATTTTTACCCTTAACACTTCCACCAACAAGTCCGACGTTTTTTATCTCTGAACCATTTGCAGCACTCCCAAACAAACCTTGGGAGTCAGCTTCACTTTCAATATTCAAATTTTTGACAACATGACCATTACCGTCAAAAACACCTTTAAATTGATAGTTTGGGTTTGCTGAACAATTCCCAATCGGTGTCCAGTTTTCACCACTCAAATCGATATCAGCACCCAAGATGAAAGTTATACCAGAGGTATCAATATTGTTGTTAACAAGGTTAGCTAATTGTTGAAGTCCGGCTTTGTCCATAATCAGGTAGTCAACATCCGCTGAAAGGGTTGCCGTATCGCTATCAAGGACAACAAGTTCTCCGTTTGCCAGCATTGTTTCGAGTTGTTCGTCAGTATATGTTATAGGGTCAGCTATAAAGCTTCCTTCGGGCGTTGCGCCTCGTGTAAGAGCGAAAGTTGCGACTTCCGGTGTTGCGCTTGCATTTGCAACTGCATCGGTTTTTTCTCCGGAAAAGAGTGATACACCGTTATACTCTGCAGTACCGTAAATTCGGTCAATTTCTGACAATATTGCGCTTACTTCTTGGTTTATGGCAGCAAGCGAAGTTGCGCCATAGGTACCGTTTCTGGCTTGTATTGCAAGAGAATGAAGTCGTTCAGCTTTGTCTTGCATTAGAGAAATTGTATCACACGCTGTTGTTACCATATCCATACCCATTGCAGTGTTTTCGCCTGCAACTTGGTATGACCCGATTTTGGTGGTCATGTTGTTTGAAATAGAGTAGTTTGCCGCATTGTCTTTTGCGTGGTTGATTTTGTAACCCGTTGTCATCCGTTCAATCGCTTGGTTTAAGGATGAGGTAGAGTTTTTTAGGCTTTTTTGCGCAATCAGTGATGCGAGGTTGGTGTTCATTGTTATCATGCCGCACACCTCGCTTTTGCCCTTTTTTCAACAAGCGGAGCAGGTTGGTCGGTCAAGACTACAAACCTCATTTGCCCTTTTACACAATGCGGAGCAGGTTTGTTGGTGTTGCTTACAAGCTCACCGTCATCCTCAAAGCGAAGCTTTGGGGATCCAGCTGATTGAATAATTATTTGGTTTACATTTTCTATACCCGCTATTTTTAACATTAGCTGGATTCCCAAACCTAACGGTTTGAGAATGACAAAAGGCAGGATTTCCGTACTTTCGAGCAAGAATAACAGAAGGGAATTAGTTGGATTCCCAGCCTTCGCTTGAGAATGACGTTCAAATTTGCCAAACCAGCTGTAAGTCAGTAATAGATAGGGTTTCGCCCCCCCCCCCCCGAGGTTAGGATGCAACTGATGATGCGATTTTTAATTCCATTCGATTGCTTAATAAAAAGTGAAAGATGCTTAAAAATAGCTATACAGCACACTGTATAACTTTTAAATATCGA
>SUTU01000017.1 GCA_015152525.1 Cyanobacteria bacterium SIG28 | reverse complement strand
TCTGTTAATTCATAATAGACTAATTTATTTACATTGTATTTCTCAGTGAAACCTTTAACAACTTTATTTTTATGCTCCCAAACCCGCTTTTGCAAATTGCTTGTTACTCCAATATACAAAGAAGTTTCTAAGTAATTTGTCATAATATAAATAGCACAAGTTTTGTTCATAGTTTTATTATAGCATGCAACATTGGTTAGATGCTGAAACAAGTTCAGCATGACAAAAAGAAAGGAGTATATTATGAAAAATAAAAAAGATTTTGGGGTAATTATTCAATTTGACGATAAAGAATATTCCGAAGAAGAAATTGAATTTCTGTGGGAGAGATTTATTTCTATTTTGGCAGAAGCAAAAAATATTGAAATTGACACAAAAATAACCCAAAACCTAACAAAAACAATAGTTTTAGAGGTGTTTAAGACTACCAAAGCGACTCGAACCATCTCAAACACAGACCAACAAAGAGATTGAAACCATTTCTTAAAAATTGGCATTTTTGCTCAAAAATAGGTTGGAATGCAGAAAGCCACAAAAAAAGAGCCTTTCGGCTCTTATTTTTAAATGGTGGGCGTTAGAAGACTCGAACTTCTGACCCTCTCCTTGTAAGGGAGACGCTCTACCAACTGAGCTAAACGCCCTAACTTTAGGTGTTTGTCTTTGATGTTATTCAATCCGCCATTTATATCGACTCTCGATTGTCCAACCCTTCGACAACTTCTATACTAACCTAAACAAATTTTATTGTCAAATGTTTTTTTAAACTTTTTCAGATTGTTTTGCTTTTCGTTTTTTGTCAAGCGTATTTGTTATGAATATATTTAATTTTGGTATTCCTAAACCAAGTACTAAACCTGAAAATGCATAGCCTGCAAATTGAGCTTTATTAAGTGTGCTTAAACGTTTTTTAGCTATTTTTCTAACGTCCTCTGGTAATTTATTTAACTCTGCCATTAATTCTTTGAATGATTTAGCGATAACTTTATCACCATCCTTAGTTACCGTTTCCACATTATTTTTAGCCAATGTTTCTATTAAAACTTCATCACGAGTTTTTAATGATGATTTTAATAGACTATCATTTGGCTTTCTATTAATAACGCTCTTATCAAGCTGATTTGCCACTGCTTTATTAACTATATCACCAAGAACTAACCAGCTTAAGAAACCTAAAGTATCCTTAGTTAAAGATTCTCTGAGTTCGTCTTTATCTCTGGTAGCTAAAATTCTTGAAATAATTGTTAAGCCATAAATTCCTTTTAATTGGTTAATTGTAGGCCAAAAACCTTTGAATGCCATTTTTTCCATGAAACCTTTTATACCGGTTCCTAATGTTGCTAATGTCATAGCGCCGAAGCCTGCTGCAGCAACGCCTTTCATAACCTTGAAACCATTACTGTTATCTTTACTTCTTCCTTCAACACCAACAAAACCGTCAGAACCTGTTTTCTTTTTGGTTATGTAAACGTTAATAGGTTGTATAGACATGCCAACAGCAGAACCTATCGCAAATCCAAGTGCAGATTTTGATTTATTAAATTTAGTAATTGATTTGATAAAACTATTATCTTTAATTGTTTTACCGTTTTTAACTTGTTCTGCAAAAGCTTCTTGGACTTTGTTTTTATTGAAGGCTTCTGAAACCTTGTAAACATCTTCTAATAATGTTTTTAAGTTTGTAACACTCCTTGTTTTACCGTCAGCAGATTCTAAAACTAATTTAGTTTCAGCGCCGGTATCAGCTATTATTTTATTTTTTGTAGCGTGAAGTGAGTTTGGTGTTTCATTTTTTATCCAAGTTTTATAACCTTGTTTATCGTTTATTGAACCATCAAGCATTTTAGCCACATCATTAACAACTTCCTCCGAAAGTTTTACGTAGCCGTCTTTGTCTGCTTTAGCAGAATTAGGGTTGTATGCTTTAAGATTGCTAAATGTTTCTTTTAAATAATCAATTTGTTTTGTATTATTTTTTATTTGTTTAGCCTTGTTTTCCGCTAAAATATTAATAGTTTCAGGTGCGGTTAATATTGAATTAGATTTTGTTCCGTATTTACGGTCAACTCCCATTATTGCACCTACAAGAGCACCGGCACCCATTCCGTAAATACCTATCATAGTGTGGTTTGCCGTACCTGAAGCTTCACGACGTCCGGTTTCCCAACCAGCATCAGGACCTCTGCTAACTAAATCTATACCGGTTCTTGGTGCAACCATAAAACCAAAGTCCACAGCATTGGCACCAATTGCTTGGTTAGTAGCCATATACCTAAAAGCACTGTCTACTGCACCCTTAAACCTAGGGCTGTTATTTTGTTTTTGAGAATTGTTTTCTAATTTATTAATTCGCATATTTATATTTCCTTATCATCAATGTTGTATCTCATAAAAGCAGTTTTTACGTGGCGGCATTCTGAACCGCATCATTTTTTTCCCTTTTATCGATACTCGATGACGAGATTACTTGGGCTTGTTTTAAAGCTTCGGCGTGCTTTTTCTTAGTGCTATTTCTTGTCCAAATCGGAATAATTAACCCAAGTAATACTAATGATACACCTAAATTAGCAACTTGGCAAGCGGAACGTAAATAAGTTGCATGCTTTAATTCTTTGGCAATTTTTTCTGCTTGTTCTTTGGTAGGACGAAGATTTTTTGCCTTGAGTTCTTCAGCAGTTTTGCTAACAACTTCTTCTGAAGATTTTATGTTAACATCTTTCATCCAGTGAGTGAATTTTTTGAGTATGTTTGCATCTTTTTCAATAGGCTTAGTGTCGTTTAATAATCTAACACCGGATTTCTTTTCAATAGCCGTAGCAGTTGCTTTTGCTGCATAATCACCTAAGAAATACAAACTTATAAATGTTGCAATATCTCTAACGGTTGCTTCAGCTAATTCGTTCTTATCATCAGCAACAGCCATTCTTGATGAAAAAGTTGTGGTAGAGATAATTCTTGCTTGATCCATTGTCGGGAATAATCCCTTAAATTCAAACATGTTCCAACTAGGCATTTTCATCATTGAAAGTAAACCTACACCAATCATAGAAGAAATAGATATGATTTTTTGTTGTAAAAGCCCCTCTTTAGCGTTTGATAGGTCTACTTTATTGCCGTCATTTTTAGCGAAATCATCATAAATTGGTGCACCTTTAACACCGGAAATCTTTTCGGTTATATATCTGTTTATGTATTGCATAGAAGCAGCGAGTGGTAATACCACAGCCATACCGAGAATGCTTTTTGCTTTAACCAGTTGTTTGCTTTTATTCGCAAATTCTCGCATGTTAACTTTACCTTCAACCTTATTGAATTCTTTGAAGAATTTTGTAGAATCTTCTAATAAAGTTTTTACGGTGGAAGCTTTTACCGCATTTCCTTCACCGGTGAGAGTAATATTTTCATAAATATGTGTTTTACCGGTAATTTCAGCTGTTATTTCTTTAATTACTCTATTAAATTCTTTCTTATCCGTTTTTTCTGTAGCTAATTTTTTCAATCGAGTAGCATATTCTTCTATTTCAGTTGAAGTCAGAAGATTGCCAAATTTATTTCTTTTGCTACCGTCAACGCCTTCTATGTTTGATATAATTTCTTTAAAGGATTCTTTAATTTTATCCTCGGAATTTGTTTTTTCATAAATGCCTGAAGCTCTTTGAATTAAGCTGCTGTCAGCCCAACAACCGGACATGTTAGTGTTTTTAGGCATAATAGTTTTATTTATGAGTTTTGCAATTCCTAATGTTATAAAACTTGGGATCAAGCAGTTAACGATAAGTCCGGAAGACTCTCTTCTAAAAGCTTCAAATCCTGCAAACCAATTGGTTAAAGATTCAACAAAAGTTCTAGGTAGGATTGCTGATAATAGGTCAATAACAGCAACGTTAATCATCGGATTTTTTTCACATTCCTGAATAACTTGCAAAATAGGTAAAAACACTGCACAACTTTTAAATGATGGATTTTGAGTCTTTTTGTCATCATTTTTTAGTGTAGAATATGTTTTATTATAATTTCTACTATCTTGTCCTAATCTGGTAATCATATATATTTCTTCTAATGTATAAGTTGATTATATCAACTCATATATATCTTTAAACCCCCTAAAAATAAATTTTGCTATTTAGTCCAAAGATGTAAAGAAAATATTAAGACGTATTTATGAATGTTTTTATATTTTTAAGATTGTTTTTACTAAGCTGTTATAGATATTTTAATTGGTGCAATTATAGATAGGGTTTTCTTTAAAATTCATCAGTTTTATAGCATGATATTTAATGTAAATTTTTATTACAAATATTATCATGTAGCTTTTGACAAAATTAATTCTATATTTTTATATAGATTATAAATTAAACAGTGCGTAATATTATAATTATTGTAAAGCTTCGCACAATTTACAAAACACCTTAAGCTTCACCATATTTGTTTACATTTGCATTTAAGCGGATTCAAGAAACAATCACACCACTATTCATTAGGTGTTTTGCAACCTAATATTTTCATAGGTTTGTTATTAACCCAATCTTCATTATCAATAAGTTCTATTATATTGCACTTTGTTTCTCGATTTGAGAAATAATAACAGTTGGTTTGATAATTAAAATTTGAATGATGAAAATTCTTTTATAGATAAATTGTTTATCATATTCTCTACAGCATCTGTTTCTGATTTTTTAGAATATCCAATTACTACTTCATTTTGGACTTGTCCTTTTGAATAATCTGCCCAAAAAACTTCTAAAACAGAAGAATATTTTTTTAAATAATCGATAAAACTAGGCTTATGGCATACAACGAAGGTATCAAATTTCTCTGCTAAATCCTTAATGAATGGCAAATCAGTAACTTCCTTTTTTATATCTGCAGAGGTTATATCGTCTTTAATATACCTAAAACCTTCTTTTGATGTTAAAATTTCGCTATTAAAAATGTTATATTTAAATTTTTCATTGGCAAAATAATTAATAGGAGTTTTTTTATTAAATAATATATATGGAGTTTTTGCAAAATATAAACCTTTTTTGAATGGTATATTATTATTATTATTTAAAATGCTAGAATTAGATTGAATTTGCATATTATACACTCCTTTATATAATAAAGGATATCACAAAAAAGGTTTATTCAAAATCCTCAAATGGGACATTCTACGGACTTGGCTCAAGTTTCTTCACCACGGGGGTGGGGGAGGGTGGGGGCTAATCTTTAATAGAGTTTATAGTCCATTAAAAGACCGTTTTCGTCCAGTTTGGATTTCTAAACTTCCGACCATAAAACGTCATTCTGAGCTTGACTCAGAATCTATTAAAGCTAGTTGTAGTGAACCATACAGGATAGACACTGTGGAAAACCAGACATTTTTCACAAAATCAAAGATTTTGGAAAAAGCAGTATATTTAAACACTCGTTTTGAGAAGAAAGAACAGTGAGTTTAATCTTTTTGGTGCATTAAAATGCACCCTACCACTTTTTCATATCTAAATCAAAAAGATGCGGTAAATTTAAAAATTTTCACCGCATCCAATACCCTTTTAAGATATTATATACATATTTTATTGAATATATTCATAACGTCTGTAGATAAACCGATCAAATTTTCCATCTGCTCCATAATCAATAGATGTTTTTACGCGATTTCCTTGTTGTTCATATTTGTAAGTAATAACTTCATTAAATTTTTCATTTCCTTTAAAATCAAAAGATATTTTTACGCGATTTCCTTGTTGATCATATTCGGAAGTATCAACTCTATCAATTTTTCCATCTGCATTATTATCATGAGATACTTTTACCATTTTTCCTTGTTGGTCATATTCGTAAGTAATAACTTCATCAATTTTTCCATCTCCATCAAAATCAGTAGATTCTTTTACCATATTTCCTTGTTGATCATATTCGTCAGTACCAGCTGCATCAATTTTTCCATCTGCATTTCTATCAACAGATGTTTTTACGCAATTTCCTTGTTGGTCATATCCGTAAGTAGTAACTGCATCAATTTTTCCATCTGCAAGTCTATCAATAGATTCTTTTACCGCATTTCCTTGTTGATCATATTCGTAAGTAATGACATGGTGATCATCGAAAGCTTTTACCATATTTCCTTGTTGATCATATTCAAAAGTCATTTCGCTATCAAAAATGTCGTTCGCATTGTCATCATAAAAAGTTTTTACGCAATTTCCTTGTTGGTCATATTCGTAAGTAGTAACTTCATCAATTTTTCCATCTGCAAGTCTATCACCAGATTCTTTTACCAAATTTCCTTGTTGGTCATATTCGATAGTAACAACATCATCTAATATCCCATCTCCATTATAATCTATAGAGTATTTTTTTATCAAATTGTTATTACTTATTTCAAATGTATCTAACCCAAGTTGACTACCAACCAATATACCTGCGTCAAATAAAGCATCCATCCGAATAGTTTTTGCTACTGGATTACTCGTAAAGCGTTTGGCTGTATAACAAACAGCTTCTGTAAAACTTAAACTTCTCATTTTTTTATCCTCCTTTTTCTATATATCCCGTAATTAAAATTTACCTTTTTGAATTTTCTAATGTAACATAATTAGAATTGTGTTACATTAGGGATAAATGAATAAAGTCTTAAAACTCTTATAAATAAAGAGTTTAACACTATTCTTTAGATATTAAATAAAAATGTATTTTTTAGAAATTATGTAAACTTTTGTAAAGTAGAATTCTCAATAAAGGCAATTTTATTAATAAAAAAGACTTTAAGTAAATGTAACACAATTCTAATTGTGTTACATTGTGATGAAGTTTGTAGGGTGGGAAAAATGAAATGTTCCCACCTTATTTGATTTTGTTATCTTGTATTTTAATTTTAACTGTCGGACAGTTCAAATTCAAAAGAAAAATTCCCGTTTCGCAGTCGGAAATTCTCATCCTGCAAGCCAATTATTAGACAATGTGTGAAAAGTTTTTTTGTAGGTTTTTATATCTAAAAAGTAATAGTTGTTCTGATTGAAGAGCAGAATAGTACCTTTGAGGCAGAGTGTGGTTTAACATTATGGATTTGTAGTAACAATCAATCTCTGCCGACTGAATATGAAAAGTTTTTTTGCTTACTTTTTTTACAAAAAAAGTAAGTGGCCCTGGAGGGAGTCGAACCCACGGCAGACAAGGTTTAGGAAACCTCCGCTCTATCCTACTGAGCTACAGAGCCTTGATGGCAATAATTTTAACATAAATTAAAAATACTAGCAAAAATTTTTTTTAGTTGCTTTAAACAAATATGCGAATACAAAACGTTGAAAGTCCAAAATTTGCAGGTTATGACGCACGACCTCTTAAAGGTTTTTATATGGGTAGTAATACTCATAATATTGCTATGGAAATGCAAAAAATTGGAAAACGCGAAGGCTTTAAAGTATTTTCAAAACTGACTAACGGTACTTTTGCAACTTGTGAAGAGATGAACCCTAAGCGAATGATTTATTCATATGATGACCTTTGGGCACAGGATATTTGGACTTTTTTGCCTCAAAAGCTTATAACAAAAGCCGGTCAAAAAGATGCAAGACCGATTTGCAATCATTTTAATCTACAATTAGATGACGATAAAAAACATTTATCTGGCGGAAATATGTTCATTATTAATATGGGTGATAAAGATCAAATTTTTGTTGGCGAGGATGAATTAGACAAATTTAGTCTTCAAGAAATAAAGGAACGTTACGATAGCGACTTTGTTCACGTTTTACCGCAAATGGACTATCATTTGGATCTATTTATCAGGCCTCTTGATGAAAAAAGAGTGCTTGTCGCAGATGACAGTTATAGTATGAGAATTCTGGAAAAAGGTCGTGAGGAGTTTAAACAATATATTAAAAATAATTGGTTAGAAAGAAGTACTGTAGCAAAAATTATTCTTAGAAAGTTTGAAGAGACTATTGCAGATTTTCAAAAACAAATTGATTTAAATAAATTGGCGCAAACAGAAGACGTTGTTAAAAAACTAAAAATGTCAGGCATTACTCCAATAAGAGTACCGGGTAGGATTTATAATACAAATTATTTTGACGGATACGGAACTTTTCTAACCCATAAATGCAATTATATTAATGCCAACGTTCTTAAAAACAATGATGGTGATATTGTTTATATTACGAATAAATCTGACATTGATGACTCTCTGATGTTAAATAGTTTTATCGCCGGAAATTTTAAATTTCGATTTCAAGATGAGTTTGTAAAATCGTTATCGCCATTTGTAAAACCTGAAAAAGTATATTTTATAAATGGTGATAACGGTTATATATCAACAAGTATGTTACCGGAACTTCAGGGCGGAATTCATTGTGCCTGTACGGAAATTCCGCTTAAAACAGGTGAAATTTATGAGTAAAGTTCAAAAAGTCGAGAATAATCAGTTCAAAAAACCGTTATTAACACCTAAGAATACGGGTTATGCTGCAACCGGTGCAATTCTTTTAGCAACAACAAGAGCTTTTAGTAAGTCAAAACCTGTTACAAAAACGCATAAATTAATTGGTTATTTAGCAGGTGCTTTAACACTTTTGCATATAGGAGTCGTGGAATATCTGCATCACAAGTATAAGAAAATGTAACAAAAATACACTTAATCCTTTTTAACTATTACATTTTTTAAATGTTTATTGTACAATTATTGGAAATAGCATTAAGTAATAATATGCTTGACGAGGTGTTAATGTTTAACGAAATTAAAACTCATGAAATTACGGTTGATATTGTAATTTTAACAATTAAAAATGATTCATTACAAGTTCTTTTGGTAAAACGTGATAATGAACCATTTAAAGACAAGTGGGCTATACCTGGTGGCTATGTAAGAATGTCAGAGAACTTAGATGAAGCAGCTATGAGGGTTTTGAAAGAAAAAACAAATGTGGAAAACATTTATTTGGAACAACTTTATACTTTTGGTGATCCGCTTAGACACCCTGTTTCAAGAGTTATAACTTGTGCGTATTTTGCTTTGATAAGAGCAGAAGACATTGATGTTGTAACGACGCCGGATTTGGCTTGGCATAAGGTTTTTGACTTGCCGCCGTTAGCGTTTGACCATAAAGAAATTATTCAATATTCTTTAAAACGTACCAGAGAAAGATTAGAAATGTGTCCTGTTGCGTATCAATTATTGAATGAGAAGTTTACATTAACAGAAATGCAAAAAGCTTATGAAATGATAATGGAAAAGAAACTTGATAAGCGTAACTTTAGGAAAAAAGTTGTTA
The DNA here is from genome assembly GCA_015152525.1 of Cyanobacteria bacterium SIG28. Classification (GTDB taxonomy): domain Bacteria; phylum Cyanobacteriota; class Vampirovibrionia; order Gastranaerophilales; family Gastranaerophilaceae; genus CAG-196. Next base: position 40,781 of record SUTU01000017.1, on the reverse strand, counting down.
CAACAGAGGGACTAAGAGAACTCAATGAGTTTTCAAAATCATCCTCTAAAAGACCTGCTCGATTATATACTTTTGACAGTATAAAATTAAATTCTAAAAGAGCTCACTTTATTAGAGGAAAATAAAACGTTAAATTTATAATTCAAAAGTAAAAAGGAGAAAAATTTTGCTTACACTAGTTTGGACAATACAGATTATAACCGCACTATTACTAATAGTTTTAATTTTAATGCATTCACCAAAAGGCGATGGAATTGCCGGAATCGGAAATGCGGCACAGATGTTTTCTTCACAAAAGAGTGCAGAAAAAGGGTTGAATAAATTAACTGCAATTATTGCGATAATTTTTACCGTTTGCGTATTTTTATTAGGATTTGGAATTATTAAATAATCCTAGATATGACTTTTAAAAATTTGTCCTTAAAGAAATATCATTCGTATGGATGATATTTCTTTTAAGTAGTGAAGATTTGGTATATAAATACCGATAACACTAAAGGAAGGACGGTAAGATTGTTAAATTCAATGAGTACAGTTCGCCAAAGCCCTTATTTAAACAGAGGTAATGGCAGTTATAATATAGGCAAAGACAGTACTGACAAGGACGGTCGAAATTCCGGCGGACAAAATCAGCAAGAACGTCAACAGCAAAATCCTCAAACGATTGCACGAGGCAGAGTAGAGGATATTCAACAGGCACCGATTAGGGAAGCTATTAATCAACCGGCTGTAAATGCTTATCCGCAAAGACAAGCTTACCAAGTTCACACGCCACCAATGCGACCTGTATATCCAATGCAGCCGCACCAAATAAACCCACAGCAATATCAAGCTATTCAAGCTGGTTATCAACCTATTCAGCAACCGGTATCTCAACCTGCACAACCAATGGTGCCTCAGCGTAGCAATAAAGTTAACATTGCTCAAATAATTAAAGATTTTAGAAATACTATAAAAGCGATTGCGACTCCTGAAGATATTGAAGCAGAGGTAAACAGATATTTACAAATAGTGGAACAAATGGTTAGAGAACCAAATCCACAAGTTAATTTAATTCAAAGTAATTTAAAAATTGGCGCATCTCTTCTTGATAAGTATATCTCAGAAACTTTGAAAAAAGATTCAAAGGTTGTTCAAAATTGGTTAGATGCTTTGTTCTTGCAAAAAATTAATTATAGCTATGATGAAGCAGAGATTAATCCGAACTTTTTGGTTAAGTTTCCTGAAAATGATAAAGTTGAAAAAACTAATGCACAGGAAAATAATCAAGTTCAGGAAGAACAACCAATTCAAACAATTGAAGAAAATAATGTAGCTGTACCTTATTCAGAAGAAAATGCTATTGTTGAAATTCCTGAGTATAATACTTCAGAGGAAGTTGAACAAGAATTTATTCAAGCACAAGAAAAGATTTCACAAAAACCGAATATAACAATCATTCCACAAGATACAAAATTAAAATCATTGTTCGTAAGAGCTAAACAAGAAGCTTTTTCTAACAATCCTCAGAAGGCAATGAGTATTTTTAGAGAGGCATTTAACCGTGCAGAACAGATTAATGATACAGAAACTCAATCAAGAATATGTTTAGAAATCGGTAAAATTTATGATGATAATGATTTTGTTGTTCAAGCGTTGAACAGTTATCATAAATCATTACAGTATACAACCGATACAAATGTTAAATCAAAAGCTCATTACTCAATGGCACAAATTTATGATGATGTAAATCAAGTTGAACCGGCTTTAGAACACTACATGACTTCAATTTCTTATGCAGGTAGAAGTGATAATTTGATTGGGCAAACAGAGTCTTTAACAAAAATTGCAAATATTTTTACAGATAAATATGACGAGTATGCTTTTGAATGTTATGATGTAGCTCGTAAACTGATTGATCAAACGACTGATGATAATATGAGAGGCTATGTTCTTTCTAATACTGCAGATGCTTGTGTTCAATTCAGAAAAAATGACAGAGCTTTGAAATACTATGCAGAAGCGGTAAAAAATTATGAAAAAAGTAATGCAACAGAAGAAATTGCTAAAAACTATAAATCAGCAGCGGAATTAATGTTACAATTTAATAGCCCTAATAAAGCAAAATCTTTGTTAAAGAAAGCATTAGTAAATGCAGTTAAGACAACTAACGAAGATTTAATCTCTGAAATTAATTTAATCCTTGCAGGTATCGAGTCTTAATTTACTTTTTTGTTGAACGCATCAGGTTTTATGTAAGTATAAAGTGTAGTAAATACTTGTTCCGGATTGTCTCGCATAAATTTAATCCTGCTTGAAACTTCTTTATAAGTGCATCTTTTGTTATTAGCAGCACCGCTTATAATTGAGTCTAAAATTTGTTTTCCCATTAATTTCATATTTTCCAGTTGTTGATTTTCATCTATTTTGGTATCCCAATTTACGTTTTTAGCAATCTTAGAAATACTAAATAAGTTCATTATGTATGTAAGCTCTGCTTTAATCATATTAGTATTGCTGGAATTTAGGATGATTTTATTCTTTTTCATAAAATCAATACTTTCATTATTTATTGCCGTAAAAGGATCAGAAGTTCTAATTTTATATTTACCGGAAAAGAAAACTTCATCGAGGTGCTTAGCAAGCATTTCCTCAGCTTGTTTTTCGGTAACATCGCTAGGTAATACAGCACCTTTTAACAATTTTTTAGATATAGCTTTAGAATTCCCTATTAAATAATCTAAGTGCGATGTTACATTTTGAATAGCTTCTTCCGGTGTGAAACGCATAACGTTGCCTGTATCAATAAAAGTGAATGGTTTTTCTTTATTTTTTATATCAATAAAAATATTTCCGGCATGAGGATCTGCATGCATAACTTTACAACCTTTTTTAGGTACAGAAAGAAGCTGTTCAAAAAATACTTGTAAGTATGTTCTTAACAGATCAGCAGCTTCGTCTGCCGTTAATTTAATATTATTCTTTTCTAAGTATTCAGCAAATTTGTCAAATTGAACTCCGTTAGCCTTTTCCATTACAAAAATATTATTTTTAACAGAAATCGGTGCAACAGTGTTGTAATTTTGTGCAAATTTCCCTAATGTTTCAGCAGCTTCTGCTTCAAGTCCGAGATTAAGTTCTTTAGTCCAAGCGCTATAAAGCTCATCAACTAATTTTAATTGATAATTGTATTCATCAGGCTTCATTTTATCTTTTGCACGCTCAATAACTTGAACCATTTTTTCTTTATCAGCTTTTAATTTATCTTCAGTAACCCATTTTTTAACAACTTTAATAACTACATCATTTCCGGTTTCGTTATCTTTTGCCAAATAGCTTTCAGCAATTGTTCCGACACCAAGCGGTTTCTTACCTTTTAGGGTAAATCTGTTTCCGTAAGTTTCGGAGATATGTTTTTGAGCTTCTTTAACTGTTCTTGATGAAGGACAACAGCTCTTATATTTGTTAAGAAATTCTGAAAGCGAATTAACACCGTTTTCGCTAATGTATTTTTTACGTTTGTTTATAAAATTATCCATCCAGCTTGAATATTTTCCTGCTTTTTTACTACCAAGAAAATCATCTAATTTATTTGCATCACCACCAAAAGCTTCAATCATACTGCTAACATTACTTGGTAGTGTTTGAATCATTTTAGGGTAGAAAATATTGTATTGTTCTACTTCTTTCATAACATTCATCATTTCTTTTTCTTTGATTAAATGTTTCCTCATGAATAGTGTTCTAATAATAGGTTTAGTACCAAATTCAACAGCGTCAACGACTTTAGCACCTTCTGTTTTATGAAGTCTTTTGTTAATAGGTTTAGTTAGAAAATAGTAAGCTTTACTAAAAAATCCTTTTCTTGCAGAATCAATAAGTTCTGTCTGGGTTTTCTTATCTTTAATATTAGTTTTTGCAAGATCAAGTAATTCTGATAAAGGCATTTTTGTCTTGAAAACTTCTATATTTTTTACGTTTTCTTTACTTTTAACAATAGCTTTTTCCAAAACGTCAATGCGTTTATGGAATTTAAACGCTGAAAGACCGGCTAATCCTAAAGATGTAATTTTAGCAACCCAACTGTTTGACAGATGGTCGGTAAAATTACTTTCTTTGTCAGCTTTTTTGTTAAAAGCATATCTTGAAACAGAATTAATTCCGACAGTTGCAAGTAATCCGAATTTATAAGCATAAACGATAGGTGCTGTGGCACCGTCAATTAGACCGGTTAGCATATCTTTTCCAAGGGTTTGTTCTTGTTTTCTCTCTTTTTTAGGTGTTCCAATATTGTTAATTCTTTTTAAAATAGGCTTCGTGATTAAACCTGCAATAGCGGAAATTCCTAAACCAACAAGCATAGAACCTTTTTCAAATTTTAAATTCTTAGTATAAAGGTGAGAGTATGTGTTTATTTTTTTTGCAAGCCTAAAAGCGCCGGCAGCAAATACACCCGTTGCTAAATCTAAAGTTAATTCCGAACTGTTTTTTTGTTGGTCATAATATTTATCAAGTTGTTTTTCTATATTTCCATTTGGTGATTTTGAGATTTGTTGTTGTAATTTTTTTCGGCTTAAACCAACACCTAAAGCACCTTGTATTTTATCAAAAAATTTGCCAATGAGTCCTTGTGAACGGTATATTCTATCAAGTTTTTCTTGAGGTGTTTCATTTGTTATTTGTACACGATTTACCTTCTTTTTCTCAAAAGAAGGAGAAATACCTATATTTTTGTGCACAGAAATATTATTAACCATCTTATTATTATAAAGTAAATCAATATCTTAAAATTGTTAAAATAAACAATAATTATTAAATTTTGTTAAATTTTTAATTAATTAAGTTTCATGTTAGAATAACATGGTATGGAAATAAAAGAAAGGGAATGGTTTTATGAAAAATTTAGCAGATATCGGAGTGTTTGGTGGTTCAGGTTTTTACAGCTTTTTAGAAGATATACAGGAAGTTAGTATTGATACGCCTTATGGTAAACCGTCAGACAGTTTGTTTATAGGCAAAATCGGTTCTCATCGAGTAGCATTTATGCCACGCCACAGCAGAAATCATTCAATTTTACCGCATATGATTAATTATAGAGCAAATGTATGGGCTATGAAGGAAGTTGGTTGTAAACGTGTAATCTCGCCTTGCGCTGCAGGAAGTTTACAAAAACATGTTGCACCGGGTCATTTTGTAGTTTGCGATCAGTTTGTAGATTGGACAGATGGTAGAAAATCAACATTTTTCGAAGGTCCGGAATGTATGCACCCATCACCTGCTGAAACATATTGCCCGGAATTAAGAGAATTGGCTATTAAAACAGCTAAGGATTTAGGCATAACTGTTCATGAAACCGGTACTGTTGTTGTAATTAACGGACCAAGATTTTCAACAAAGGCTGAATCTAAATTCTTTACTAACCAAGGTTGGGAAGTTATAAATATGACAGCTTTTCCTGAAGCTTATTTGGTTAAAGAAATGGATATGTGTCCTCTTAACATTTCACTTATCACTGACTATGATGCAGGTTTAGTAGGTGATGTTCCACCGGTTTCGCATGGTGAAGTTATTAAAGTGTTTAATAGCAATTTGGATAATTTGAAAAAACTATTATTTACTATGATAGAAAATATTCCTGCAGAAAATGTTAACTGTGAATGTTCAAAAACAAGTTCAAACGCTCATGTTTAGGAGAAATAAATGATAACAAGAATAGTAAGTCAATTATTTTATTTCTATTATATCTTGATAATAGTAAGGATATTTCTAACCTGGGTTCAGACAATTAATTGGGAACAACAACCTTTTGGTTGGATTCGTTCTGTAACAGATCCTTTCTTAAATATATTCAGAGGTATAATTCCGCCAATAGGTGGGGTTCTCGATATTTCACCGATTTTAGCAATTATTTTGTTACAAATATTACAAGGGATTGTTGTCGGTGCATTATCAAGTTTAGGATTGTAATGGATAAAACTTTATTAGAAAAAGCTTTGGAATTAACTAAAAATTCTGAATTCTTAGAGGCTGAAAAAATATATACTGATATGTTGGAAGCAGAACCGGAAAACTATGTTCTGCTTTCAACAGTCGGGTTATTTTATATTAGTCAGCGAAATTTTAATAAAGCTAGTTATTATTTGGAAAAATCTTGTAATATAAATGAAACAGCTGGAAATGTTACAGCATACGGAATTTCAGAATTTGAGCGTAAGAATTTTAAAAATTCAGCAATAATTTTAGAAAGAGCACTTGAATTTATTCAGACAGAAGAAATATATCAAAAATTAATTATAAGTTTTTTCAATATAAATCATTTTCAAAAAGCTTTGTATTATGCAAATCAAATGTGTGAAAAATTTCCGGATAATAAAGATGCGATAAATTATAAAATTAAGGCTTTAATTCGCACCGGTGAATTAAGAGAAGCTGAGAGAATTTGTGTTGAATTATTGAAAACAAATAGAGATAATTCCGTTTTGTGGATTCAATTGGGATTTTTAAAGGAGCTTTTATATTGCGATGATAATCAAGCTTGTGAATGCTTTAAGATTGCGACAGAACTTGGCAACAAAAACGGACTTTATAATTTGGCGGTTAGTTATGTAAAACAGGGCAATTATAAAGAAGCTGAGAATTATTATAAAAAAATGTTAGAAATTATTCCAAATCATAATGACACACTTGTAAGTTTAGGAATGTGTTATTTAAAACAAAAACGCTTTGAAGAAGGTTATAAATTGTTATCTTTAAGAGAAAAAACGCCAATTGAGTTAAGGTTTAATAATTTTTATGACTATAAAACTCCGTTAGAAAAAGAAATACAAGTCTTTGGTGATCAAGGTTTTGGCGACAACATAATGTTTTCGAGATATCTTCCGGAACTTCAAAAAAGTGGTAAAAAGTTTACAGTAATAACTCGACCTCAGTTATGTCAGCTTTTTAAATCAAACTTTAATGAATTTAATTTTATAACATTAGAAAATGCTAATCCTGATATTCAAACTGTAAGATTGAGTGAGCTTCCGTTTATTTTAAACTTAGATTTTGATAATATTCCATATAGCTCAGGCTATTTAAGAGCAGAAAAAAAAGTTATTGAGTCTGATAAGATAAAAGTCGGTTTGTGTTGGGAAGCAGGAAGTGCCGGCATTAGAACAATGTTGGGACGAACAATTAATATTAAACTTTTTGAACCATTTTTTGAAAAATCAAATATTCAGGTTTATTCATTCCAAGTTAATGATTCGATGAATGGAAATAATAGATATCCTCAGATGATAAATTTAGCAAAAGAGTTTGAGGACTTTAATGATACAGCCAAAGCCCTAATGGCAATGGATGTTGTTATAACAGTTGATACTGCTTTAGCACATTTGTCAGGTGCTTTAGGTAAGAAAACTTACTTACTTTTACCTTATGCGTCTGATTGGAGATGGTTTGAAGATGATAAAACAACTCCTTGGTACGATAGTGTGAAAATCTTCAAGCAAACAAAAGCTTCTGACTGGAAAAATGTGTTAGAAGAAATTCTGCAAGATTTTTAAAATTGTTTTATAGGAACAAATTTAATATTCCATAAGCCTGAAAGCGTTTGTTATTTCTTTCGTCAGGATTGTTTTTTATAAAGTTTTTTAAAACTTGCCTAGCTTCAAAGTATTTTTTTTGCATCACATAAACATTGGTTAAAGATATAACGTAATCAATGTTTTTTGAGTCTTTGTACAAAAGTTCTTTATATAATTTAATAGCTTTTTCAAATTCTTTGCTTTTCAAGCATATATCAGCTTCTAACTGTAGTGTATCAACTCCTTCGCCATATTCTTTAGCTTTTTCAACATACATTTTAGCTAAACCTAAGTTTTCAATATGAAAATAAACTACAGCCAAATTGTAATTAATAATTCTCTTGGTTTCATCTGTTTCAGCCAGTCTTAAGGCTTTTTCTAAACAAGCTATAGCTTTAAAGTATTCTTTGCTGAACAAATAATTTTCTGCTAAATCAATATATCCGGCAGGTACGTTTGGCGCTTTTTTTATATAAGTTCTTGCTTCTTCTTCTTTTATTAATAAGTTTTCAGTATCATCACCAAGAATTAAGTAAGGCAGAAATTCGGCTTTATCATCTTGGCTATTGGTAACTTCCGGTTTAATTTTATATAATAATTTTATTGTATTTATATCAGCTTCCGTAAGTTCTGCACGATCGTTATTTATATGTGTGATAGTATCTCTTGTAAGATACATGATATTGTTTTTATCGTTACTATGTCCCATAAACCCTAGTGCGTGCGCTGTTTCGTGCAGTGCGTTATTATAAATTTGATTATTTGTAAAATATTCGTCATTAGGATTTTTTACAAAAATTTTCATATTCATATTTAAAAGACTGTTACCAGAAATTGAAGGTATAACATAGGCAGCAACATAACTATTTGCTTCACTATTTGTTATTTCAGTTGCAAATGTTATTGTGATATTCGGATTATTTGAATTTTCTTCAAAAACTATCTTATAATCAGTGGATTTTTCCCAGCTGTTTAATGCTTTTTTTACTTCTTCAATGTAATAATCAGGTGCATCTTGCGGGTTTTCAAACCAGTATGTAATTGGAAAATTTGCCCAACGCATAACTTTTTGATTATAAGTAGAATTTTGAATATAATTATCGGGATAGATTTCAAGAATACTGTCTTTATAATTTGAAACAAACTTTTTAGCATTATAATAGGCTGTATCTTCCGTACCTTCTTCTATAAACTTTTCAAGCTTAGTTTGGGCTTTTATATCTAAAGGTGAATTTATTATAGAGTTTAAATATATTATTCTGTCTTTTTCTTTAATGTATCCGTTTTCAAAAGCTTTTTCGTAATAATTTTGAGCCTTTAATAAATTGTTTGTCGTATAAAAATAATTGCCAATTTTAGACATTACAAAACCATAATTATGGATTATAAACAAGACAACACCCAAAATTAAAATAACAAAATATACTAAGAATGTTTGCTTTCGCATAATAACACCTTATTCTTCAACTTCAACTGAAGCTGAAGCTTTATCATCTATTTCGACATCACTATCATTATCTTTAACGCCGGCATCGATATTCAAAGTTTTAACAAGACTCTTAACGTCGCCTTTGAGTTTAAAATATTCGTTAAATTTTGATGTAGTTTTTATATTAAAAGAGCGCCCATTTTTATCTTTATGTCGAGAAACCAAACCTTTTTCAAGAAGTTCGGCAACGTGGTCATAAGCATTAGAGCCTCTTAGTTCTTTTAAGTATGATTGCCTGATAGGCTCTTTTAATGCAATAACCGTTAATGTCTTTAGAACAGAAGGCTTTAATTCTACAGGACAAAGTTTTTCAACGATATCAAGATGTTCTTGTTTAACCTGTAAAATATAGCCGTTTTCGTCATCAATTTCTAAAGCGCCTTCTCTTGAAGCATAATCCATAATTAGTTCAAGTAAAGCTTCTTCTACATTTTCAGGAGTTTCTTCCAAAACTTCCGCTATATCGTTTATTTGAAGCACTTTTGCTGTTACAAATAAAACAGCTTCTATTCTAGACTTCAACTGTTCCATTTTCTACCTCTTTCAATACACTTGTAACATTATCAACTGCATCAAAAATATTATCAACATTTTCTTCTTGAGATTTGTTTTCATATTTTACAACATACAAATCGCCATAAAATTCGTCTTGAACCAAATCATAATCACTATCTACGGTTAAGAATAATAATGATATATAAGCATTAATTCTATCCATGCCTAATAATGTTAGCTCATTAAGTTCTATTTTATCTTGGCGATTAAGGATTTCTTCTAAGTTTGCTTTGAGCCTCAATACACCGTTTTGAATATACTCATCATGTGCCATATTGATAATATCTTGTGGTGATAATTTAGCATAATTTTGAACTCGACGTTTTGCACGTTCATAAGCATTTTTTAAAGATTGCTTTTTATCGAGCATTTCGTAAAACTCTAATTGTCGAATTAAATCTCTTAAAGTTACAACCCTATTATGGTTTAATCTTACACTTGTACGTCTTTGCAAAACCTCATCAATTGATATTACGTTATTTGTCGGGATATAGTCTTCCGTATAATCAAGTTGATCATCATTATAATTAAGTTCATCAAATTCTGGCTGAGGATCAAAATCCTGGATATCTATCCCTTTAAGGATATTTGATTTTAGTCTGAGCAATATGGCTGCAAAAAGAATTGTTCTACCTGTAATTTGTAGGTTTTGTCCTTTTGCTTTAAACATTTGCATCATGTATTTATCGTAAACATCAACGATATCAACATTCCAAGGGTCAATTTTGCCCTGCTTAGCCATGTTTACAAGAATTTCAATCCCGTCAACTTCTACACCGGAATTTTCTTTTCCTTGAAATCCGGCATTTGATGTCAACTCGTTAATATTTTGATTCATATTCCCTATATTATTTACTGCCATATCTTTATCTTATCTTATACCCTTAATCTTTTAATCCTCTGTTTTTATGAAACCTAATTTTATATTTTACTCGAGCTTTAGTTGTTCCAGATAATTATTTATTGCGCTAAAAGCTGTTACTTGACGCTTTTTTATATCACCTTCAGCTATTATTTTAACATTATTATTAGTTTTTTTGCTTGAAAGTTGAGAACTTATTTCCACAACGTCTTTAATTACAGGAGTTTTAGAAACTTTTTCTTCAAAATAAGCTGTTCTATAAATATTAGCATGAATTTTATCAACTTCAGAACCAATTGTTTTAGCTTTTTGTTCAAAAGAATTAATTGCGTTTTTGGGAAGCAAATATTGTTCACTTGTGAAATAAAACTTAGCTTTTGAACTTACATTCTGACTATTGTTAATTGTTCTAATCTGCATTTATGCTTTTCCTTACCCCTAATCTCTTAATTTTACACCCGTAACTTTAGAGATACCTTTTTCTTTTTGAGTAACTCCGATTGTTCTGTTAGCAGACTCAATCATTGGTTTTCTGTGGCTAACAACAATGAATTGAGTTGATTCGGCTTGAGATTGAACAATACTTGCCAATTTTTCAACGTTAATACCGTCTAAACTTGCATCAACTTCATCTAAAGCATAGAAAGGTGCCGGCATGTATTTTTGAATAGCAAATACAAATGACAATGCAGTAAGTGCTTTTTCACCACCTGACATACCCATTAAACGTTGCTTTTTCTTATCTCTAGGTTGAGCTTCAATATCTAAACCGCCTGCAAACGGATTTTCTTCGTTTTCAAGGATTAGAGAGCCTTCACCGTCAGAAAGCTTATGGAAAACTTCTTTAAAGTTTTCATTCAAAGCGTTGTAGGTTCTTAAGAATGTTTCTTTCTTAAGGTCTTCATATCCTTTCATTCTTTCAAGAATTTGCATTCTTTCATTAGTAAGCGTTTCTATTTGGTTTTGTAGCTCTTGTTGACGAGCTAAAACTCTGTCATAATCTTCAAGCGCTTTCATGTTTACCGCACCCAGTTCATCCATTCTTCTTTGAAGTCTTTGGATTCTTGCAGTAATTTCATCTATTGACATTTCAACAGGTGTGAGTTCATTTACATTAACGCCTGCTTCTTCAAGAGTTGTTTTAGTTTCTTCTAATTGAGGTTCTAATTCTCGACGACGAGATTTAAAAGATTCAATTTGTTCACCGATTTTTTCTATATCTGAAAGTTTTAGATTTTTTTGAGTTTCTAAATTAACCAAATCTTTATTAATCTCATCTCTTTGAGTTAATAATTCGCCCAATTTTTCAGTAATTTCTTTAATTTGTTCATCCAGTACAACTAATTGTTCTTGCAAACCTTTAATTTCTTCGGCAAACTTAGCTTTGTCTAATTCTAATTCTTTGTTATTAGCAAGAGAACGTTCAATAGTATCTTTATGACTGTTTATTGTTGTATTAATAAAGTCTATTCTTTGGTGAAGAACATCAATTTCATTATTGGCATCTGCCATTTGTTTTTCGTATCGTTTAATTTCTGCTTCAACACCAGCTGTCTTATCTTTTAAATCTTTTAGATCAGCGTCATTCATAAGTTTTTCAACTTCATCAATTTCTGTTTGAAGATTTACCATCTTGTCTGAAATTTCAATGTGTTGTTCTTCAATTTTATCAAGAGTTTTTTCTATGTTAGAAATTTCCGGTTCTGTGATTTTAATAAAATCTTGTTTTTCATTAATATCAGTTTCTGTTTTAGCAAAACTTGTTTCTAAACTTGTTAACTCTAATTTTGCCTTATTAAACTCTGTCATAGAGGCAGAATTTTTTCCTCTTATATCTTCCATTTTAGCTTCCAGAGCAGAGCGTTTAGAAATTAAACCGGCATATTTTGTTTCCATATCTCTCAAACGAGCTTTAAATGTGTCAATTTCTGAATCGGAGTTCTGAGAGAACTTCAAGCCTGTTTTTCTAACTGCACCACCTGTAATAGAACCTGATTTTTCGAATAAATCACCGGCAAGTGTTACCATTCTGTACTTTCCGATAAGTTTGTTCGCTACACTTCTATCTTCTACAACGAGCGTATCACCTACTGCATAGTAAAAAGCATTTAAGTATTCATCGTCAAAATCTATTAAGTTAATGGCAAAATCAATAACACCTTGTTCTTTAGGAAGGTTTAAGCTTTTTGGACATTTAACAATTTTGTTTAGAGGTACAAATGTAGCACGTCCTGCATTTGCAGATTTTAATAACTCAATACATGTTGATGCGACATGTTCGTCATCAACAACAATGTGGGACATTCTACCTCCAACGGCGATTTCCATTGCTGTAGAATATTCTTCATCAACTTGACCGAGTTTTAGCAAAGGTGCATGAACCCCTCTAATGTTAGCATTTACAACGGTATCAACGGCACGTCCGAGGTTATTTTCTTCATTTGCTCGTTTAATTGCTTCCAGCTGATAAACCTTTTTACGTGCAGCTTGCAAGTCGTAGTCCAAATCTGTGATTTCGTTTTTAGTTTTATCCAATTCATATAATGTATTCTTAAGGATAGTTTTGAAATCGTCAAGTTCTTTACCTAATTGTTCAATCATTAATTCTTTAGAAGCTTTTGTTTCAGAGAAATTAGTTTTGAACTCATTTAATTCCTGTAACTTAACTCGGGCATCTTCTAATTGCTTTTTCTTAGTTGATAGCTCAGCTTCAAGCGGTGCTTGTTTTTGAATAAGTTTTGTTTCTTTATCTTGTTCAGCTTCTAGGTCTTTTCTTAAATTATTTCTTTTTTCAATATGTTTTTCAGCTGTTTCGTTTAAGCTGGACATGTCTTCAAGAATTTTATGCAGAGCAGACTTTTGCTCATCAATTTTTGATTGAATTTCTTTTATATTATCTTGTGTTAACGATATTTTAAGTTCTGCTTCGCTAATTTTTCCCTTTTGAGTTTCAATACCGTTTTTAGTGTTTTCTATTGTTTTTAAATTATCTTGAATTTGTTTGTCCGCATAAGTTATAGAGGATTCTTTTCTGGAAATAGAGCCTTTGATTTCTTCAGCTTTTTGCTTAAGTTCGATTTGATGTCCTTCGCCTTTTTCTTTTATGGTTGCTGAAAGTTCCTCGTATTTTTCACGAATTAGCTTTAAACGTTCTTCCAAATCCTTAGCTTTGACTTCTTCTTCTTTTTTCTTTTTTGTAAAGTCTAAAATGTTTTCATGCGCTTTTTCAAGACTTCTTTTTAAATCAAAAAATTTAACAGTATTGATTTGGCTTTCTAAACCGACTTTTTCATCTCTTAATTTTTGATATTTTAAAGCAACTTCACGTTCTTCGTTTAATTGTTCCAAACGAGTATTAACTTCATTCAAAATTAATGTAGAATTGACAACTCTGTTTTCAACAGTTTCAAGTTCGCCTGTTGCTTGTTCTATACGTCTGTCGAAATCTGCTACACCGGCGATTTCATCGACAACTTTTCTTCTTTCACCGGCGGTACAGTTTGTAATACTGATAACATCGCCTTGCATAACAACGTTATAACTGTTTGGTGTTATGTTGTATTTTTCGAGTTTAGCATGGACATCAGAAAGTGTAACAACTTTATCATTTATGTAATAAACGCTGTTGTATTGTCCTTGAGAGGATTTACGGATTTTTCTTCCTACAGAAAAATCTCCTTCATCAGTCCCGCCAAATGTAACTTTAACGAATGCTTCATTGCGCTTATTGTAGGTTGATATTAAATGGGAAATCTTTTCAGCACGTAAAGTTCTGGCTGTTGATAACCCTAATGCAAAAAGTATACTGTCAATCAAGGTACTTTTACCGGAACCGTTAGGTCCTGATATTGTAGTAAAACCTGTCAACATAGGTATTTCAACTTTATTAGCAAATGACTTAAAGTTGTCAACTTCCAACTGCTTTATATACATTTATTCCCTTCCCAAGCGAGCTAGTGTTAAGCTCCATAAATATATTTACCTACCCATTAGACAATAAAAAATAAGGCATGTCAAACAACATAACAAAGATTTACATAGTTGAGCAAAATGTATATTTTACCGAGTTGCATTTTTAGAAATGTTAATATAAATTACAATTAGGATATTTTTTGTATTTGTGGTAAAATTTCAGTATACACTTTGGAGTGGATAGTTGCTAAGTCTGTTTAATATATATAAAAAATTTTTAATAGCAGTTTTGGTGTTTGGCTTTGTGTTTGCCATGCCAAAGGTTTTTGCTTTGGATGAAATCAGCGAACAAGAAGTCATGGACGCACCTTTAGAAGAAGTAAATTCTTACAATAACTCAACGGCTTATATCAATGATATTGAGATTTTGGGTGCTAATATAATTAAACCTGAGTTTATATTGAAAAAACTGACTCTCAAAAAGGGCGACTTATACGATAAAGACTTAATGCAACAAGATTTAAAAACTATCTACAAATTAGGGTATTTTACGGAAAGAATGAAGGCTATTCCCGTAAAAAATGAAAATGGTACAATTTCGTTAAAGATTATATTAGAGGAAAATATCCCTGTTACAGATTTTACTATTGAAGGTAATACTGTTGTAGAAACAGAAGAATTAATGCGCTATTTAATCCCATTAAAAGGAAAACCGCAAAATATAGCGGCTATTAATTCTGCAATGGAAAAAATAAATGAATGTTATTATTCAAAAGGCTATATTCTTTCAAAAATTGATACAATCTATGATGATCCGGACGGTACGTTAAATTTAAGTATTACAGAAGGTAAGATTAATAAAATTATGATTACCGGTAATGAAAAAACTAAGGAATATGTTATTGAACGTAATATAATGACTGAACCGGATACAGTTTATAATGAAAATATTATTAAACAGGATTTAGTAAGGTTATATTCAACTCAAGCGTTTAAGGATGTTAACCGTACTATTGAGGTTTCGGAAGATGACCCTGATAAGTTTGATATTACAATCGAACTAAAAGAACAACGCACAGCCTCTGTTTCTGTTGGTGGCGGTTTGGATTCTGCAACCGGTGCGTTTGGTTCTGTAGGTATTTCTGATAACAATTTCCGAGGTAAAAACCAAAGAGTATCTTTAACAGGTTTGGTTGGTTCCGGTATATTAATGAGTGATTCTTCTATAAAAGATCACATGAATTATCAAGCTGAATTAAGCTTTTTCGAACCACATTTTTTAAATGCTGATAATTCATTAATGAGTAAATTGTATTTCAGAGATTTAGGAAGTTACCATATTCCTCTAGCTATAGAACGAAGAATAGGGTTTGAAAGTACTTTAGCTCACAGATTGAAAATTAACCAAAAATTGGCTACAACATTAACAGCTGGTATTGAACAGATACATCTTTCTGAAGGTGATCCAACTCGTATTAATAATCTTTATAGCAGTCATGGAATAAGTATTTCTGAACGTGCAAATCAATTATCAGACGGGTTGTTCTTTAAATTGGCACCCGGTTTATCTTATGATTCAAGAGATTCAGTTGTAAATCCAAGAAATGGTGCTTTGTTCTCTGCAAGATATGAAGAAAACTTTGGGTTAGACGGTTTTGAAAAAACAAACGGCAGACTTATCGGTATGGCGAAAAAATATATACCTGTAGCTAAAAAATCATCATTGACATTCACCGGTCGTGGCGGTTTGAAAGTTCATGGGTCAGAAATGCCCGAAATTATGGCATTTCGTTTAGGTGGTCCTTATACGGTTAGAGGTTACAGAGTTAACGGTGTCGGTACCGGTACCTCTTTTATAATGGGTTCTGCTGAACTTGCAACACCAATACCTTTTGTAGACAGATTAAAAGTTAATTTCTTGCAAAATTTGAGAATGACTTTCTGGGTTGATGCAGGTAAAGTTTTCAATCCAACAATTTCAAGTACATTGTATGACAGACCGATTCATGCAATCACAGCCGGTGTTGGTTTGAAATTGAATATTCCGGGTATGGGTCCATTGTCAATAGACTACGGTTTCCCACTTACAAACCCTGGACCAAATGGCTCGGATCATGGCTACTTTACATTTGGCGTTGGCGACATGATGTATTAAAATTATTATATAGGAGGTTTTTCATGAAAAAAATTAAATTAGGGCTTATATTATTAGCTTTTGTTTCAATGACAGGTATTGCTAATGCCGGTGGTGTTGGCTATATTGACTATGCTAAAGTTATTGATAATTTCGATTATGCTAAAAGAGTTACAAAAGAAGTTGATGCCAAGGGTTTAGAAATGCAACAATATTTGGTTGATAAAGAAAAAGAATATAAATCTTTGGATACTCCTCTAAAGAAACAAACTTTTGAGCAAAAGACAGCTCAAGAATTTAAAGCTAAAGAAGAGGCTTATGTAGCTTTAAGAACTAAAAGAGAACAAGAAGTTTATACAAAGATTAAAGAAGCAGCAAAAAGTGTTATGGTAGAACAAAAGCTTGATGCAATAATGGATCAGAGAGGTGTATTTGTTGGTGGTTTAGATATTACTGATATGGTAATTAGCAAATTGAAAGGCGTAAAATAAGTATGAGGATTGTCGACCTTATTGAAAAAAAGAAGCAAAATCAAGAACACACTTCTGAAGAAATAAAATTTTTGATAGAGTCCATAATGAATGGAACTGCACAAGATTACCAAATATCAGCATGGTTAATGGCTGTTTATTTTAATGGTTTATCAGAAACAGAAACAGCTAATTTAACACAAGCGATGATAAATTCAGGCGAAGTCATTGATTTTGGGAATTTAACTGATTCAATTGTGGATAAACATTCTACAGGCGGTGTTGGCGATAAGGTTACAATAACTTTAATACCTTTGCTTGCAGCTGCCGGTGTTCCGGTTGCAAAGTTGTCAGGCAGAGGGTTAGGGCATACTGGCGGTACAATTGATAAACTCGAGTCTATTCCTGGATTTAATACTCAATTGAGTATTAAAGAGTTGATAGCGCAAGTTCAAAAAATTAATGTGGCAATTGGTGCTCAGACTCAAAATTTAACGCCTGCAGACGGGAAGTTATACGCATTAAGAGATGTAACTGCAACTGTTGACAGTATGCCGTTGATAGCATCATCAGTTGTTTCCAAAAAAATTGCTTCCGGTGCTAAAAATATTATTCTTGATGTTAAGTATGGCTCAGGTGCTTTTATGAAAACACCTGAAGATGCAGTCGGACTTTCAAAATTAATGGTTAATATCGGTAAAATTTTGAATAAATCAATAACTGCTGTTATAACTTCCATGGAAGAGCCTTTAGGACGTGCAGTTGGCAACTCTTTAGAGATAATTGAATCTATAGAGTTTTTAAAAGGTAATATTAAAACCGGCGATGTGGCAGAACTTACATATTCTTTTGCGACAATAGCTCTTCTGCAATTAGGAATTTATGATGACGAAAATGAAGCAAGAAATTATCTAAAAGAGCTTGTTGAGAGCGGTCAGGCTTTAGAAAAGTTCAAAGAGCTTATAACGGCTCAGGGTGGAAATCCTGATATAATCAATAATTATGATTTGTTTGACTTACCTGCTTACAAAGTTGAATGTGAGTCAAAGAAGAATGGATTTGTTCATAATATTGATGCTTATAAGGTTGCTTATGCATGTAAATTGCTTGGTGCAGGCAGAGATAGAAAAACTGATCCTATTGATTACAGTGTTGGTATTTTTCTTAACAAAAAAACAGGTGAAGAAGTTCATAAAGGCGATATTTTATACACAATTTATTCAAATGATCCTGATAAAACTAAAATTGCACAGAAATATTGCGATGAAGCTTTTGTGGTTAACGAAAATAAACCTACAAGTAACAATATGATATACAAGATAATAAGGGTAGAAGACGATGAAGATGTATAGTAAAAAAATGCAATACGTTATTAAATCTGTTCCGACAGATGATAAACAGGCTTTGGAAGATTTGCTGAATGAAATGTCTTCTGAAGGTTGGGATTTGTATACTATGCACGAGTTAGAAGGCGAATCGTCTATAGATTTTAACTGCATATTTGTAAGAGAACGCCAAGAAGAAGACTCTACAGATTTGGATGATATTGTTAACATAACAAGTTTTAAATACAGAATGGAAAAAATGCTTGCTGCACCTACCAGCCCTTATGAATCTTGTAAAGAAATTCAGCTTAAAATATCAAATCAGAAGGAAAGAATTAAGCGCATAAAATCGCAATTGGAAAGTGATAATTTATCAATAAATGATAAAAACCGATTAAATACTCAAATGTCTGATGAACTAAGGTTGTTGGATAACTTAAAACAAGCTTTGGTAAATGAAATTTCACCGGAAGCAATGTATTCAACTATAAAAGAGGAGAAGTTTACTATATGCTTATCTGAAGAAATTTTAGATTTGGTTTCAATGGATAATAAGGATAATCTTCTTGCACAAACAGTAAAAATCAGACAGGATTTAACAGAAAAGCTTGGATACGTAATCCCGCATATCCATTTCCATAATAGTGATAGCCTAAATCAAAACGAGTTTTCTATTAAGATTCATGATGTTGAAGTTTTTAGAGGTTTAGCTTTTTCAGACTATGTAGCTTATTACAAAGATGAACTTAAAGGATATAATATTGGTAATGACGATATCGTAGCTGTAGATAACTTAACAGGCAAAAAACTTGTTTGGATAAAACAGGATAAAGTTAAGGATTTTTGGTATCAGGGAATGTCAGCTGTTCAATATATGGGTAAAGTCATAGAAACTATTTCTATAAAAGAAGTTTCTGACATTATGGATTATAACGATGTTAATAAATATGTTGAAATAGTTTTGGAAAACAATTCATTCTTAATCGATAATATAATACCTGATTTTATAACAGCTTCTGATTTAAAATACTTGTTGACTTGTTTAATAAGAGAACGAGTATCTATTAAAAATATTATTTACTTGTTTGAAAAAATTAACGATTATGCTAATGAACCGACAAAAGGAGATTTGTTAGATAAAGTAAGATTAGCTTTTTCAAAACTTATATTGAAAGATTTGGCAAAAAATGGCGAGTTAAAGGTCATTGAGTTTGATGAGCTAACTTTGGATAAAGTTTCCGGGTTCTTTGAAAACGAAGAAGACGGCGAAAATATTATAAGAATAGATGCTAACGATGTTAGAGCTATAGCCGGAAGAATAAATCGTTTAGCAAAAAACAAGAAAATTGATAACCCGATTCTAGCTGTGCCAATAGATTTAAGACATTTATGCTTTGTTACATTATCAGAGTTTGTACCTAATATTACAGTTCTAGCTTACGAAGAATTAGTTAGTGATTGTAATGTGAAATTTATTGGAAAGGTTTAGTGTTTAATCAAATACCCTTTTAAGTTCATAATAGTATTTGAGTTTAGATTTACGAATTTAAAACCATATAAAGAATAGCCTTCCAATTCATAGTCTTCTCTGATAACTTTTTCTCTGGCGAATTTTATCTCTGCCTCTAAAACGCAATTAGGGAAGTAAATATAGTCATTCTTAGAGAACTGAATAGTGCATCTATGATTAAACCTTCTGTGAATAGTTCCAAGTTTTGTATTAGACAACATTGAAAAACCGCCAACTGATAAATCCAAGGTTTCAGATTCAATTTCTAATCCGTCTGAAAAAGTTATTTTTACAGGTAAATTAATCTTTTTTCTTGTACCAGCACGTAATTGTTTAAAATTCCAAGTTTTCGGTGTGTCGAGGTTGTACATGATTTCTTGGAGAGCATAAGTCGTATCATGCATTATAACATTAGCAGAATAGATACCTTCTGAAGTATAGACTATAATATCAGCTTTAGTTCTCCATCTTGGTTTTTTAAAGTTTGTTAATTGTTGTCCTGCAAAAAAAGAGTTTTTCTTTTCCATATAACGAAGTTTAACAGGTTCTTTTCTTTTTATACCATTACCGTCAACAAAAACCAGATAAATCTTAGTGATATCAGAATCATTTAATATATTTCTTTCCATGCTAACCTCTTCTTTAAATTAAACGTACTTCCCATTTTATCATAATATTTAGGTTAATTCAATTTATATTATAAAAAATAACTCTTTATTATGATTGAATAAGTTTGAAAAAGGGTTAAAATAAAAGTATGGAAGTATTATATGATAAGTATTCCCTGATAATTGACGGTAAGCGAGTGTTTATAAGAAGCGGAGCTTTTCATTATTTTCGTACGCCTGGTGAAAATATGGCGCGCGATAGATTTCAAAAAATGAAAGCTGCAGGTTATAATGCTGTAGATATTTACTTTAATTGGAATTATCACAGTATAAGAAGAGGGGAATATGATTTCAGCGGTGTAAAAGATGTTCGAAAAGTTTTAAAAGCAGCTCAGGATGTAGGACTTTTTGTAATAGCACGCCCAGGACCCTTTATTAATGCGGAAGTGAATGCAGGCGGATTGCCGTTTTGGCTTCTAAGAATGGAAGATGTTGTTCCCAGAAACAGAATTGGTACTGAATATAAATATTCTGAAAAATACATGGAATGTATAGCTGAGTGGTATGACCAAATAATTCCGATAATAAAAGAATTTGATAACGTAATTCTATTTCAAATAGAAAACGAGTACGCTACAGATACAATGGAAGAAGACTACATGCGTCAATTGTATAATATGGTTAGAGAACGAGGGATAACTTGTCCTATTTTTCACAATGATGCATACTTTGCAGGGCTTTGGGCTGATTGTGTAGATATTTATGCTCTGGATTTATATCCTTATATTAATCCTAACCAAAACTGGAAACAGGATAATTTTTGTTTTGATACTTTAGATAATGTTGAAGACATTTTTCGTTGTGCAAAAGAAAATTCACCACCGTTTATTGCAGAAATGCAAGCCGGTTGGTTTGATAAATGGGATGGCTCAGGCTATAAACACATTCGAGAAGCTTTGGGTGATGAACATATAAATATAATGACAAAAACTGCATTATCTCAAGGCGTAACTTTATTTAACCATTATATGGCAGTAGGTGGCACTAATTGGGGTGATTTAGCGTGTGATGAAGTTTACACAAGTTATGAATTTGCTGCACCAATTGATGAATTTGGTGTGCCTCAAAAACCTTATTTTAAATCAAAAGAATTAAACTATTTCTTGGAGTCATTTGATTTAACTCAAACTGAACCTAAAGATATTGATTTTTATCAAGAAAATATATATCTTAAAGTCAGACACGATTTGATAAATAATTGTGATTGGCTTTTTGTGAGAAATATGAATTCAGAGGTTACTGAGGTAAATTTACCTTGCGGGAAAACTATCATTTTAAAGCCTTATGATATGAAAATTTGTCCGATTAACCTAAATTTATTAGGTTGTGAAATCGAATTTTCTGATGCGGAAATCTTTGCCAGAATTAGAAATGAAGAAGAAGAAACTGTATTTTTAATGGCTGATTCATTTGCTAATATTTATATAAAAGATTGTGAAAAACTTTCTGCAAACCGGAAAAACTATGATAATTTTTCAATGACAAAAAATGGTAAAAAAACACAATTTGTATTTTTAACTAAAGAACTTGCAGACAAAACTTGGAAATTAGATGATAAAATAATTTTTAATGCAGATTATATTCTGCCAAATGGTGCTGTTGCAGTTGAAAAAAACACTGAAATAGCATATTATGATTTGCAGTACAAATATTCAACAAAGGTTTGCCTTGTAGATGAGTTTAGAGAAGTTTTAAAAGAAAAAATTCTTCCTATTGCCGGTGTTGATTATTGTTCTCCGGAAATTGATATTGATTATGATTATTCAAATTGGAAGAAGATAGGCAACAAAACGGATTCTTTGTCTTGCGAATTGTATGATGAATTTGTATGGTACAAAACAAAAATTCCTAACACACTAACTGAAATAACTCTAAGCGCAAGACATTTATTTGCGGTTTATATCAACGGAAAAGAAATTTTGAACCGTAATAGTTATAAATTGGAAAAACTTCAAGATGTTCCCGAAACAATTTCTGTACCGTTAAATAATAATATTTTAACGAATGATTTAAATGAGTTAACAATTCTAGTGCAAAATCTTGGCTTTGATAAAGGGTTTAGCGGTGATACAAATAATCCGAGAGGGTTGGTTGAGTTCAAAACAACACCAGAAATTCCTGTTGAGTTTAGTGTTTGTGAAAAATTAGCATTAGAGCGACGTGATTGGCGAGAAAGTGATAATCCGTATTTAACTAAAATTACAGCCCATTTTGATATTGAGTTTAAGGACAATGTGTTTTTTGCTCATTATATTTCGTTTGAAGATTTTCGATGCAGACGAGCAACTATTTATTTAAACGGAATAAAAATAGGTCGATATATAAAACGAACCCATGTTCAAGATAAATTTTATTTAATAAATGAGTTTTTAAAACCGCATAACACTTTGGAAATAGTTGTTTGGGAAAAAGATCGCAATACAAAATCTTTATGGGGCTTTAAATTCGATATGAAAAATGTTAAAATAAAATTAGGTACATTTAAGAAATATCAACTGTTTAAATAATAAGAGGATTTAAGAATGGCTATTGTTCCTGAATTTTTGATTAAACGCATTTATCAAAAAGGATCTTTAAAAAAACTTGAAAACGGTGCAAGTGTTGTATTAAAAAATGTACTGGGTCCCGGGTTTATAAGCGGATTTAATTATGTAAAAATAAATGAAGTTGTATTTGAACCAAAGGATGTAAAATTTATCACAAATGGTCAAGAGCTTTTAGGGACAGAAGTGTCTGAAGATAATCAAATTGCTTTTAGGCTTGGTCAATCAGGAACTCTTGTTATGACCGGACAAGAGTGTGTTGCAGAAGGTGTTAATAAGATTATTATTGAGGCAATGAATCCGGAAGCAGGAAAAGTTATATTATCAGTTGAAGATAACGCTTAATTTGTGTTTTTATCAATCAAAAAACCATAACGTTGATATTTATAGGTAAAATGACGGCTTTTTATTTCGCCGAGATATTTGTGCGGTAAAAAACATTTCTTTAATAATTCATTTTGTACTTCGGCTTCTTTTTCACCTTGATTAATTATGAGCATCTGGCCATTTTCTTTCAAAAGATTATATGCGTGTTTTAATAACTCGTCCGGACAAAAGAATTTTTTAGGTAACCCCCAAGCCATCAAAGGTTCAGGTACTACAAACGGCAACAACCAAATAATATAATCGTATTTTTCTTTTAACTCCAAAAGATTTCCTGCAATATAGTTTGTATTTTCGAGGTTTTTTATAAAAAACTTTGCAACTTCAAATCTTGTATAAAAGTTGTTATACAATCGATAAGCATCAATTTCTACACCGTCAAGCTTAAAATCATTGCAAAAACTTGCAAAAAAGGAATGCTCCCCTTTAGCATAATACCAGTTTTTACAACCTATATCTAAGATTTTTATATTATTATTTTGTCGTTTTTCAAAAACACTGTCTAAAATATCATAAAGATATTTTGATTCTTGGTCGTATCTTGCTATAAGTTCTTGGTTCTTTTCAATATAATTTTTTCTGGAAAATTTTGTATTATTTCTAATAAAAAAATCTATATTATTTTTAAAATCTTCAAACATAGTTTTCTAAAAGCTAAATTAAATCTGTAATATTATCCCTTGAGATTATAGTATCATAGTTTTTATAACCTAAGATTTTTAAAATATCATCAGAATGGTTTCCTGCAATTTGTCGACATTCTTCAGAATTGTAATTTGCCATTCCTCTGGCAAATTCTTCACCATTTTCATCGCAAATAGATACAACTTCGCCCTGCTTAAATTCGTTTTGCACTTCTATAATACCAATAGGCAGAAGGCTTGTACAATTTTCTAAAATAGCTTTTTTAGCACCTTCGTTGACAACTAATTTGCCGATAACATTTGTAGCGTAACCTATCCAACGTTTTTTACCTGAAAGATTTTCATTAGTAGGGATAAACATAGTTCCTAATTCTTCTGCGCTAAAGATTTTATTTATAACATATGGAATTTTACCATTAGCGATAAGAACTTTGCCACCGAAACGTGTAACGAGTTTAGCGGCTTCAAGTTTAGTTTTCATTCCGCCTCGTCCGCCATCAGAAGCGCCGGTTCCTAAGTCGAGAATTTCATTATTTACACACTCAACTTCTCTAATAAATTCTGCATCAGGATTTTCTTTAGGGTTAGATGTGTATAAACCGTTTATATCTGATAAAAGAATTAATAAATCAGCATCTAATTCACTTGCAACAAGTGCTGATAACTTATCATTGTCAGAAAAACAAACTTGCATGCCGGATAAGATATCATTAAGTTCAATTGTAGAAACCGTATCATTTTGGTTAATTATAGGTACAACATTTAATTCCAAAAGTTTGTTTAATGTTGTTCTCAAACTCAAATAACGATGTCTTAGAGAAAAATCATCTTCGGTTAAAAGAATTTGGGCAACAGTGATGTCATAATTTGCAAATCCGTTTTCATAATAAGACATTAATCGACTTTGTCCTACAGCAGCGCAAGCTTGTTTAATTCCGTCGCCTTCTGTCGAAACCAGTTCAAGCTTTTTTTTGCCTAAGCCTACTGCACCGCTTGTTACTATGATAACTTCTTTACCTTGTTTAACAAGGTTTGAAATATCTTCTATAAAAGAATAAATTCTCGAAACCGCAACTTCGCCGTCATCATTTCTTAGAACGTTTGTACCAAGTTTTATTACTATTCTTTTAACATCTATAAAGTCTTTTCTTTGCATTTGTTAAAACCCTTATACCCTGATAAACTTATTTATACAATAAATGATATTTACCTCTAAAAACCCATAACTTTTAAAACATCGTTTAATTCAGAAGATGTCTTTTTAACATCAGAGTTTGAATATTTTATAGCGTTGTCAGGATCTTTTAATCCGTTACCGGTTAAAATACAAACGATATCAGTTCCTTGTTTTACAAGTCCATCTTTATGCGCTTGGATTAACCCTGCAACGGAAGCAGCACTGGCTGGTTCACAAAGAACCCCTTCAGTTGATGCTAACATTTTATATGCTTCTACAATCTTTTCATCGCAAACACAACCGATTTTTCCACCGCTTTCATCTCTTGCAGCTTCTGCTTGTTTCCAGCTGGCAGGATTACCAATTCTGATTGCAGTAGCTAAAGTTTCAGGATTCATAATTCTTTCGCCTCGTACTATTGCAGCAGCACCTTCCGCTTCAAATCCCATCATTTGTGGTAATTTTTGTATAATACCGGCTTGGTGGTATTCTTTATAGCCTTTCCAATAAGCCGTAATGTTTCCGGCATTTCCCACAGGTATAAAATGATAGTCAGGTGCATGACCTAAAGCATCGCATATTTCGAAAGCACCTGTTTTTTGACCTTCTATTCTGTATGGATTAACAGAGTTTACCAGAGTTATCGGATGTGTTTCAGAAATTGCTCTAACGCATTCTAATGCTTGGTCAAAGTTTCCTTGTATAGCTATAATTTCTGCACCATACATCATTGCTTGAGATAGTTTACCTAAAGCAATATAACCATCAGGGATTAATACATAAGTTTTCAAACCGGCTTTAGCACCATAAGCAGCAGCAGATGCGGAAGTATTACCGGTAGAAGCACATATTATAGCATTAGAACCTTCTTCTTTGGCTTTTGTAACAGCCATAGTCATACCTCTGTCTTTAAAACTACCGGTTGGGTTGCAGCCTTCAAACTTTAAGTAAATATTACATTCTAAACCTAATTTTTTTGCAAGATTATCAGCTTTGATTAAAGGTGTATTTCCTTCGTTCAAAGTTACGATAGGTGTTGAATCGGTAACCGGTAAGTATTTTTTATATTTGTTAATTAATCCTTGATAGTACATATATTAAATTCTCCTGCTTAAATTTTTACATTACCCTGAGCAAACTGTTAATTTGACAATTATCAAGCTCTGCAATAACTTCTTTAATATCTTTTTCTAAACATTTTTCAGTGATAACAGTTATTTCTGCAACATTTTTATCGGTAGCACATTTTTGCATAATATTTGCTAAGCTAACGTTTTTATTAGCGCATGTTGTTCCGATTTTTGCAATAACGCCAATGGCATTTGGAGCCGTAATCGATAAATAATATTTGTTATAAGTATCATTTATGTTAATAGGATTAGATATTTTGTGGTGATGACATCTCATCATTGGAAGTAAATAATCTGTAGTTTTCCACTCACGAGCTATTGCTAATATATCACCAATTACAGAACTGGCAGTCGGAAATTCACCTGCCCCAGGACCTGATAAAACAATATCACCAATCGGATGCCCGCTCATAGCAACAGCATTGGTAACATAATCTATATGCGCTAACATGTTTTTCTTGGAAACAAGCATTGGATGAACTCTAACATCTGAATTGTTGTTTTCGTCTATTGTTGCTGTTGCTATAAGTTTAATTTTATATCCCAATTCGTTGGCATTTTTCATGTCTTCTTTACGAATTTTAGTTATACCTTCCCTATAAACATTTTCAAATTTTATTCGAGAATTAAAAGCGATTGTGCCAAGAGTTGTTATTTTGTATGCGGCATCAAAACCTTCAACATCACCGGTAGGATCTGTTTCGGCATAGCCTAATGCTTGAGCTTCTTTTAAAACATCTTCATAGCTTGCACCATCAGTATCCATTTTGGTTAAAATATAGTTTGTTGTGCCATTTAAAATCGCTTGAATTTTACTAATCTTATTTCCGGCAAGAATAGTTTTTATCGGCATAATTATAGGGATACCGCCGGCTATAGCAGCTTCATATAAAACAACTCTATTGTGTTTTTCCGATAAATTAAAGAGTTCTTCGCCTTTTTTTGCCAATAATTCTTTATTAGCCGTAACTATGTGTTTTCCGTTTTCTATAGCAGTTTTGATGTAACTCCAAGCAGGTTCTACGCCGCCAATTAATTCTACTACAACATCGATAGAACTGTCGTTGACAATTTCATAAGGATTATCGGTCAGAATGTTTTGTGATATTTCGATACTACGAGGTTTATTAATATTTTTAACCGCAATTTTAACAATTTCTATATTATCAAAATCTTTTAAACTTTTATAAACCCCGGTTCCGACTGTTCCAAGTCCGATAAGTCCTATTCTAAGTTTTTCCATCAAAAATCTCCTCTTATAGAGTTATTATACTATTATTAAAGACTTTATTGCAAGATAGTGTTTGTTTTTAATATTAACTTGCAATATAAAACAAATAACTGTTATAATAATTTCAAATGAGAGATTATATAAAAAACTATATAAAAAGTTCAATTGATACAAAATCACTTATACTAAGTGATGAGAAATTGTTGGAAACAATCGAAAAATCTGCTGATGTAATTATCAATGCCTATAAAAACGATAAAAAAGTTTTGGTAGCAGGTAATGGTGGTTCTGCAGCTGATGCACAACATATAGCAGCAGAATTTGTATCAAAATTTTTCTATGAACGCCAAGCTTTAAGCGCTATAGCTTTAACGACAAATACATCTATTTTGACTTCCATCGGAAACGACTATGATCATAAAATGGTTTTCGCTCGTCAATTACAAGCGCATGGAAGAAAAGGTGATGTTTTTATAGCAATATCAACTTCCGGTGCTTCAAAAAATATTATTAAAGCAGCAGAGTATGCAAAAAAATGCGGACTTATCTCAATTGCTTTAACCGGCTTGAAAGAATCACCATTAGATAGTTTGGCTGATTATGTTATTAAAGTTCCATCAAAAATTACTCCAATTATTCAAGAATCTCATATAATGATTGCTCATATAATTTGTGCAATGGTAGAGCAAAGCTTTAATCAGTAATTTTATCTGTTTGCCAAGTTAATTTAAAGCAAGTTGTATTTAATTGTCTTTACAAAAGTTAATATTTTAATAAAAAAAAAGCAATTTTAGATTAAAGAAATACTTTATATATATACAGAGGATTAACAGAGGATTAAAAACATGGGATTTTGGCATAGGGGAATGTATAGCACTAATCGTGATAGCTGTTGTTTTAGAATGCCGGCAGTGTCATTACCGATTGCTAACTATATTTGTGATACTTCACCAAGAGGGCTAGGTAGAATGCTCTGGAGTTCTCAGCTGGAAGATTATAGAGCAAGAACCGGATTTTTATTCTCCAGTTCACCATATGGCTCTATGGCAGCGCCAAATCCTTATAATACTGCTATGAGATTTGGAATGCTAGGTTCCAGTTATGATGAAATGTTTGATAATATTTGGAAATCAATGGGTTATGATGTGCCAACACGTAGAACTCGCCAAGAAGAAGGCGACAGTGAAGGTGAAGAAACTGTAACACCGGAAGATAAAGTTAAGCAAAAACGCATTGAGCGTGAATATAAAGCTTTAAAAGTTTTAGTTGAAACATATTTGGCAACTAATCCAAAAAGCAAAGTTAAAGATGAAATACAAGCAGCTTTGGAAGTAACAGGTAAAACTGAAAAACGCTTAGAAGCATTACAAGAAGTTTACGAAAGACTTGATAAATCAAAAGTTAAAAAAGCTATTTCAGCTATAACAGCAGCAGATTATGCTTATAGAGCTGAATTAGAAAATGCTGGTTATAATTTCGGTAGTGGCGAGTATGCATCTAAAAATACTAAAGAAGCAAAAGATAATGAAGCAAAAATCTGTAATACAGTAAATGAATTGTATACAAGCTTTACAAATATGGCAACTAATGATGATCAATATTTTAATGGTGTATACAATGGAATAATAGCAAATTCAAGTACATCAGGTAATATCTTGCGTTTGATTAGCTATTGGAACGATAAATATAATGGTTCAAAAGAAAGAAGCATAATTCGTCTTGTTAACGAAAAAATCCCTGCTAAGGGTGCAGAGTGTTCATACGCTGCAAAAGCTTACTTAAATCCGCTAGTTACAGCATTAACAACTAAAGCGGAAGATATTAAATCAAATCTTGATGATGATTCCGTAATAAGCGCTATAGATGCACAAATTACATCTTTAAACAAAGCTTATGAAAAAGCTATTAAAGAAAATACTGATGATAAAAATGTAGCTAGGAGCAAGAAAAATATGTCTGCATTAAATAAATTAGCAGATGAATTTGAAAAACTTTATGTTCTTTGCAGAAAACTGGAAGCTGAAAGAATTAATGAAGATTTTAACACTCAATTTGGTTTCTTGAATGATATTTCTGAAGATGACGTTGATGTTGCAACTAAAACTGCAATTATCAAAGATACAAATGCCGATTTAAAGGCAGAAGGACTAGATAAAACAGTTGTTACAACAACAGTTACTCAGTCTGAAGATGAAGATAGTCAAGAAGTTACTGTACCTACTGACGGTGCAACTCCTCCTAACGGTGCTGATGTTACCGGTGGAGCTACAATTCAAGGACTTGATAAAGAATGCTTAATTCCGTTATCAGATAAGTATGAAGATCAAGAAATCTTTAGACTTGCTGATTGTATGAATAAAAAGGATTTGTATACAATTGTTGACGGTAAATTAGTTAAGATTGTCGGACTTGAATACAAAAATGGTGAATTCAAGTTAAAATCCGGATATGAAAAAGTAACTTATCAAGAAGTAAGTGTTGCCGGACTTCAAGCTGAGTATGAAGCAGCAAAAGAAAAAGCTGAAGCAAAACCTACAAAACCGGCGGGAGCGTCAGGTGGAAAAACAGAGGAAAAACCTGAAGCAAAACAAGTTCCGGAAACACCTGAAGAATTGGTTTTATCAGAAGCTGATCTAAAAAAAGCTCAAAAAACTGCAAATAAAGTATATGAATATTTAGATGGTAATACATCAAAAGATGAATGGCGAAAAATAGAAGCTCAACTTAAAAACGTTGACTCTAAAAATGTAATGGATTTTCTTTACACATTCCAACAAAATCCAAAAAATGATAAGATTAAATCAACAGTAGCATCAACGTTGAGAGAAGTTGATTATGAAATAATGCAAGGTTTCTTTACTCACGTTTTGACTGAATGGGAGATATCTTGGAACCCTGCAACTTGGGGTGGTTCTGAGGCTATAGCTGAATTTAAAAATAAAGCTGTTCAAACAGTACTAAATGCGTTAATACAAAGCGCCGAAGAAAGAATTCCGTTCTTATCAGCTGAAAATCAAGAAGAAATCCAAGAAGCTATCGAAAAATTAAGTGAATATAAAGATCAGGAAGACTTATCAGGATCTGACGGTGAGGAAATGGACATTTTAGCAGCTCAAATTATTAGATTATGCTGGTCCGTTAATCATTCTGGCGAAGAATATCCTGAAGACGAAGAATAAATTTAAAATTAGACGTAAGATAGATTTTTGATGTAAGATATTTTGGGGGCAAACGCCCCTTTTTTATTTTTAGAAACAAATTTCTTTATAATTTGGTTTGATATTAGGTTTTATCGGGATTTTAAATCCAAAAATATTTCGGTTATCTTTGTAACTTTTAACAAAGATTTCACCATTATGTCCTTCTATAATTTTTTGTGATGCATAAAGCCCTAATCCTATTCCAAATTCTTGGTGTAATCCGGCATAAGAAACATATTGGGCAAAAATACTTTTTTGTTTATCTTCAGGAATATATGGACTATGGTTTTCAAATTCAAAACAAATATTTTCATTTTCTAAATAGGTTAACAGCTTTAATGTGCTATCTTTGTATGCATATTTAATCCCGTTTGAGATTAAATTCATAATAACTCTTTTTATTTGGACTCTATCAGCGAAAATATTGCTGTCAATATTATTAGTTTGTAGTGAGATTGTAATACTTTTATCTTTTGCAACATAAAGCATTTCAGAAATACATTCGGATACTAAGTCTGATAATAAAAAGTTTTCACAAGATAGTTTTAAAATTCCGCTACAATCTCTGTAAGTTGCAAGAAGTGTCGATAACATTCCGTTCATGTATCGACAAGAATCAATAATCATCTCAAGCAGTTCTTTTTGTTCTTCTGTTAAATGTCCAAAATCGCCTTTAAGTAATAATTCCAGTCCTCTGATTTGTGCAATGGTCGGATTTTTTAAATCGTGTCCCAGAGTTGCAACAAAAGCTTCTCTTTGGATTTGGAGTCGTTTTTCTTCGTCAATATTATTAGCTATTGTCAAAATACCTGAAACCTGACCTTCCAAGTTGTTAACCGGCACCTTGTAGATTTTATACCAATGATTATTGTTGTTATAATCTGTAATCTCTTTTTCTTTAATTACGGATTTATTATTTTTTATAACAATTTCATTTTCCTCTTCAGCAATTTTGTAATATTGTTCGAGATTAAGATGAATATTGCAAAAAATATCAAAACCACTTTTAGCAAACTGTTTCGAGCCTTTACTACCGGTTATAT
The DNA here is from genome assembly GCA_015152525.1 of Cyanobacteria bacterium SIG28. GTDB lineage: Bacteria > Cyanobacteriota > Vampirovibrionia > Gastranaerophilales > Gastranaerophilaceae > CAG-196. The sequence continues at coordinate 8,957 of SUTU01000017.1, read as the reverse complement.
AATTTCCTTCTTTATCTTGCATATAAATTATTAGAGGTATATTTTCGAGAATGGATTTTAATTGAAAATGTTTATTTACAAACTTTTCTTTTATATTTTCTTCATCGGTTATATCTTTAATAATAGAAACAATTCCCATAAATTTATTCTTATTAAAGATAGGACTTGTTGTTATGTTAAAAAAATGGTCATTATCTTTTAAAGAGTGATTCATTACATAATTTATTGCTTTTCGTTCTTTCAGAACTAAGTTATTAACTTGTTTGACTAATTTTTGATTTTCAAAAGATAAAGTTTTAATCTTATCATTTCCTAAAATTATTTTTTGAGAGTCAATATTAAAAAATTTGCAAAAAGATTTGTTAACAAATTCATATTTTAAATTATTATTTCTTAAAACAAATCCGTCAGGACATTCTTCAAAAAGGGTATTTAAAACGGTTTTACAGGCAGGACAAATATCACCGATTTCAAAATTCAGGTCTTCAATACGTTTCAATTAATTTCTCCACAGTTTTAATATAGCACTATTTTACAATAGCCTTATTTTAGGAAATATTACCCACCTGTCTAGAATTAATTTTTATATAAATCGGGTTGTAGGTTAAAGTTGGACGTCTTGAGCACAGGTTCTGATAAGCATTTTCAAAACTTTTTAAATCTTTTTTTGTCCAAGCTTTACTTTCTATCGCATTAACACCGGTCATTTGTAAGTGTTTTAAAACATCTTTTGGTGTAGAAAATGCCATAATACGGATTTCTTCTTCGGTAATTATGTTTAAATCAGTAAATAGCTCCTTAATTTCTTTGGATGAATAATAATCCAGAGTTGTGCCAAGGATTTGATAAAATTCTCTAAAATTTTCTTTTCCAAAAGAAGAAAAAATAAGCTCACCATCAATACTTAGCATAGATTTTAAACTTCTAATTGTATTTTCAAAGTTATCAACCCACTGCAAGGAAGCGTTGGATATGATTAAATCAAATTTTTCTTCTGTGTTAATTATGTAGTTTTCAATATCATCAGCTAAAAAAACAATTTTATTATCAATTTGAGAAATATAATCTCTACATTCTTCAACTATATCTATTGCTATATAAGTTTCGTAATTTAACTTTTGACAAGCAAGTTTGGTTAAGAAACCTGTACCACAACCTATTTCTAAAATTCGTAAATTTTCTTTTGGTGTAATAAAACTTACTAATCTTTCTGCCATGCATTTTTGAATTTTAGCGTTTTCATTGTAACTACTTAAGTTTTTTGCAAAACGAGCTTGTATCAATTCTTTATTCATAATAACTCACTCCATTTTGTAAAATTAAAGAACGGATAATGACCGTCAGGAAGATTAGCTTCAATATTCCAATATTTTATTTGTGATTTAGTTGGCATAATTTTATCCTGTTCGCTTATAAAAACTTTGTTGTATTCAAATTTCTCATCAGCTTTATATGTTTTAAGAGCAATAAGTTCTCTTTTTTGATTTTCTAAATCTCTATTATTTATTATTTTTTGAGGTTTAGTAAACATATTTTGTATAAATTTTTCACAACTGCATTCATTAAAACCTCTTATTGTTAAATCATATATTCTGGGATTAATTCCAAAATTATCGTCAATCGGTTTTAATGTCCCGTTAACAGCGGTTTTGTGAGTAAATTTAATTTGATTAGTGAACAAAGAGTCTATTCCTGCCACCATAACTCCCATTGACCAAGCAACCAAATTAATTTCATTGTAAATACCCAGACTCTTGATTTCAAAATTTGTTTCCAGATTATTATAATCATAAAACATTAAAATATCATAGCTTTCAGGGTTTAAATGGCAAACAGTATTTTCATCCATTCCCCAGCCGTTAAAAAAAAGGATAATTTTTTTATTTTCTGCTCTATTTAACCATTTATACTTCATAATCTAATTTTATCATAAAGACTTTAGTCTAAGAAATAGTATTTAAAGATGCTAAAAACACGCTTTTATAAAGAAAAAGCGTGTTTAAAATAATTTGCTCCAGGCCAGACTTGAACTGGCACCGAGGGTTGACCCCGATTGGATTTTAAGTCCAACGCGTCTACCGATTCCGCCACTGGAGCATTTATTATTTAGTTTTCAGTTACTTGAATATCTAATTCTTGCAACTCATTCATAATAATATAAACATTTTTTATTGTCAAATTTAAAGTTTATATTGTCGAAATGAACTTATAATTTAGCTTTAAGCTTAATTACACTCTTCCATACATGTCTTCATATCTTATAATATCTTCTTCAATCAGCAAATCACCTTTTTGAACTTCAACAATTTTAAGCACTTCGTCATAAGGGTTTTGCAAAGAATGAATTTCTTTAACGGCAATATCAACACTGTGTCCTGGGCTTAAGATATGTTCTTTGCCTTCAAGCACAACTTTTGCAGTGCCTTCTAATACAACCCAGTGTTCGCTTCTGTGATTATGAGATTGAACAGATAATTTTTGTCCCGGATTAACCTGTATCATTTTGGTTAAAAAGCCCTTACCTTCGCCAAGAACAGTGTAGTAGCCCCAAGGTCTGTAAACTGTTTTGTGAACTTTATATGTTTCATCGTTTTGAGTTTTTAAAGTATCATAGATTTTTTTTACATCTTGGCTTTTATCAGCTTTGCAAGCCAGAATTGCATCTTCTGTTTCAACAAGAACAATATCTTCCAAACCTATTGTTGCTACTAATTTTGAAGATGAATACACAAAAGAATTTTTCGAACCTTCGTCTATGACATGCCCAATTTTAACATTTCCGTTATCATCTTTTTGGCTAACGTCATATATAGATTTCCAGCTACCTAAATCATTCCAATCGCTTTTTAATTCAACTAAAGCGATTTTATCTGATTTTTCCATAATAGCGTAATCTATAGAGATATTTGGCATTTTATTAAACTCTGTAAACGGAATTTCTTTGCCTGATGTAAAATCAAAATTCTTTAGAAGATTGTATATTTCAGGAGAGTTTATTTTAGCTTGTTCCAGTAAAACGGAGGCTTTAAACATGAATATTCCGCTATTCCAATAATAATTGCCGTTTTTTACATATTCAATTGCCAGCTCTGAATTCGGTTTTTCAACAAATTTATTGACTTTAACTCCGTTTTCTATTTTTTGGTCAGTTGTGTTAATATATCCATAACCTGTTTCAGGGTAAGAAGGTTTGATGCCGAAAGTTACGATATAGCCTTGGTTTGCTATCCTTTCACCTTCTTTTACTGTTTCGGTAAATGCTTTAGAATCTTTTATTTTATGGTCAGACGGAACAACAATAATAACAGGGTCTGAATTTGAAGTTTCTGCAATATATTTAGTGCCTAAAATTATTGCAGGAGCAGTGTTTTTAGAAATTGGTTCTGATAATACAACAGGATTTTCAATAATTGAAGATAGTTGAAATTGAACATTTGAAAAATGTTTTACGCCGGTCATGCTTATAATATTCTGAGCAGGTATACAATCTTTTAGTCGCAACGCCGTTGCTTGAAGTAAACTTTCTTGGTTTTCAATATTCAAAAGTTGTTTTGGATACAATTCTCTGGATAGCGGCCATAATCTGCTACCTGAACCACCTGCTAAAATTAATCCGAACATATTACAATCTCCTATTATTTAACTAATTCTGTTCCAAACTGCATATCATAAAGATATTTATAGCGTCCGTTTTCTATTTTTATAAGTTCGTTATGCGATCCTAATTCAACTAATTCTCCTTCGTTCAAAACCGCTATTCTATCAGCATTGTGAATTGTTGAAAGTCTATGTGCTATTACAAAAACAGTTCTATTTTGCATTAAATTATCCAAAGCTTTTTGAACAATAGCTTCAGATTCGTTATCCAGCGCAGATGTAGCTTCATCAAGAATAACAATTGGCGCATTTTTAATTATTGCACGTGCAATCGCTACACGTTGTCGTTGACCACCGGATAAAGAGGCACCTCTTTCACCTACTATGGTGTCAATACCTTCCGGTAATGAACCTAAAAATTCGTCAAGGTGAGATAATTTAATTGCTTCCGCAAGTTCAGCATCTGTAGCGTTTGCCTTACCCATTAAGATATTTTCACGAATAGTTCCGGAGAACAAATAATTATCCTGAAAAACGAATGAAATATTGTTTCTCAAATCAACTATGTCGTAATCCCTGATGTCAATTCCGTTAATAGAAATTGAACCTGTATTCACATCATAAAATCGAGGTATAAGATTAACAACCGTAGATTTACCGCCACCGGAATTACCAACAAGCGCAATTGTTTCATTAGATTTAACGGATAAATTGAAGTTTTTAAGAACAGGAATTCCTGCTTCGTATTCAAAGTACACATTATTAAATTCTATATTCCCGATTTTCTCAAGTTTTTTTGCATCAGGTTTGTTTTTTATAGTTGGGATTAAGTCGAATAACTCGAAAACTCTAGCCATTGCAACAAAAGTATTTTGAAGATTGGTCAGAGTTAAGCCTAAAGTTTTTGTAGGTTTGTATAAAAGCAACAAAGAAGTTACAAAAGATGCAAAACTTCCTGCAGACATTTCACCGGATAAAATTAACCCGTTACCATAATACATTACAATAGCAATTCCTACCGAACAAATCGCATACATAATAGGCGACATCCAGCCAACTCTTTTTGTTAATGATATCGCAAGATCAAATTGCTGTTTGACTTGGTTGTCAAATTTGTCATTTTGTTTGTCTTGCAAATTATAAGCGGTTATAATCTTATTTCCGGCGAAAGATTCGTTGAAATTTGTTGTCATATTTCCGGTAACTACCATAGTTTGGTTAGAAACCTTTTTTATGTGTTTTCTTATCAATGTAACAGGAATCATTGCGATACCCATCACACCGACACCAATTATTGCAAGTTTCCAAGAGTTTACCAATAGAACTATAACCAAAGCAACAAGCTCAAAAGCAGACAATATAAAAACTTTTAGAGTTTCTATTAATTTTTTTGAAGCCTGATCCGGATCTGTTAAAAATCTGCTTAGTACAATTCCTGATGTATTTATGTCGTAAAATTTTGTATCTAATGACGTAAATTTTTTAAATAAATCCGATTTCAAATTGTTTGACATTTTGTTTCCGGACCATTCAGAAAGATAATTGCAAAAATATTTTAATAAACCTTGAAGTAGTGCAAATATTACAATTGCAACAGGTATAAACTTTATTAAAAAAGCTTGTATAAAAATTTTGTGCCCAAAAATTTCATAAACTTGAGTTTCATTTCCGTTTACAACAAAATCCATATACGGTCTTAACGCAAAAGCAACAACACCGTCTAATAACCCTAACGGTACGGCTAACATTAACAGTAAAATGGTTCTTGGCAGTACTTTTTTTATGTAAGGAAACATTTTTCTTAAAAGGTTTCCGTACTGAAAAGCAGCCTTTGATTTTGTATCTTTTAGTTTTAATAATGAATCTTCCATAAAACTCCTCTTAAGTCTGAAATTCGATACTAAAACTATTTTATCATAAATAAAATAAAAAATAATGCGAGATTAGAAATTCCAATCTCGCATATATTTTTATACAAATAAATGTCAAACTATTTGATTTCAACTGTAGCGCCAGCTTCTTCAAGTTGTTTTTTAAGCGCTTCAGCTTCTTCTTTTTTAACGCCTTCTTTAACAGCTTTTGGAGCGCCATCAACAAGATCTTTAGCTTCTTTTAAGCCTAAACCGGTGATAGCTCTAACTTCTTTAAGAACAGCGATTTTCTTATCAGCTGGAACAGAAGCTAAGATTACGTTTACTTCAGAAGCTTCATCAGCAGCAGCTTCAGCAGGAGCAGCAGCAACTGCAGCAACTGCAACAGGAGCAGCAGCAGATACACCGAATTTTTCTTCCATAGCTTTAACTAATTCAGCAGCTTCCAATAATGTTAATTTTTCAATTGATTCTAAAATAGATTCTACACTCATGATTTTCTCCTTTTTATTATTTTTTTGTTGTATTACTTTTAGTTAGTTTGGGTATTTTGCTAATAGTTTACACTACCAGCTCAATGCATTTACCCTATGCAGATTTTTGATCTCTAACAGCCGCAACAGCTCTGGTAAGAGAAGCCATAACAGCGTTGATAGAACCAACGATACCAGTTGCAGGTGAGTTTACGCAGCCAAGCATTTTTGCGTAAATTTCTTCTTTTGAAGGAATTGTAGCAAGAGCTTTAGCTTCATCAGCAGAAAGAAGTTTGCCGTCTAAAGCTGCCGCAATAATTTCGCCTTTTTTAGTATCTTTGATAAATTTTGATAAAGCTTTAGCCGGTGCAACTTGATCACCGAAACCAAATGCAATTGCAATAGGACCTTTGAAAGTTTCAGTTAAAACTTCGTAAGGAGTATCCTTAACAGCAAGTTTTGCTAAAGTATTTTTTGTAACCATATAATCGCCACCTTCTTTTTGAAGTGCACGTCTAAGGTTAGTAATTTCTTCTACTGAATATCCTTTGTATTCGGTAACAATTGCAACTTGAGCCTTATCGATGTTCTCTTTAATTTGAGAAACTTTGTCTTGTTTAAAAGCTTTTGTTGACATTTTTTGCTCCTTTTTTATATTTCACAGTAATTTCGACCTGTATTACTACTATTTACATACTAAAAAGATTTTGCAACCTTTAGTTCCTAATCGCAAAATCTATTCAAAGCTATTTATATATTATTTAATTGAGCCTAGAGATTCTTAGTTCCATTTTTATTTTTTTTGGAACCCTACCTCTTTTATGAGGTGTCAGAACCCTAATTCCCAATCTCGGCTAGCTCGGTTGAATTAAATCCTAACAGGATACTAACTGTCTGCGATTAGACTTCAATCATAACAAATTCAAAAAACTCTGTCAAGTTAATTATAAAGTTTTTTTAAGTTTTTAGTTAATTAATAGAAATATAGATAAACCAATATCAGATATGGTTGGTGAATTCACGAATTTAGTTTAGTTATGTAGGTTGCGTTTAAACGCACCATATTACTAAGCTAAATATTTCTTTTGATTGTTACGAAATTGTAACAAATAAAGACGCAAATTTTATTTTTTGAGGGCTTATAATAGTGTAATAAAAAAAGGAGTAAATTATGCAAGTAGATTCAATTAAAAGTTCTTTGGGATTTAAACACTATAAAATTAGGCCTCAAATAGGTGATTTAGGATATAAAGAGTGGTACATAGAAAATGTAATAAAAGAAAGAATTTCTAAATCCGAACACTTGACAAAACTGCTAAATGAAGCAAAGAAAGACTATAAAAAATGGCTTTTTGATAGAATTGACGAATGGTGCATATTTGATAAAGAGCGTGGTGAACGTACAAAAAAACGTTTATATCCTGAAATGACACCCGAAGAAGCAGTGTATTTTTTCACTGGGAATGGTTAATATATTTGTCTATTAATCACTTTTTTTTAATGATTTATGTGCTTTTTACTTAGCTATGTAGATAATATCTTGAAAGCATTTAAGCTATGTAGGGTGCGTTTATACGCACCTTTTTAATATCAAAATTCTCAAAGTATCATGGAATGGTGTGTATAAACGCACCCTACTACTTTAATCACACATTTTATGTTAAAATAAAGCTATGCGAGATTTATGTGCTAAAAAATATAATAGTTTCGAAGAGTTTAACCAAGACGGTCGTTATTTAGCTGAATATATTAGAAACAATACTTTAGGTATGACAGATTCTGAAAAAATAAATTACGCACGTTTTGTATTTAATGAAACAATATTAAATAGTTGTATCAAAGTTGGTCAAATTTCTGAGGATATTCAAAATCTTTTGAATTGTTCTAATCGAGAACTTAAATTTTCTATGGATAATATGATTAAAAATCGCTTAGCGCATCCTGAAGTTACAGATGAAGATTATAGCAAAATTCCATCAATTATTAAATCTCCGTCAAAATATTACAAATCTAAAAGCGGTTATGATGTAATTTTATTCAAATCGGATGAAAAATATTATAAATTAGTCATTAAAACAACAAAAAACAGAAAAGAAAACTTTGTAAAATCGTTACATCTATTAAACGCAGACAGGTATCGTAAATATTAATCAATAAAAAAGATAGTCTTGATTATGTGGGCTTGCTCCACCACTGTCGCCTGTTGGCTCGGTTGCAAGATTTACCGTATCAAGACTATCTATAGACATTATAAACTATAATCTCGCTTTTTCAACCCTTATATTAGTAAATGACATTAAGAAATATTAAGCAAATGGGCAATTTTTGATTAAATAATACATTTATATAAATGTGTAGTAGCAAGTAAGCAAATAGAAGGAAAGGTTTAAGTATGAATAACTATCTAAACTATGGAACAAATGTTTCTTTTCAAGCTCGTAGTAAATGGCTAACAGGAATAAAGAAAAAGTTAAATAAAGAACAATTATCTAAACTTTCTGAAGAAATTAAATTTGCAGAAAAAGAAATAGAAAAGACACTAATTGAATTACGTAAACCTAATTATGAAACTTTTTCTACATGGGTGATGCCACATTATTATATAGAGGGTATGGAGAAACGTTTAGCAGAATTACGAGCACAATATAACAAACTCCTATAAAATAATATTTTTAAATTATAATTCTTATAGTGTGATGTTAATTAACACCTAGATTGATAAAATATATCAATTTATTGATAACAATTTTAGCTATATAGGGTGCGTTTATACGCACCTTTTTAATATCAAAATTCCCAAAGTATCATAGAATGGTGCGTATAAACGCACCCTACTACTGAATTGCATTTTTGTCTTTCCTTATTTTCTTTTGGTAGATTAAAGTTCCCCCGACTTTGCTATAATTTCGTAGGCAATGTATCAATTTCTTTTCTTAAGATTGCGACATTTTTATCTTTAGATGTTATTCTATTTTCAGATAGTGAATATAACCACTCTTTAAAATCATCCCAAGCA
>SUTU01000016.1 GCA_015152525.1 Cyanobacteria bacterium SIG28 | reverse complement strand
AGGAGTATAACATTATGGCTGTTGGCGCAAGAGATTTTATTGACAAATTATTGGTAGAAAAATACGCACAAGAAAAAGTTGACAACCATGATGCAGACTCTTTGGTGTCAAAAGTATCAGCAGATGATATGTATGATGCTATGACAATGTCAGCAAATCATTTTAAGACGATGTTAGCGTTGAATAATCGTTTGACAATGGTTTGTTACGGTGTTGTCGCTAAATCAGCCAAGTATATTGAAACAGAAGCCGTTGCACAGTAAAAAAGGTTATACAAATACATACCGACAAACGACCAGTAATGCTTTAACCATACAAACTGTCTAAAAAAAGAACTTTACACTCTAATATAATAAATAAGCTTATCTCTCTTATATAACTATCTTACATCTTACAAAAATTTTAGCTCTCTTCTTTGAGAGCTTTTTTTTGTTGGTTTAAAACCCAATAGCGTGGTTAAATATTTTTCTTTTTGTAGTTCTATGTGTTATTGGCGGTGCTTGTTCTACTGTAACAGCTTGAGTTTCAATAACTTGACCTGCACGTTTAAGCATTTTATTTTGTTGGAATGTTTTATCTACATTGCTAAACGATTTTAGCTGATCCAATTTATTTTGCAGTTCCGTATTTTCATTATTAAGCATAACAGTTTGTCTGCCTAAATCATTGAGCTTCATTTCGCAAGAAATCACGAAATAATAACTTACTACTGCAACAGCAATAAGCATAGTTATAAGCACGCATAATAATTTGTTAACCCTTTTGATAGCCATTTGTCGAACCACATTTTCTTTAGGAAAATACCCTTCTATTATACTATTAACAGCTAAATTTTGAATAGACTTATCAATAAAAGATTTTTTTTCTTTTTGATAAGTTTTATAAGGCGCAACAGGCTCACTTGCGAACTTTTTCACAAATGAATCAAGCGCACTCCTCTTCCCAGCTCTATTATTTTGTTGATTATTGCTATAACTTTTTAAAGCGTATACCAATTACCTACTCCCAAAACTCCGATAGCCTAGAAAATACACCTCGCTACTCTCAATTTAGCACTCCTTGAAGGCGGATTTTCTTTAATCTCCTCATCCGATGCCATAATAGGTTTTTTGTTTACTAACTCTATCTTTGGTGGCGGACATTTGCAAATCATTTCATTACATCTGCATTTTTGACTCTCAAACTTTAGAACTTGCTTAACTATTCTATCTTCTAAAGAATGAAAACTTATAACAGAAATTATAGCACCTTTATCTAATAAATCCAATATTTCATGCAATACAAAATTTACATTTTTTAACTCATTGTTAACTTCAATTCTAATAGCTTGAAAAACTCTGGTTGCAGGATGAATTGAAGACTTAATACTTGGTGTTGCACTTATAATAAGACTTGCAAGTTCTCCTGTAGTCTGAATTTTCTTTTTAGCACGTGTTTCGATGATTTTTTTCGCAATTCTTTTTGAAAAACGTTCTTCCCCATATTCGCTGAATATACGTACTAAATCAGCTTCCTTATAAGTGTTTACGACATCATATGCAGAAAAATCAGCTTGCATGTTAAAACGCATGTCTAAAGGTGCATCTTTTGAAAAAGAAAATCCTCGCTCAGCTTTTGTTAACTGGTGGTAGGATGCTCCCAAGTCAATAACTACACCACCGGTAATCTTTTCTATTCCAAGTTTTTTTAATTCTTCTCTTATATTTGTGTAAGATGATTTTACTATTGTTAAATTCGAATAATCTTCCAATCTCTTTTGAGCATGGTTTATAGCTTCATTATCGATGTCAAAAGCGATTAATCTCCCGTTTGGCGATATTCTTTTTAAGATAAGTTCGCTATGACCGCCACCACCGAGAGTGCAATCTACATAAATCTTGCCGTCTTGACATTCAAGTGCATCAACGGCCTCGTTTAGCATTACAGTATAGTGTTTAAATTCGCTCATATAAAAATTTTAGCATGATTATGATTAATAACATTAATTTTATAGAAAATTTACAATTGTTAATTTGCATATAAAGATTAGATTAAGAAATCCGATATTTGAAAAATTTTACTTTATAATGTGAATATTAAATATAAGATTAATATGAAGGAGATATAATATGCCATTAGTAAATGATATTTTGGTTAAACTTGAAACAGCAGATAACACAACAAAAAATAAATTAGAAAATATGCTTGTAGATCAAGGTTCTGCAGTTGTACCGGAATTGGTTGACCAACTTCAAGTTGTACGTGGTGTAAAAAGAGGTGTGGTAGCAATGACTCTTATCAGAATTGGCGAAGCTTCTATTGAATATCTTAAAAAAGCTGCTTCTGATAACAAAGATTTCGAATGGGTTGCAAAATATCTTATTTCAGAAATCCAAGGTATTGCAGCTTAAGTATAAATATTATTAATAGATAATATAATAAAAAATAGTCGATTAGATTTCGACTATTTTTTTGCTAAAATAATTCTATGAGCGAGAAAATAAAAGTTAATTTATATACAGATGGTGCTTGTAGTGGGAACCCCGGTGTAGGTGGCTACGGCGCAATATTAGTTTATGTTGATGCAAATGGCATAAAACATGAAAAAGAATTTTCACAAGGATATCAAACAACGACTAATAATCAAATGGAGCTTCTTGCTGTTATAGTAGGTTTGGAAGCTTTAAAAAAACAATGTGAAGTTATAGTATATTCTGACAGCAAATATGTAGTAGATGCTTTTAATAACAAATGGATTGATAACTGGATTGCAAAAGGCTGGAAAACGGCCGGCAAAACTCCTGTTAAAAATGTAGAGTTGTGGAAACGTCTATTGAAAGCTAAAGAACAACATGACGTTAGTTTTATTTGGGTTAAAGGTCATGCCGGACACGAATATAATGAACGTTGCGATAGCCTTGCTGTTGATGCGGGTAAAAAAGATAATCTTAAACAGGTTGTTGAATAGTTTAGTGTATTAAATTTTTACTATTGTATATAAAAAAAACCACCCGGTGTGTGTCAGGTGGGTTTTGTTTTCTGCATCCTAATGGTCTTTTTTTTTAGTGTTTATTATCTAGGAGTTTATATGATTTTTGGGGTTTTTACTTTGCTATTTAGTGTTTCGACTACACTTAAAGTGTGTATTTATATTATTGCACATAAGAAATTTATGTCAAGCATTTTGTTTTAAAAAGAATTTACAATTCTTAATATTACCAAATTTAGTAACAATATTAAGGATTTTGGAGTATAGATAGCCTGATATAAGAGGTTATATAAAAAAACTATTAATTGTATTTATTACCCTTAATCGATAATAATGAGCTTTATTTAAAGCTGTATTTAATGTTTGTTTATGTGCTGTTTTTTATATATAATATTTAGGGTTATAATTTTTTAAGGAGAATATTATGAAGATTAGAGCAAGCCACATTTTAGTTGCAACAAAAGAAGAAGCTGAAAACCTTTTATTAGATATTGAAAAAGGTATTTCTTTTGAAGATTTAGCACGTGATTATTCAAAATGTCCTTCAGGTCGTGATGGCGGTGATTTACGTTGGTTTGGTAAAGGTATGATGGTTAAACCTTTTGAAGATGCAGCTTTTGCGCTAGAAGAAGGTCAAATTTCTGCGCCTGTAGAAACTCAATTCGGTTGGCATTTAATTAAATGTACAGGTATTGATGAATAATAAAAAAACTCAGCTCTTTAATGGGTGAGATTTGTTTTTACTTTATTTAAAACAGGGCGAGGGTTTTGTGTGAGAGAGTTATTAAAACAACTTGAGGTAGATTATTTATTGGTAAACTCCACTAACGAATACTTAGTGGAGTATTCCTCTTTAAATGAAAATGCCAGATATTCGTTAACCGGTTTTAGCGGTTCGACCGGCGATGCTTTGATTACTGAAGATAATATTTATCTTTTTGTTGACGGTCGTTATCATATTCAAGCGGATAATGAGGTTAAAAAAGGTATTACGGTTGTAAAATTGGGATTTGGACAAATTCAGGATGATGAAATCAGGAAGTTGATAGAACCTTCCAAGACTTTGGGAATTGTGGCAAAGAAGGTTTCGCAAGCAAGACTGGAATCGTTTAATGGGTATAATATTAAACTTTTAAAAGAAGATCCTATAAATAATTTTACAGAATTGCATACCTCTGATTATGTTGTGGCATTTGAACCCAAAATCTTTAAATCTGAAAAGCCGATTTTGATAACCAACTTGGAGGAAGTTTCTTATTTAACCGGATATAGAGATTATACGGTGGATTTTTCTTCTAAAATATGGGCAAAAATGATTGTCAAAGAAGATGATTTTATTTTGTTTACCGACAATAAGGCTTGTGAAGATTATTTGACTCAATTTGATGAAGAGCTTATTGTGGATAAGAATTTAATAAATGCTTATGATTATAGCTTGATAAAATATCCTATTCATAAAGCTTCAGTGGTAAAAAAATTAAAATCAGTTAAAACAGATGAAGAAATAGAAGCTTATAAAAAAGCTTTTAATAAGACTGATATGGCTGTAAATGCGATAAGGGAATATATTGAAACAAAAAAAGATATTTCAGAGTATGATATTGCAAAACAGTTAAAAAAAGAATTTGTGAAGTATGGTGCTAAGTCTTTGAGTTTTAAATCTATAGTTGCCATTAATGAAAATTCTGCCTTAGCTCATTATTCTAAAAATTCCAAAAATAAAATTTTACATGAAGGCGATTTGGTTTTGATAGACTGTGGTGCTTATTATGACAGCGGTTTAGCAACGGATATTACCAGAGTTTTTGTGAAAGGTAAACCGTCAAAACTTCAAAAACAAGTTTATACTCTTGTTTTGAAAGCGTTTCTGAATGCGTATAATTCCAGAGCTATGACCGGTTTTGGACTTAATTCTAAAGCTCATAAAATCCTTGATAATCAAGTGTTCGGATTCGGTTTTTCTCACGGTTTAGGGCATGGTATCGGAATAAATGTTCATGAAGCACCACCGTCTTTGAGTTATGCAAAAATCGCAAGAGAAAAATTTGAAGATAATATGTGTTTTACGATAGAACCTGGGCTTTACAATCCAAAATATTTTGGGGTAAGATTAGAAAATTCTTGTTATAGGTGTAAAGGACGAAACAAATCTTTTACCAAAATGGGATTTGAAGGTAAACTAATCGATTATAAGTACTTGGATTCTAAAGAACAAAAATGGCTTGAGGAGTTTGAAATACTATGAAAATAACTTCTGTAAATAATGAATTAGTTAAAGAAACGGCAAAATTACTAAAAAATAAATATAGAGAAGAAGCCGGATGTTTTCTGATTGAGGGTGAAAAAGGCATAAATGAAGCGATACAAGCAGGTTTAGTTTTACGATATATTTTCACAGAAGAAAATACAAATTCTTACAGTGGTAATAATGTGATTGAAACTACAGAGGCTGTTTTATCAAAGATTTCAGACGCAAAGAGTGCGCCCAAAGTGGTTGCTGTTGCTGAACAATTAAAGTACTCTGCTGAGGATTTAAGAAACGCTAAGAAGGTGCTTTTATTGGAAGGAATAAAAGATGCGGGAAATTTAGGAACAATCTTGCGAACTTCGGTTGCTTTTGGAGTTGACGGCATTGTTTTATACGGGAACACGGTTGATTTATATAATCCAAAATGTGTCCGCTCGGCTGTAGGAAATTTATGGAAAATTCCGGTTATTTCAATCAATAATTTAGTTGAGCTGGAAGAATTGTTCTGTGGCTTTGAACGAGTGGCTACTTTGCCTAAGGGTGAAAATGTTGTTAACTTAAAAGACTATGTTGCGCCGGAAAAAGTGCTAATAATGTTTGGTTCTGAAGCTGACGGGTTATCTGATGAGTTAAAAACTTTTGCGACAAAAAATGTAACTATTGAAATGGATCCGACTGTAGAGTCTTTGAATTTAAGTGTTTCGGTTGCAGTTTTAGTTTATACAATTTTAAAATAATACATTGAAGCCCCCGCATAAGCGGGGGCTTCAATTACATAAATCACATAAAATTTATTATTATAATAAGTTTAATGCTATTTGAGGTTGTTGGTTTGCAGTTGAAAGCAATGTTGCACAAGATTGTTGTAATATTTGATATTTCAAATATGAAGAAGATTCTTCTGCAACGTCAGCGTCCTTAATAGAAGAGTTAGCTGATACGATATTCTCCTTTTGTACACCAATTGCATCAACAGCTGATTCTACACGGTTCATATATGCACCGATTAAAGCGCTTCTTGCAGAGATGTTTTCTATAGCATCATCTAAGAAACATAAGAAATCTCTTGCAGTAGCATCATCTGTGTATACTGCATCGCATATCGCTGTAATACAGCTGTTTTGATTATTTACTGTATTAGCATCGTTGTTAGGGTCATAAGTTGATTCTAATATATTTTTATAATTACTTGTTGAATAGTCGTAAGTTGTATTACCATCTGTTATAGATGTGTTATTAAGTCTTGCCCAAAGAGCACCGCTAATACCTGCATCATCGTTTCTCTTAGCCCAGTCGGTTATATTTTGTCCGTTATAACCTTGTGAATTTTGGTTGCCCATGATAAGTAGTGCGGTAATCTTAGCTGATTTAAATAATGTGTAATCTAAGTTGATAATGTTAGCAGCACCTGTGTTGTTACCAACTTGTAGGTTGATACCTGCTTGAGAGGTTACAGCTGTGCTGGTACCGTCTAATAACTTAATACCGTTGTAATCAATAACGTCGCATAAACGGTTGATTTCAAGCATTCTTTGTCGAACTTCTGTTTTGATAGCTTCTAAAGATGAAGTACCGTATGTGCCGTTGGCAGCTTGTTCTGTCAAATCTCTGATACGTCCAACATAATCACCAACGATGTCTAAGATACCTTCTGCAGTGTCTAATAATGTTAACCCCATTGCAGTGTTTGATTCAGCAACATCATAACCTGAAATTTGTGCTTCCATCAAGTTTGATACAGCAGAGCCTGCAGCATCGTCTTTACCAGAGTTGATTCTGAAACCTGTTGTCAATCTTTCCATTGCGGTGTTCATACCGGTAGTCGCTTGAGACAAGTTCCGTTGCGCGGTCAATGACGCAAGGTTTGTGTTAATTGTAATTGAAGCCATTTTCAATCTCCTTTTCTTAAATTTCTTCCTTGATATATTCAATTTTTGTAATTGATTCAACTTTAACTAAGCCTATGGATTTTATCCGTAAGCCTAACTATGTTGGGGTTTGGTAGAATATACTTTCTCTACCTTTACATTGACATCTTAAGTCATTTTGTACCTAAATTACATTGTAATTTAGTCCGAAATTTCTCTAACTTAAGTTGGATATTTGACAAGAACTTGAATATAAACCCTTTTGATGTTAGATTTGTATTACTGATTAGAGGTATGAAAATGACAGCAGAACTAACATCTGAACAAATTGTAACCCGTCTATTGACATCCGGTAGTATAATTGAACCTAAGAATGATAATTTTTATATTACAAATCCGGGTTCGAATCTTGGCGAGTTTCTTTTGAATAGTAAAGCTGAACAACCTGATGAAAATGAAATTAAAGAAGAACCAACAAGATACACTTTTATAAAGTCAAAAGGCTGGGACTTTTAGTGGTAAAGGGGTAAAGGTATTTCAGTTGGTTTGTGTGGACGACAGACTGGGCAGTGAGGGTAAGGGTTGGTTGATGTTGCTTACTGGCTCGCTGTCATCTTCGACCGAAGGTCGGAGATCCGGTTTTACTCCTGTCATCCTCAGCCGAAGGCTGGGGATCAAGCTAATTAAAATATCGTTAAATTAACAAATCCTGTCATTGCGAAACCTTTTAGGTTGAAGCAATCCAGCTGGTCGGTGATAACTACCGGCTTGTCTGTCATCCTCAGCCGAAGGCTGGGGATCCAGCCTATGTAAAAAATATGAATAAGGATTACAGCGCTAATATTTCTTTATTAGCCACATTCCCAAACCTAACGGTTTAAGAATGACGTTTTTAGAATGATAAAAATCATACGGTAAATTTTTGTTTAACGTATGGTTTTTTGTTAAGCTTATAGCTATTATTCAGTAAGTTATTATGCTGCTGCTGTTGTTGTTTCTTCTTCTTCTTCTTCTTTCTTTTCTATGCTGTGTGCAACTTTACCACTGCCGGTCATGCCTTTGTGTTGTACTAATACGTATTCATCAGTTGCCTTCTTATATTGTAGTTTATATTCTTGCTTGCTAGTGTCGTCTGTGTAAATGTAGCTGTTTCCGTCTTGTCTTGTGTATTTGTATGTGATATCTTTTTCTAAGACGTCATCACGTAGTGTGATTGATTGAGGAATGTTGCTTCCATCAGTGGTTGTTATCGTACCACCATCACTGTCTACCACATCTCTTATACCGGTTTTTCTGCCTTCAATGTCAACAGCTCTTACTATTTGTTTGCCATCTATTTTAGTTTTACCGTCATAGTCTGTGTAATTATCCGGATTAACATAAGGGTCTGTTTCAGTTGTTTTATCGTCGTCTTCTTCAACTGTTTCTTGCCCTTTATTGTCAGGCTTGTTGAGCTTTCCTAGTTTTGTTTCTAACTGAGTTAGAAGCTCTTGGTATTTATTTTTTTCTACTTCTGGTAATTCGTTGATTTCGTCAATTAAACCTTGTATTTCTTCAGCAGTAGCTTCTTTATTACTAAGAACTGTATTTGCTCTGGTTGTTAAATCTTCTTTTGGGGTTGATCCATTATCATCATTGCCTGGTGGTTGCAATCCTTCTGATTTTTTAGCAAGTTCAGCTTTCTTCGCATTTAATCTACCTAGTAGCTCATTATAATTTTCATTATCTAAGTCATTTTGAACCTCGTCAAGTAGTTTATCACCGCTAACAGCTTTAATATCAGCGATTAGAGCTGCTATTTCTTTTTCTGTAACATCAGCTTTAGCCAATAATTTATTAGCCCTTTTATTTAATGCTGTATAAATTTCAAGATCCTCGTTAACTTTAGTTGTAGTTTCCGGTGTTCTTGTTTCCGGAGTTTCAGCTTTTGGTGGCTTTTCCGGTTTATCTTCTTTTCTTTTGCTCCATTTTCCGGAAACAATACTTTCTGCAAGCCAACCGCCTAATAAGCCGATGCCTGCAGTTACGATATTGCTAACGCCAATTCCGAAGCCGAAGCCGAAACCGCCTTTAAAGTTTTCTATATTTAAACCTCTCCAGCCGCCAAAACAGCCGAAGTTTCCAAGCCTTAATGATGGTCGCCAACCTGTGTTGCAACAGCATCCGCATCCGCTCCAAATAGAACCATATCTTGCTCTGTTGAAACGTTTATAATCACTATCGCTATAGAAGCAATTGTCGCCGAAGTTGCGAACGCTAGGTCTGCTATTGTGTTGCCACCAGAAGGAAGTCATTTTTTTGCCCTCATTATTCTTACATCTTATATATATAAAGTTTATATATGTAACCAAATTTCAACACTTAAAATAATTGTTACAAAACTTAATATTAGCTATAAAAATTTTAAATCGACTTTTCAAATGATTTATTTAATTTTAAATTGGAATATATTCAAATAAGTGAGAGGGTTTATATGATTATAAGAGTTTTATTTTTATTAATTTCTTTAATTGTTTTAATAAATCTTTGTATAGTAACACTCAGTTATATTATGGGTGTAAATTTATATCAAAAATACGGTAAACAGATGCTTGTAGCTTTTGGAATATTTGTTCTGATAGTAGCTGCTGTTTATGTAGCGTTGGCTCTTTTTGCCTTGAAATAGTGTGAGAGAGAAAGGGGAAAAATGGATAGAAAATTTTTGGGAATACCTATTTTGGTGTTATGTCTTTTAGTGTGTTTTATTGTGTTATGTAATCCTTTTGTTATGGTTGGACCAGGTGAACGTGGAATTAAAATTCGTTTAGGTCAAGTTGAACCTGAAAGTTATGGAGAAGGTTTACATTTTATATTTCCTTTTATTCAGAAATTCAAAACAATGGATGTTAAGACTCAAAAAATTACATTGACTACTGCCGTTTATACAAAAGATATTCAACAAGCTCAAATCACATACGTTTTAAACTTTAATGTGCAACCGGCAAATGTTAATAAATTATTCCAAGAAGTTGGTTTAGACTATTCTTCTAAAATTCTTACACCGGTAGTTGAAGGTACAATAAAAGATATTAT
This sequence comes from Cyanobacteria bacterium SIG28, assembly GCA_015152525.1. GTDB lineage: Bacteria > Cyanobacteriota > Vampirovibrionia > Gastranaerophilales > Gastranaerophilaceae > CAG-196. The sequence goes on along the minus strand of SUTU01000016.1, from coordinate 41,230 downwards.
TGGGAAATGGAATGCTCAAGATTTGATTGCAAACAGGGAAAAAGCAACCGGTGATATACTGTTTAAACTTCAATCTCAATTGACTGATAATTATATCAATGTAACAGATTTCCAAATGACAGAGATTAATTATTCAAATGTATTCGAAAAAGCAATTGAAAGCAAAGTTACTGCTGAGCAAGAAGCTTTGAGAGCAAAAAATAAAACAGTTCAGGTTCAAGAAGAAGCTAAACAAAAAGTTATTGCTGCAGAAGCAGAGGCTAGATCAATGGCAATAAGAGCACAAGCTTTATCTCAAAACAAATCATTAGTACAATATGAAGCTGTACAAAAATGGGATGGTAAAATGCCACAATATATGTTAGGTAACTCAGTACCATTCATAAATGTAAGTGCAAAATAAAACGATAGTTAATAAAAATAACGGCGGAAATTCTTTATGAATTTCCGCCGTTCTGTTTTTTTAATTCTCTTGATAAATAACAGTATCATCTAATAATATTTTTGTATTACCGTTTGGAACAAAATGCTTTTCGCCACGTTTTATTAAAACTATTAAAAAATCGGTTGGACAATTAATAGCGCTTATTTTTTTATCCAGCCATTCGTGATTTTTATCAATAACAGTTTCACAAAGGTTTATTTCAAAATCAGTATTTTTAACGGTTGTACCAATTAAAATTTCATCGTTTTCAGTTATAACGGTGCTGCCTTTAGGGATTATATTTTTATTATTTCTTATAATTGAAAGTATCAGAGAATTTTCACCTACAAAAATTTCTTTTATTTTGTGATTATTCCAAGGATGAGTTTCGTTGATATTAACTTTACTTAATGAAATAGCAGCTTCGTTATGATAATCGTTAAAGGTTTTTCGAACATCGCTAAAACGGTCAAACATATTTAATTTTTTTGCTAGGTAAGGTAAAAAAGAGCCTTGTAGAGTTACGGATAATAAGACTACTACAAATACTATATGGAATAAATCGTAAACTACAGATGAATTGTTTGCAACTGCAATTATTGCAAATACGATGGATGCAGCACCTCTTAAACCGGCTGCAGAAATAAATAAAATTTGATTCCAAGCCGCACCAAAAGGTTTCATTAAGAATGTTACTGCTAATGGTCTTGCGATAAACGTCAGGAAACTCATAATTAAAACTGCCGGAATTAAAATTTCAGGTATTTTATGCGGGAAAGATAAAAAACCTATTAAGAAGAATATCAAAACTTGGAAAAGTGCAGTTATTCCGTCAAAGAAATGTATCAAGTTTGCTTTGCTTTTAAATTCACTATTTCCAAGTATAATCCCTGCAATATATGCGCTCAAGAAACCGTTACCTTGGAGTAAGTCTGGTATAGCGTACGAAAATAAAACTATTGAAACCAAAAATAAAGTGCTTGTGCCTTCTGTTAATAAACGAGTTTTTTTGAATATTAATATAGCTCCGTATGCGATAAATGTTCCCAAAACAATACCAAAAATAATTTGTTTGAAAAGCAATGGCAACATGTGGTTAAAGCTGTTACCTTGTATTAAAACTATTCCTAATAATGTTAAAATATAAGCAAATGGGTCATTACTACCGCTTTCAATCTCTAATAAAGGCGCTGTGTTGAACTTTAAATTTAAGCGTTTTGAACGGAGTATTGAAAATACAGAAGCGGCATCAGTAGAACTTATAACAGCACCTATTAAAAAACTTTCTGCAAAAGGTATTTTTAATCCGTAATAGCAAAAAACAATACAAAAGAATGCTGTTAACAGTGTACCTATAGAAGATAACAAGCTGGCTTGTAAAGCTACTCGATTACTGGGTTTTTTAGTGCAAAAACCTCCGTAAAAAATAATGAATAATAAACCGATTGTACATAACTGTGAAGTTAAATCATAATTATCAAACGAAATTTTTAAAATTCCGTCTGAACCGAATAAGATACCCAAAAACATAAAAAGAACTAACGAAGGCATCCCTAGTTTGTCTGAAAACTTGTTTGTTATTAAACAAGATAAGATAACTATTGCGCTGAATAATATTAAAATAGACATAGCGTTATTATACAATAAATAAAATATTAGTATTGTTACTTTAAAATATATATTTTGATGTGTTTGTATTAATAATATTTTTCATTTTGTATGTTTTATACTTGTACTTTTTTTCTTCTTTATTTGCGAGCCAAAGAAGAAAAAAAGTACCAAAAAAAGAAGAAAAGACGCAATTGTTTTCTACGTCTTCGCTTTGCTCAGCCGTTTTTTATCTTTCGGCTTCGCCGAATCTTTTATTAAAAAGAATTGGCTTTGTGAAGTGTACCCATAAAAGTGGAAGAATAAAACCTCAAAACTCAAAACACATCAAAATATATAAATCGAGTAAGTTTTAACAATAATGTAAAAATAATTAGTGTCATTTTTACATTTGTTCTTGACATTAAAGTTTTTTTGCAATAAATTATAAACAAGGAAAAAAATCACGATTTAAAAAGGAGCATAAAAAATGACAGAAACAAAAACAAAAAAAGCAAAAACTGAGACAGTTTCAACTGTTGATAGTTTAGAAGCTCTTAATCAGTTAATTGAAAGAGCAAAAAAAGCACAAGAGATTTACTCTCAATTTACTCAAGAACAAGTTGACAAAATTTTCAAAGCTGCTGCAGCTGCTGCTGATAAAGCAAGAATTCCTCTTGCCAAAATGGCTGTTGAAGATACCGGCATGGGTATTGTTGAAGATAAGATTATTAAAAACCACTTTGCTTCAGAATACATTTATAACAAACACAAATACGCTAAAACTTGCGGCATTATAAGTGAAGATAAAACAAACGGTATTAAAGTTGTTGCTGAACCTTTAGGTGTAATTGCAGGTATCATTCCTACAACTAACCCTACTTCAACAGCAATATTTAAGTCATTAATTTCATTAAAAACAAGAAACGCAATTGTTTTCTCACCACACCCAAGAGCAAAAAATTGTACAATTGCTGCTGCTAAATTAGTTTTAGAAGCTGCTGTTGCTGCTGGTGCACCTGCTGATTTAATCGGTTGGATTGATCAACCTTCAATGGAATTATCAAATGCTTTATTGCATCACCCTGACATTGCTTGTATTTTAGCTACAGGTGGTCCTGGTATGGTTAAAGCTGCATATTCTTCAGGTAAACCTGCTTTAGGTGTAGGCCCTGGTAACGTTCCTGCAGTAATTGATGAAACTGCTAATATCCAAATGGCTGTTTCTTCAATCCTTATGTCAAAAACTTTTGACAATGGTATGATTTGTGCATCTGAACAATCAGTTATTATTGTAGAAGATGTTTATGAAACAGTTAAAAAAGAATTTGAATATCGTGGCGCTTATATTTTAAATTCAAAAGAATCTGAAAAAGTAGCTAAGATTATTCTAACTGAAGCCGGTACAGTAAACCCTGCAATCGTAGGTCAACCTGCTTATAAAATTGCAGAAATGGCTGGTATAACAGTTGATAAAGATATTAAAGTTTTGATTGGCGAAGAAAAAGAAGTAGATGTAAACAATTCATTTGCTCACGAAAAATTATCTCCAATTTTAGCTATGTATAAAGCTAAAAACTTTGAAGATGCAGTAGAAAAAGCTCACAAATTAGTATTAATCGGTGGTGCCGGACACTCTGCAGCTTTGTATACAGATGAAAGAATACAAGACAGAATTAATCTTTTTGCAGAAACAATTCCAACTTGTAGATTATTAATCAATTCTCCTTCATCACAAGGTGGTATTGGTGATTTATACAACTTTAAATTAGAACCATCATTAACTCTTGGCTGTGGTTCTTGGGGCGGAAATGCTGTCAGCGGTAACGTTGGCGTTGAACACTTGTTAAACTACAAAACTGTTGCTGAAAGGAGAGAAAATATGTTATGGTTCAAAGTTCCACCTAAAGTTTACTTTAAAAGAGGTGCTATTGATTTGGCATTACGTGAACTTGAAGGTAAAAAACGTGCATTCATCGTAACAGATAGATTCTTGTTCAATTCAGGTGCAGTAGATCAAATCGTTAAAGTATTAGACGAAGTTGGTATTGATCATCAAATCTTCTTTGATGTTAAACCGGATCCTACTATCTCTACAATTAACCAAGCTATGGATATTGTAAAACCTTATGAACCTGATGTAATCATTGCTTTAGGTGGTGGTTCTCCAATGGACGCAGCTAAGATTATTTGGTTAATGTATGAACAACCTGATACAGTTTTTGAAGATATTTCAATGAGATTTATGGATATTAGAAAAAGAATTTGTAAAATTCCTGATTTGGGTAAAAAAGCTACTATGGTTTGTATTCCTACAACATCAGGTACAGGTTCTGAAGTTACACCGTTTGCAATTATTACAGATGATGAAACTCACGTAAAATATGCAATTGCAGACTATGCTTTAACACCAAATATGGCAATTATTGACCCTAACTTTGTTGACGGTATGCCAAAAGGCTTAACTTCAGCTTCTGGTATCGATGCTTTAGTTCACTCAATTGAAGCATATGTATCAGCATTAGCAACAAACTTTACAAATTCAAATGCTTTAGAAGCTACTAAGTTAATCTTTAAATACTTAAGACGTTCATACAACGAAGGTGCAAAAGATCCTATTGCCAGAGAAAAAATGCACTATGCTGCAACAATAGCAGGTATGGCATTTGCAAACTCATTCTTAGGATTATGCCACTCTATGGCTCACAAATTGGGTGCTATGTACAATGTTCCTCACGGTGTAGCTAACGCATTGTTGATTAACCAAGTTATCAAATACAATGCTACAGATAAGCCAAGAAAACAATGTATTTTCCCTCAATACAAATTCCCTAATGCTAAAGCTAAGTATGGTCAAATAGCTGATAACTTAGGTTTAGGCGGAAATAATGATGATGAGAAAGTACAATTGTTGTTAGATGCTATTACAAGCTTGAAAAATGATTTGAACTTACCTAAATCAATTAAAGATTTTGGTGTAGATGAAAAAACATTTATGGCAAACTTGGATGAATTGGTAGAATTAGCATTTGATGACCAATGTACAGGTGCAAACCCAGCTTATCCTTTATTAGACGAAATTAAGCAAATCTACATTGACGCTTATTACGGAAATGTATAAGGGCTGATTATGAACCAAAATTTATCCGAAAAAGTTATAAAACGACTTACTTTATATCATTTTATACTTTTGGAATGTGAACAATCCGGGCTTGAATATGTTTCAAGCCCTAGGATTGCTGAATTATTGAATATCGATAATTCGCAAGTTCGTAAAGATATAAAAATGGTTAATAATGTAGGTAAATGTAAAATCGGATATGAGGTGAAGAAATTACGTCGAAGTATTGAAGAAACTTTAGGGTTTAAAAAACCGAAAAATGCTTTTATTATAGGTGCAGGTAATATTGGTACGGCATTGATTAAATACGAAGATTTAAAAGATTACGGACTTAATATTCTTGCACTTTTTGATAATAATCCTTTAAAGATAGGCATGATGATAAATTCAAAAGAAGTTTTTCATTTTTCAGAATTGCCTAACTTAGTTCAAAAACTTGGGGTTGATATTGCAATTTTAACAGTTCCCAAAGAGGTCGCTCAAAACTGTGCCGATATGCTGGTTGAAGCAGGTATAAAATATATTTGGAATTTTACCCCACGAGTATTAAAAGTTAAAAAGAATGTAAGAGTTTGGAATGAAAATTTAATAGGAAATTTCTTACAGTTTGTTGCAGAGGACAAGGTTGTAGATGACGACAGAGATTAAGATTTGCATGGGTAGTGCTTGTTTTGCAAGAGGTAACTACAAAAACGCTGAAATAATAGAAAAATTTATTGAAGATAACAATTTAGATGCAAAAATAGAGTTATATGGCGCATTATGTGAAAATAAATGTGAAGTTGGACCAAACATCTATATTGATGATAAAATATATAATAATGTTGATGAAGAAAAATTGATGGTAATATTGGAAAGTTTGAAAAATGACTAACGAATTGTATCCGGTTTATACTCTGAAAAATGAGTGCCATGATTGCTATAAGTGTGTTAGAGAATGTCAAGTAAAAGCTATTAAAATCCAAAACGGAAGTGCTTCTGTTATTGATGAAAAATGTATCGCTTGCGGTCATTGTGTAATAGCGTGTCCGTCTAACGCAAAAAGAGTTCGGAACGATATAGAGAAAGTTAAGTCATTAATGTTTAGCGGGAAGAGAGTTTATGTCTCTTTAGCACCAAGTTGGGCAGGTATATACGGTCTTGAATCATCAAAGATGATAGCATTGCTTAAACGCTTGGGTTTTTATGCGGTTAGTGAAACGGCTTTGGGTGCTCAGGAAGTTTCAGTTAAGACAAATGAATGGTTAAAAGAACAAGAAAAGGGGTTGTTTATATCAAGCGCATGTCCTGTAATAGTTGACTATGTCCTTAAATATAAACCTAAATTTGCAAAAAATATTACTCCGTTTGCTTCACCTGCTTTAACTCATGCAAAGTATCTTAAAACTATTTATGGTGATGATATTTCAATAGTATTTATAGGTCCGTGTATCGGCAAAAAGAAAGAAGCTGATAAACATCCGGAACTAATAGATTTTGCTTTAACATTTGATGAATTAAATTTCTGGATAAAAGACGAGTTTATAAATATTGAGGAAATCAGAGTAACTTCTGAGGATAAATTTATACCGGAAGCATCTTGTGAAGGAGCTTTATATCCAATTGAAGGCGGAATGAATGAAACTATAAAATTGTGCGGGGTTGACGATAATACCGTATTAGTTAATGTAAGTGGTTTAAAACCTTTCGACGAAACCTTAGACGGGTTTAAGGTTGATAAAACTGATAAAAAAATATTTTTAGAAGCACTTTCTTGCGATACAGGTTGTGTAAACGGTCCTGGAAAATCAACAAAACGTTCAGGCATTTTGATTAAATCAGAGATTTTATCGAAAATAAAATTCAGAGAAGAAATTCCGACTCGTCCTTCGGTTGTGGTTGAGGAACAATTTGAACCGATAATCCCTAAGAAGAACGAATATTCACCTGACGAAATAGCTTCAGCTATGAAAAAATTCGGTAAGATTAAAGAAGAAGATGAACTAAATTGTGGCGGATGTGGTTATGCAACTTGTAGGGATTTGGCTTGTGCTTTATTAGACGGCGATGCAGAATCTTCGATGTGCGTTTCTTATATGCGTAAACTTGCAATGAAAAAGTCTGCAACAATGCTAAGATGTATGCCTGCTGCTATAGTTATGGTTGATAAAGATTTGAATATTCTTGAATCTAATGACAAGTTTATGCAAATGTTTTGTGGTGAAATGTATGAAATCTTTAAAGAACGTCCTGAAGGTGTAAAAGGCGCTTCTATAGAGAGAATAGTTTCATTTAGCAATATATTTGAAAAAATGTTAAAAACAGGAAAAGATATTCACAAGGAACATTATTCAGTAAATGGTAAACTTTATGACATAAATGCTTTTGTTATAGAAGAAAATGAAATCGTTGGCGCTATAATAACTGACGTAACTGCAAACGAAATGGATAGGGAAAAAATTGCTAAAAAAGCAAAAGATGTTATTACAAAAAACATTGCAACAGTTCAAGAGATTGCTTGTTTATTAGGTGAACATATGGTTGAAACCGAAAAACTTTTAAGCTCAATTGCAGATGATTATTCTAATAATAGTGGTGAAAAATAATGTTTGTTGATGTGGATTTTGCTCAAGAAAAAAAATATAACCAAAATGCTTATGGGGATTATTTTGCATCAAAAAGGTTTCCTGAAACAGGTCGTTTAATTGCGGTTTTATCTGACGGTTTAGGTAGCGGAATTAAAGCTAACATATTGGCATCAATGACTGCAACAATGCTTCTTCGTTTTATTGAAGAAGAAGTTGATATAAAAAAAGCTTGTGAAATTGTTATGAACTCTTTACCGGTATGCCAGGTTCGTAAGATAAGTTATTCAACTTTTTCGGCAATGCACTGTAAGGAAGATGGTAAAGTTAAAATCGTAGAAGAAGGTAATCCTCAATTTATATGGATAAGCGATGGTAAAGTTATGGAGCCTGAGTGTACGGTTGTAGATTCTGTAAATTTTCCAAACAGGCACATGCACTTATATAATATAAAATTAAAAGAAGGCGATCGATTAATCTTCTGTTCTGACGGTGTTACTCAAGCCGCTTTAGGTTCAAGAAACTTGAAATTAGGCTTACGACGTGAAGGCTTGATAAAAATAATATTAGATGAATTACAAGAAGATCCGGAAATATCAAGTAGAGATTTGAGTAAAACGATTGTTCGTCAAGCTATTTTAACAGAACCGGATAGAAAACCAAAGGATGATGTTTCCTGCTTTTGTGTTTACTTTAGACAGCCCCGAAACTCTATTATTTTTACCGGTCCGCCTTATCACCAAAATAAAGACAATTATTATGCAAACCTTTTTAAAAGCTTTAAAGGTAAAAAAGCTATTTGTGGCGGAACAACAGCTTCATTAATTTCAAGGGAGTTAAATATTCCTATAAAAGTGGACATGTCGCTCAATATTGGTAAGTTACCGGCTGTTTCATATATGGAGGGTATTGACTTAGTAACCGAAGGTATTTTAACCTTAACAAAGGTACTTGATGATTTGGAAAAGGGAATAATAGCAGAAGATGCTGCTGGAAAGTTAATTGATTTTATGTTAGACTCTGACTGTATAACTTTTATGGTTGGAGCTAAAATAAATCAAGCGCATTATGATCCGAATATGCCGATAGAGATTGAAATTAGAAAAAATATTATAAAGAAAATTGAGCAAGTTTTAACAACAAAATATATGAAAAAAGTTGTAATTAAATATATGTGAGGTAGAAAAATGGAAAAAGTTGTAGTAAAAGTTTGTTTAGGAACAACATGTTTTGTAATGGGTTCGTCTAATTTACAAGGCTTAAATGAAGTTGTTAAAGAAAAATATGGTGATGCTGTTGTAGTAGAAGGTAGCCCTTGCTTAGGCGTATGTTCTACAAATTGGGAATTTTCAAAAGCACCTTATGTTAAGGTTAATAATGAAATCGTACAAGAAGCAACTGTTGAAAGTGTTTTAGCGGAAATAGAAAGGCAATTGGCATAGAATGACAAGTAATAATACAACTAATTTAAAGAAAGAGATTTTAATTAGATTGGTAAAAGCCTTTTGGTCTCAAGAATTTGAAAAGAAAACAAGGCTAATACCTTTTGATATGCGTCCAAAGGGTGCGGAAGTTCCTTACAGATGCTGTATATATAAAGAAAGAAAAATAATAAAAGACAGAGTAATAGCTGGACTGGGTTTTCCTATTGAAGAAGATGACGATACAATGTCTTTAGCTGAATACGCAAAAATGGCATTAGATAGAGAGGTTCTAGATGATAAACCTTTGACAGTTTTAGAAGCAGCATGTAAAGCTTGTGTGCCAAACCAAGTTAAGGTAACTGATTTGTGTCAAGGTTGTATTGCAAGGCCTTGCCAAGCAGCTTGTAAATTTGGTGCAATAACTGTTGTTGACGGTAAATCAGTAATTGATTATACTAAGTGCAAATCTTGTAAAATGTGCGTTGCGGCTTGCCCTTACAATGCTATTGTAAAAGTTGCAGTTCCTTGTGAGGATAATTGTCCGGTAGGCGCTATTTCTAAAAACTCTGACGGAACTGCAAGGATTGATTTTGATAAATGTATCTCTTGCGGTAAATGTGTTTCAAAATGCCCATTTGGTGCAGTTCATGAAAAGAGTCAGATTATTGATATCTTAAAACTTATAAGAGATAAAAAAGAAACAGTTATAATGTTTGCACCGGCAATAATGACTCAATTCCCGGGAACTATAGGACAGTTAAAAACTGCAATCAAGAAAATTGGATTTAACCATGTTTATGAAGTTGCTCAAGGTGCTGATATAACAACTCGTAAAGAAGCTGCAGAGTTGGCTGAGAGAATGGAAGAAGGTCAACCGTTTATGACAACGTCTTGCTGTGCAGGTTATAATGAGTTTATTAAAAAACACGCACCGGAAATTAAACCTTATGAGTCAACAACTCATACACCAATGTATTACACAGCGGAAATTGCTAAAAAAGAACATCCGAATGCAAAACTTATTTTCGTAAGCCCTTGTGTTGCTAAAAAACAAGAAGCAAGAGAAAATGAAAATGTTGACTTTGTATTAAATGCAAAGGAATTGGGTGCAATCTTTATTGGTATGGGTATTGAAATTCTTGACTGTGAAGAAGCAGTTGATGCAGTTCAACCATCTAAACAAGGAAGAAAATTCCCTGTTATCGGTGGTGTTGCAGAGGCTGTTCAATTCTGTGCAACTTGTGAAGTTAAACCTGTAATTATAAACGGGTTAAATAAAGATACCGCTAAACAACTTAAGAAATATGCTAAAGACGGTGTATGTCCTGATGGTAATATTATAGAGGTTATGTGCTGTGAAGGCGGTTGTATTAGAGGTAATGCAACAATAGCGGATCCGAAAACTTCTAAGAAGATTTTACAGAATGTTCTTGAAAACAGTGAAGATATTGAAAAATAAAAAAACAGACGAGGCGCCTTTGGCGCCTCGTCTGTTTGATATAAACCTTAGTCTTTTTTGAAGATTTCGTAAGCAGTTTTTATTAATCCTTTTAAATTTGCTTCACTTAGAGCACCGTCTTTTCCATTCTGATCCCAATATTTTTGAATTTCTTCTGTTGTATAATCTTCAACGTTTGCTTTCATATCAGCAGCTGCACCAATGTGTGCTAAAGCTGATACATATCCGGCAATTTCTTGTGCGGTTATGTCGTTAGCCGTTCTATTTGGGTCAACATCGTTAAATTTGGACACTGCCCAAGCTAGTGATGCCATTTCCTCTTTATCAAGGTAGTTATCACCGTTTTGGTCTAAAGTTTCAAATGTTGCTATTGAAACAGCACTTTTGAATTCTTCCTTTTTTCTATTGGCATTAGCTTTTTCTTCTTTTTCGAATTCAAAATAGCTAACTTTGCCATCTTTGTTTTCGTCATAACTATCAACTTGTTGTTGACCATAGTTTAAGAATGCGTTGTTAAAATCATCTGTGCTATCTTTCTCCATTGCATCTGAAACTTCAGTTAATTTTATTTTTTTATCTTTATTTTCTTTTGGATTTTTTAACAATTCTGAGGAAAATTCTTCTGCTTGAGCAGCACCGGCTAATCCTCTTGCCATGTTTAGAATTTCTGGCTTTATAGCATCTGCATCAACTTTTTCATTAGTTAAAATTTCGTATCTTTTAGCAAGTTTTTCAATGTCATGCTCTGCAAGAGTGTAATTTCCACCTATGATTTTTCCAACTTCTGTTTTAGCTTCTTCTGTTGCTGGTTTTGCAGATGTGTTTGAAACCCAAGCTTTTGCATAAAGCTTAAGTTTTTCAGTAAGCTTTTCATCTGTCATATCAGAATAAATACTTCTGTAATTATTTGCTTTTTGCGTAAGTTCTTTATTTAAACCAGCTTTTTGATCTTCCGGAATATCAATATCTTTAGTTGCATCAGCTATAATATCTTCTACCGGTGTTTTTTCGGTTTCATCTTCTGCAGAACCGCCACCACCAGCAGATTGAGCTGCATAACAAGTAATTTCATTTAGAATGTTAAAAATACCACATGCAAATAGTTGATTTCTGAAATTTTCAAACATTCCCTTTTCAATAGACGCAGTAACAGAGTTTCTACCTGCCCATAAAGCAAAGTCAGAAACGCCTTTTTTGCCTTTATATCTTAACGGTACTCTGTTAATATGTTCTACCATCTATCTACTCTCATCTTACTTAACTTGAATTTTCGTTTAAGAAACAACTTCATAAGCTGAGCTTAAACAATTAACGAAATAGTTATGTTCGTTATTAGTTTTGTTGTTTACTTTTTTTGAATGTTCTTTTAGATATATTGCAAAAGCTTCTAAAGAAGATTCTTCGCAAGCTATAATTTTAAGTGTATTAGCGTTTTCCATAATGATTAGCTCCATAACTTTATAACTATCTTATATTTATAAAGTTTTAAAAATATACTCAATTTCAGTGTTACAAAAAATCTTAACAAAAGTTAATATAAAATAGGTGTTAAAATTTGCTTACTGGGAATTTTGTGTGTATAATTTAATAAGTGTAAATAATACAATGTTGGAATAAAAATGGCATTAAATTTTCAAGACTTAATACTAAAATTATCAGGTTTCTGGTCCGATTACGGTTGTATCATTCAACAACCTTATGATATTGAAAAGGGTGCTTCCACAATGAACCCTGCAACTTTTTTAAGAGCCTTAGGACCTGAACCTTATTCAACAGCAATGGTTGAACCTTGCAGACGACCTACCGATGCTCGTTATGGTGAAAATCCGAACCGCTTGGGACATTATTTCCAGTATCAGGTTATCTTAAAACCATCACCGGATAATGCGCAAGAACTTTATTTAAAGAGTTTAGAGGCAATGGGTATTGATTTGTCTAAACATGATGTAAGATTTGTTGAGGATAACTGGGAATCACCAACTTTAGGTGCTGCCGGTGTAGGTTGGGAAGTTTGGCTTGACGGTATGGAAATTACTCAATTTACATACTTCCAACAAGTTGGCGGTTTAGAAGTTAAACCTGTAGCGCTGGAGATTACTTACGGTCTTGAACGTATAGCGATGTATATTCAAAATAAAGAATCCGTATTTGATATAATGTGGAATAATAATTTAAAATATGGTGATATTTATCTTCAAAATGAGATAGAACAATCTAAATATAACTTTGAACATTCAAACGCAGAAAGGTTATTTAGCTTGTTTGATGCTTATCAAAAAGAAGTTGATAACTGTATTGATGCAGAACTTGTTTTACCTGCTTATGATTATGTGCTTAAATGCTCTCATACATTTAATTTATTAGATGCACGTGGTGTTATTAGCAAGGATGAAAGAATAAACTTTATTAATCGAGTGCGAACCATGGCATCCGCTGTTGCCAATTTGTACGTCAAACAACGTGAAAAGCTTGGGTTCCCACTTTGTAAATAATTTACATACAATTTATAAATAGAAAGTGGGAAATTGTATAAGACAATTTTCCATTTTTTATTTTCAATTAAAAAACCGAAAGGATAGCCGAATGATATTGAAAGAAATTCTAACCAAGATGTTAACTCGTAAAAGTCCGGATGAAGCTTTGGCTGGTGCTAAAGACGGCGGTTTAGAGAAAACCTTAGGTGTCTGGGATTTAATTATTCTTGGTGTTGGCGCAATTATTGGTTCCGGAATATTTGCAGTAGTCGGTACGGCAGCAGCAGATCCGGAAACAGGTGCAGGTCCTGCATTAATGGTTTCAATGGTCATTGCAGCTATTGCTTGTATTTTTTCAGCACTTTGTTATAGTGAATTTTCAACAATGATTCCTGTAGCGGGCGGTGCTTATACCTATACATTTGCAACCTTGGGTGAATGTATGGCTTGGCTTATCGGCTGGATTTTAATGTTGGAATATGCAATTGGGTTTATTGCTGTAGCTTGCGCTTGGACAAATCATTTTATGCAGTTTATAAAAGGTTTTTCATCAATTTTACCGGCATGGTTTGTTGATCCGCCTGCTTGGTTAATAAGTGATTATCGCTCAGCAGCTCATTATTATACAGCACAAGGACTGGAACCGCATACGGTTATACCTCATGTATTAGGAATGCCAATTTCAATAAACTTACCGGCTATAATAATGATAACTTTAATAACAGCAATTTTAGTAAAAGGCACAAAAGATTCTGCTAAAATGGCTGGTATAATGGTTGCTGTAAAATTGGGTGTTATAGCGCTTTTTGTTTTATCAGGCGCATTTTTTATAAAACCTGAAAACTGGACACCTTTTGCACCAAACGGTTTTGAAGGTGTGTTTATGGGTGCGTTTATCATATTCTTTGCTTATATTGGATTTGATGCTTTGGCGACAGCTGCAGAAGAATGTAAAAATCCGCAAAAAGACTTGCCTATTGGTATTATTGGTTCACTTTTGATAACAACAGTGGTTTACGTGCTTGTAGCACTTGTGTTAACAGGTTTACAACCAACAAGTGGTGTTGTAATACCGGAAGGATTATTGAAAGCGCCAATGGCATATGCAATGTCAGCAGTAGGGCAAGATTGGGTAGCCGGATTAATTTCAATAGGTTCAATTGCAGGGTTAACTTCCGTTTTGTTGGTTCTACAAATGGCAGCGACAAGAGTTTTATATGCAATGAGCAGAGATAACTTTTTACCTAAAGTTTTCCAAAAAATGCACAAAAAGTTTAATACACCTCACGTTTTAACTATAACAGTAGGTTTAGTAGGGATTGTAGGAACTTTATTTTTAGATTTGAATGTTGCAGCCTCTCTTTGTAATTTTGGTACATTTACTTCATTTATAATTGTATGCGTTGCGATATTGATTTTAAGAAAAATTGATCCTGACAGAGAACGACCATTCAAAGTTCCATTTTGTCCTTGGATGCCATTAATGGGTATCTTATGTTGTGGCGGTTTGATGATTTATTCTATGGTTATAGCAAAAGGTGAAACTGCAATTCTTTCTACCCTATTATTTATTGTTTGGGTTATAATGGGTGCAGTAATCTATTTAACATATGGCTATAGAAAAAACAGAGAAGCCGAAAGATTATTACAAGTTACAACCGAAGAAATAGCAAAAGATGAAAAAAATACAAATATTATTCAATAATTTACTAAAATGTAAATCACCTCAAGAATTAATTGATGAAGGTTCTCAATCAGGTTTGAAGAAAACCTTGAATGTTTTTGACCTGATAATAATAGGTATTGGTGCAGTAGTTGGAACCGGAATTTTCACAATAATCGGAAGTGCGATTGTTGGAAGTTCTGATGGTGCAGGTGCAGGTGCAGCGATTGTTGTTTCAATGATTTTGGCAGCGATTGCAAGCTTGTTTTCAGCATTGTCTTATTCTGAAATTGCGGCGATGATACCTGTAGCCGGTAGTGCTTATACATATACCTACGCTACTATGGGTGAATTTATGGCATGGATGGTCGGTTGGATTTTAATGCTTGAATATGCAATTGGTAATATTACGGTTGCGAGTGCTTGGACCGGTTATTTTGTGCAATTACTGAAGGGTTTCAAACATATTTTACCTGATTTTGTAGTAAATTGTCCTCTATGGTTGAGAAATGATTATAGAACAATGTATGAAATATGCGCTCGCAACGGTTGGGATGTGCATGATAAAATGCCGTTTTTGCAGTTACCATTTGGTTTGGAAATACCTTTTGCAATAAATATTCCTGCTATAACTATTGTTTTGATACTAACTCTTTTGTTGATAAAAGGGATAAAAGAATCTACTAAAGTTGCAACAATAATGGTAGGTGTGAATATGTTCATAATTCTATCGTTTATTCTGGTTGGTGCTTTTTATGTAAAACCTGAAAACTGGATGCCTTTTGCGCCAAACGGTATTGAAGGAATATTTACGGGTGCGTTTGTAATTTTCTTTGCTTATATTGGTTTTGATGCAATATCAACAGCAGCAGAGGAAACTAAAAACCCTCAGAGAGATTTGCCGATAGCTATTTTAGGGACTTTAGTGTTGTGTACAATTTTGTATATAATGGCGGCATTGGTTTTAACAGGCGTTGTTCCGTTCTCTGCAATTGATACTCAAGCACCATTAGCACATGCAATGCGATACTTGAATATTAATTGGTATGCAGGATTAATTTCGGTAGGTGCATTGTGTGCATTGACTTCTGTGTTGTTAATTTACCAATTGGGCACTACAAGAATTCTTTTTGCGATGAGCAGAGATAATTTTTTACCTAAAAAACTAAACGCAATTCATCCAAAATTTAAAACTCCACATTTACTAACTTGGGTTTCAGGTTTGGTTGTAATAATTTGCGCATTATTTATGGATTTGAATATATCAGCAGAATTGTGTAATTTTGGAACATTTACTTCGTTTATTATAATTTGTATAGCAGTTTTGATTTTGCGTAAAACTGAACCTGATAGAGAACGTCCATTCAAAGTTCCGTTTTGTCCTTGGTTTCCAATTTTGGGTATTCTGACTTGCTTATCTTTGATGTATTGCAAGTTTAGCGCAAAAGCAACTTCTGCAGTATATTTTATAATCTGGTTGGCTGTAGGCTTGTTAATATACGCTTTTTATAGCTATAAACAAAAAAGGAAAGAAGATTCCGGATTGTTGTAAAAATAGAACAAATATACTATGAAAAACTAAAAACAAATGGTATAATCTTAGTATGAGAGTTGTAACATCTAATGAATTAAGTAAATTTAAGATTTTACCTTTTGACTTGTATAATGAAGCCAATGCAAAGATAATGGATGCCGGTGAGGTTTTGACTCCCGGTAAGCTTATTATGCTAAAAAACTATCCTAATCTGTATACTGAGGATTATACAGGTGAGGTAATTAAAAATGAGAAAGCACCGTCAAGAACAAGTTTGAAAAAATTGACAAATTTTTCGTTTGATTCTTTGAATGTTTCAGAGTTTGAAACAGTTATAAATCGTGATTGTGTTTTAAAAATGGATGTGCAAACTAAAATAAAATACTTTTACAAAAAAACGTTAGATTTATTCTTGTTAGGTTATTTTGAAGAAGGACTTATTAAACTAAATTCGTTGGTTGGTATAATCATCTCTGATGTTTTTAAACAATTGTATAAATCTAAAAAGGGCTCACAAGTTAGATTTTTGGGTGAATATGAAATTTGTCATCCACTTAATGTTGCAATAATATCAGGACTGATAGCGAAGAGAATTGATTACGGAAAATTAACGTTAGAGGAAGTTATTTTAGCCGGACTTTTGCATGATATTGGGAAAGTGAGAATAAAAAATACTGATAGACCTGCATTGATAACTATAAATGAAGAGGAAGTTGCTGAACATACTGTTTTAGGCTATGAAATCATAAAGAATGTGTTAGGTTTACCGGAAGAGATTGCACTGGGTGCTTTAGAACATCATGAAAATAATGATGGCTCAGGTTATCCGGAAGGCTTGTCCAATGACTATATTAACGAACTTTCACAAATAATAAATGTAGCAAATTATTATGACAATTTGGCATATAACAGAACTTCCGTGCATGTAACTTCGAATAAAGACGCTTTAAGAGCAATGTTAGAAGTTGGTACAAAACGCTTTTCAGCAAAAATGCTTTATACATTTATCCATATGTTTCAGTATAATGATTCACGTGATTTTAATGCGATGATTTTATAGCCGATTGGTGGTTATATAAAAAAATAAATTGTTTAAACCTATAAGTATGATATAGGAGTTTTATTATGGATAGAATTAAACAATTTAAACAAATTATGGAAAAAAGTAACACAAATCGTGTAATTATTTTGACAAATAATTATCAAATAATCGGTAATGTTTATGAGTGCTCTGAATGTAATAAAGAGGATTATGTTAATTTAACGGACGCAACGGTTTGTAATATCCAAGATACTTATGAAGGGATTTGTGAGTCAGAATCAAAATTTGACTGGTTGCATATTAATATAGATAAAATAGTAGCGTATAGTTTTATCTGATAAATATTTATCTCTCTGTCTTTTTACTAGAAGCTTCTAGCCCGGATCGACCAGCACATTTATATTTACATCCCCCTCCCTATTCCTTAATATCTTCTAATCTTTGTGTTATAATTTTTTTACAAAGAGGAGTAAGATAATGATAAAATCTATAATTTTGGCTGCAGGAAAAGGTACAAGAATGAAATCTTCAACACCAAAAGTTTTGCATACTATTTTTGATAAAACTTTGTTGGAATATGTTGTTGATGCTGTTAATAATACAGAAATGGTTGATGAAAATTTTATTATTGTAGGTCATCAAGCTGAAAGAGTTGAAGAATATATTACAAAAGTTTCACCTAATTCAAAGTGCGTGTTGCAATCACCGCAACTCGGAACGGGGCATGCTGTAAGTATGGTTTTACCGTATTTAGAAGATTTTGATGGCGAAGTTATTATTCTTTGTGGTGATACACCCTTGATAACCGATGAGACTCTAAAAGAATTTATTAATAGCCACAAACAGCAAAACTCAGATTTAACAGTAATGAGTGCAATTTTTGACAATCCTACTAATTACGGCAGAATTATAAGAAACCAAGACGGAAGTTTAAACTCTATTGTAGAAGAAAAAGATGCGACTTTGGAACAGAAATCCGTAAAAGAAGTTAACGCCGGAATTTATTGCTTAAATTGGGCAAAAATTAAGTCGGCTTTTGGTGAATTAAAAACTAATAATGCACAAGGTGAATACTATTTAACAGATATTATAAAATGGGCGAATGCTAATTCTTTGAAGGTTAACGCTTATATTTTAAACAACAATGACGAGATTTTCGGTATAAATTCTAAAGCTCATTTAGCGGAAGCTACAAAGATTTTAAACCAAAGAATTATTGAATGTCATTTAGATAACGGGGTTCAAATTGTATCACCGGAAACAACTTGGATAAGTCCGGAAACAGAAATTGAAGCTGATACTATTATTTATCCTTGCTGTTATTTGAATGGCAAAAATAAAATAGGAAAGAATTGTAAAATCGGACCTTTTGCACATTTAAGAGGTGATGTTGTATTAGAAGATAACGTAAAGATAGGTAATTTTGTAGAAGTGAAGAAAACTACAATAAAATCTAATACTAATGCTTGTCATCTATCTTATTTGGGAGATAGTGAAATCGGCTCAAATGTTAATATTGGTGCCGGTACTATTACTGCAAATTATAATCCGCTTACAAAAACTAAATCAAAAACAATTATTGAAGATGAAGTAAAAATCGGCTCAAATTCGGTTTTAGTAGCACCTGTTACTATTGAAAACGGCGCCAATGTTGCGGCTTTAAGCTGTATAACAAAAAATATTCCGGCATGGGGGTTAGCTTTAACTCGTGCACCGTTAAAAGTAATAGAAGCTTGGGTTAAACGTTTTAAATAGAGTCTATTAGTTCTTGATAGCTTTCTATAACCTTACATTTGATTTTTAATTTCTCAGCTGCAACGTCTAAGATAGTTTTGTTTTCGGAGATTACAAAAATGTCTTTGTGAAGTTTATTCATCTCCAAAACCGGTATACAACCTAAAGAGTTAAAAGGCATGACGATAAAATCTAAATCTTTAACGGTTAATCCGTTAAGATTATAGTCAGGTTTAGGCGCTTGAGAAAGTCCTATTAATATGCAAGGTAAAAAAGTCGGTGTTATATATTCTGCTGCACATTTAGGGTTAACTAATTTTGTTGATATTGAAAAATCAGAGAAAGCCGGCGCATGTGCGCAAGGAATTTTTAATTCTTTTGAGATGTAATGAGAAATAATAGCTTCAACACCGCCAACCGGATCAACACCAATCCCGTTTGCGTAATCGTCTCCTTGATCTTCCGGAAAATGACAAACTATTGCTATTGCATCACAACCTTTGTTTATAAGATTTTGGGCAGAATTTCTAATCGTGTCTAAGTTTTTAACGTTACCAACGGATTCGCCCGATTTATTGATAAAAAATTCTACACCTACATTGTCTTTAGTAATTTCATAACCATAAATATCTATACCATAAACCGTTTTTACCGCATTTATTGTATTTATATGAATATTTAAAACATCTTCTGATATTGATTTATCAAAAACAACGCCGATTTTATTTTTTTTAGAGTCCAAAAGTCCGCATCTGCCTTTGAAAAAATCATCTAAAATAAATCCTTCTACGTATAACATGTTTTCTGTAATGCCGGAAAAACAAGCAGCGTTAACAACATTAGGGTTAACAAGCAGTTTTGTTTTTTTAGATAATTCTCTTGCCCAGATGCTTGCATCACCGGCAAAACCGCCGATATTAGCACCAATTCCTGTAGGTATTATAAAAGCACCGTTTTTCATTCTTCGATTATATTACACTTGTATTAAAACTGTCCAGAAGTTTGCAAAATATTCTTATCTGGTGTAAGATTATCCATGTTAATTAAAGGTGCTTTATAACAAATGAACCCGTCGGAAATTATTTTAAATATATTTATTGTAGCTTTTTTACTTTTTGTTAATGCCTTTTTTGTGGCTGGCGAATTTGCTTTGGTTAAAGTAAGAAGAACTCGTCTTGAACAACTAGTGAATGAGGGTGATAAAAGAGCTAAAAAAGCATTATCACTTGTAGATAATACAAATAAAATGTTGGCAGCAGCTCAATTAGGTGTAACAATAGCCAGTATCGCTCTAGGTTGGGTAGCAGAGGGTACTGTTGTTAAATTGATAACACCTATAATAAGTTTAATCCAAACAAATGGTGCAACTATTGTAGCACATGCAATAGCAGTTCCTATTTCATTTGTTTTAGTAACTTATTTCCACGTTTTGCTTGGCGAACAGTTGCCAAAATGTCTTGCACTTAAACACCCTGACACGGTAGCACTTTCAGTTGCAACACCAATGCAGGTGTTTATTACGTTGTTTAAGCCTTTTGTATGGCTGTTATTGGCTTCCGGCGACAGGATTTTAGCAGCTTGTGATTTGACTTCGGAAGAAACTTCTCTTGCTCATTCAACAGAAGAATTAGATATGCTTGTCGATGCAAGTTATAATGAGGGAGTTTTAAATGAAACCGAAGCAGAGATGTTGCATAACATGTTTAAGTTTTCTGATTTGATGGCTAAGCAAGTTATGATTCCAAGAACGGATATGATGTGTATTCCATCAGATATTACATATGAAGAACTTAGTAAATTTGCGCTTGAAAACCAATATACACGTTATCCTGTATATGAAGAAAATATAGATAAGATTTTAGGCTTTGTGCACGTTAAAGACTTGTATGCTTTATCTATGACCTCTGAAGCTTATTCAATGGAAAAATTATTAAGACCGTTGCTACTGGTTCCTGAGACCATGACTTTAGATAACTTAATAATTGAATTTAAAAAATCACATGGTCAAATGGCAGTTGTAGTAGATGAATTTGGTGGAACTTCAGGTTTAATAACATTAGAAGATGTTTTAGAAGAAATTATAGGTGAAGTTCAAGACGAATTTGACGAAGAAGAGTCTGCAATAGAAAAAGTTGATGAAAATACTTATATAGCAAATGCGATGATGCGCATTGACGAGCTTGTTGAGTATTTTAATTTAGAAGAAGCTTTATTTGAAGAAGACGATGTAGAAACTATTGCAGGTTTAGTGGTAAAACTTTTAGGTAGGATTGCTAATATTGATGATTCTGTTAGCTTTAACGGTTTGACGTTTACTGTTGTAGAAGTTGACGGTGCAAGAATAATTAAATTAAAAGTTTGTAAAGAACAAGTTTCTGAGGCAGTTGTTTCGCAAGAAGACGTTTAGTTTATTATTTTGCAAAAAAGGCGAAAAAAATAAAAAAGTCTATTGTAAACTTTTTTTAATATTCTTTTTAAATTGAGCAATTTTTTCTTCGCAAAATACTTTATATAATTGTAGTATAACTATAAGTGTGTAAAGGTATTATTAATGTCTAGCGCAATTCCGACAATTGCATTATTTGCCCCGGTAATGGCATCAAGCTTCGTTTTCTCAGGAAGACGATTGAAGCGTGGTGCCGATGCAATGAATAACGATCCGATTTACGGATTGATGAATGTTGATATTGCTGCCGGACAAACTTTAAAGGGTGCTAAAGCAGCTCAAGCGTTAGCTATGGTTTCAAAGGATACAGAATTAAGAAATGGTGCTAAAGGTGCAGGTGAAGCAATAAAGAATTTATCTAATACAAATAAGATAATGAATGGAATTGGAAAAGTAGTTAATTTTACGGCAAATAATGTTAATCCGATAATTTGTGGTGTAAGTGCATATAATGTTTTAGCAAATTCGGAGAATAAACCTAAAGACGGGTTTATAGAATTTACGGCATTGACAACAATGTTTGGATTTGAACGTCTTGGTAAAGAGTATTTAGGCATGCCTTATACTGAAAAAGTTAACGGTAATACTGTACAAAAAACAAGAGAAGGGCTCTATAAAAAGAACTTGTTTATATCAGAACAAGTTGATGCGTTGAATGATTTTTGTAATACAAAAAAACTTTTCGGGAAACTGTCGTTAAAAAGTGTACCGGCAGTAGGTAAAGGTTTGTTATTTGTAGGTGCTTCAATTGCTGGTTATAAACTGGGAAAAGCTATTGCAACATCGGTTTCAGATATGATAGAAAGTTAATTTACCTATCTCTTTTGAATTCTTCCCTTTTCTCGATATAGGGTTTGGAAGATTTTTTCTGAGCGCTTGTAATTGTTTATAGAAGTTTCTAATGAACTGTTTATAACAATATAAATAGTCGGTATTGATATTGCTAATGTTAAAATTGCAATAACAGCATGTTTTATAACTGCGTTAATTAGCCCTAATCTTCTCTTGGTTATTGTTATATCGTCTTGCTCTCTTAAAATTCTGTTAATTAAATTTTTGCGTTCTTTAACAGTTAAACTCTCAATAAAATCTTTGTTTTCCGGCGCTATGTATATAACATATTTTGAATATTTTACATTTCCGTCAATATAATCTAAACTTTCATTATATTTAATTTGTTCTTTATTTATAGGCTTTTCTGTAATATTTCCGTTGGTAAGGTTTTCAATATCAGCAGAACTTCCTGTGTTTGCAGCGGAAGCCTCTTCTGTATTTTCTGTTGTATTTTCTTCTGTTTCAACTGAAGTTTTGATACTGGTTTCATTTGTATCAGAGTCTTCTTCAAACTCTGCTTTGAATTCGATGCCAACATCTTCTTCAACTTCTTCTGTTTCAACAGCAACACTTGTATTAACTTCCTCAAAAAGATCGCCGTCGTTAGAAATATTTTTTTCCGTATTGTCAAAATAATCAGAATTTTGCGATAAGCGATTTTGTAATTGCTCAATAAATTCCGGTGAAATATCGTTATTGAGAGCGGCTAATTCGCTAATATCTAACGGATCATTGTTATTGAAACTATCTTTTCCTGCCATTTTAAATTATTACTTCTCTTCCTTTTTTATGTTATCATTATATACGATATTCGGATTATAAGCAATCAATAGAGAGAAAATTTATGAGTATTGATTTTGAAAAATTAGTTGGATTTATTAAGAAATTAAATCAAGCAAAGGTTTTAGTAATAGGTGATATGGCTTTAGATGAGATGGTTTACGGCGACACCGAACGTATTTCTCGTGAAGCACCGGTATTGATTCTTCAACATACACATACAAAACATATATTAGGTGCTGCTTCTAACGCAGCTCATAACGTTTCAAAACTTAATGATGGGAAGGTTAGTGTTATTGGTGTTATTGGTGAAGACTATCAATCCTATGATTTGAAAGATGCGTTTGCAAATGCAAATATAAAGCATGATTCTTTGGTGTCTGATTCCACTCGTAAAACTATTACCAAGACAAGAATTTCAGGTTCTTGCTCTCACTCAATAACTCAACAGATTGTTCGTATTGACAGGCAAACTAACGAACCTATTTCTAAAACTACTGAAGACTTATTGTTAAAAGAGATTGAAAAAATGGTGCCGGATTTTGATGTAGTTATTCTTTCTGACTATCATATCGGAACTTTAACTGATAATGTAATAAAAACGACAATGGATGTTGCAAAAAAATACGGTAAAAAAGTTATAGTTGATGCTCAAAAGGATTTACACAGATATAAAGGGCTTTATTCTATGACGCCAAATTTACCTGATACGCAAAAGCATGTCGGTTTTTATTTGAGAAGTAAATCAGATTTTATAAAGGCTGGTAACAAGTTGATTTCTGATACTGATGCTGAAAATGTTTTGATAACCTGTGGCGCAGAAGGTATGGTAGTTATTGAAAAGGGTGATAAATATACTCATATTCCTGTATTCAATAAAGCAGAAGTTTTTGATGTTACAGGTGCAGGTGATACCGTAACTGCAACATATTCTTTAGCTTTGGCTGTAGGTGCTGACCCTGTATATGCAGCTATTATAGGAAATATTGCAGCCGGAATTGTTGTTAAACAATTTGGTTGTGCAACTACTACAATAAGTGAAATATTGGCTTCAATACCGGAAAAAATTAATTTAGAAATATAGAGGAGAGTTTAAATGAAACGTTTTAGTTTTGTTGATTTAATTATTATATTGGGTGTTCTAATAGTGCTAATAGTAGGCGTATGCACTGCTAAAAAATTTAGACAAACAGCAGATAAACAAATTGAAGCGACTTCAAAAATAACTTTTCAGGTATTTTTGAGAGGTGTAACTGTAACAGGTGATGCATTTCCTATCAAGCCGGAAGAAAAAACTTTTATTTCAATAAGAAATGTTCCATATACAGAATTAGACGTATTATCAGTAACTTCTCAGTCCAGAAAAACATTTTCTCCGGTGTCTAAAAATATTTTAGTACCTGATCCGGCACAACCTTCATTATTTGATGCTGTAATTACAATAGTTGATACCGCTAAAATTACTAAAGATGGTGCAGTTGTAGGCGGTAATAAAATTAAAATGGGATTGCCTGTAACTTTAGAAGGCAAAACGTATAAATTTAACGGAACAATATCCGATGTAAGAGTGTTTTCTGAAAGTGAAGTAGAAGATTCAGCAGAAAATGCTGATATAGGCTAATAAAATGTTATTAAATTTTATACCAAAGTTTTCACAAAATATTTTTTATAATCTGTATCAGAAAAGCTTTGTATTAAAAAATTTGGATTGGTTAATATTTATCAATATTATTTTGCTAATTTTAACATCCACCTTAGCGCAATCAGATACAATAAGCTATTTTGCGATTTTTGCAATAATTTTAACCGCTGTTAAAATTTTAGTAAAACCTAATGAACGTTTTAGCTTGTCAACGGCTGATATATGGTTACTGTTATATTTTATATTTGTTTTAATAAGCGTAGCAGGTTCAACCTTGTTTTATTTAAGCTTTAAGGGTTTTTGTAAAACTCTCATATACTTAGGTTTTTATATTAGTTTTATACATTATTTAAAAGATAACAGAAGTAAATTGAAATATATTATAATAGCCATGGCTTTTTCGGCTTTTGCGGAATCCTTAATTGCATTAAAGCAAAACTTT
This sequence comes from Cyanobacteria bacterium SIG28, assembly GCA_015152525.1. Classification (GTDB taxonomy): domain Bacteria; phylum Cyanobacteriota; class Vampirovibrionia; order Gastranaerophilales; family Gastranaerophilaceae; genus CAG-196. The sequence goes on along the minus strand of SUTU01000016.1, from coordinate 16,060 downwards.
ATTTCTGTTTCAGAGATTTCAGGTTGGCAAGATATGTCAAGACTAAATCCGGAACAAGTTATGACAAGGGTTTATGGCTCATTGAAGCCTTATAACCCTAATCTTTTTGGCGGTTATATGGTGTCAATATTGCCAACAACTCTAATATTGATGTTTTTACCACTGATAAATAAACATTACAAAACTGCAATTTGTGGCGCTTTATGTTTTATATTAAGTGCAGTAACTATTATTATGACAGGCTGTCGAGGAGCTTATTTAGCTTTATTTGCTCAATTATGTCTTGTAATGGTATTAACTTATAAGTTTTTAAAGCCGACTTATAAAAAACTTTTTTTAATTGTTTCAACTTGTTTTGCTACATTATCAGTATTATTTATTCTTTCGAAGGCATCAATAAGAACCCGAATTTTATCAATATTTGCTATGCGAAGTGATAGTTCAAATTCCTTTAGATTTAATGTTTATAACTCTTGTGTTGATATGTTTAAGGATAATTGGTTGTTGGGTATAGGCGTTGGAAATCAAAATTTCAGAGAAATTTACGGTTTATATATGAAAACGGGTTTTGATGCTCTAAGTGCTTATAATATATATTTAGAAACTGCTGTTGAAAGTGGTATTTTTGCTTTGCTTGCATTTTTGGGTTTTATATCAATAAATCTTGTAAAATCTATTAAATATATTTTTAAGCGAAATAATACAAATTCAATTTATTTATTAATTGCAGTAATTTCTCTTGTCGGAATATTAGTTCATGGGTTTGTTGATACGGTATTTTTCAGGCCACAAATCCAATTTGTATTTTGGATTATGATTGGTATAATAAGAGTTGTTTCGGAACCAAGATTTGGTAGGAGTGGTTATGTTAAAAAAAGAAATTAAAAATTTAAGAGATGAAATTAATAAACATAATTACAATTATTATGTAATGGATAATCCTACCATAAGCGACTATGAATATGACGCTCTTTTTGCACGCTTAAAAGAAATTGAGGCAGAGCATCCTGAATTGGTTACTCTTGATAGTCCGACTCAGAGAGTTGGTAGTGTTTCAACAGGTTTCGAAGAATATAAACACAAATATCGTTTGTATAGTCTTGATAACACTTATAATGATGATGAGCTTAGGAGATGGTATGAGCGGGTTCAAAAAGAGTGTCCGGAAAAAGTCGAACTGGTATGTGAACTTAAAATAGATGGTTTGGCTATAGCTTTAACATATAATAACGGTTATTTTCAGACCGGTGTAACTCGTGGCGACGGTATTATAGGTGAAAATATTACCCAGAACTTAAAAACAATAAAAGCTATTCCTTTAAAGTTGTTTAAAGAATGTGATGTCGAAGTTCGTGGCGAAATTTATATGCCTAAAACTTCTTTTGAAAAACTAAATGAAGAAAGTAAGAATAAGGGTGAAAAAATATTTGCAAATCCAAGAAATGCAGCGGCTGGTTCTTTAAGACAGTTAGACAGCTCGATAACTGCAAAACGAGATTTATCAATGTTTACTTATACCGCAATTATTGAAAATGGTGATTATTTACCAAAGACTCATTGGGATAGTATTCAATATATTAAAGAATTAGGATTTAAAACTAATCCTAATATTAAATTGGTTGATGATATAGAAGGTGCTATACAATTTTGTAAAGAGTGGGAAAATAAGCGTTTTGAATTAGATTACGCAACTGATGGAGTGGTTATAAAAGTTAATAGATTGGATTACCAAAATGAACTGGGATTTACTTCCAGAGCACCGAAATGGGCAACTGCTTTTAAATTCCCGCCAGAGGAAATGACAACAAAACTTCTTGATATAGAATTGGGTGTAGGAAAGACCGGAGCAGTAACACCGGTAGCGATATTAGAGCCTGTAAATTTGGCTGGAAGTATTGTATCAAGAGCAAGTTTGCATAATTTTGACGAAATCGAAAGACTTGATGTTAGAATTGGCGATAAAGTATTGATAAAAAAGGCGGCGGAAATAATTCCAAAAGTTATAAAAGTTGTTGAAACCGACGAACATAATGATTTGCCAAAATATGTTGCGCCTAAAACTTGCCCTGAGTGTGGATCACCTTTGGAAGTGAGAGATGGCGAGGTTAATTTATATTGTGCTAATGAAAATTGTTCTTCTGTTGCAAAGGCTAAATTAGAATACTGGGTATCAAAAGAAGCTATGGATATTGATTTTATCGGTCCGTCAGTGATTTCTCAATTATATTCCTTAAATTTGGCTAAAAAACCTTTAGATTTATACAAGCTAACATTTGATGATTTTATGAAATTAGATTTAGTAAAAGAAAAATCCGCAAATAATATGTATAATTCAATACAACAAAGTAAATCTAAACCTTTAACAAGGTTTTTAACTGCTTTATCAATAAGACATGTCGGAAAAGAAACGGCAGATCTAATTGTTAGTGAATTTCCAACTTTGGAACAACTAAAAAATGTATCTTTAGAAAAATTGGCTAAAATTGAGGGTGTAGGAGAAAAAATAGCTAGAAATGTTTATGATTATTTTCATGAACCTGAAAATATTAAAATGATAGCCGAGTTTGAAAGTTTAGGGTTTAAATTCGAAAACAATAATCAAAATAAAACAACTGAATTAGCAGGTAAAACGTTTGTTTTAACCGGAACTTTAGAAACAATGACAAGAGATGAAGCTGGTGATAAAATAAAATTAAGAGGCGGAAAAACATCTTCTTCTGTATCAAAAAACACTTCTTATGTTGTAGCCGGTGCTAATCCGGGATCAAAATTAGACAAAGCACAGAATTTAGGTGTTATAATATTAAGTGAGACAGAATTTTTAGATTTGATAGGTGAGAATAAATGAAAAAGAATTTGAATATAATACAAATCAGAGGTGTTAGAGGACTTATTTTTGCAGGTTTTGTAGTTACGTGTCTATTTGCCGGTTTTGTGGTATTTCCGGGTTGGGTGAGTATGCATTGCTGGAATTTCATTTCTGCCTATACAAATAATTTACCTCAAATCGGTTTGTTTCAAGGTGTGTTGTTATGGGGCATTATAGCAGCTTCCTATTTTATATTCAGAAAAGAAAAAGTTGTTGTTTGTATGCGTTCACCACAAGGTTTAAGTGAAGAAGAATTGAAATCAGTGTTTGCTGATATCAAAAAACAATCTCAAGACGATCCTATTTTACAGGCAATGCTAAAAGCAAGAGAAACTGAACTAAATCTAAAAAGCGAACAAGCGACTTCGGAAAATTCAGAACAACCGGTTTCAACAGAGCAAAAGTAAAATTTAACCTCTCGTTTTAGTGTTTTCAAAAATAACTCTGCTTTGACTCAAAGCCAAAACTTTGAGAGAGCAGGAACCGTTGGTTCTATCAATAACACCAATTGAGCCGAGTCTTGCTGCAACAAATTCATTTAAGTCATCAGGTGCAACAAATAACGGACAATCAGAGTTACATTCTTTACCGGCACTAAAAGGACATGTTTTAGTCATTATTTTAACTCCTCCAAAGCCTGATTTAATTGTTCGTCATTAGGTGCTTTTCCATGCCAACCTGCCTGATTTTCCATAAATGAAACTCCTTTACCTTTAATTGTGTTGGCAATGATAGCAAACGGTTTGTCTGATTTTTTAGCTGTTTCACAAGCTTCGTAAATCTCATTAAAATCGTGTCCGTTGATTTCGCATGTATTCCAGCCAAATTGATTGATTTTAGAAGCCACATCACCTAAAGACATGACATCTTCCGTACAACCGTCAATCTGTAGTTTATTTCTATCAATAATAGCAATCAAATTGTTAAGTTTTCTATGCCCTGCTTGCATAAAAGCTTCCCAGCAAGAACCTTCTTGTAATTCGCCATCGCCTAAATATACAAAAGTTTTAGCGTTAATGCTATCGAGTTTTAATCCCATTGCAATACCGCAACCGAGTGAGAGCCCTTGACCTAAAGAACCTGTAGAAGCCTCTACACCATGGATATAATTCCTTGACGGATGTCCTTGTAGTCTGGAATTTAGTTTTCTGAAAGTCATTAACTCAGCTTCTTCGATAAATCCGATTTCAGCCAAAACTGCATATAAAACCGGTGAAGCATGACCTTTTGATAAAATAAATCTATCTCTGGTGTTGAAATTTTCTGATTTATCCCAATCTGTAGGAATGTTTAAAACCTTTTTATATAACAATGTTAAAATATCAGCTCCGGATAAAGAACCGCCCGGATGTCCTGATTTAGCTGAGTGAATCATTTTTAAAATGTTTTTTCTTACATTGAGTGCAGTTTTTTTTAATTCTTCAATTTCAACATTTGATAACATTTGAAACTCCTATTTAGAAAACTTGTAATTAATTGCTTTTATAATAAACACCGGTAATGTTGGGAAAATACGTTTTAATCTGGATGGTTGCGTAATGGTTCTGTATAGCCACTCTAATCCCAACTTTTGGAATATGAGTGGCGCTCTTTTTATATTTCCGGACCAAACGTCTAAACTTCCGCCAATACCAACCATTAAACAAGGTTTTAGAATACTTTTTGCATTGTATATAAATTTTTCTTGTTTAGGTGAGCCAAGTGCAACAAGAACTAATTTTGGTGATTTAGTTAATAAGTTATCATAAATTTCTTTGTCGTTATCAAAATATCCGTTTTGATAATAAACTATATTTAATCCGCTTATTTCCTTTTCTAAGTTCTCAATAGCACGAGTTATAATTTCTTCTTTAGCGCCAATGATAGCTACAGGGATGTTATTTTTAGCAGATTCTTGTAAAAGTCTTTTTGCAAAATCTATTCCGGGAATTCTGTCAATATTATTACCATTTATTTTTAAAGCAATTTTAACCCCGATACCGTCAGGTATAACCATTTCAGCTTCTTTGATTATGTTAGAAAATTCTGAATCCGAATTAGAATATTCAAACATCTCCGGATTAATGGTAATAACTTGTGAAACTTTTTTTCCGTCAATTAATTCTTTAGCAACGGACACAGCTTCTTCAAATTTGTAATTATCAATATTAAAACCAAATAACTCTGCACTCATATTTATATTATACTTGAAAAAAGAAAATTTGTAGAATACAATAACGTTATTAGTAAGAAAGGAGTTTATGTATGAAAAAAATATTATCATTATTAACCGTTGTTGCTATATCATCAGCTTTAACTGCAGTAGCGGCTGAATCAAGATTAGAAAACTATGTTAACAAAAAACTTTCTCCGATTACTCAAAAAGAGAAAGAATTAAATTCTAAGATTGAAGCTCAACAAAAAGCAAATGCTGCAAAAAAAACAGAAATGGAAAAGAAACAAGCCGAGCAAAGAGCTGAATTACAAAAAAGACAAGCAGAACAAAAAGCAGCTTTAGAAAAAGCTAAAGCTGATGCAGAAGCAAGACAAGATGCCAGAAAAAAAGCTATAGAAGCTGAAAAAAATTACTGGAAAGGTTTATTGAATAAGTAATTTGTTTTTTTTATAGTAATGGCGCCCAAATATTTTAATATTTGGGCGCCATTTTTTATAACAATATTATTAAAACCGATATTTATGCTAGAATAATAAAAAAGAGGAATTGATTTTGGCTAAAAAAATTGCAATAACTGGGAAAAGCGGATCCGGAAAGACAACTCTAACAAAGGCTTTCTTGCAAGTGTTACGTGAGAAATTTCCTGAAAAAAGTATTTTACTGTTCGATAATGATTTGAGTGGCGAATTAGGTCATACGTTTGGACTTGATATACGTAATACAATTTACGGTATAAGAAGCGGAAAACACGAATATAAAACCGGTATCCCTCAACAAATGACAAAACAAGAATATGTTGAATGGGCGCTTGAAGACATTGTAGTGTCGATTGATGATAATACAGATATTATTGTATCTTGGCTAACAGGCTCAAAAGACTGCAGATGTCCTATTACGGGTCAATTGAATGATGCTTTGTTAAAGTTGATTGAACGTTATGATTTTGTAATTTTTGATTGTGAATTTGATTTAAAATATCTTATTCAACTTGTTGATACTAATATTGATCAAACGCTTATTGTTACAAATCCTACAGCTGAGTCAGTGAATTTAGCTAAAAGAATTGCGGAATATTCTGCAAAATATGCAGCCGGTGGACAATTAAGTATTGTTATTAACAAAGTTGGTAATCAAGATTTAAGTGAAATATATGAACAAGCTAAAGAGTCTGACGTTGACGTTATCGGTTCTATTCCGTTAACTGAAGAATTAGTCAACGGCTCTCTTGACAGAGCTTCAAATACGGTTTTTGAAGCGGTGAAACAACTTTATTTTAGATTAAATTTACCACAGGAGAATTTTTAATGAATCTTGACGGGAAAGCGGTTGCTAATAAAATTTTGGATAGAATTAAACAAGAAGTGGCTTTAAACGGTAAAAAACCTCATTTAGCTGTTATTCTTGTAGGAAATGATTCTGCAAGTGAAATTTATGTTAAGAATAAGCAGAAAGCGGCGGAAAAAGTCGGTATTCTTTCTACAGTGATTAAACTTCCTGAAACAACAACTCAAGATGAACTTTTAACTAAAATTCAAGAATTAAATAATAATGACGACGTAACGGGAATTTTGGTTCAACTACCATTACCTGAACATATAGACAAAAACTCTGTAGTTACGGCAATTTCAGCCAAGAAGGATGTCGATGGTTTTACACCGGAAAATGTCGGTCGTCTTGCAATAGGGCTTGAACCGTATTATTATCCGGCTACTCCGCAAGGCATAATAATGTTATTGGATGAGTATAATATACAATTAGAAGGCGCTGACGTTGTTGTAATAGGACGTTCTAATATTGTTGGAAAACCAATGCTACAAATGTTATTAAAACGTAATGCAACAGTAACAGTTTGCCATTCATATACAAAAGACATTGAAAACAAAATAAAAACCGCAGATATTGTGATATCAGCGGTAGGTAAAAAAGTTGTAAGATGTAAGATGGTTAAGAAAAATTCTGTGGTAGTTGATGTTGGGATTTTCAGAGATGCCAACAATCAACTTACTGGCGATGTTGATTATGCAACTGTTGCTGAATCAACAGCCTATATTTCACCGGTACCCGGTGGGGTTGGACCTATGACTATTGCGTCTTTAATGTTAAACGCATCTAAAGTGTATTAACTGTTTACTTTATATTATTGATTTAATTCATGTGTATCGCTTACTTCTGTAGCTAATTGTTGTTTAACGCTTTCTTTATCAGCGTTCAATTTTTCCATTAATGTATTTATCATTGTGATTGTAGAATCGTAATCCATGTCTAAATCAGCAAGCTCTAAAGATAATTCTGCATCATATTCTGCAACTTTGTAAATAGCCCATTGTTCTGCTTGTAATTCAGTACCTGCTGTTTTTTTAGCGATAAAAGTTTTACCGCACATTACAAGATCTGATGACTTATCTTCGTCTAAAGCTTTATCATATTCTTTATTCCAAGCTTCTTCATATTTAACTTGTTTAGATAATTTCTTTTGGTTAGCTTCTTGATCATCTGACATACACATTGATTCTAATGTGTACGCATTAAGCTTAGACGTTATATTCAATAAATGTAGTTCTAAAGCTGAGGATGACATTTTCTTATACCTTTATTTATCTTACATAGATATAAAGTATATAAAAAAATCATAATTTCACAACTTGTTTTTTTTGTTACATTTCTTAACAAAAATGTTAAAAATCCGCACTAATATAATATACGTTAGCGTGTTTGTTTTTAGCAAATTTATTTTTTAGCAGGTTTTGTGTGAATAATTATGATAAACAATTATAGTCAGATTAGTCCTAATATAAATTTTGGGCGTAAAAAAATCCCAAGATACATATATCATTTTACAAGAAAGTATAGTTATGAAAAGATGCTTTCTGACGGCTATTTATGTGGTACTACCAGAGATGGTTATATTGATCAAAGTGCAATTTTTGCTGTAGATTTACAAAACTTTTTTAAAAATTGGGGTATAAATAAAGTTTGGAATGATGAACGTTATCCGGAGCCTTTGTGGCAAGCATTGCTGGATAAAGTTGGTTGCAAATCTGAAGTACTTAATGTTTGGGTGAATAAATTTGCAATATTGAAAATTCCGACTAAAAACCTTGATAAGGAAAAGTTAAAAATAAGAAGTCAAAAGACTTTTTTTAAACAACGAGCTTCGAAAAATCAAGAAGCTGAAATTGATATAAATGAGCAAAAACATTTGAAGGGTATGACGCCGGCAACTAAATCTCGTATTTATAATAACCGTAAAGAGGCGATTGAATATATTTATCTTGATGATATTCCGATAGATAAAGTTGAAGTCTTAAATGACGTTACACCAATGTTTAGAGCAACTGTTATTGACGATTCTCACCCTTATGTAAATCTATTAGCAAATCTATTAAAAGATACACCTCAGCAAAATGAGTTGAAAAACTTACGAGCAAAGGGTTAAAAAATATAATGAATGCAAAATACCTTAATTAAATGATTTTAAAATTAAATACATACTATACAATATGAAGTATGTTTACTGTATTGCATTTAAAATCTATAAGTAGTAGTAGGGTGCGTTTATACGCACCATTCTATGATACAATAAGTTGTATAAGGTAGGAAATACGATAAACATTGAATTATATAATGATTAAACATTCATACCCACCAAAAATTTAATGGTGGAAATGTGCGTTAAATTATTTTTAAACTACCAACTTAAAACATTTTCCACCCTACATTTTCTATTAATTGCTCTGAATTTCAACACTTCGGTTGATGCTAACAGAGAATAATTTGTTACGACGCATTTATAAGCATCATACACTTTTTATATTTTCATCTAAAAGTTTTGTAGGGTGTAGTTCATATACGCACCTTTTTAATGTCAAAATTCTCAAATAGGACTTTTTACGGACTTAGCTCATTTTGTCATTCTCGAACCGAAGGTTCGGGAATCCAGCTGATTTAAGCTATCAATAAGCTAGATCCCCTCGGGGGTAAATATAATTAAGGATGTAATAACTTATAACTAGTAAGTTTGTTGAAAAAAGCTCGAGGATGACGAGCAAAATTTAAGAATTTTTAGTCCATTAAAAGTCCGTTTTCGTCCGTTTTGTTTTGCAACTAGTTTGCGAAATTCCTACCCCTTAAACTCGCTAGTGTTCTAGCTTTCTCCTAAAAAATTGCCCTTGCCCGATTTCGCAAAACAGACAAAATATATTTTAACATTTGATTTGAGAAAAAAGAACAATGAGTTTGAGAATTATTCATAATCTAAGTTAATAATGTTTTCTATTTCTTTAACATTACCCCAATTTTTGTCATACAAATTATTTTCAACAAACTTATGAAAAGAAGAATACTCCCAATCTTTGACATTTTGAACTAATTTATGCTTTACAGGGTTATAGTGAATATAGTTTATATGATTGTTTAATTCGTTTTCATCTCTGATAGTATGTTCCCAATATCGTCTTTGAAAGATTCCTTTCTCTCGTTTATTCTTATAACCAATCTTCAAATTGTCGGTTGGGCATACCTGCCCAACATTTCTTGAAAAATAATGTTTTATAGAAGAAATAATTTGCGGATATTGTTCAATATTGTTTGGATGTAATATTAAATGAATATGATTAGGCAATACACATATTGCGATTATTTCAAATTCATAAATTGTTTTTGTGTTTTTAAAAGCTGTTCTTAAAATATCAATATTCTCAATAAATATTGGTTTTCTATCATAAGAAGTAATTATAATATGTAAATATCCATTAGGAACAAAAGCTCTACGATAATTCATAAATTGATATTAGCATAAAATTAATTGTTGGGCAGGTATGCCCAACCGACAAACCTGAAAAAACTGACAATTACCAAACATTTTCAATAATGAGAAATGGCAAAAAGATTTATTCTGGTAAACTATATTAATCAATTAAAGCAAAAGAGCAGACTTAATCTACTTTTTTAGATTATTAAACCTTCTTGACAGATCTTCTAACTGAATTTTATCCTCTAGTCAATTTCCTTGTAATATATTTTTTGCTTTTGGGTTTTGCTGCAAAGTTTCTTGTAATTCTTTTTTGATAATTTCAGCACTTGGTAAAGGCTTTGCATACTCAGGGGTGATTACTATCATCTCTTTAACTCCAACAGGAATCCCACAAGGTTCAAATTTTGAATCTAGCATTTCGGTAGCAAAAGGTTTGTCATTAGGCAATAGACCTTTTTTAATAAATTTTTGTAGCCAATTTTGACTCTTTTCTTTTGCCCCCATTGAAAACATTGCTCTATTTTGTACTGCAACATTAATTGTTTCGCTAAAGCTATCTAATCTTTTACCATTAGAGACGGTCTTTTCTAATACAGTTTTTATACCATTTTTTGTTGGGGTATTTGTTACTAAATTACGGCATTGAACTTTTGACACACAATCTGCAAAATTTACCATTTCTAAACTCCTTTATATTTTTTAACTTGTGATACTTGATGTCTTACAACTTTCACTAATAATTCTTTCTTAAAAACTATCACTAACATTCCTATTAAATCTGATGAAGATTTATAATTGCCTAAATTTTTAAAAAAAGTTACATTTTGTAATAATAGATATAATTTTTATTAGTTAAAACAGTAGGGTGCGTTTATACGCACCTTTTTAAAATCAAAATTCCCAAATTGGACTTTTTACGGACTTGGCTCAAATCCCTTCCCTGTAGGGGGAAGGTGTCAAAGGCGGATGGGGTGATATGGAATCTAGTGAGTAACAAATGTTACTTTTGGAGTAATTTGAATTTTGATTTTCAACTCACTTCCAATCGCCATGATTTAGTGTTGTTGGGCAAGTATGCCCAACTTACAAAAATACACTTCCGAGCAAAACGGACAATAAATGTATTTTAACACTCGATGTGAGAAGAAAGAACAGTTGAGTTGATAATTTTTGTTGGTGCATCAAACGATGCACCCTACCTGCTCGATTTGAGAAGAAAATACAGTTGGTTTGATAACTTTTGTTTGTTTTATCTCAATCTACAAGCTATTTGTAACAATTTGTAACGAATAAAAAAAAATAGTCAATTAATTTGTTTGTATTGTTTTATAGTATGTATAAAAAGTCTTATTTAGGAGTGTGTAGATGAATATTTCTAGTGTAAATTATAATAATTCAAATTATAAACAAAACAATATACATAGAATTAAACAAAATGTTTCTTTTTCTGGTGTTAAGCCTGCTATCAAAAACCAACAAGCAAAAGAGTGTGCTAAGGGGTTGGCAGAAATTTTATTACTCCCTTTATTAGTACCTCTTGCATTATTTTTAGGCTTGTTTAATAGAAAAAATGATTCTATAGATAGTAGTATGAAAATGATTGCAGGCGAATATATGAACCATCTAGGGAGAATAGAATTCTTTCAAACAGAAGTAGAACGTATAAATCGTATTCTTGATAAACATTCTGTCAATGATGAGTATTCACAATTTGCAAAAGATGCATTGGCTTTTTTACAAGCACGATTTGAAGCATTTAATGATAGTGAGGAGCGTCTAGAGCCGTTTGAAGATGAAAATATGGAAATAAAGAGGAATTGGCTTATATTTATCGATGCTATAAATGAATCTGCTAAAGCAGCTATTTCTAAAAATTATAAAGATATAGATAAATTAAATAAAAATATACAACTTGCTAGAGAAATGATGCAAAAATAATGCAACTTATAGGTGAGTTTAAACCCGACACATTTTGTGAAATCTGTGCAAAAACAGTGCAATTTTGTGCAAGGTTAATGCAAAAGTGTGCAAAAAAGTGCAAGAAAAGTCCCTTTTCGTCCGGTTTGAAATTCTAAACTTCCGACCGCTAAGATTTAGTGTTGTTGGGCAAGTATGCCCAACTTACAAAATTTGACTTCCGAGCAAAACGGACAATAAAATACAGAAATTTAAATGTTGTGTTTTGACACTCAATTTGAGAAGAAAGAACAGTGAGTTTGATAAAATAAAAATTTTATTGCTTCTTTAAATCAATTAAATTCATTAAACTTTCAATAAATTCTGGTATTGTTTGATTATAATGTTGAAAAGATAAAGGCTTTAATTCTATACTATTAGAATTATCATGATTTATTTTAGTTATAAACTGCCCAAAAGAATTTTTAATAAGTGTAATGTCATATTGCTCTTTTAAAATTCTAGTATTTAATTCTACTAGTTTATTATAATCTTCTTTAAATAAGTCATTCTTTAAATTAATTAGTTTAATTTTACCTTTGAAATTTTGATTATTATTTTGTTGAATAGGATTTATTTTCATAATACACCACCCTTTTTAATATAGGATAATTATAATATAAAAAGATTTTTACATTAATAGTCAAAATTCCCAAATTGGACTTTTTACGGACTTGGCTCAAATTTAAATAAGCTAAGGACATTCTCCCCCAGTGGGGGGGAGTTAGAGGGGGAACGATTTTGTATTGCACCCCACCTAACCTCCCCCTTTGGGGAGGAACATTGGAAAACAAAGTCCATCAAAAGACCGTTTTCGTCCAGTTTGGATTTCTAAACTTCCGACAGTTTAAAGTCGGCACGAGCTAGCTTGTTTCGGACTTTTGCCCTCGCAATGACGGAAAACACTTCCAACCAAAACGGACATTAAAATACAATGGACAAAAAAATACATATATTTCCGTAAATATTAAGATGTCTATAGGCAGACAGGACATTTTCAAAAAAATGTAATTTATTTTATTGGGGTGTAACTCGCTTGGTGTTTGAATATCAGCTTACTTCCCTCAAAATTTTTGAGACAATGTAATTGTATCCTTTCTGTCGCTTTTGCGTACTTCGCTTGGGGTGGATTTGAGGATAAAAAGTGCCAAAATGTCCGTTGGTTATTGGGTTATATGTATTTCATGAAGTTTTGTTAATAAATTACATTGATTACATCTTCCCACTTTTGAGGGAAGGGGTTACTTCCCACTTGTGATATGTGCTTCCGACTTTGAGGGAAGTTTTGAATAAATTACATAAAATGTAATTTATTGTGCTTTAATTACATTTGGGTAATTTCGGCTTAAAATAAGTTGCAGAAAGACTTTGAACCTAATTTTGTAAAAATTACGAAATTAAGCAAATTTAGGAATAATTATTCCACCGATGTAATTTATTGAATGTAATTTAAAAGCAATTTTTATTAATCAATGCTATTGGCTTTTTAATTAAAATGTTTACTTTTCAAGTTGAGTATCTAATATATTTTTCATTAACCCACACAAAAAAATTACACCTTGTTTTTCATTTACAATATCTTTTAAGTAAATTTTATTGTTTTTATATTCTTTAGGGAAATTTATATCAACATAAATCATTTTTTTCTTGCTTGGAATCCACATTCTGTATTTTATTTCATTGTGCCCAGCGTATTTACTTAAAAATTTATTTATAAAACCATCTTTTTTTGCCCATTGCACAATGTCGGAATTTATCCATACATCATCCCAACAAGAAAATAGTGGGAAGTGAACTAGAATATTTCTAATGAATTTTAAAAGTTCACTACTAATTTCGGTTTCCATAGGTGGTCTTTTATGTTTTATTAATTCTATTATGTATTGAATTGGCTCATAAGAAAGTAATTCTGAATATACAGAAACAATGTTATTTATGTAAAAAAATCTTATTTCCTTGTCTGTTTCAAAAAAATCATCATGCGTAATTATTTCATATAAATCATAAAATCTCGTATATGCTAATTTTAAAAATTTAAGTTCTGATTTATTTGGTTTTATTCTTGTTTTATCCATATAAATATTATAATTAATAAAAAATGAAAGCTAAATATTTATTCGTAAATACTTTCAGAATAATTTATAAAAAACGCATTAACTTGGTCTGCATCACGACGTAAGTTTTTAACAACAGGTGCTAGGTTATAAAGTTCTTCATATTCCTTTTGTGATGAACAAAAATAATCAATAACAACTGCTGTGTTGTAGATATTTTCAGCATATCGTTCTAACTTTTTAAAATCTTTTCTTTTGATAACAAATCTTTCTCCCATACACAACCTCCTTTGGGTTGTGCTATTCATCACTTGCAAGCAGTTGGAAGTCAAGTTGAAATGACATATATAAACAAAATATCTAGATGCGATATGATATAATAAAAAATAAAGAGGTAAATTATGAATAAAGAAATATACTACAATTTATTAAATAAAGGCTTATACGCATTAACATATGAGAGTAATCAAAATAAAAAAGCAGTATTATTGGAAATTAAAAGTTTTTGTAGCCAAATTGATTATGAGTATGCAACAAATAAAATGCGTTCAGATTATGATTTGCAAGGTACCACCCATATAGATAATTTATTGCCACACGAAATAAATCAAAACTTGCAAGCTTTTTGTGAAGCGTTATGGCAGAAAATACAAAACCAAAATAATTATGCAGTTTCATTTAATGCAATTAATTCTTTATATTCAAGAAATATTTATTTTAAAACAGATATTTTGTATCAAACAAATGAACAAGCACTAAATGTATCTAATTTACTAGATGCCATTGGTTACGGATTGGCTATGGCAAACATTATATTTGATATTGACACAGAAAAATATGAAAATTATATTACTGTTTTAAAGGGATTAGATAAAATTCTTAATAACGACAAACCTGCTAATCCATTAAAAGATTTAGATTATGTTCTTGATGTATTTTATAAAATACAAAATCATTTTGAAACCAATCCAGATAAAAAACGAGAAAATAAAATAGAAGCTTTGGCAGTTAGTTTATTCATAAAATTTTTAACCGAATAAAAATACATTTTTGAAATGTATTTTGCTAAATCGCTTGCTACACAAATAAACACAAACAAGGATTTTTAAACTTGTTTAAGTTATCATGAAAAAAAGGAGAAATTATGGCATACGATTTAAGATATGGAGACTGCTTTAAATTATTAAATGATATTCCTGATAAATCCATTGATTTAATATTAACAGATCCACCTTACAATATTGCAAAATATTCAACAGGAAATATCGATTTACCAGGACGTTCTGCATTAAATAACGATTTAGCAGATTGGGATAAGACTGAAATTGAACCCAAAGACCTTTTAGAAAATTTTAAAAGAATTATCAAGCCCAAAGGCAATATTTTCGCATTTACCACATATAATCAAATTGGCAAATGGCATGAAGCGTTTGACAGCGAATTTGATACATTTCAGTTCGCAGTATGGCATAAAACAAATCCTGCTCCTAAAATTTACAAGAATGGTTTTTTAAATAGTTGTGAATTAATAGTTTGCATGTGGAATAAAGGTCATAATTGGAATTTTTCTAATCAAAAAGAAATGCACAACTTTTTTGAAACTCCAATTTGCATGCAACCGGAACGTTTGAAGTATCCCAAACATCCTGCACAAAAACCTGTAAAATTATTAGAAAAAATTATTAAAATTGCATCAAATGAAGGTGATACGATTCTTGATCCATTTATGGGAGTGGGTTCAACAGGTATTGCTGCTCAAAACCTAAATCGTAATTTTATTGGTATGGAATTAGACAAAGAATATTTTGATGCAACAATTAGAAGATTTAAAGCGTATGAACAAAAATTAATCAGAACAACTTCTAATCATATCATTTAATCGTTCGTTCAAATTGATTTGATTGATTGCTTCATTATATATTCTTGTGAATTCATTAAAATCAATGCCTTCTGGTAAAATTTTATTCCAAAAAGCAGAGCCAACCAAGAACATATGAGGATATTGCAGATATTTTTTAATCGAACCTGACCAAGTTCTGCCTTCACCATCTTTATGATAAATAGTTGCAAAATAAGGTTTTGTTTTTCTATAGTTCAAACCTGTATAAATAGTTAAAAGCTTTTTAGCATTTGATGGTGCATTACTACTATCAAGATTACCACCCGCTTTAATTTCCATAATATTTAATTCATCACCATCCCAAAAAGCCAAGTCAACAGGCTTTGTTTGGTATTCATTGGTAAAGGGTAAATCCCCAGATATTAGTTCTAGT
>SUTU01000025.1 GCA_015152525.1 Cyanobacteria bacterium SIG28 | reverse complement strand
AATGCAGTAATGGCTAATAAATTCAAAATCTGACTTTTACCTAATCCAAATCTATATCCATCATGTGAAAGTACAAAACTTTGATGATCAAATATAATGGCATATAATATAGAAATATATATTACTGTATAAAAGATTAATAATGCAAGAAAAAATATATTAATTTCATATTTATCTTTTGTGAATAATTTAATAAATTTTTTTATAAAGTAAGCTCCACACCCAAATACAATGGCTAAAATTAGCAAAATTACAATAAAAAAAATCAGACATAATATAAAAAAATCCAATTATAATACCTACTTCCTGTTTTTAATATTATATATAGCATAAATGAATTTAATCTTCTAGCTGTTTGAGTGGAAATGTTATAAATTTGTGGATTTAGAAAATGTAGAGTGGAAAATGTTTTAAGTTGGTAGTTTGAAAATAATTTTACGCACATTTCCACCATAGTTTTGGGGTGGGAATGTACGTTTACTTGAATAAAACTTACCAGAACAATACATTTCCCTCCCGACACTGCTTAAATATAGATGACATCTAAATCATATAAATTGACAAAATGGGAAATTAAATATTTCGTGCATTAAAATGCACGCTACAAGCTTAAAACACATCAAACTATATAGTTTGAATTCCCTAATTCTAAATCTTTATTAAATTCACGAACTTTGTCTGACGATATTTTCCAGCTTATTTTACCTTGCGGGTATTTTATGTAGTGAGTTGTTGCGCACAAAGTCGTTACATAGCAGGCATCTAAAACATTCATAAAAGAAATGTCAACACTCATATTTTCACAAGAGTTTGCTTGAATGTAATTGTTTATGTATTCGACAGTTTCTGTCGGGCTAACACAGTTTGGTATTAGCGTATTTTGTAGTTGGGGTAATTTATTTAACATGTATATTCCTTTTGACAATATTTTTAACGGTCAAATTTGGTAAAAAAATAATCAAAAATAAAAAAATCATACATATAGAGTAGGGATTTCCTTAAATTCGGCAGATTATTTTTGTTTTTAAAACTTGACCTTATCTGTATTTTGAAGTTAAATATAAGGCATGAAGATAATTATTTTCGGCGCAAATGAAATAGGAGCAATGATAGCTTCTCAATTTTATACAGCCAACGACATAACTGTTATTGATGAAGAAAAAAATAAAATTGATATATTCAATAAGCTTGATATTAGTTTTATTGATGGTAATGCATCTGATATTGAGATTTTAAAACAAGCTAATGTAAAAGATGCAGATACTTTTATAGCTTGCACTGATTCTGATGAACTTAATATTGTAGCTTGTTTTACCGCAAAACGTTTAGGCGAGATTAATACAATTTGTTTTGTCAGAAAAGAGAGCTATAAATCTACTTTAGGATTAACTAAAGATGCAGAATACAATTGCGATTTTTATGTTGATAATGTAATACTTCCAAAAGAACTTTTGACTCAGGAAATATTCCGTATTATTACAGTTGCCAAAGCTCTTGATGTTGAGAATTTTGCAGGTGGCAGAGCTAGGTTATTGGAATATAAGATTGCTGAAAATTCAGTGCTTGTAAATAAAATGGTTAAATTTTGTGAGTTTCCAAAAGATACTTTAATTGTTGGTATAACAAGGGATGAAGAATTATTTATTCCAAGCGGTGAAACGGTTTTGCATAAAGATGACAAAGTTATTTTCATGGGCTTATCCCACTCGCTGGATGTTTTAGCCGGCAAGTTTTTCCACGAAAAAGAGTTTGTAAAAAATGTTACGATTATAGGCGGCGGAAGTGTTGGTTTAAGATTAGCAAAAAGTCTTGAGGATCTTAAACTCAATATTAAAATCGTTGAACGTGATGAAGAAAGATGTGAATATCTTTCAGAACAATTAAATAATGCTCTTGTAATTAATGGCGACGGTACTGATTTAGAATTACTTAATGAAGAGGATATCGGCGCTTCTGATGTTGTTGTGAGTGTAACAAACAACGATGAGAAAAACTTGTTATGTTCTTTATTAGTAAAACAAATGGGTGTTAATAGAGTTGTATCAAGGGTTTCTAAAAAAACAAATTTAGCATTGTTTCAAAAAGTTGGTGTTGATATAGCAATATCTTCACAAATAGCATCTTTGAATGAAATAAAAAATAATATAATGGGTGCAAATGTCGGAATTTTGGCAACTGTAGAACAAGGAAAAGGTGAAGTTCTTAAAATATTACTTTCCGAAGACTTTAAAGCGTCAAAAATTATGGATTTAAAACTTCCGGCAAAAGGTATCGTTGGAATTGTTCAAAGAAGAAATCGAATAATTATTCCGAATGGTACAACTCAATTAATGGGTGGTGACAATTTGATAATTTTTACAACCAGCGAGAATGCACCGTTTATTAGAGAATACTTTAAGGCGGATTGATGAGATTAACATATTTAGCATATACGTTTTCACTTGCAATGATGTATTTTAGCATTGTTTTGTTGTTTCCGATTATAGTTGCAGTAATTTATGGTGAAACAAATGCTGTTTTACCGTTTATAGTGGCTGCATCTTCTGCATTTTTGATTGGTGTTACATTAAGAAAATTGGTTAAAGGTGCATCTCAAATTACTTCGGTTAATGACATAAAAAAGGGTGAAGGACTTTGTATTGTATTTTTTTGCTGGGTGTTTGCAGGTTTGTTTGCTTCAATACCATACTTGTTTTTTGACCTAACACCAATAAACGCATTGTTTGAAGCTGTTTCCGGAATTACAACAACCGGTGCTACTATATTGACGAATTTCGATTATCCAAAAACACTGTTTTTTTGGCGCTCATTTACTCAATGGCTTGGCGGTATGGGTATTATTGTCCTGTTTATTGCGATATTACCTCAATTTGCAATTGCAGGCAGACAGCTGTTCTTTGCGGAAGCACCTGGACCGACAGAAGATAAAATAACTCCCAGAATTAAAAATACAGCTGCTTCTTTGTGGAAAATCTACTTTGGGATGACTGTTCTGGCGTATATTTTATTAAAGATAAATGGTGTTGAAAACTTTGAGGCTGTGTGTCATGCACTTTCATCTGTTTCCGGCGGTGGTTTTTCTCCGAACTCAAACTCATTAATAGGAAGTTCTAAATCAGTAATTTGGATACTTACATTTTTTATGTTTTTTGCCGGTGCGAGTTATAATCTGCAATACAGAGCTTGGTCAAAGTTTAATCCGTTTGTTCTGTTTAAGAATGAAGAATTTAGGACTTACTTTACTGTTTTTATAAGTTTTGCTTTATTATTGGGTTTGTCTTTGTTTATTCATTCTAATTATGATATTTCGGCAAGTTTGGCACATTCGTTTTTTCAAGTTTCATCAATAATTTCGTCATCCGGTTTTTGTAGTGTAGATTTTGCTTCTTGGGATTACACTTCAAAGACAATTCTGTTTGTTGCTATGCTTGCAGGTGGTTGTGCAAGTTCTGCAGGTGGCGGTATTAAAATTGTAAGATGGCTTTTAGTGCTTAAAATAGTACGTGCAGAATTAGCCAAAATACTTCATCCAAAAGCTGTTTACAACATAAAAATAGGTAAATATTCAGTTAATAAAGATATACTTTATCAGACATTGATGTTTGTATTCTTTTACTTAGCGATTTTAGTTATTTCCGCTTTAGTAGTAGCTGTTATAGAACAAAACACTGTAGTCGGAATAACAGGTGCTGTTGCTTCGGTAGGTAATATCGGACCTGCTTTTGGAAAATTAGGTCCTTTAAGTAATTATAGCGATTTGCATAGTGTTTCAAAATGTATTTTTATGATTGATATGTTTATCGGTCGTTTAGAATTAATTCCTTTTTTAGTATTGTTTCAACGAGATCTTTGGACAATTCGTACCTAATATTTTTATTCAAAATTTATTGTTTCACATTGCCTAAAGCTTGTGTTACAATGTAGCTAAGCGAGGTGAATTATGTCTATAAGAAAAGTTGTTAAGTATGGTCAAGATTCTTTAAGACAACCGTCAAAGGAAGTTCATAAAGTATCTCAAAAAATAAGAAATTTGGTTCAGGATTTAATTGATACAATGTATTCTCAAAATGGTGTTGGTTTAGCAGCACCACAAATCGGTGAAAATTATAGAGTTTTTGTTATTGATGTTTCAACAGGAAACGAACCGCTTAATCCGATAGTATTTATAAATCCGAAAATAATAAAAAAATCCGGTGCTTGTCTTAGCCATGAAGGTTGTTTAAGTTTTCCGGAAGCATATACGGACGTAAGAAGATATGCAAATGTTATGATAAAAGCTTTGGATTCAAACGGTCGCTCTTTTGTTATGGAAGCTAAAGACGGTTCTCTTTTAGCCAGAGCTATTCAACATGAATTTGACCATTTGGATGGTATTTTGTTTGTAGATCACTGTGTGAATAGATTTGAAGCAGAAGAAGTTCTGAAGAAATTTAATTTGCCGTCTTTACAGTTGGAAAAATTAATTGATGAGCCGGAATTGGCAGAAGCTGTTGATAAATTGAAAGAAGAACTTTTAAAAAAAGAAAAAGAAAAAAAAGAAACAGAAGCAAATGAATAGAATAAAAATTGTTTTTTTCGGAACACCGGATATAGGTTTAAAATCACTCGAACATTTCTATAACTCTGATAAGTTTGAAGTGTTAGCTGTCGTAACTCAACCGGACAAACCTTCCGGACGAGGTCAAAAACTCTTGCCGAGTCCTATTAAAAAGTTTGCGGTAGAAAATAATATTCAAGTGTTTCAGCCTAAATCAATTCGCAAAGAGGCAGATATTATCAGTGAATTAAAAAAATTAGCGCCTGATTTTTTTGTAACGTTTGCGTTCGGTCAAATTCTTTCGCAAGAAGTTTTAGATATTCCAAAATATGAAACAATTAATTTGCACGTTTCACTTTTGCCAAAATATCGTGGGGCAAATCCTATTCAGCGTGCGATTATTAACGGTGATACTCAAACCGGAATTTGTACAATGATAACTGAATTGGGTTTGGATTGCGGTGATATATGTATGACCCATCCTATTCAAATAGCCAATAATATGAATTGTGTTGAATTGTTTGAAATTTGCGCTTCTGAATCTCCGTTACTTCTGGAAAAAACTTTAGAGGGTTTAGTTACAGAAACAATTATTCCGCAAAAACAGTGTGAAGAAGGTGTTTGCTTGGCAGAAAAATTATCTAAGGAAGAATGTCTTATTAATTGGGATAAAACAGCAAAAGAAATTCACAATCTCGTAAGAGGTGTTTATAAATGCCCTGGTGCACATTTTATTTATCAAGATAAAATTATTAAAGTATTAGAAACAGAGCCGTTAGAAGAGAATTCAACTTTAGGTGTTGGTGAGTTTGTAAAATCTTCAAAATTAGGAATTGATGTTCAAACCGGAAACGGTATTTTACGACTTATTAAGGTTAAGCCTGAAGGTAAGGGTGAAATGCTTGCTCGTGATTGGGCAAATGGATTAAAAAAATAGTCAAAATAATGTTTAAAAATCAGAACTTGATTGTTTATTCATTTTTAGATTATTATTGTATTTATGAATACCACAAATCAGGAAAATATAAGAATATCAGTAGCGCAAATGGCGCCTCATATTCATCATTTTGTATCAGGTGAAAATAAGGTTGATAAAATTTCAGCTTGGCTTATTGCTTGGATAAAAAAATCTTTAGAGAATAAGACAATTGAGCCTTATTACTTGTTGCCGTTAAAAAGTGATTTAGCTTCTCATATTGGTGTTAGTTTAGGGACTATGCAAAATGCTTTTAGAAAGGTTGAGGATGCCGGTTATATTGAATCGAAACAAAAAATCGGAAGTTTTGTCGTTAATCCTGCTTGTAACAAAAAGATAGAAAAATTAACTTCAAAAAAAGAGCTTGTAACAGAAATTGTGAAAAAATTTATTTTGGATAATGGATTCAAAGAAGGTCAGGAGATGATTTCAGCAAGAAAGCTTGCGGAACATTTGGGTGTTTCAAATTCAACTGTCAGACTTAGCTTTTTAGCTTTAGTTGATAGTGGAATTCTGAGTAAAAATAAAACTTCTTTTTACGTAAAAACTTTGAATTTTGGTATAAATTCCATAACAACAAAAACTTTAGCAGAAAAAATTGCTGAAAAAATAAAAAAATATGTCGAGTTTGAATTGCAAGTAATTGATAAATTGCCTACTAATATTGAATTCTCGCAAATGTATAATGTAAGCTTAAAAACGGTACATGATGCTGTTAAAATACTGTCTCGTGAAGGTGTTTTATACACAAGACGAGGGCGCTATGGAACCCAAATTTATCAAAAAGATAAACAAAATGAATTGTATGAATATGAAAAATTTGAACAAAAAATAAGACATTATATTTCTGAAAATTGCCAAGTCGGTGATAAACTTCCTTCTATAAATGAATTAACTCAATCTTATAAGACAAGTGCAAAAACAATTAAACACGCATTAGATAATTTGGCGGAAGAAGGGTATTTAACTTTTATCAGAGGACGTTATGGCGGTACGTTTGTTACGGATATTCCGCAAAGTTCGTCTGAGGCATACAAATGGTTAGCAATCAGCGAAGATTATATGACGAATTAATTTTAATCTAATAAGTCGGCTAATGTTGCGCCTACTTTTTATTTGTAATATAATTTTTTGTGGAGAGAATTTATTCAGTTATGAAAACTATTAACAGTCAACAAGAAGAATATAGAGCATTTTTAAAAAATATAAGAGAAGAGAGAAAAGAATCGTCGAATGTTGTAAAATTTATTTTTACGATTATTACTGCAATTCTTTGTGCTGTAATTGTTTGTATAATTTTAATTGAAAATAATGTTTTCTTGAAAAAAATAAATAGTACATCTGAAGATATTTCAGGTGTTTTTAAATATTCACGAACAGAAAAAAATGGGTTTGAGGTGCCGTTTTCACCACGTAGACAAAATATTTTAGTTCTGGGGGTTGATTCAAACGGTCAAGGTACGGATATGTGGGCAGGCACTCGTTCTGATACAATTTTGGTTGTTAATATCGATCCAAAAACTCATTCTATCAAGGCTATTTCAATACCTAGGGACAGTAAGGTTTATTTACCTGATAATAACGGAATTCAAAAAATTAACTCCGCTCATGCTATTGGTGGTGTGAATTTGGTAAAGAAAACTTTGAAAGAAACATTCGGTATAAAAATTGATAATTACATAATAATTCACGATGAAGCTGTTGAAAAAATTGTTGATGCTCTTGGTGGTATTCCTATTTATGTTGAAAAGAAGATGCTTTATCACGATTATACGGCAAAATTACATATAAATTTAGAAAAGGGTGATACCATACTTAACGGTAAACAAGCTGTAGGTTATTTGAGATACCGAAAAGACGGTTTGGGTGATATTGGCAGAACTCAACGTCAACAATGGTTTATGAAAAGTTTGTTTGACAGATTGCATTCACCGCAGGTTATAACTAAAATGCCGGAAGTTCTTAATGTTGCAAAAAATTATATAAAAACAGATCTTTCGTTTTATGAATTATCTCAGTATGCTGCAATGTTAAGAGGTATGGATAAAAATAAAATTGAGATTGCAACTCTACCGGGTGCTCCAAATCAAAAAGGTTACATAAGTTACTGGATTTTAGATCATGTAAAAACTCAAGAAGTTATAAACAGAATGATTTATAGAGATAAACCAACTTTGGAAGGTGTTAAATTTAAAGGCGGAATAATGTATTCACCTAAAAGAGAAGCAGATGCAGAGGCTTTGAAGGAAAAGTTGAACGAGCTTGGTTATGAAGTTAATATGCTAAAAATAACACATCTTTCTCATACAAGATTTGTTGCTAATAAAAATGAAGTAACATTAGAGTTTTACAACTGGTTACAAAAAAGATTGCCGGAAATTCAAGATATGCAATTTATTTATGACCCGACTGAAATGTTTTCTGTGGGTAGTGATTTTACGGTGGTTTTAGCTGAACAATAATTCAATAAAAGGAGTTTTTATATGAGTATTTTAGATTTAATTTCAAATAGAAAAAGTGTACGCAATTATTCTGATAAACATATTAGCGATGATGATTTAAGAAAAATTTTAGAAGCAGGAAGATTGGCGCCTTCTTGGATGAACGTTCAATCTTGGCAGTTTATTTTGATAAAATCTCAAGAAAATAAAGATTTATTAGCAGAGCTTTCTATCGGACAACAACATGTTAAAAATGCTGATGCATTAATTGTTTGTGTGGCTGATATATCAGCTTGGGAAAAAGCCAATATTACTAATATTAAATCACCGGCTCTCAATCCTTCGTTGCAATGCGAAAACGGTTTGTTGATAAGAACAATGGAGCAAGTTATTTTTCCGGTTTCTAATATGTTATTAATGGCACAAGAATTAGGAATAGGTGCTTGCGTAATTGGTGCTTTGGGTAGCGAAGTTACAGGAATTCTGCCTGATGTAACAGAAACCGTTAAAGAAAAATTAGGTTTAGGAGATAAACAGATTATCTCTTCTATTATAACATTGGGTTATGATGCTGATAATAAAGAAACAAAGAAAATTCGCAAAAGTTTCGAGGAAGTTGTTTCTTTGGAAAAAATCGGAAATAAATTTTAGATTATAAAACATTTTTTTAATTTAAAACATTAATTTATATATTTTGATGTGTTTGTATTAATATTTATTTTTGTTTGTTTTATGCATGTCCTTTTTTTCTTCTTTATTTGCGAGCCAAAGAAGAAAAAAAGGACCAAAAAAAGAAGAAAAGACGCAATTGTTTTCTACGTCTTCGCT
>SUTU01000015.1 GCA_015152525.1 Cyanobacteria bacterium SIG28 | reverse complement strand
GTTTGTATTAATATTTATTTTTGTTTGTTTTATGCATGTCCTTTTTTTCTTCTTTATTTGCGAGCCAAAGAAGAAAAAAAGGACCAAAAAAAGAAGAAAAGACGCAATTGTTTTCTACGTCTTCGCTTCACTCAGCCGTTCTTGGGGTTCGGTTTTACCGAAAATTTTTGTCCACTTTTATAGATACATTTCATAATTAAAAAGAAAGAAAGTGGAAGAATAAAAACTCAAAACTTAAAACACATCAAAATATATAATTTGTGTTTTGTAACAACCTTTTAAAAAAGAGGGTTTTATGCTAATATTAACTTTGTTGGAGGGTAAGAAGTATGCGCTGTTTAGAAGTTTTAAAAGATTTTTATAAAGAACCTGTTGCGGCTCAACCAATTTGCGATAAAGAGCAGATAGACAAAACCTATGCCGAATGGCGCATGAGAATATTCCTATCAATGTTTGTCGGATATGTGATTTTTTATATGTGCAGAAAAAACATTTCTGTAGCATTGCCGGCAATGCAAGCTGATTTAGGTTTTACAATGACCGAATTAGGTTTGCTAGGTAGTTCTTTATATTTTACGTACGCAATCGGTAAGTTTGTTAACGGACTTATTGCTGATAATACTAATGTAAAAAGAATTTTACCAACCGCTTTATTAATTTCAGCAGTAACAAACCTGCTTTTTGTATTATGTGCGTATATTTTACCTACTGAACCGATTAGAATATTTGGCTTACCACCTTTTACTATTTTATTATGGACTCTTGCTTTTTTCTGGGGAATTAACGGTTGGTTTCAATCAATGGGTTTTCCACCGATTGCAAAAAATCTATCTTATTGGTTTTCTAACAAAGAAAGAGGGTTAAAATGGTCTTTGTGGTCATCTTCTCACGAAGTCGGAACATATTTAAGCGTAATTTTATCAGGATTTTTAGTGGTTAGATTTGGTTGGCAATCAGCTTTTTATGTACCTGCTATCATTGCGGTTATTTTTTGTTTCTTTTTCTATAAAAATTTACAAGACAAACCAACCTCTATAGGCTTGCCTGATATTGAAAAATATAAAGATCCGGATTATGTTGAACCAACTGAGGAAGAGTCAAAAGAAGAAACTTTACCTTATAAAGAAATCTTTATAAAATATATACTTAAAAACCCGACAGTATGGTTGTTAGCACTAGCTTATGTTTTTGTGTATGTAGTTAGATATGGTACTATAGATTGGATTGTGATTTATTTACACGAAGAAAAAAAATATTCTATAGAAACAGCAGCTGCTTGTTTAAGTTTTTTACCTTTAGTCGGTGTTTTGGGAACTATTGGTGCAGGTTTTGTTTCAGATAAATTTTTTAAGGGCAAAAGAGCACCCGTAAACATTATTTGTCTATCTCTGCTCGCACTTTGTTTATATGGATTTATGATAAATAATATTGTAGCTATAAACTACTTATTAGTTTCTTTAATCGGAGTTTTCACATGCGGACCGCAAGTTTTGATAGGCGGATTGAGTGCTGTTGAATCAAGTTCAAAGCAAGTTGCTTCAGCCGTAACCGGTTTTTGCGGAATGTTTGGATATGTAGGTGCAATATTATCCGGAGTCGGAACAGGTTTAATCGTGGACAAATTCTCTTGGGATGGCGCTATTATTTTTTGGATAGTTTCAGCTTTGATTTCATTGAGTGTTTGCACGTTATTATTAAAAAAAGAACTCAAAAAATAAATATTATTTTAAACTATCTATAGCTTTTTTATAATCACTGCTATTATAAATATAACTTCCTGCAACAAGAGAGCTTGCACCAAGAGATGTACATATTTTAGCAGTTAGATTATTTATTCCGCCGTCAACTTGTACAATTAAATCATCATTAGCGTTTTGTTTTATTGTAGGTATTTTCATGGCGCAATCATGCATAAATTCTTGACCGCCAAATCCGGGTTCTACTGTCATTATCAGAACTAAATCAACTTTATCTAAGTATGGAATAATTTCTTCCGGTGAAGTCTTTGGTTTTATTGAAATTCCAACTTTTTTCTGATGTTTTTTTATTAATTCAATAACTTCATCGGTGTTGTTTTTTGTTGCTTCATAATGAAACGTTATTAAATCGGCACCTGCATTAGCAAATGGTTCAATATATTTTTCAGGATTTTCAATCATTAAATGTACATCTAGAAATAAATCAGTTTTTTTACGAATAGATTTAACAACAGGCACACCAATAGAAATATTTGGAACAAAATGCCCATCCATTACATCTATGTGTAACCATTCTGCACCAGAATTTTTAACAGCATTAATTTCGGTATCCAAATTCATAAAATCTGCAGATAGTATTGATGGCGAAATAATTATCTTATTCATAAATCCTCTTAATATTTTCTGTTTAATATTAATTTAATTTTATCATAAATTTACTTTTTTAAATTTTTAGTTTACAATTTATAGCAGAAGGAGATAAAAATATGTCTAACATATATGAATCTGCAAACGAAATAAAAGCATATGCAAATAAATTACTAAAAATTATACAGAGAGAAACAACATTCTCTTTTATGAATTTAAGGCTTGTTAACAAAAATCGTGTTGATGATATTTTGTGCTGTATTGATGCAAGCTTTCCGGAAGAGTATAGAATTTATACTAAAAAAGGTAAAAACAAAAGGCTTGACACTCAATTACATTATTATCAAGTTTTACAAGCTATAAAAAATAAATTTATATTAAGCCCTGCAAGCTACAAGGTTTATTATAAAGAAGCGGTAACCGCTATTAGTAAATTCATTACGGCTATTGATAAAGATTTTGTAAAAATAGCAGAAGAAATGGGTGATATATTCTAATTGACTTTTAGAAACTGTTTGATGTACAATTCAGTTAACTATCATACAAATTACGGAGTAAAAAATGAGTTCACAACAAGATGTTATATACGGGTTAATGAGTGAGTTGGAAGATGCTTTGGATAAAGGGTTTCCTCTATTAGGCTATCATTTTACCGTTGTGAAAAAAGATACTGTTACAAGTATATTAGATAAACTTTATGCAGCTTTGCCTGATGAAATCAAGGAAGCAAGAGCTCTTTTGAGAAGAAAAGACGAATTACAATACGAAGCTCAGCAAAGAGCTGAAAAAATTGTTGCAGATGCGCAAGCAGAAGCTAACAGATTATTGAGTGAGTCTGATTTGTTAAGAGCTGTTCAAAGAGAAGCTGAAAAGATTAAAGAACAAGTTATAACAGATTGTGAAGATATAAAACGTAAATCAGTTGAAGATGCTGAACTTGTAAGAAATCAAGCTCTTGATGAAGCTCTTAGAACAAAAGACGGTGCTTCAGTTTTTGCAGAACAAATTCTTGTAAGTTTGGAACAAAATCTTAATAATTTACAAGAAATTGTAAAAACCGGTCAATTACAACTTGAAAGAAAAAGAACTGAATCTGACGGGCAAATAGCAGGAAATTATACAAATCAAAGAGCAGAATTTGCACAAGATTTCAGAATGAATTAGGTTTTAAAATTATATTAGTAACTAAAAAAGCTGAGTTAAAACTCAGCTTTTTTAGTATCTTGATTTATCAAAAAACTACATTTCCAAATTCATTTGAGAGAATTGGATAATTTTATTTTTACCTCTATGCTTTGCATTATATAATGCGTGTTCTGCATAACGAATAATTGTATTTGCGTCTTCTTCTACATCCGGCATGCAAGGATATGTTGATATACCGCCAGAAATAGTTATTTTATGAGGTTCTTCTTCGCCTTGCGGAATAAATTCCATTTTTTCTATTTCACGACGGAAACGTTCTGCAAACAAAAACGCATTTTCTTCAGAAGTATTTGGAAGTATTAATAAATACTCTTCATCACCGTATCTGGTAACAATATCTTCTTTTCTTGCCATTGCAGCTACTTTATTTGCAATATTTTTTAGAAGAATATCACCCCATTCATAGCCATACATGTCATTTACAACTTTAAAGAAATCAATATCAAATAGAATACAAGATAATTTTGTTCCGTATCTTCTTGAACGAGAAATTTCTTCTTCTAAACGTTCTTGTAAATATTTTCTGTTATGTAAACCTGTTAGTTCGTCAGTTGTACTTACTGTTTCAAGTTTGTCTTTATAAAATTTGATTTTAAGTAGAGCTTTTGCTCTGACAATTAGTTCTTCTTTATTGAATGGGTTTTCAATAAAATCAAAACCTTCTGATCTTACTGTAAAATCACGTCTTGCCTTGCCAATAAACAAAATTGGGCAAGAAAATTTATTTGTCATTAACGCATCTTTTGCTAAATCAGCATTTTCAATAACTATTAACGACGGATTTAGAACAGCATAGTCTTTTAGTTGATTAATATCAACCGTTCTAACTTCTGCTTCATCAACTTCAGTCAATAAAGTTTCTACCCCAGGCAATGGTTTGGTTGAATAAATAATAATATTACTCATAATTTTATCCTCTTATTCTAAACGTTTATTACTTATAGTATACAATATTTGTAACGTTTTGTAAAATAGTAATTCAAGTTTTATTTAGAGTTTGTTTTTTTAGAGCAAATAGCATCTCTTATTTTACTTGCACAATGAACAGCTACACCGGTAGCAATTGCTGCAGTGCAATAACTGATTATTGACATTTTATGAACGTTTTTAACTTTCTTAAGCATATCACCTGTAACTCCAGCTTTTTCAGCTATTTTAGTACCTTTAACATTTGCAATAGTTTCTTCGATTGTTAAAGGTAGCATTGCAGCTGTTGCAAGTAAACCACAATTATTTTTTATAAATCCTTCCGGTGTTTTCTTTTCTTTTTCGTTTTTAGGCGGATTATTTAAAACTGCAAAAGCTGAAATAGCTAAAGGGCCTAAAAAAGCTAGCGGACTCCTTATGTCAGCTAGAGTTTTTACGATTGGATTTTTTGAAGATTCATTTAATTTGTGAGCAATTTCATGAAAAACAGGTGCACCAAATTTTTCAAAATTACAAACTACAGTATTCCCTTTAGGGTAGAAGAATGCATTTTTACCGTTCATTGTTGCATTAAACGTTGCAATATTTCCATTAATAGGCAATCTAAAAACATGTGCTAAAACTTTAAATAAACCTTTTGGTTTTGTTAGTTTTAATCCTAAAGTTCTTTTAACTTCATCTGCTGTTTGCGGTGTTAGATTGGTAATTTTTAATTTATCTTTTAAATTATTTTGTTCAATTGCTTTGTCTAAATATTGCCTATAATCCGTACCGGTAACACTATTTATAGTTTTTTTAAAATACGGTCTCAGTGGATATCTCAGAGCTTTTTTTATGTATGGTTCAGCCTCCCAAGCTGCAACAACACCTACACCACCGATTGCCTGATTACGAGCTTTTTCTCGGCGAGCCGCTCTATTTTCAGCTGTACAAGCATTTGTATCTAAAATCATTCACTACCTTTTTACAGTTCACTACATAATAATAAAAACAACTTAACACAAAATTTTGCTTTATTTTGTTTTAATATTAAGTATTATTAACAAATCAGACTAAAAAACTACGGTTTTTCCAGTAAACTAAAACAGTTTGTAAAAATTAATTACTTTTACCGGCTCTATATCCACAGAATGTATAAATAGCAGGAAGAAGTTTGTCTAAATGTAATTTATCTACAATCGGAAATTTTGCCAAAACCAAAACACCGGCTAAGTCATCTACGTTTGCGATTGAATCTAACATTGTTAACTTTCTGTCAGGGTCTTTATCTTTCGGATCACAAACCATATTAGATAAAGCTGCTGCACCGTGCATGCCAATTAAAATTGTGCCGGCAATTGATAAAAGTTTTGCCGGTACATTATTCATACCTTTTGTAGTTTCGCACCATTTTAATGTTGCACCTGCAAGCCAAGTTGGTATAGCTGCATTAAAAAATTGAAAAACACCTTCTTTACTTTTTGCCAAATTGGTTTCTGCATCATTTCCTATCATCCCTACACCAACACCTGTTACAATTGGTGCACCTGATAATAGTAGCATTTCCGGTAAATCATATTTTAATTTAAGCGGATTTTTGATTTTTTGTTTTTTCATCAAAGCTGCCATAGTAATTCCTGTACCCAAAAGAGCACCACCAAGTGCTTGAAGTTTATCAACATTAGTTTCTTTTCTAATCGAACGACTTCTTCTTAAAACGTATTTGTTAGCAGCTGTCTTAACATTTTTATCATATATAACCGGTGAAACGTCAACTTGTTCAAGATATTTGAACCTAGTAACATCATTATTATAATTATATGTTGGGATATTATTCATACTAACCATAGCCTGTAGTTGGATTATAACTTAGACATTTTAGTTTGACAAATTTTATATGAATTTTTGTAACGTTTTACTATCAAAAAAGCAATTTTTTATATTGAGAAGAGTTGTAGAAAAACAAAAGGAGTTTGTATGGCTGTAGATTTAAAAGTTACTCAACAACTTGATAACAATTATGTAAAAGTTGTGGCTAACAGAAAAAGCAGAACACGTGAATATATTGTGCCAAAACAAACAGCTGACGAATTTTGTGCAAATTATAAAAAATATGATAAAAACACTTTAATAAAAACCAATCTGTTATTTGCAGGTGCAGTAGTTGGCGGATGTGGGCTTGGAAATTTAGTAGCTTTTAAAGCACCGTCAATGTTACGTATGACAATAGGCATTGTTTCCGGTATGGCTGCCGGTGTTGGTGTTTCTAATTTGTTTGCAAAAAAATCAGAAGAAGATTACCAAAACCTTCTTAAATCGCATGGCGCAACAGAGATTAAACCTGATAAAAGCCAAACTATATAGCAGAGGCTCCTGAAACAATTTCAACAAGTTCTTGAGTAATAGCAGCTTGACGTGCTTTATTGTAATCAATAGTCAGAGTTGTAATCATTTCTTCTGCGTTATTTGATGCTGCTGACATTGCAGTCATTCTTGAAGCCAATTCACTCGCATTTGCTTCTAACAATGCCTGATAGATAGAATTTGTAATAAACATCGGTACTAATTGTTGTAAAACAGCGTTTGCAGAAGGGTCAAATTCCATTACAGGATCGAGTTCATGAGTATCAGCCTTTTCAATTTCTACAGGTAAAATTTCCCAATTAACAATATTATAAGACATCATGTTATTAAAATGTGTTGTTATAATATCAATTTTATCAAGTTTTCCGGAAACAAAATCTTCAGCAATATCCTCTGCAATCAAGTTTGCACCTGTTGCAGTAGGTTCATTGGCTATACTAATATATCCTTCTCTAACTTCAAAATCGCCGGATTTATGTCTAAATCCGGAAACAGCTTTTTGACCTACCGGATAAATAACGGTATGTATACCTTTTTCGGTGTTTTCTTTTATCCTTTTCAATGTTGTTTTGATTATATTAGCATTGTATGCGCCTGCCAAACCTTTGTTTGAAGTTATTACAAGAATTCCTTCAGATTTAACTTCTCGTCTTGTTAGTAATGCCGGATAATTGTCCAAACCACGTTCCACCCTTAAACCGGATGTTGAAAATTCATCTACTGTTGCAACCATTTTCCTGAATAAGTTAAGAAGTTCATCAGAAAACGGACGTGAAGCTTTAACTGTATTTTCAGCTTTTTTAACTTTAGCTGCAGCTACCATTTTCATTGCTTTTGTAATCTTTTTAGTGTTTTGTACACTACCTATTCTGCTTTTAATATCTTTTAAGTTTGGCATATATCTATCTCTCTGTTGTAAATTTTTTTCAGTATGCAAAACGCTTGAAAGCATTGCAACACCTTGTTCAGTGAAAATATAATGTTCTTCTACCACCACTACCAGTTTTTAAGGACACAAATTGTGATTTCAAAGAATTATTTAAGGTGCCAAATTGGCACCTTAAATCCTATAATGTTTTTCCGTAAGCTTCTAATTGACTTCTCAAAGCTTCTTTATCTTCATCAGATAATTTATCACCGTCATTCAAGCGTTTATCCAACTCTGGCATATTTGCTTCAAAATGTTCGAACCAACCGGCTTTATATTCTTGAACTTTTTTGTTATCAATTTCGTCCAAAAATCCTTCGTTAGCTGCAAACAAGATTGTAACTTGTTGAGCTACTGTTAATGGTTTATATTGAGGTTGTTTAAGAACTTCTGTCAATTTTTGACCTCTTAGAAGTTGTTTTTTAGTTGCAGCATCCAAGTCTGATGCAAACTGTGCAAACGCTTCCAACTCTCTAAATTGTGCTAAGTCAAGACGAAGTTGACCACCAACTTGTTTAATACCTTTAGTTTGAGCAGCACCACCTACACGTGATACAGACAAACCAGCATTAATAGCCGGTCTTACACCAGAGTTAAACAACCCCGTTTCCAAGAAAATTTGACCGTCAGTAATTGAAATTACGTTAGTCGGAATGTATGCAGAAACATCACCGGCTTGAGTTTCAATAATAGGTAGTGCAGTAATACTTCCGCCACCCAATTCATCTGATAATTTAACTGCTCTTTCCAATAATCTTGAGTGAAGATAGAATACATCACCAGGATAAGCTTCACGTCCAGGTGGTCTTTTTAGAAGCAATGACATCGCACGATAAGCTTGTGCGTGTTTTGTCAAATCATCATATATAATCAGAACGTGTTTTCCTTGTTCCATAAATTCTTCAGCCATAGCTACACCGGCAAACGGTGCGATATATTGTAAAGGTGCAGGTTCGTTAGCTGTTGCAGAAACAATAATCGAATAATCCATTGCACCGTGTTTTTCTAAAGTTTTTGCTAATTGAGCAACTGTAGAAGCTTTTTGACCAACTGCTACATAAATACAAATTACATCGCCGCCTTTTTGGTTCAAAATTGTATCAATAGCAATAGCAGTTTTACCTGTTTGTCTATCACCAATAATAAGTTCACGTTGACCACGACCAATCGGTGTTAAAGCATCGATAGCAGTTAAACCTGTTTGAAGTGGTTGGTGAACTGATTTACGAGCAACAATACCTGGTGCAACTCTCTCAATTGCACGAGATTTATCTGTAATTATTTCACCTTTACCGTCGATTGGACGACCGGTCGGGTTAACTATACGTCCGATTAAAGCATCACCAACAGGCACAGAAGCAATTCTTCCTGTTGTTTTAACACTCATACCTTCTTTAATATGAGTATATTCGCCTAAGATTACAACCCCAACGTTATCTTCTTCGAGGTTCAAAGTTATACCCAAAGTTCCTTTACCGTCTTCAAACTCAACAAGCTCGTTTGACATAACATTTCTTAAGCCATATATACGACAAATACCGTCGCCTACCTCAAGAACTGAACCAACATTGGAAACTTCTACTTTTGATTCATAATTACGAATGTTCTCTTTTAATATTGAACTGATTTCATCAGGATTTATTACTGCCATCTATTTACCCCTTTATAATTGTTCTACTTAAATCTTCTAATTTATTACGCACGCTGTTATCTAAAATATTATTATCAATATTGAATATTAATCCTGCTATTATTTCCGAATCAACACCCCAATCAACAACAATATCCTTGTGTAATTTCTCAGCAATTTTCTGTTTGATTTCTTCTCGTTTTTCTTCGTTCAATTCGATCGCTGAAGTTATATTTACGTGTGTGATATTCTTTAATCTGTCTAATTCTTTTGCGAATTCTTTTGCTATTTCACCAATAATTCCTACACGCTTACGCAAGTTTAATGCAAATAAGAAATTGTAAACAATAGGCATTGTATTAGTTTGAAATATCTTGCATAAAACAATCTGTTTTTCTTCTGTTGAAACAGAAGGATTGTTTATCACATCGCTCAATTCTTCTGATGAATTTAAAGTTTCTGAAATCTGGATTAAATCATCTAAAATATCTTCTTTAGAAACATTTTCTGCTTCACAAGCAAGTTCCATTAACGCTAAAGCCCAGCGTTTTGCAATTAATTCGCAATTTTTTGCCTTCACCGTGCTTGTCATTATAATTCCACTCCTTCTAAAGCCTCTATGCTTTCATCAATAAGTTTATTATGTAAATCTTGGTTGTTATATAACTCACCTAAAATCTGATTTTTTGCGACATCAATTGAAGCCAATGATGCTCGTTTTATCAAATCATTTTTTAATATTGTCCTACTATTTTCTATTGCTTTGTTAGTGTTTTCCTGAATTGTCAAAGCCGTCTTTTGACCGTCTTCTATTGTCTTTTCACCAACAATTTTAGCGTTTTCTTCTGACTTATTAATAATCTGTTCAATATCATCGTTTAAGTTTTTAACAGATTCTTCAATAGAACTCAATTTAACTTCAGAATCGGTCTTAACATTCTCTGAGTCTTCAATAGATGCAACAACTTTAACTTGTGCTTCTTCCATTAGTTTTATAGGATGCACCGAAGAACGCATTACCAAAAGTATAATTGTTGAAAATATTATGAAGTTTGCAAGTACGCCTTTTGAAGTTATTGACAAAATATTCTCAAATATATTATCAACTGCCACACAAATGAGTATCATCAAAACTACAAATAATACCGCTTTTATTATACATTTAATTAAATCATGTACCTTTTGCATCCAATAACCTTTCTACTGATAAAGAATTCTGTTAACTTCTTCATCATTAAATCCGTTAACATTACTTCTATACCCGATAACTTTTTCAACAATATCATTTGCCAAATCAGTCATTCTACATTTTAAACCGTCTTTAACTTCATTCGATAAATTTTGCAACTCAATCTCTGAATTTTCCAGCTCACTCACTGCAGATGCTTGAGCTTCTGTTATAATCTCATTTTTCTTGGTTTTATATTCATCCATTGTTGCATTATACTTTGTACGAGCTTCATTTTTAGCCTCAAGTAACTTTTCATCCTTAACAGCAACTAATTCATCTGTTTTTAAGTTATTATCATCAGCAGCTTTATAGTTGCCATCAATATATTCTTTACGCTCTCTCATAATTCCTAATATCGGCGCATAAAGAATCTTATTCATCAGTATAACAAATATTATAAATGTTATTATTGATACTAAAAATGTTCCGTTAAATTCCATCTTTTTAACCTTTGGGCGGGATACATTCCGCCGTTCTACTAACTTGTTTTGTATCTACCGGTATCCCTTTTGAACAGACTACCGGCTGTTTCACATCGGGTACTACCGAGCTTCGGGCGGGATACATTCCACCGTTCTACTAACTTGTTTTGTATCTACCGGTATCCCTTTTGAACAGACTACCGGCTGTTTCACATCGGTGCTACCGAGCTTTGGGCGGGATACATTCCGCCATTCTACTAACTTGTTTTGTATCTACCGGTATCCCTTTTGAACAGACTACCGGCTGTTTCACATCGGGTGCTACCGAGCTTTGGGCGGGATACATTCCGCCGTTATATTAGCTTACAGATTAGCCAAACCTTAGTTTAGCCCATCATACCAGATAATTTCATTGCAATAACTAAAGCGTAAATAGCACAAGCTTCTGCTAAAGCTGCACCAACTAAGAAGAAACCAACTGCTTGACCTGCAATACCAGGTTGTCTTGAAATAGCATCCATCAAACCTTTAGTAGCTAAACCGATACCAAGTCCTGCGCCGATAGCACCAAAACCCATTGCAATACCTGCACCTAATTGAGCCATTTCTGAAATTGTTTGTACTTCTGTCATTTTAAATCTCCTTCTTATTTATGTATTTGTATTAATGATTTTCGTTTACAGCCGTTGCGATATAAACCGTTGTTAACATTGTAAATACCAATGCTTGTACGCAAGCAACCAATATTTCAAAAAACATTATTGGTAAAGGTAAGCCATAAGCAGCCAAGCCCAATAATGCTGTTATTAAAATTTCACCTGCCAAAATATTTCCAAAAAGTCGCAATGCCAATGTTAATGGTCGAGTTACAAGCTCTAACAATTCTACCAGCATTGATATAATTCCGACAAAAGAAATTTCGTGTAACAAGAATTTATGTTTTTTCTTAATTACACCGGCTACAACGTAATATACAAGAACTATTACAGCCAAGCCTGCAGTCAAATTTATATCATTTGTAGGTGAAGCTATCTCACCCTGTTTAAGTTCAATCATTTTTAAAGGTAACTGTCCCATTAAATTTGCAGTTACAATAAATAAAAACAATGACGCTATAAGCGGAAAATGCTTTTTGCCGTCGTGATGAATCATGCCGGCTATAAGTCCGTCAAAATAACTTAATATTGATTCAAAAAACAATTGTAGTTTTGTCGGATAAATTGATAATTTTCTGGTTGCAATAAATGATACTACAAGCAAAAATAACATTGCAGCCCACATAGCTATTAATGTATCCATATTAAAGGACATATTTTGTCCTAATATTGTCCTCTCAACAACCCAATGATGACTCATTGAATCTCCTCTTCTCTCTTTTTATACTTAAATAAACTCGTTTTTTAATGGTTTACTGAGTAATTCTAGCATAAAATTTATACTTTTACAAGTATATTAAAAATATGATATACTCAGTTATATCCCGTTATTACGTATATTTTTCGAACGCAAATCTCTATGATAAGTTATAGCAAACCTATGTGCTTCATCTCTAATTCTCTGTATTAAATACAAAGCATTAGAATCTCTTGGCAAAAGAATTGATTTCGATTGTTTTGGTAAAAACACTTCTTCTTCTCGTTTTGCTAACGACACAAAATCTATTCCGCCTTCACCAACTTTTATACCCATTTCTTCAACAATTTGCATAACAGAAGAAAGTTGCCCTTTACCACCGTCAATTATTATTAAATCAGGTTTTTCCCACTTAGGTTCTCCAAGTTTTGCAAGACGTCTTGTTAAAACTTCTTTCATTGATGCAAAATCGTCCGGCTTTCCTTCTGTTGTTTTAATTTTAAACTTTCTATAAGCTGTTTTCTTAGGTAATCCATTTTGAAAAACAACCATTGAAGCGACAGTATTTGTGCCTTGAATATGAGAAATATCATAGCACTCAATTCTGTTAGGAAAATTTGTTAATTTTAATTTTTCGGCTAAATACGAACCGACATCGTTAAAATCATCACGAATTTGTGCCATTTTTTTCAGTTTAGCATTTTCTAAAACGTTATTTGCATTTTTTGTAGCCAATTCATATAATTCTTTATATTTTCCTCTGCCATAACTTATAGAAACTTTTTTACCGGAAATTACTCTTAACCAATCTTGATACAATTCTTTATCACCAATTTCTTCCAAGTCTTTGGAGATAATTTTATCAGGAAACTCAAGTTTTAAATTCGTATAATATTCTCTAAAAAATGTTTCAAAATATTCGGTTTTATCAATGTCCTCAACAAAATATGTAAAGTCTTTTTTGTCAATTAAACGACCTTCTCTAATCATCATAATTACGATAGCTAAAATTCCGTCTTCATACAAAACTGAAATTATATCTTCATTTAGTTTAGTGTTTTCATAAACTACTTTTTGTCGCTCCAAAGTCTTTTGCAAATCCAGATAACTATCACGCATTTTTGCCGCTTTTTCAAACTGTTCTTCTTCTGAATATTTTTGCATTTGGGCTTGAATTTGTTTTAACAATTCCGATTGCTTGCCACTTAAAAATAATTCTACTTTATGTATAAGTTTTTGATATTCCTCAGGAGAAACTTTTCCTTGGCAAGGTGCAAGACATTTTCCAATATGGTAGTAAAGACAAGGTCTGTTTGAAAATTTTGGTGTTTTGCATTGTTTGAGCGGAAATAATTTCTTTAAAAAATCTAAAGTTGAATACATTGCGCCAACATCAGTATATGGACCGTAAAATCTACCTTTATCAGGGTTTAAATTTTTCTTACGTACCACTTGAATTCTTGGAAAATCCTCATCTGTAATTAAAAAATACGGATATTTTTTATCGTCTTTTAACAAAATGTTATAACGAGGTTTATGTTGTTTGATTAAATGCGATTCCAAAATCAATGCTTCTACTTCAGAATCCGTAATTATATATTCTAATTTTTCTATTTGAGAAACAAGAACACTCGTTTTTACATTATCATGTTGTTTGTGAAAATAGCTATAAACCCTTCTCTTAAGGTTTTTAGCTTTACCTACATAGATTATTTCATTATCCTTGTTGTAATAAAGATAACATCCCGGTTGTTCCGGCACAAGCTTAATTGTTTCTAATAAAAGTTCATTCATATAATTAATTATACAATATTAAGATATGATAAGAAAATATACATGTTTATGTTGATAAAAATAGTAGTTTTTGATAGAATGGGTCAAAACATACTTAATAAAAATTTACTTAACATTTCTTAATAAACAACGAGGTAGGTATTAAATTTTTATTTTAGCGTTTTTTAGTTATTAGCAGTGTGTATTAAAAAAGGAGTGTATTTATGAAGGTCAACACAGTAGATACGGTTTATTTAAGCAACTTAAAAAATCAACGAACAAGAAGAATTACCGAACCGACAACTACTGCCAGTCCGCCTGTTATGAATATGCTTGCTTTTAAAAGCGGTAATCCAAGACACATTGCACACGTGATTGTAGAAGAGCCTATATTTGGGTTAAAAGGTGGCGGTGTTGGTACTGTTTCACACGATTATAACTTCCTTGACAAAGATGTTGACAGAATAACAAAACTTATTCCGTTATACAATTGTGATGTAGACTATAAAGTTGGTAAAAATGGTGAGTTATTCCAAGACGGTGTTAAAATAAGAAAAATTCCTTCAGGTTTAGCTTCTGATCACCCATTTAAGGCATATGAAGGACAACCGTTCTTTACATCATTACCAATACAAAAGGGAACAAATTTAGCAGATTTCTTAAAAGACAAGGCTGATGACGTGTTTGTTTTGGATGAAGTTAAGACATCAACAATGTCTTGGGGGCTCGAAAAAGAAACACCAAATGGCATGTACGTAGCTAAGAAAACACCGCAATTGGATAAGGCTTTAAAAAAACATTTAGCGGGTGATTATGACCGTTTAAAAGATAAATTAGAATTTGTATTTACTTTTGTTGACGGTACCGGCAGTATGGAAAAACCATACCAAGACGGTAGTTACGCATCTGCTACAGGAAGCGAATTGGCAAAAAGATATTCACAAAGCTGGAGTGGTCAACCTTATGCAAAATACGATAAAGCAATGGTAGAATTATTACCTGCTTTAAAAGAAAAAACCGGAACCGACCCTAAATACATTTTGTGTTCAGATTCTCAAACGATGTTCACAATACACTATGCAGCTCAAAAGAATGCCGCAAAAGATCCTTATTGGGCAGACAAATTTTTAGGCGCTGTAGGGCATAACTTGAACGCGGGTTATTTACAAGAAACTGGTCCAAGAAATACAATTGTAAACCTTGGTGCTACACCGGAAGAAATTAACAAAATTGTTAAGAGTAAAGCATATATAGATGCTACTTTGAATAACAGAGAAGATCAATTTTTAAAAGAAACTGTTTTGAAAAACTTCCACGATGCGAACGGTAATCTACATTCTTTCTTAGTACCGGTTCATTATGGTAAAAAAGGGTATCTACCAACTTTTTCAACAGTATCTGAAGGGTATTATAAAGCTGTTATTGAAAATCCGGAAATATCACCTGCCTTGTATGCTGATTTAAAAGAACTTGATAAATTGGGCGTTTTCAGGGGTATCACAAACCCATTAAACGATCCTAAATTAACAGGTTTCTCATTAGACGGATTAGTACCCGGATATAAACTCGATACAAAGTTACAGCTAAAAGACGGTAAGGAAGTTACACTACCTGGGTACACCAAGTTTGATGAAGCAAAAGGGCTTGATTTAAAACATATCAGA
Organism: Cyanobacteria bacterium SIG28; assembly: GCA_015152525.1. Taxonomy (GTDB): domain Bacteria; phylum Cyanobacteriota; class Vampirovibrionia; order Gastranaerophilales; family Gastranaerophilaceae; genus CAG-196. The sequence continues at coordinate 47,883 of SUTU01000015.1, read as the reverse complement.
GAAATAAAAAGACAAAACAAAATGAACTTCTTTGAAAGATTAAGCGGTAAATATGAAGGCGCAAAACTATGGGATGCTAAAAATTCAAAATGGTTAGCAGAAGGCACCGGTTTATCTCAAATAACAGCAGGTTTGGCAAATAAAAACCCTAAAATCCATGGTTATGTTGATCCAAAATATATAGAAAAGCTTAAAAAAGGTGAAGACGTAAAATTAGTTGTAAGCTGGGGTCGTGGTGATTTCCAAAAAGCTATTGACGTTGTAATGGATTCGTTTGATAAATTTGTTAAAAACACAGGTAATACAGATACGGTTCTAGTATTAGGCGGTCCAATAGAACACGAAGATGCAAGAAAAGTTTTGGAAAAAGCTAAAGGACTTGTAAATAACGACAAATACAAAGGTCGTGTAGTGTTCTTTGAAGGTTTTGCACCAAATACTGCGTTTGTAAGTCCTGCTGACGTTGCTTTGTTACCTTCAAGATTTGCACCATGTGAGTTAACAGACTTAGAGGCTAAGAAGTATTTCTGTACACCGATTGTTCCAAATTGTGAAGGTATGGCACAGAAGAACTTTGACCCATTGGTTGATGCTGCTAAAATGGATGCTTATAAAGGTAAACACGCTTATTTCATGAGTGAAAAAGAAGCTTATGAAGCGGCAAATGCGGAAGCTAAACAAGCTTTTGATTCAGTAAAAAACGCTGTAACTGAAGAATTAAAAACACCATACAAACGTCATTCCGGAAAAGAAATGCCTGCTGATCTGCTTGAAAAGAGTTTAAAAGGTGATAAAAATTATCAAGCAGCTTTAAAAGCATTAAGAGATTCTGTAATTTCTGATGAAATGGCAGAATGTCTAGAAAGAGCATTGATTAAAGACAGAAATGGTAATATTCCTGAAACAATTTTGAAAAACCATGTTCAAAACTCTACAAAATGGACTGAAAATGCTTGGTTGAGTTCTATCAATAAATCGTCTGCTGAATTATATGAAGAACTTCATTTCTCTAAAAAAGGTAAAAATATTTCAGAAAGTGATTTGATAAAATTAGATTTATCGGAATTAGGTGAATCCGTTAGCGAAAAAGGTTCTAAATCTGTTGGTAGTAAAGTTAAGGAAATCTTAGGTAAAAAATCAACAAAATGGTCAATAGCAGGTGTTGCAGCTTTAACAGCAGCATATGGTATTTACAGATTGCTTGGTGCTAAAAAAGCTAAAGCTATTGATCCGATTTCAGAAAAACCGTTGGTTATTAAGCCTGCTGTAAATACTAAAAATATTGAAACAACAGGACATTTATCAACAGTTTGTTAAATAGAAATATATTAAAAATATACAAAGAGTGTAGTTGCAACTACACTCTTTGTGTTATAAAATAAACACTATGATTATAAAGAAATTTATTGAACCGCCTATTGAAAATAATAATTATTTGCTTATTGATGAAGAATCAAAAGAAGCTTTACTGATTGATTGTAGCGCTTATGATGAAAATATTTTTATAGAGTTAAAGAAATATGATGCAAAATTAAAATATATTTTGTTAACTCATGGGCATTTTGACCACATCACCGGATTAAATGAAATGTCTGAAGGTGCGCAAGTTTTATTACATAATGGTGATTCTGAGTGGATAAGTGAACTTAATACTTATTTGCCGATGGTTGGTATGCCTCATATGGAAGAACCTCGAATAGACGGTTTTATTAATGATGATGATATTATTAAATTGGGTAATATCGAGATAAGAGCAATACACACACCTGGGCATACTCAAGGTGGTGTATGTTTTTTAGTTGAAAACAACCTTTTTTCGGGCGATACAATATTTAGAGAATCTGTTGGGCGATGTGATTTACCAGGAGGCGATTTTAATCAAATAATAGAAAGTATTAAAACAAAAATCTTTACTTTGCCGGATGATACAGTAATATACCCTGGACACGGTTCTGCTACAAATGTTAAATGGGAAAAAGGACATAATCAATATTTTTAAAAATTTTCTCCTGATGGAGAAGTATATATTTTTTTTATCTTGTAGTAAAATGTATCTATGAAGAAAAAGTTATTAGGGTTAGTTTGTTTATTGGCAGTTTCGTCCGTTTTATCTATGCCTGAAGTTTATTCAGCATCAGTAAGTGCGTTTATGCAACACTACGACTCAGCACAAGATTTTTTGGCACAAGGTCAATATTCTTCTGCTATTGTTGAATTTAGAAAAGCTTTGCGAATTAATTATATGGATAATTCTGCCAGAATTGGATTAATTAATTCGTATCTTGCACGTGCAACATATTACGCAAATCAAGAAAAAAATTATGATAAATCTGCGAATGATTTTAGGAGTGCACTTTTTTATTTAAAAATGTTTCCGACAAAGGAACAATCAGTACAAAATTCTGCTGCAATGATTGCTTCAGCTAATGAAAATTTAAACCAATGTTTAAAAGTTACAAGCTTTGACACAACCGCATCTTCAAGATATAAAAAAGCGGAAGAACTTCGTGCAATGGGTAATTTTTCAGCAGCGGCATATGAGTTTTCACAAGCTGCAAAAAATGAAAAAATTGCAGCTGAAGCCAATGTCCAGATTGCAGATTTAATGAAACTTTTGGGTAATGAACAACGTTCTGCTGATTATTATAATACCGCATTGACTCTCAAACCTACAGATAGCTTGTTAAGAATGAAATACGCTCGAACTTTAGATAAATTAGGGCGATATGATGAAGCTGTAGAACAGTATAATAACGCTTTAGCATACAGTAAAAATGATATGGAAGTTCTGTATGCTCTGGAACGAATTTATTTAAAAAAACTGGCACAAACACCGTCCGATGCGGAATTAAATGCTAACATAGGTGCAATTAAACAGGCGCAAGGTGATTTTGATGCAGCATTAAGTTATTATGCAAAGGCAGAACAGATTAATCCGAGTAATGTTAACACAAGACTCAATGTAGGAACTCTTTTCCAACAGAAAAAAGATTATTTAAAAGCGATAAAATCATATGATTCAGTTTTAACTTTGTATCCTGATAATGTACAAGCTAATTTGTATAAAGCTCAAGCTTTATCAGAAATGGGAAACAAAAAGGAAGCTTTAAATTTATACAAAAAAGTTCTTTCGGTTGATCCGGCAAATGTTATTGCAAAAAACGAAATGATAAAAGTTATGCAAGCAGCCTTGAGTCCGGATGAATATATAGCATACTTATCTCAAAATTCTGAAGATATTACTATGCAAAATAGTTTGTATGATTATGCGGTAAAATTACATAAAGATAACAAAACTGAAGATGCAGTAAAAGCTTATAAGTCTGTAATTAAAGCCGGTTCAAAAAATGTGGATGCGTATGTAAATTTAGCAATTTGTTATGCAGCAGTAAATGACTATAAAAATGCGCAAAATATATTGAATACGGCAAAATCAAAATTCCCGGGAAATAATTTGGTTTTGAAAACATTAAAAGATGTTGAAGCAGATACAATTTCAACAGCTTTGGCAACAGCATCAAAAAGCTATGAAAATAAAGATTATCAGAGTGCTATTTCTCAATACTTAGCAATAGAACCGGCTACAGAAGATTCTTTATTGGGTTTAGCAGCCTCTTATCAAGCATTAGAGAATTTTAGTAAAGCAATAGATTACTATAAAAAAGCTGAAACACTTGCACCTAAAAACGCTGAAATACCTTATTATATTGGTTATTTGTATTCTGAGCAACAAAACTGGAAAGATGCTGAGCTGTATTTAAAAAAATCGCTTACACTAAATCTGGAGTCAGAAGCAAAAAATCTATTGAATTATGTGATGCAAAATTTTACAATTTCAACTCTTGATGAAGGAATTAAATTGTACGAAACCCAAAACTGGGAGAGCGCATTATCTAAATTCAATGAAGTTATAAAAAAAGAAGCAAGTAATGCTTATGCTTATTATTATAGAGGCTTAGTATACGATGAATTGAAAAAAACACAATTAGCTATAAATGATTATGTAAATGTTCTAAAATACACAAAAGATTTACCAATTACAAATTATATGCTTGCTGTTGATTATGATACGCTTGAAAATTATAAAGAAGCCTATAAATACTATAATCAGTTTATTTCAACATATACTACTGATGACGAGTATCTAAAATATGCTAAAGACAGAATGGAAGTGTTACGTCAATATGCAGGTTAAAGATTTAATAAAAAGCAAAGTTTCACTTGCACCAATGGCTGGAATTACTGATTATGTATTGCGTTCTTTAATAAGAGAACATTCTGCAACCTGTCTGTTAACAACAGAAATGATAAGTTCAGAAGCATTGACTCAAGTTAAAGATACGGATATTGTTGCTCGAGATAAAAACCATTCTCCAATTTCTTACCAATTAAGCGGACATAAGCCAAAGATGATGGCAGATAGTGCAGAATATTTGCAAAAATTTGCAGATATGATTGATATTAATATGGGTTGTCCGGTAAACAAAGTTGTTAAAGGTACTGACGGATGCGCACTAATGCGTAATGTTGAGCTTGCGCAAGAAATAGTTAGAACCGTAAAATCTCAGATTTCAATACCTTTAAGTGTAAAATTTAGATTAGGTTATACTTTTGATGAACTCAATTTTGTTGAATACGGACAAAAGATGCAAGAAGCAGGTGCAGATTTTATAACAATTCATGGTAGAACCCGTTCTCAAATGTATGGCGGTAAAGCTGATTGGAAAAAGATTGCTGAATTAAAGCGCAATATTGATATCCCTGTTTTCGCTAACGGTGATGTTACTTCTATTGAAACAGCTATTCAATGTCTTGAAGAGTCTCAAGCTGACGGTGTTGCGATAGGACGAGGTGTTCTTGGTGATCCGACTCTTATTGCAAGAATAGAACACTATTTGACAAATGGTGAATATTTACCACCACCAACTTTAGAAGAAAAAATCGAAAATATGAAAAAACTTCTTTTAAAAGAAATGGAATTCCGAGGCGAAATTATAGGACTAAAATTTGTCAGAAAATTTTACCCTTATTATGTTAACGGTTTTACAGGCGCTTCACGCTTAAGAGGAGAATTAGTTTTAATGGATAATCCAAATGAAATTATAAAAACTTTGGATAATATTTTAGTTGCAAAATCTCTTGCATAAAATTAAAATCTATTGTAAACTTATGTTAAGTTGTGTAAAAAAAATAAATAAGAAGATGTTTAAAATCCACCCCAAGAAACAAAAAAAAACTAAAGTTAAACTTTTAGGTGCTGTGCAAATTAACAACACTTCATATTTTGTTTGTAAAAATGTGGATGGAAATATCTCTTTAAAGACAGGTCAAGAAGAAAAGTTACAAAAAAAGCTTCTTAATCGTATGATAGAGTTAAATCCACGAGTTAGAGATTTGCTCGGAAGTTATAAAATTAGACCAACTATTGATACTAAAACCCTAAGAGAGTTAGCCGGCGGACACATGAATGAAACTTGCAATGTTGCAATCGGAATTTATTCAATGTTACCGCAAGAGATGAAATCTTCTATTAAGGAAGAAACTATAAAAGAAGCTTCTATGTTGCATGATTTGGGTAAAGTTTTAATACCTTCAAAGATTTTAAACAAACCATCTCGTTTGAATAAAAAAGAGCGAGAGATAATGAATATACATTCTACTTTAGGATATGAATTATTAAAAACTCAAAATATTAAAGAAGAAACTTTAGATTTGGTTAAATATCATCATCAAAATTTAAAATGTTCAGGATATCCTGCATTAACTGATGATATGAAACATTCTGATATCGGAGTTCAAATTATTTCTACAGCGGATAAATATAGCGCTTTAAGAGAGGCTAGAGTTTATAGAAGAAAACTTTCCAGAATTGAATCATTATTGATTTTATATAAAGAAGTGCTTGAGGGTAAAATTCATAAAGAGATTTATAAAGCACTTATTGAGTATGCAAGAATTTACGACAGGGATAAATAGAGTTGTTTTTATTTTACAATTTTTGCAAACCTAAATAGACTTTGTGCCAAATTTGTAATTTGCTCGCCAAATGTTGCAGCAGATGTTTCTACCAGTTTTCTTTCACCTTTCGATAAATATTTTAAATTAAAAAAGTCTTTTTCTCCGATAGATTTTATTTTTTTTAATAAACTACTTAAACTTTCACTAGAGTAATCTGTACTTTGAAAATCAAAACCGATATTTCTTGTTGACGTTTTAACATTTTCTACTAAGCGTTCCCCTTCTTTTTCCAAAAAACGATATCCATACTCTGAAGCAAATGAAAAATCAGGTGTTTGATAGGCAATTAATTTCCATTTACCATCAGAGAATTTTCGAACTCGAGTTATTCCATTTATCTCATCTTTTAGCACACTGTATTTTTCACCATTAGGAAAACAGTACGTGCTTTTAGATTTGCAACTATCACTACGAACATTTGTCATAGAATACTTCTTAGGTAAACCCATGTTTATTTCTGGACCATTAGGCGTATTACGACCCACAGCCTGAGTTGTTCTTTCATATATATTCAGTTCGCCGGTTTTACAACCTCTTGCGTTAACCAAATCATAATTTTCATCGTTTTTATACGCTATTTTACTTCCTGTTATACGTGGATATGTTAGGGATAAACGAGCCATCTAATTAAACCTTCTACTTATTTCTACACATTTCTTATATATTAAAAATTTGTATAGTATTCAAAATTGCTCTAAACTTTAATTTAATTTACAAAACTTTACAATAATATCTATGGTGATTTGATTAAAAGTTTCAATATTCTGTAATATCAGGTTTAGTTTTATTTGAAATTAAAATGTTCATTTATGCTAACAAATTATTTTTTTATAAGTTTTAAAATTATTATGAGAATAAATTCCGGTAATAATTGCAAAGTAACACCTACGTTTTCAGCTTGGAATCGTACTGTATATAGACCTACAAAAGCACGTCCTTTGATTAAGGAAGTTGCATATCGAAATGATACAAGTTTTTTTAGGGGCGATTTGATGTGGGATAAATTTATAAAGTTTTTAACTGATAAGTATCAAGATGTAAGTAAGGTTAATGTTTATAATTATGCCTGTTCAAATGGTTCCGAACCTTTTTCAATAATAATGAAACTTTTATCAACGTTAGGCGAAAAAGAATCGGAAAAATTCTTTCCGATTATAGCAAAAGATATTGATACGGATGCAATAAAAATTGCAAAATCTAACTCGCTTCCAATTGATTGGTATGAAAAAACTTCAATAAATTACCATACAAATAATAAATTCGATTTATATTTTACAAAGGATCCATTAGCCAATTCAGTTAATGAAGAACAGTTTTATTATCAAACTTCAAATAATTATATTCAAAATACAAGTGGTAATTCCAATGATTTTGAAGATAATCAAACTTTTTATTTTCCGGCTAAAAGTTTAACAGAAAGGGTAGAATTTTCAAAGCGTGATATTTTTGAAGATTATAAAAATATTAACCCTGAAAATAGCGTTGTATTAGTTAGAAATTTTTGGCCTTATTTAGAACATAATATCCCAAAATTAATTTCAAAATTAGCAGAACAAATGGGTAAAAATTCAACATTGGTTATTGGTGGATTTGATGTTAATGCTTGTGAAAATTTTTATGGCATAAATTTAATCAGAGAACTTATAAAAAAAGGGTTTATATCAACAGATGAACCTTTTGTATTTGAAAAACGATCTCAATTAGGCAACAAGCATTGGTATTAAATAAAAAAATAATAAAAAACAGATAGAATTTAAAAAAGAATTTCTATCTGTTTTTTTATTGTATTTTATAAAATTTTATAAGTTTTTGTATTAATCGAATCTTTTCCCAATTTATCTAGTATTTCATTTAACTTCACTGAAAATATAGAATCAGTACCTTCGCGTAATATTTTCAAGCATTCCTGTTCATTATTGGTTTCGTAAATTGATTTTGCAGTTTCAAAATCTTTTTGTGTTTGACCGGCTTTTGCCCATTTAGCTCCTTTTTTTTGTGCTTGTGCAGCTTCTTGTTCATCTAAATATTGCTCACCTTTTTCATTCAAGGTAAGAGTATTTGTATTAAATGCATCAAAACTTGTGTCAACTTTAATAAATGTCATAATTTCTTCTCCTTTAAAATCTCGCGTACTTTCTTTTCTATATAAAGTTTTTATTATTTTCAAAATTGCTAAATTTTATTGCGACTCTTTACAAATTGTTACAATAGATTTGATATAAAATTTATGTATATGAATTTATTACTTTAATTTTGCTATGTTAGTGCTTATTGAAAAAATTCTGTTTATTTATAGTTTTAATATTTTCTTTTTTTCTTATGTATAAATTTTTTATAGTTAAAAAATACAATAAATAAACTTCTATAATATATCTTAAAAAACTAGACAAAATGGTAATTTATGTCATTAAAGAACAAATTACAATTTTTGTAGGAGAAATGTTATGGAGAAGTTTCAAAACAAATACTTAGAAATAAAAAATATAAATAAAGATATTGTAAATTGGGTAGAAGATATTGCCGAAGAAAATAACTGTCGTATAGAACGCAAAGAATGGAAAAGCAAATACAATAGCTATGTTGTTTATGATTATGAACCTTTCTGTTCTGAAGGGTTTGAGATAAATATTCTTTTGAGTTCCTTCGATGTATCTTACCTTAATTTTATAAAATATCTTTATAATGAGAAATTATCAACAATAGAATATTTAGACAATTGTATAAGAATTCCGACAATAAAAAATTACATAGTTTAAGTTCGTAAATTTGCGGGAATATTAATTCTCGCAAATTTGGTTTTAAAGCCATTTACAGAACTTCGACCAAACGGATGATACGGAAATATTGATTTTAAACTATAATTCTATTGGTAAGAGGAGAAATTATCGTTATCTCGGGGAGATTTTAGACTATGTACGATAGACGCTGGTATGATTCACACGAAAGTACACACAGAGCTTTAGAAATATTAAAAGATATGGATGAAAGCCAAAGAAGAGCTTTATCTAAGGATTTGACTACTATTGTAAAACAAATAAAAGAGTTACATGAAGAAGATGAAGAATCTGATGTAAGTATCGGTATTGATAGAGTTTTGGGATTATACAAATTGTCAAATTCTCGTCGTTGGTATGATAAAGTTAGTCTGTTGTCATATGCTATGAAAACAATGTCTACTTTACCAAAGGAAGATTTTTATAACATAATGGAAGGCATAGCAGTTTCTGCAAGCGAAGATGTAGCATAAATAAACATTTTATTGCTATTATTTATTTCTTGTATTTGTCTCATTCATTTTGACTGTTGGTGAAACACCTTTAAAAGCGAATGGCTTTGCGAAGAAAAATGCGCTGATAATATTCATAATATTACCGGTTATAGCTAAGGCTGTTTTTGTTTTTGCAAATTTTGCAGGCAAAGCATTTGCGATACCTATTAACCCGAAACCACCCATAATCCAGAGGTAAGCTTTGAATATTCCTCTTGGTACAGCAACGCAATCATTTACGTCGTCTTGATTTTGAACAACACCCATCAATTTGTCAATAAATTCAGGCTTTTTATTTTCCTGTTTCTGATTTGTAGGATGTTGATTTCTAAATGCTTGGTTATGTTGGATTTTTGAAATATTCATACCTATACTAAATCTCATAAAAATTTTTTTTGCTCTTCTATAGGATGATTTTTATAGAAAATTTATTCTCCATTTGTTTAATAAAAAATTACCGTACATGCTAATAGTTTAAAATAGGCAATTTAGGTTTAATATAATTATTAAATCTTTTTCATACTTCCAGCTATTCTTAATTCCAAGCCCTCTTTTTCGAGGGCTTTTTTTTAATATATATTTTATTATGCGTTAATACATTTCAGCATATATCTGACACAATCTTTAGAATTATGACTGCATTTAGCTATGTTATAACATTTTTCTACCACTTTTTTATAAGCATCTTTGTCGTCAATATAATTTTCTATCTTAAATATTAAGTCTGAAAAATCCTCGTAAAAAGGCATATTACCTTCAAAAAGAGCTAATTCTTCTCGAAAATCACTTATATGCAATCTTTTACAAGCAACTGTTTGAAAGGTTCTGTAATTTAATGACGAAATTCCTTGAGAATTCATATTAAAAACAATTTTGCAATTATTAATAGCTTTTGCCATATCAATTTCGTTATCAATAAATCCTTGGTAACAAAAATCTATAATTTCCGGATATTTTGACCTTTTCATAGCATCTTGGTGATGACGTTCAATTGCATACCAAGCTATTTTAAGTTCAGGAAGCTTAAGAACTAATTCTTCAAAAAAACTTAAACGATAATCCGTGTCAAGCCTACCGGCAAACATAACATCAAATTCCGGTTCGGTATTTAAGTCTTTATAAATATCAAAATTTACAAAATGCGGTAAATAGAATATATTTTTAAAATTTTCATAACTTGTCAAAACTTTATCCCAATAAAAAGTATAATTATCCTCATCTTCCAGATATGGAAGGTATTTTTCCCATTCAGGACCTGAAGTTTTACTTCTGATATCATCTGAAAAATAGTTTATAGAAGGTAGTTTTAAACCGTTATCTATTTTTATTTTTAAGCCGGAAAAATCATAACCCAAAATATAATCATATTTATCTTGTATAATTTCTTGAAAATTTTCATCAAAAAGCTCATCAAAGACAACAACTTCGCAATCATTCTGTCTAAAACCGTCAATAATGCTAGAAGTTGTAAGACGTCCACCAATACTTATAGGTAGTATTGCTAAAATTTTTTTCATAAATAACCCTATAATATTTAATTTTGTTTGTTTATTCTGATTTTTAGTCCAAGTTTGATTAATTTGTTTATTAAAATTTGCGGAAGTTTAGAAAAAATTCGTGCAGAAAAAGCGTCTTTACCTACTGTATAAGTTAGTTTTGGATTATCAGCATTGTCAGCTATTAGTATTGTTTTAACAACTTCATCAACACTTAAGCCTTTTTCTTCATTTCTTTTAGCGTTTGCAATCATAAATTCCATTTCTTTTTCATAACCTTCACTGTCAGTTAAAGAACCGGCATTTTCCTTTACTGATTTATCCCATAAAGGTGTTGATATTACTCCGGGTTTGATTGAAACAACTTTTATATTTCTTTTATTTTCATTCAAAAATGAATTGAAGAACATATCTAAACATCTTTTTGATGCACAATAAGGTGAAATATAAGGGAAAACACCATAACTCGCCATTGAACTTACATTAATAATTTTTCCGTTCTCAAGAATTTCCGCAAGTCCTTGAGCCATTTCTAAATGACCAAAAACATTGACATCAAACTGGCGCCTGATTTCAGATACAGGTATTTTTTCAATCGGTCCGGCAACAACACAACCTGCAACATTTATTAAGCAGTCAATTTTATTACAAGATATCTTGATAAAATTTATTGCTTCAGAAACAGTTTCCGGTTTAGCGTAATCTACATAAAATGGCTTAACGTTTTCGGAAATTAAACTTAGTTCAGAAACTTTATTTTCACTCCTATAACCGGCATAAACAATATTATCTGTTGCAAGTTCTTTTACCAAAGCCTTACCGATTCCAGAAGTTGCACCTGTAATTACATATACTCTATTCATTAAGCGGTCTCATAATAAGAATTGATGAACGGTTTACTTCCATAAAATCGTGTGATTCAATGGGTTTAGAAAGATTATTTTTGTATTCCAATGTACATTCTTTAACTGCTATAAACTGTTTAGAAGCATTTAAAATTTCAGATAACAAACGTTGTTTTTTACCAATTTTAGGCATATAAACATATCCTGTTATAATATGTTCCGTTGTTTCAATATAAACTTTTTCTTTCCAAGCAGAATTAGAATCTGAGTTATACATTTTTCACCTCTGTTTTTAAGCTGTATAAGATTGGAATAGCGGTAAGTAAAGAGCTAACGCCATTACCAATACAATACTACCAATTACTAATAACATTATCGGTTCAATCATTTTTGTCATAGTGTCGATTATACCGTCTAACGTTTTGTCCAAGAACTCAACAGCACGCTGTAACATATCGCCTAAACGACCGGATTGTTCACCTGTTGCAATCATAAATAGCACCATTTTAGGCACGATTTTAGTTGATTTGAAAGCTTGTGATACTTGCATACCTTGTTGAACTTTTGTAACAGCAGCTGTCATTCTTTCATGAAGTATGGTATTTGTTAAAGTTACATTTGCCAAATGTAAACAATCGACAATCGGAATACCTGCATCGTATGATACGCTTAGTACTGACAAAAAATTTGAGAAATTAGAAAACAATGTCATATTGTTAATTAAAGGAATTTTTAAAACTGTTGTATCTAAAACTCTTCTTGCGGGTGCCCAATGCACTGTAATATAACAAAATACATAAAAAGCGATAAAAAATAACGGAATTGTTATCCAGTATTCTCTTAAAAAATCACCAACTTGAATCATTGTAGCTGTAATCCAAGGTAAGGCTTTTTCTTGTTGTGCAAACATATCTTGGAAAGCAGGAAATACGAATAACAACATTATCAGTGTAACAATAACTGCTAACACAATTACAAACATCGGATACATCAACGTTCCGATAACTTTACTTTTTGTAGCTTCTTGCTTTGTCAATAACTCTTTAATACGTCCCAAGGTTTTTTCCAATTCACCGGCTTCTTCACCGGCTTTCGCTAAACCTATAAAGATATTCCCAAAAGTTTCAGGATATCTTGCTAAAGTATCAGAGAATGTTGCACCTGACATAATTTGATTTTTTAGTATTTTTGAAATGTTTCTGATTTTTGCTTTTGCAGCTTCTTGTTCCATAAACATTAATGATTCTACTGCAGGAATCCCTGATTGTAACAAAATCTGCATTGTTGATATAAAATCAATTTTTTCTTTTAGCGATAACGTCATTGAACCAATGGCACCAGCGTTTTTAGATTCTCGGTACTCATTGATTTTTGTAGGTACAAGCCCCATTTTACGAACAATATCTCTCGCATCCTTAAGATTTAGGGCAGTAACCTCACCCCTTACAATTTGTTTTCCTTGTTTTAAAGCTTCGTAACTATATATTGGCATTTATGTACCTCATTGTTTTATTCATTAGCATAGCCTAGTACTCTTATAAATTCATCCGTTGTAGTGTTTCCGTTAATTATATGGTTTAAACAAGATGAACTTAATGTAGTCATGCCAGCTGCAACGGCAGCTTCTTCAATCTCAATATCGTGAGCACCTTGAGCAATTAATTTTTTAATTTCTCTTGTTATTGGCATGATTTCGTAAATTCCCAAACGTCCGGTGTAACCTAAGTAACCGCAATCCTTACAACCTTTTTTTCTATAAAATTTTGTTTTTAAAAGTTCTTTTTGTTCTTCCGGATTATTGGAAATATGTTTAACTTCTTCTTCAGAAGGGAAATAAGCTTCTTTACAATTGTGGCACAACTGTCTTACTAAACGTTGAGCAATTACACCGGTTAAAGTAGAAGATACCAGATAGTCTTTAGCACCCATTTCAATCAAACGAGTAATTGTAGCAGCAGCAGAGTTAGTGTGGACAGTACTCAATACTAGGTGTCCGGTTAGTGCGGCAGAAATTGCTACTTCTAAAGTTTCGAAGTCCCGAATTTCCCCGATAAGTATAATATCAGGGTCTTGTCTTAAAATTGCTCTCATACAAGATGCAAAAGTAATATCAGCTTTAGCATTAACTTGAGATTGATTTATACCTTCTAATTTAATTTCGACCGGATCTTCAATTGTAGTAATATTAACATCTTCTTTGTTTAAAGATTTTAATATTGTGTAAAGTGTTGTTGTTTTCCCTGAACCTGTAGGACCTGATGTTAAAATAATTCCGTTTGGCGATTGAACCATATTATGAATTTTTTCAATATCCGAATCTGCAGCACCTGCTATAATTATTTTCTCACCGGCAGATTTTAAGCTAACAGCCGGAGCCAAAATACGGATAACAACTTTTTCTTTTCCGGAAACAGGTAATGTATTAATACGGAAGTCATACATTCTGTCATTGTGTCTAATAGAAAAAGTACCGTCTTGCGGACGTCTGTGTTCGGCAATGTTCATTCTTGCCAAAACTTTAAAACGAGTTATTACAGCTTGTTCAATACTTCCGGGAATTTCTAAAATCTTTTTTAGAATACCGTCAGAACGTAATCTTACAACGTAATATCCCAAACGAGGTTCAATATGAATATCCGAAGCTTTGGCATCAATTGCATCCGTAATGATTTTATAAACAAATTTTGCAACGTTACCGCTTGCATCTTGTAATTCTTTTTCAACTTGTGCCCATAATGATTCTTCATCACTATACTGAGCTGTTTCTTCTTCAATACTTTGAATTATTCGCTCAGTTTCTTTTGCAACAATTTCATTCTTCTTCTGTGCTAAATAATCTTTTAAATATAATTCATACTGAAAATATGGAATTGTATAAACATTTAAAGAACGTCCGGTAGATAACGAAACTTCTCTAATTGTATACTGGTCGCTGGGGTTAACCATAGCAACAGCGAGTTTGTTACCTTCCATAGACATTACAATAGTTTGCTTTTTCTCTACAAAATCATCAGGTAGCATTTTCAGAATTGAACGATTTACCTTTATATTTGTATTTGAAATAACATCACGACCATATTTCTTTTTCAAATATGATACAATCTGCTCATATGTTAGGTATTCTTTTTCATTAAATATTGCATCAAGCGGAAGCTTTTTAGTTTCTGCAATCTCAGTACACTCTCTTAACTGTTCTTCAGTTATCCAACCGATTGATACAAGCATTTGTTCTGCAGTTAATTCTGTTTCAATTGCTTTTGTATTTTCTGTTGGCTTCGCTTGTTCTATTGTTTTTGAAATACTTTCAAATATTGTATCAAAATCAGTTGACTCTAAAGGAATAAACTTGGGAACATATCCGGCATACTTTTCATTAAGCAAAGCTATAATTTTTTCCTTTTCGCCGGATTTAGTTTTATTTAGTATCACATAAAAGTCATTTTGTTTTTTATCAACTGGAATAAAACCTGATGTTTTCATCAGGTTTAATTCGAAATTCTTCACAAAATCTTTTTTTATGCTACTTTTTAATTTTTCAAGTTGATTTGACATATTTATTATACATTATCCGTATATGAATACTCACCGTCATTAATAATACGTGGTGTTAACATTATTACTAATTCTGATTTAGCTTTTACAGAAGAAGATGATCTAAATATAGTACCAATAACCGGTAAATCACCTAAGAACGGGATTTTGTGAACAGTTTTTTGTTCTGTTTCTTGTATCATACCGCCAATAACTAAAGTTTCACCATCTTTAATTCTAACATTTTTAAGTTCTAAATCTCTTCTGCTTAATAGTGTAGCTGCAATATCTTGACCGCCCATTTCATTATTAGTTCTAACTTCACCGGCTATAGTTGAGTATTCAGGTTTAATATTAACCGTTACATAACCTTCCGGTGATATGAAAGGTGTTAATTCAACTTTAATACCTAAATCTTCACCAATTGTGTAATTTCTTTGAGCAGTACCTGTAGAACCGGTTCCGTTTTGAGAAGATGTTAAATATTCAGAAGTAACTTTTTCTACATAATCTTGGGTTAAATCAATAGTAGATTGTTGACCGTTAGTAATCAAAATTTTTGGATTTGCCAAAACTCTTGCTTTACTGTTTTCTATTAAGTAGTTCATTGTCCAAGTTATATAAGTTGTTGCAGGCATTAATTGTTTTGAAACACGCTCTATCTGTTGCGGAACAACAACTGTATCACCTGAAGAATATGGTTGTTTGCTACCGTTAGGACCATTCCAAATATATTCTCTAACATCTATAAAATTGCCGCTTAAAGTTCCTGGACGTCCACCTGAGAATGAAGAACCGTCAAATTTGAAGCCCCAGTTACGGCTTTGAATTTGCCAATTATTTTGGAATTCTTTACTTCCTTGTTCTGTTAGTTCAACAATTGATATTTCCAATAATGCTTGAGGTTGTTTAATATCGTTTGATTTAATGAAAGATTCTATCATTTGCGCTTGAGCTTCTGAACCGCCCATTAATGTGATAGTACCTCTTTGAGGAAAGTATGCTATTGATAAATTTTGCATATCAAAAGGTGCAACAGCTGAACTTGAAGCTGATGCAGAAACAGAACAAGCAACAACACCTTCACCAAGTTTCATATCAGAACCGCTTGATGATGATGCTGCACCACCGGTAGAAACACCCGGTACTGCAACAAAGTCTTTACTACCGCCACTACTGCTACCACCGCTTGTACCGGCACCTCTTGAAGGTAATAGTAATTCACAAATCATATTTGCCATTTCCGCAGGTGTAGTATGATTTACTGCAAAAGTTTTTGTGTAAGGTTCTTTATCAAACTGTTCAATTACTTTTTCAATAATAGGTACATCTGAAGGCATACCGAAAACAATTAATTCATTGGTTGCAGAGTTAACTGTTGCTGCATCTACAGATGACAAACCTGCTTGCTTCATTCCGAAAACGTTTTTGTTAAGAAAATCTGCAATTTTAGATGCGCTTACATATTTTATAGGAAATGTCATTAATTCTTGTTTCGAATAAACAGCATTTTCCGGACTTGTTTTAGATATAACGATAATAGTATTACCTTGTTTATAGTAGTTTAATCCTGAAATCTTCAACACCATTGAAAAAGCTTCATTGATAGGCATATCAACTAAATCAAGAGTAACTTTACCTTTTACCGTATCATGAAAAATAATATTTAAACCTGCTTTATCGGCAAACATTCTTAAAACTTGTTGTACATCAGAATCACGTAGGCTCAATGTAATCATATTATCATTATCCGTAAGTTTTACTTCACCGGATAATAACATTGAATTTTTCGCACTCACGACATCTTGTGATATTGCTAAAGCAGATGGTGCCGTAAATGCAACCAATAATGCCATTGATAACAATCTTTTTATACTATTATGACTCATTGTTAACGCCTCCGAATTTATTACTTAAATTTGAAACATTATTATGTTTCAACTCCCCTTCTGTTAGGAGTTCACCGATACCGGCTTTATAAACATTCGCACCCAACTGCACTGTAACACTGTTTTGTTGAATGTCTAAAACCTTGTAATTATTTATAACGTCATCTTTTTTTACTAAATAATCATTACCTTCAATATTTAAAATAGCTGAAGGACTATATTTATCATAGAGAATGCCGGAAACAACAGTGTTCATTACCCTAATTGCATCGGATTCTTTATCAGAAATTTCAGGCGGTTCTATAATCGCATAATCCGGTAAAGATTCTTTAGCAACTTCTAAATTTCTATAAGGCACAAACGGATTTGCCTTGACCATACCTGTAGGAATTGCTATTGTTCCACGTTTCGCAGCAGCAGTTTCTATTGTCGTTATTGACACTTGTGGCGCTTCTGCAACATTAACCGCTATGCTGTCAAACTTTAATAGTTTTGGTAGGGTAAGTAATGAAAAAATACAAAATACCGCAACAGAACTAATCAATATAAACTTCTTTTGACTTTCTTTTGCGTTAGAGAACTTCAATTCAATATCTTCTAAACAAATTGAAATTTTTTCTTTTTCATCTCTATTCTTTAAATAATTGCGCATCTATCTTATACTTCTATATCTTTAAAGCTACACTCTATAACCAAGCATACATTAAGTCATTTTATTTTAAATCGTATGTTTGATTGACCCTTTTATAAAATCTACAAGAATTTTAATCTTATTGATAATATATTATTAGTCATCTTATACAATACCACATTTTTATTTCTATTGCAATAATGAAAAATTTTATTTTACGAGAGGTATAAACGCAAAGGCATTAAAATCAATAGAACCGTATATTATTTTGACGTAAGAATCGTTATATTCAACTATTTTAGCAAAATTTATTTCCTGTTCGCCAAAATCATCAGAAGTTTCTGTAGCCTCAATTTTACCCTTTAAAAACTGGGATTGATAGAAAGAAATTTCTATTTTATTATCCTTATTCTTTTCGCCCAAGACTTTATAAAACCCTTTTTCCAGAATTTTTCCACTTATATATAGATCAACCGGCGTATTTAATAAAACTTCTTTATCAAATGACTCAGACAACTTTAGTTCTTGAATTTCGTTTTTAACATTCATTTCCGGATGGAGGCTGTTTCCACCACCACTGATTTTTTTTAAAAGTTTGTTAAATTTTTTGTCATCCTTTTTTTCTTTATTTTCTTCCAGTTTATCAATAACTTCTTCAAACTCTTGATTGGTTATAGTTTTTTGACCATCCCAAGCTCTGTCAATATTCGTAAAATCATCCCAGCTATCAGCAAAAGCCGTTGGAATAGAAAATAAGAAAACTAATAAAATTGTAAATGCAAACTTTTTCATAATTACAGTTTAACTTTTTGTGGCAATATGTCAATAAGGAAAAACAAATTTATTTTTGATTTTATTTAATAAATATTGTATAATGTTAATATAAATAAGAAGATGAGGCTATGATGGCTAACTTTAATATAATATTAATTGTTGCAGCTTCGGTTTTAGCTTTAGTTGCAGTATATGTATTATATTCGATAATGATGTTCCAAGGAAATAAGAATTCCATGGGTAGTGAATTACAACTCTCTACAAAAAATATACTTGAACAAGTTGAAGTACTATTTGAGAAGGGAGAATATGCTCTTGTAATTTTATTAGCTTCAAAATACTTAGATAGAGTGCCTAATCATAGAGAAGTACGTCAATTTTTAGCACAAGCATATTACAAAGATAAAAAATACAATAATGCAATAAAGCAGTGTATCATAATTTTGAAAAAGAATTCAGGCGATGTTAATACAAGAAAACTATTAGCGGATTGCTATTTAAAAAAAGAATATCTTGCAAAAGCATTGAAAGAGTACGAAACAGTTTTTGAATACCGTTCAAACGATATAGAAGTTGTTCGTACGTTAGCGGAATTATATAGAAATACTGAACAGTTATATTCTTCAATATCTGTTTATAATATTTTGGTAGGACTGTTAGAACAAAACGATGAAATGGCAGAAGTACAAAGGATATTAGCAGAGTTGAATGAAGAAGCGCATGATTATCCTGCCGCTTTTGAAGCTTATAAAAGCAGATTAAGTATTTATCCTACTGATGTTATGACAAACCAAAAACTCGTAGAATTGTATATAAAAATTAAAAATTACCCTAAAGCGATTGAAACACTTTTGTATATGCTAACTTTTGTTACTGAACCAAAACCTTTGTTGTGGGTATATGACAAGCTTATAGAGTTATATGTTGAAACAGAAGAATATGAAAAAGCGATTGATTACTCAAATAAAATGCTTGAAGTTCAAGGTGTTGATACATTCAGAGTTAAAAATAATATAGCCTCATACTACATAAACCTTAAAAACTTTGATACAGGGATTTCAATTTTTGAAGAATTGGTTATGTTATCTCAGAATAATTATGATGTAACCTTAGAGCTTGCTAACGCTTATATTGTACGTAAGGACTATCAAAAAGCTCTTGATAAATATTTGGCATTATTAGATAAAGCAACCCAAAAAGAAGCAAAAAACGTTCATTTATTAATTTGCGAATTATATATTATTTGGGCAGCAGAGCTTTCTGAAGCAAACAAGATTGCAGAATCATTTACAAAATTAGAAAGTGCTATTGAATACAATGCTATTAATCCTGAAATTTATTATTATAAAGCTATGAATAACATGAAAACAGCAAATTATTCTACAGCTATTGAATTATTACAAATAGCATTAGAATATGATAAATCGAAGTCTGAACATGTAAAATATTATTTAACTGTGTCAGAGGCTCACCACAACTTAGGTAATTTCTTTGAAGAAAAGAAAGCACTCAACGATTTGCTCAAAATTGATCCTAAAAATCCAATGGGATTATATAAAACAGGCTTGATGTACGCATCACAGCACAACATCAAAAATGCGGAAGAATCATTTAAACAAGCTTTACAGTACGATCCGGAATTAATTCCTGCAAAATATAACTTGGCTCTAATTTATGAAAGTAATAACAGAGATCGTGCAAAAGAGCTATTGATAGAAATTTTGGAACAAGAACCAAATCATCTTGAGGCTAAAAATGCCTTAACTAATATCAATTCTTCAGATTATTAAACATCTTCCGGAATATAGACTACAGCGTCAGTCAGATAATTCCGTGCTTCGTCAATATTAGAAAATCTCGGTACAATTCTCTGATAGTCTTGTACTATAGAGATAATGTCGTCCGCAGACATTTTAATAAGTCTTCTCTTGCCGTTTTCTGTTTCAATAATTCTAGCCATATATAACCTCTTCAAGTTTATATACGGCAAAATATTTTAGAACTTTAAAAGAATCGACTTAGAGTATTATCAATAAGTTTTCAAATTATAAAATTAATAAACAACAGCACCTTGTTCTTCAACTTTAAGAGTACGAATATCAACTTTAATATTTTGTTGTTCCCAAATATCTTTTACTGTTGATTTAATTTTATCTAAATCATATTTATGTGAAATAACCAACATTGAAGGTCCGGCACCTGATAGTACACAACCTAAAACGCCGTCCTCGTGCTTAAAAGCTTCCATTATTTCTTTCATGCCGGGAACCAATTTTTCACGATAAGGCTGGTGTAATCTATCTTTAAGCGCTGTTTTCATTACTTTTGCATCTTTAGTATTTATAGCTTGAATAAGTAATGCTAAGTGTTTTGCATTAAAAATAGCATCTTGCATCGGAACTTCTTTTGGTAAAACAGAGCGAGCAATTTCTGTAGATAATTCGAAATCCGGAATACATACCGTCAAATCCCATTCGTCAGGCCAATCTAGTTTAGTGTATGTTAAGGTTCCGTCATCTTCCTGAGTAGCAAGAACCATTCCGCCTAATATTGCAGGTGCAACATTATCAGGATGCCCTTCAACTTCTGTTGCAATAGCTAATAGAGCTGTTTCATCAGCAGGGTTACCCAAAAGTTTATTTGCCGCAAGTAAACCACCTACAACAATTGAAGAAGAACTACCCAAACCTCTGGTTATAGGGATTTGAGCTTGTATATTAATTCTCAATTCGCTAGGCTCTTGACCAATTGAGTTATAGAGCATTTCTACTGCTTTATAAACAATATTGTTTTCATCTTTAGGTATACTGTCAAAAACCATTCCATCCATATCAGCTTCCGGAATAACATTTATTTCAATACCTGTACCGGGTAAAACTGTTTCTTCGATGGTAATTGTATTATATATAGGCAGAGCAACACCTAAACAATCAAATCCTGGACCTATATTTGCCGAGCTGGCGGGAACTTTTACACTAACTTTCATAATTTTTCCTTATAAATATATTGGTGATTATACACTAAATAGTAATAAAAAAACAAGTTATGAATTTTGATGAATTTGTTTATAGGGTATGTTTATACTTATCATAATACTGCATACCTAAAACAAAATCTTTATAAAAAAGTTCTTGCAATAAATAAATAACTTACCATGGCAAAAAATATTTTTAGCTGTTTTATACATGCATGTAACGTTATTTTTTTACATGTAAAGGTGATTTTTAATGAATATTATAAATTCAATCAACAACCCCATTCGTAATCGAATGCTATTATCTTTTAAGGGTGATATGTCCAGAGAAGATATTGCAAGCTGGAATAGCAATGACTTTGGTACTGTGTATATGAATTTGCAGAGTTTAATGCTTGATTTATATGATATTGATAAAGAAAATAATAGGAATTTTTTACATTATATTTTAAGATTTGATAGTCCTGAAATGGTTGAGGAGTTATCTTTCAGGCTTCAAACTTTTGATAAAACAGAATTAGAAAAACTTGTTAATCAAAAAGACAAATATGGCAAAAAACCTTTAGATTATTGCAAAACACAAGAGGCAAGAGAAACTTATTCTAATCTTTTTAGTGAAATATTAGGTAAAAACGTTACCGGTTTTAATGAAGCAGTTAGAGCTAATTATATGCCAATATCAAACCCAACAACTGTAACAAACCCAATTACCGGAATTAAACCCGAAACACCTGTAACAACAACGGAAGAAATGGAAATCGGCAATCAAAATGATAATATGGTAGGAAACGAACTGGATGCCGGTGCTCAAATTCCGGTAAGTGAAGATTTTGATTTCGATTTTGATACGGATGAAGATGAAATTGAAGACGCTCAAATCGTTTCAGAAGAAACATCTGTTAATCAAGAAACAACAGAAGCTTCAACCACTCAAGCTCAAGCTGTTACAGAAGGTGAAGAAATCACTGAAAATTTAGGAAGCCAACCTGCAAAATTGGATGAAATAATAGGATTAGAATCTATAAAAGAACAACTAAAAAGGGATTTAATAGAACCTTTAAGTAAAGAAAATTTGAGTAAATTAAACGGAAATAATTTAAAAATTGAAAACGGATTTTTATTCTATGGACCTGCAGGTTGCGGAAAATCTACTTTAGTTACAACAATAGCAAAAGAATTAGATTTACCGTTGAATATTTTAGATGATGTAAAAAAATTACCTGAGCTTAAGGAAAAAGCAAATAAACGCTTTAGCGAAAAACTTGAACCGACTTTGGTATTTATAGATAATTTAGATGAAAAACTTAAAAATGAACCTGTTGAGCATACAGCGGATATTTTTGCGGGATGTGCAAAAAATGGTGTAATTTTATTGGCTGCAACAAACAAATATGACGATATTGATTCCAGAGCAATTCGTGTCGGAAGTTTTGATCAGCATATTGAAATTCCACTTCCAAATTATCAAGACAGAATTAAATTTATCAAATACTTGCTAACTAAATCTCAAAAAGATATTAATACAAACATTTCGGAACAAGATATTAATAATATAGCAAGAGGAACAAGCGGTTTTTCTCATTCAGCTTTAGCTTATATTATTAATAAAGGTTTAAAAGATGAAATATTAAGAGGTGATGCAAACTTAGATATTGCGACGATAAAATCTGCAATTGAACAATTTGCAAAATCAAGAAACCTCGGAAAACAAATGGATGATAATCCGACTTCAATATATGATACTTTTTTAAAACGTTCTTTAATTGATTATCCAAAAAGTTTTTCGGAAGTTGCCGGCATGTCCAACTTAAAAGAAAAACTTTATGAATCTATTGTAAGACGTTTAGACCCTAATGTAAGAAAACGTTTTGAAGAAGCAAAAACACCATTATTTAATGACGGATTTTTATTCTATGGACCGCCGGGATGCGGTAAAACATTCATTGTTGAAGCTTTAGCCGGTGAAACAAAATTGCCGTTATATAAGCTTGATAAATCTATTTACGATTCTTCTTATAAAGGTGAAGCTATCGAAAATTTGAAGAAAGTTTTCGACCAATTAAATAAAAAATTTGAAGAAACAGGTGAATATAGTATTTTATTCTTTGATGAAGCAGATGCAATTTTCCCGAAACGTGGTTCCGGTAATAGTAATTTAAATGATGAAGAAACAAATACTATGTTACAGTATTTGAATAACTGTACCAGAAAAGGGATAATTCCTATCTTAGCAACAAATTTTATGGATAAAATCGACAGCGCAGTTTTAAGAACAGGTCGTGTCGGAACTCATATCGAAATTCCGACTCCTGATTTTGATGCAAGAAAAGAAATTTTTAAAATCGCAATAAGAGATAAAGATATCGCTAAAGATATAACCGATAAGGATTTGAACGAATTAGCAAATATGCTTGAAGGTTTTACATCTTCCGATATTTCTTATATTGCAAAAAACACTATTGATAAAGCTTTGCTTAATAACGTTGAAAATTTATCAATTGATAATTTTAAACAAGTTATTAAAGAATTTGCAAAAGAGCGAGATTTATCTACCGATTTTAGCGCATTAGATAAAACAACTCAGTATGACAAAGTAAAAAAACGTGAACGCATAAAATCACCTAGAGGTTTCGTTGATGTTGCCGGCATGGAAGCAATTAAACAACAATTAAAAACAATTATTATTGATAAACTTAATCCTGAAGTAGCTGAAAGATATAGAAGGAATAATTTCCCACTATTTACTGACGGAATTATGCTTTACGGTAAACCTGGTAACGGTAAGACTTTCATTGTTGAAGCTTTAGCAGGTGAAGCTAAATTGCCTTTATATAAAATAACAAAAGCCGACTATGATACTTCTTTAAAAGGCGAAGCAGGTAATAATCTGGCTAAAATATTTAAACAACTTGAAACAAAATTCGAAAAAACAGGTGAATATAGTATTTTATTCTTTGATGAAGCGGATGCAATTTTCCCGAAACGTGGAACAAGCAACAATTTAAACGATGAAGAAACTAATTTATTACTTCAATACTTAAATAACGCACCATCAAGAGGTATTATTCCTATTTTGGCAACAAATTACAGCGAAAAAATTGATCCGGCAGTTATTCGCTCCGGCAGAGTCGGAACTCATATTGAAATTACCTCACCTGATTTTGAAGCAAGAAAATCAATGTTTGCACAAAAAATTAAAGGAAAAGAAATTACAAAACACATAACAGATGATGATATAGCTTCAATTGCCAGAATGTTAAACGGTTTCTGTGCTGCTGATATAAACCATTTAACAATGGCAACTATAGAAAAAGCATTGAATAATAATATTCCGGAATTAACAATAGAAGATTTTAAAGAATCTATTAAAAATTTCTCTCACGAAAGAAATATGCCGGAAGTTAATGAAAACAACGTAACATCTCAATACGATACGATTTTAAAACGAACTTTAATTACTTCAAAAGATCCTCAATCCCTTGATGATATTGGTGGTATGAAAGAAGTCAAAGAAGCTTTGTTTGAATCTGTAATCGTTGCAAACACACCGGAAATCGTAGCATTAAATGAGGAAAATGGTGTAGACGCACCTAATGGCGTTCTTTTATACGGACCACCGGGATGCGGTAAAACGTTCATAATGAAAGCTGTTGCATCACAAGCAAAATTCCCTCTATATCAAATGAAAATGTCAGAAATGGGTAGTTCATTTCAAAACCAAACTTCGGCAAATATAAAAGCTGTGTTTGATCAGTTAAGACATAAATATGATAAAACAGGTGAGCCAAGTATCTTGTTCTTGGATGAATGTGATAGTTTCTTTGCCAGAAACAATGGATTTGGTGGTCGTTCTGAAAGAAATCAAGATTTGAACACTTTGAAAGAAGAAATGAATAATGCAGGAAGAAACGGTATTATAATCGTTGCTGCAACCAATGAAATTCAAAATATTGATCCGGCAATCCTAAGAGATGGCAGGTTTGATACAAAAATTCTTGTTGATTATCCTGATCAAGAAGCTCGTTTTGAAATTATTCAAAAGGATTTAAAACGCAGAAAATTAACTAATAAACTATCTGAAAATGAAGATTTCATAAACCAATTAGTAACAATTACCGAAGGATTGGCAACAGTTTCAATTGTAAAAACAATAACTGAATTTATGAGAAAAACAATTGCTAACGCTAAAGACGGAAAAGTAACTATTAAAATGGAAAATTTAATCGACGCAATGAAAGCAAAAGTTCTTAAAGAACAAAAATTACAAAAAGATATTGCTGAAAGAATGTTTAAACTATAAAAAGGAAAAAAGATAAATGTATATAACTCCAATTCAAAATAAAATAAACCCATTCTCTTTTAAAAGATTAGGCATACCCGGTATTTTTGGTAGCGTTCCTGACCGTTCATCAAACCCTGTTAGCAACCCTTTAGGCTCACCCGGCAGTGATACTTTTCAAAAAGAAGAAGAAACGCCTAAAAAAGCATTAGAGCTTAAAGAGGCAAAGCGAGCGGTTCTAGATAGAAATATGAACTACTTGCAAACAATACTAACCCCAGAAATTGATGTAAATGCACCTCTTGGTTTTCTAGAATCACGTGTACCGGGTGAAATTACTGATATTGATGCAACAATTTTATATTTAATGGCTCGTGAAAACTGGGTAGAAGGTTATGAATATTTAAGAGATAATTTTGATTTAGATGTAAACAAAAAGCATGATAAGGGAGACACAGCTCTGCATATAGCAGCCGGTCGCAATAATATAGAAATGGTCAAAGCTTTACTTGATAATGAAAATATCGACCCAAAAGCAATCAATAACAAAGGTCAAACAGCTAAAGACATTGCAACATTATATGGCTATGACCTAACAGTAAGATTAATCGAGCAAGCAGAAAAACAAACTGCTACACAAGGTTCAAATGCAATTGGGGAAAAAGCAAAACCGACTACTCCTAAAAGAAAAATGACCGAACTGGAAAAAGCTAATTTTTATGATCTTATTAAATTTGAGTGGAAATCTTGTTTACCCCAGTTATTCCCTGCCGGTGAAAACGTTGATATAGATGAACCTATTAAAGACGGTTGGTCGGCTTTACATTTTATATGCAGAAAAGGTTGGGTAGAAGGTTATGAATGTTTAAAAGACAATTTCGATTTCGATGTGAATGTCCAAGCAGTTGGCGGTTGGACGCCTTTGCATTTTGCTGTGTATAGTAGAAAAGAAGATTTGGTAAAAAAATTATTAGAACATGAAGATATTGACATAACAAAAAAAAATAACTATGACAGAACCGCAAAAGATATTGCAATTATGGAAGGCAATACCGGAATAGTAAGATTAATCGAACAAGCAGAAAAACAAACTGCTACACAAGGTTCAAATGCAATTGGCAAAGAAGCAATCTCAACAACCCCTAAAAGAGCAATGACTCCAAATGAAAGAGCATGTTTTTATAATGCAGTTATTACTAAAAGGATGTCAATTTTATCCTCTTTATTTACTGCCGGCGAAAATATTAATATAGATGAACCTATTGATGACGATTGGTCGGGTTTACATTTTATAGGCAGAAACGGTTGGATAGAAGGTTATGAATACTTAAGAGATAAATTTGATTTCAATGTTAATATCCAAAAAGACGATGGTTGGACGCCTTTACACCTTGCCGCAAATAATGGACATGAAAATTTGGTAAAAAAATTATTAGAACATGAAGATATTGACATAACAATAAAAAATAAAGCTGGTAAAACTGCAAAAGATATTGCAATTATGGAAGGCAATACCGGAATAGTAAGATTAATCGAGCAAGCAGAAAAACAAACTGCTACACAAGGTTCAAATGCAATTGAAGAAAAAGCAAAACCGACAACCCCTAAAAGAGCAATGACTGAACAAGAAAAAAAATGTTTTTATAATGGTATTAATAATGAATGGGAGTCAACTTTAACCCAGTTATTTTCTGCCGGTGAAAACGTTGATATAGATGAACCTATTAAGCAAGATTGGTCGGCTTTACATTTTATAACCAGAAATGGTTGGATAAAAGGTTATGAATACTTAAGAGATAAATTGGATTTCGATGTTAATATCCAAAAAGATGACGGTTGGACGCCTTTACACCTTGCAGCAATTAATGGACATGAATATTTGGTAAAAAAATTATTAGAACATGAAAATATTGATATAACAATAAAAAATAAGGAAGGCAGTACAGCGGAAGATTTAGCAAGACAAGCAAATTTGACAAACATAGTTAAATTGTTAGAAGAGCATAATTTAAGAAAAACTATTGACATAAATAATCTATCAGCAGAAAACAATATTTATTCCAAAGAAGAAATTAATGATTTTTTTGAACTTTTAATCAAGAGAAAAGAATATAATCAAGCTATAGAAATGTTAGAGAAAACACCACTTTTGGATTTTGATAATGATGCTATGCTCCAAAAAGTTGGCTTAACAGGCAATGTTCAATTGATGAAAAAAGTTTTTGAATACAAACTTCTTAAACAAAAACCAATGTTAGAAGAATACGAACAAAAACGAAAAGTTTTCTTAGAAAAAGAAATTAAAGAACTAAGCTATGAAGAACTTAAAAATAATCAAATAGCTCTAAAAACTCCTGAAGGGTTTAAATACATATTTGAAAGTAAAGACTTCAACCCAAATGACATTGTTAATAAAAAATCTTTGTTTGAAATAGCTTGCAGTTTTGATACTGAAGGCGAATTGGTAGGTCAAATTCTTTCAAAATATGATGATGTTTTCACAGAAAAAGTGAAAAAATCAACTAAAAATAAAAAAATTAAAACTCTTATTGAAGAATATGAAACTGTTGGAAAACATAAAGTTAAACTTGATAAAATTAAACGCTTGTTATCAAATCCGGCAACTCGAGAAGTTGGGATTAATCAAATAAAAGATCTTATTGAGTCAAGCACATTCAACCCAAATCTTGTAGATTCTGTCGGAAATAGTTTGCTTCACATCGTTTCAACTATTCCTGATGATTGCGCAAGAGGTTTA
This sequence comes from Cyanobacteria bacterium SIG28, assembly GCA_015152525.1. GTDB lineage: Bacteria > Cyanobacteriota > Vampirovibrionia > Gastranaerophilales > Gastranaerophilaceae > CAG-196. The sequence goes on along the minus strand of SUTU01000015.1, from coordinate 19,420 downwards.
ATTCAAAAAGTAATTGATAAGGGTGTAAACATAAATTCAAAAAATATGACAGAACAAAATTCGTTAGTCGGTGCAATAAAATCTTTGACAATTTCTAAAAACGAAACAGAAAAAACATCTCTTTTGTCAAATATTAAATTCTTACTTGATAAAGGAATAAATGTTGACGATCAAGATAAACTGGGTCAAACAGCATTCCACTATGTTTGTATAACAACGTCTGCTGCATTATTAACTTTATTCCTATCAAAAAATCCGAATGTATTTATCAGAGATATTAAAGGCAATCGTGCAGCAAAATATTTAAAAACTGATGAAATGAAAAAGATTTATGAAAAATATTTAAAAAGCTTATAAGCTATTTTTTTTCAAACAAAATAAATTCAGGATAGCTTGATTTTTGAGCCGGCATACCTATACTTATTGACGGATAATTGGTTTCAGCTCTTGTAAAGATTTCGGAGTCAATTCCTTTAAATCCGTTGCGTTGAAAATATTCACAAGCATTACTTTTAAATAAATCTGATTGACCGATTAAGAAAAGTGTTTTTGCGTTTGAATTTTTGGATAAGTTTTTAACGATTTCGTTTTGGGTATTCAAATCCATAAAAGTCCAACCGTTTCTGAAAATAAAAACCTCATCACTAAAATCATGTTCTTGAGCTTCTTTTCTTACATCTTTTACAGAAAAACTCATATTTTTTCTTAATTCTTCATCAACTTTGTGCGGATAAAAATCAATATTTCGCATATTTTCTATTGGTTTTGTATAATCTCTTTTGAAAAATTGTCTTGAGTTTTTAGACTCTAAGAATTCAAAATCTTTATCGTATAATAAAATTTCACCTTTCTGAGCTTTTTCTATTAAAGAAGGAGAGATATCAGAAGCTTTTATAAAAAACTTTGAAGCTTTTTCTTTCAAAACATTTCTTAAAGCAATATTTAATGTGTAAGCATCAGAGCCGTCCGAACAACCAAAAAGATTTATTATAACTTTTTCTTGAGTTTTAAATCTATCAGCCAGTGTCTTTGCTAATTTTTCCCAATTCACATCCCCTCTGTTCAAGTTTGTGTAATGACAATTAACAACACGCCCTAAACTGTCTTTAACGCATTGTCTGGTCGATTTGAATTGAGGTGGATAATTATTAAAACTCGTCGATTGAATTAGCATAAATTTTTCCTTTTAATATATAAAACCGCCTCAAAAAATAATTTGTTATTCACAAATAATTTCATATTAAACACAGGACCGCTTTTAAATGACGTGGCGCCTTATTTGGGGTGGGGGATTAATTTATACCAATATAATCGTTTAATTTTTTGATCAGTTTTTCACTGTGCTTATTGATTTTCTCAGCCCAAGGCTCCACCTTAACACTTTTCCAATCTTTAATTCCATTCCATAATTTATTATAAAACTGTTTAACAAAAACATCTTTATCAATAATTATATCTATACAAATATGTGCATCTTTAAAAGAATAATCAGCAATAATTTCTTGACAGAATTTATTATGCAGTTCATAATCATCAGCTACAAAAAAATGAATTTGATTATTATCAAGAGGCCTTGCATAAAAAATTCCGTTTTGACCTTCATCTTCTATAATTGTACAGATTGGCTTTGTTATACAAACTGTTTCCCATAAGAATTCCAAAACGCAACAAATATCGGAGCAATATGTTGTTAAATAAATACAACTTTCTTCTTGATATTGATTTTCAAAATAAAAATTATAAGCAGCACAACTTAAATCGACTTCAATTTTAGTTAATCTTAACTCTTTTACGAGAACAGGTTTTGTTCTTTCTGCTAAACTTTGTATTTCATCTTTATAAACAGAATTTTCCAAATTTACCTGCATTTTCTACCTCAAATTTTAATTAAAATTATGGTAATGGCATTCTTACTTTTTTTGGTGAATATTTTTCTAATAATTGAGCTTCTTTGACAAATTTTACAAATGGTTCACACTCATATAACGGATAAATAAATTCTTGTGCAAAAAGTTGTGCATCAATACAAATATCAACAATTCTCTTTTCACCATTAGCATCCAACATTATTGCTAATCTTTGAGTAAAAGTATCTGCTTCAACATTTCTTAAACATAAAAAATCATTTGTATTATCAGTAGAAGATACATACACAAGAGAATCCCAATTTTTAAAACACCAAATGGCTTCAAGAAAATTGATAAAATAAATTGCACTTTCAGTTTTTGTATCTATATTTAAGACATATTTGTTGTTATCAATATCTAAAATTATTTTTAAGATTTTAGAATCTTCTGTAACCTCAAAATTAACTTTAAAGTTTTCTGTTTTTGGAGGTAAATATTTCCATCTTTCTTCTTCTGAAAATAGAAAATATTCACCAGCAGTTTGAGACATAAAAATTACATGCTGATTAAATTGCCTTTTTTCAATTTTATGAAATTTAATTTTATTTTTTATAAATTTAAACATAGTAGTTACCTCAAAAATTATTATAACCTATTTTTTGTAAATTTTGTTATAATATTTTTATGAAAATATTGTTTAAAATTCTTTTGATAATATCTATTATAGGTCTTTTTATTATTTTATATTTGCCGATTAAAATGTTTGTAAATTATTGGTTTGATGATTTGGATTTCTGTCTTGATACAGGTGTTTGTCAGGAAGGCTTATCACTTAATACAGAAAAAGGCAAGATAATAGTCAACAAAGACACCTGTCTTGACCATAATGGTAAATGGGATGAAAAATATACTCGTTGCCATTTCCCAAGACCTAAATTTCCGATAGAAGAGGAGTCGGAGTGAGAAACTTAGTTTTATTATTTTTTATTATTTTATTTTAGCCAGTGGATGTTCTAATAAACAACCTGAAACCAGTATTGAAGTAAATGAAGCTGAAAATGTATCTACAGAAGAAGTCATAGAGAAACTACATCCTATCGAACAAAAAGTCCGTGATTGTATTGATAAAAATTATACAACCGTTGAAAATTATAAATTATAAATTTTAACACATATTTACCCCCAAAAAATTCTTAAATTTAATTTATTTGTATGATAGAAATGTGGCTCTAGAACCTTTATCATGAACTTCGGAGGAAGGTTAAACTATGGTTTCAAGTATCCCAATGAATATGGGCTATAACAATAATCCTTATGTTGTAATGCCTTTGAATAAAACTCGTGATGATGGAATGACTGTTGAAAGCTCAACCCCTGCAACAAAATTCCCTGATAAATTTATGAATAATTTAGACGATATTAAAGCAGCCGATGCTGATGGCAATAATATTATTAGCTTATGGGAACTTCAAAACTTTGAAGGTAAAACAGAATTTGCTCAAACAGTTTTAGAGATAATGGAAAAATACGCACAAGATTTTAGATATAAAAATTATCAAACTTAATTCAATTTTCAAAATTCCCACTTTATCCGTATTTTGACACTCAACTTGAGAAGAAAGAACAGTGGGTTTGATAATTATATTTTTTTTAGTTTTTCATCAATATTGTTCAATTCTTATCGAATGAATAGAAAACTTTTCTTTAGGTGGTAAATTATTACCCCTACCCCAATTATCATGGGTAAAAAGTGAGTTCATCAGTGTTCCATCATATGGGAAGTATACATCTGTGTCTAAAGATGGAGAAAGAATTCATTTTAAATGGGAAGTATAAAAATTATTGCAAATTGTAACAATTTTATAACATTGAAAAATTAATTAGCAATCTTATACTTTTACAGGTTTTAATAAAAATGCATTTACATATATGGATTAAATTTTTGAAAGGATGTTTTATGAATATTATTTCAGATTATCAATTAAATTACTTTAATAACTCCGTTAAAAGAAATAACAATTTACCATTACAAACAAATCCAAATTTTGGAAATAAACAAAAGATTATAACTAAAGGCTTAAAACCTGTTGTTGAAAATATCGCTACAGTTGGAGCAGGAACTGTTCTTGCATTACAAACTGGAAAAGCACTACAAGGCAATGTTGAATCCCAAAAAGTGCAAACAAATTATGGTCCTGTTGTGTACTTACCTGCTAAAGGAAAAGGAACAAAATCAAAACTAGAGGTTTCTCGCCCAAATGGAATGACTATGGATATTTTTGAAGGAATTCCTCAAGAAATTTTAGAATCACCTGTTAGCGAACATTTACATCAATTTAAAAGTTCAACGATTAATCCTAATGTAGGTATTGTACTTGTTCAAAATCAATCAAAACCTGTAACTGCAAGAAAAGTCGTTATTGAAGGATCTTTAGAAAATAGTATGGTAAAAAATAATATGACTAATATTCCTGTTAAATATAGTGCAGAACAAGATTCAATGTATACAGATACTCCTTGGAATCCTGGTATACAATATGCTAATCAAAGATGTTTTCAAGTAACTTATGGAACAGTAAAAGAAGATTGGGGTGCAAGACCTGAATATATTGCGGAATATGCTAATCCACAAACAGGAGAAGCACCAGATGTAGCAATCTTAGCTGCACAAAAAGGTTCAGAGGATCGTTCTTTCGTTCCTGCTGATATCGCTGGTGCTCAATATGAAATCGTAACGGAATCGGGAGATAGAACCCCTTGTGATTATGAAAATATGACAGAAGGAGTTGATTATAAAATTAGTAAAAAAGCAGGAGTTGAACTTAAAATGGCAGTTCCACCGACAGATGTAATAAGTTCAGAAGGTGAAGTTTTAGAAGCTGGTAATTTATATATGGTTGATTCTATGGGACATTTTTACAATGGTCAACCAATAAAACGCATAAAATCTGGAGAAGTTACTTGGAATGCTGATATGAATGATATGGAACAAAAAACAATTAGAATTTTAATTGATGAATCTCTAGAATGTGAAGCGGACGCAAAAGATGCCAAAAAAGCAGGTGCTATAGATTTAGCCGCAGTATTAACAATCAAAGCAAAAGAACTAACTCAATTAGCCGAAGTCGCAATGAAAAATTGGGTTTTAAGTGCTCAAAATAAAGACGGTGTTGATTTCTTTGCTGCAGAGTTGTAGATAATGTCTTAAAAATTGGCAGGTTGAGTAAGTAAACGGGGACTTATCTACCAAAACAGTCTTAAACACTTTGGGTGGGCACAGTCTTATTCCGTTCTTTAATTCATTCTTATTCTACTATTTTTTACAAATTCATGATACAAGGGTGCATTGCAATGCACCTTTATAGTTTACCTCTTTTATAATTTACCCCGTGTATTACAAACACGCTACTTATTTATGCCTTCAAAATTCTCAAATGGGACTTTTTACGAACCTGGGAGTAAATCTTGAAACAGGCTAACTTTCCTCTCTGGATGGGGAGGATTAAGGTGGGGTGATATAGAATTCAAAGTCCATCAAAAGACCGTTTTCGTCCAGTTTGGATTGGTAAACTTCCGATCAATTAAAATCGGCAAGAACTGGATTGATTTGGACTTTTGCCCTCGCAATGACGAAAAAGACTTCCGGCCAAAACGGACAATAAAATACAGAAACTTCGTTTCTTCCAAAGAAAAGTCCGCCGCACTCTGCTCACAGGTCGCTCGAATGTATTTAAACACTCGGTTTGAGAAGAAAGAACAGTGAGTTTGAGAATTACAAAAAGTAGGGTAGACTTTAGTCTACCAAATATCTTGAATAAGTTGACTAAAGTCAACCCTACTTATGAGTGCAAAAGTGTGCAAGAATAGTGCAAAAAATGAGTAAAAAAGTGCAAGAAAAGTTACTTTTGGAGTAGTTTAAAAATCAAATTATCAACATACTTCCGACCACTACAATTTAGTGTTGTTGGGCAAGTATGCCTAACTTACAAAAAAGCACTTCCGACCAAACTACTCATTAAAATACACCTACATTTTGTTTGCTTCCTGAATTTTAACACTCAATTTGAGAAGAAAGAACAGTAGTCTGATAATTTAAATTTGTAGGTCAAACATTGCTTGACATTAACTTTTTTGTCAGGATGTGCCTGACCTACAAATTACTTGGTTTGAGAAGAAAGAACATTAAGTTTGATTATTTTTCGGTGCAATAAATTGCACCCTACTAGCTTTAGTTTTTATAGGATAATGTTTCGTAGAATTCTTTTAAAAATAATGCTCTTTCTTTAATGAGCGCAGATTTCATTCCGACTGTAGAATTTAGAAACATAGTTCCTTGTTTTTCCATGATTATACTTACTGCTTCAAATTCAGAATCTCTATAAGTCTCCCAGTCTTTTTGAGCCTTTAAAATATTATTATAATCTTCTTCTGTTGTAACAGATTTTAAAAGATTGAGATATTTATCAATTTCTTTATTCCAAGAACCCATTGCGATATAAACACATTTATTCATTTCGTGCGTAGCATCTTGCTTCGACATACAATCTTGAATAGCTTTATCGATAGGGTGAATATTGCTGACTTCTTCTTGAACTTGTTGTCCAGCATTGGGCTTAATAATCGCCCCTGTATTTGTACAAGCACAAGTTAAAGCAGATATTAAAATTGATATGGCAATAAGTTTTTTCATAATTTTATTATATATTTATTTAAAATTCATCCAAGAATTATTAAGAAAAATTTACATCTAAACCTAGGGGTAAATATTTCTTAAATTAAATTTATTTATAAGATACAAATGTAGCTTTGAAAGTCGCAACTGATTTTAAATATCAATTCTTAGACGTGATTTAGTTTTGCACTTTCTTTTACCAATACCTTATACAATTCGTATCCGCCCATAAAAGAATAAACATTATTGAACCCTTTTTGAGTTAATATTCTTGACGCACAATAGCTTGTATAGCCTGTATTACAAGATAAAATCACTTTTTTATCTCTAGGAATTTCATCAAGCCTTTCTCTAATTTCAGTAATAGGAATATTTATTGCACCATCAATTGTACCCATTTTATAAATCATATTAGGTCGAACATCAATAACAACTGCATCTTTTAAATCTTCAAAATAAGCAGGCTTAACAAGCCCTTTTAAAATATTATCAGCACTCATTCCTAAAATATTTACAGGGTCTTTTGCGCTGGAATATGGCGGTGCATAGCATAATTCAGCGTCAATCATATCTTGCACAGTGCCATTATTTCGCATAATTGTTGCAATTACATCGACTCTTTTTTCAACTCCGCTTTCTCCAATTCCTTGAATGCCAAGAATTTTACCGTCATTAGAGAATAATAATTTATACAAAATCATATCTGAATCAGGATAATATCCGGCATGAGAGCGACCGTAAACGTAAGTTTTCCAATAAGGAATTTCTTTTTGTTTTAACTGTTTTTCGTTATTTCCGCTACTTGCAACAGTTAAGTCGAAAATCTTTACGACACTTGTGCCTTGGGTGTTTTTATAAGTCGAATTAAATCCGCAAATATTATCCGCAACAATTCGACCTTGACGATTAGCAGGCCCTGCAAGAGGTAAAAGGGTGTTTTGTCCGCTTACAAAATCTTTCGCTTCAATATTATCGCCCGCAGCGTAGATAAACTCGTTTGAAGTTTTTAAATACTCATCAACAATAATCCCTCGATTTGTTTCTAATCCTGCTTTGCGTGCTAAATCGGTTTCAGGCTTAACCCCAATTGCTAAAATGCATAAATCATAGTCAATTACGTTATTTGAATTTAGAATAATCTGGTTATCGCTAAACTTTTGAACCCCATCAGATAAAATCAGATTTACGCCTTTTTTAATCATTTCATCTTGTGCAATTTTTGCGATTTCAAAATCAACAGGTGCTAAAATTTGGCTATTTAACTCAATTAAAGTTGTATCTAAGCCCATTTCTATAAGATTTTCAGCTATTTCAATTCCGATAAAACCGCCACCTATGACCGCAACTTTTTTAACAGGATTGTTTTTAATATAGCTTTTAATTTTATCAGCATCATTTAAAGTTCTGACAACAAAAGTCTTGTCTTTATTTAAGCCCGCAAATTCAGGAACTATAGGGCTTGCACCGTTTGCTAAAACTAAATAATCATAACTTAATTTTTCATTAAAACTTGTAATGACATATTTTTCTTCTTTGTTTATTTCAACAACTTCTGTTTCTAAGCGGACATCAATATTAAACCAAGATTTAAACTTTTGAGGGGTTGAAACAAGGATACTATCTCTATTTGGAATAACATCAGAAATGTAATACGGAAGACCGCAATTAGCGATTGAGACTTCGCCTGTTCGCTCTAGAATGATTATTTCAGCATCTTCATTTAGCCTTCTTAATCTTGTTGCACAACTTGCACCTGCCGCACCACCACCAATAATAATTACCCTCATAAACACCTCTTTTGGTTGTTAACTGTATAAATATTAACATATTTAGCAAATTTATTCAGTTGTATTAACAACGCTTTATTTTTTCTTGCTTTTAAGTGATATATGTTGCCTTTTTGTGGTAAATATAAAATTTAGTTATCCGGAAATATCAGATAACTTAGCAAGTAGTTAAGTTAAATGATTTGTGCTATCATTCAGAAAAGAGGTATAGCTGTGTTTGATATTAATGTTTGGCTAGATATTATAATCAAAAAATTACAAAACGAATTTGAACAAAGATTATTATTTGTCGGGCTTCAAGGTAGTTATAACAGAGGTGAAGCAACCCCAAATAGCGATATTGATATTGTGGTAATTTTAGAAAATTTAAGTTTTGAAGACTTAAAAAGATATCGTTCAATAATTGATAGTATGCCAGACAAAGATAAATCTTGTGGTTTTATTTCAGGTAGAGAGGAACTGCAAAATTGGTCTAAATCGGACTTGTTTCAATTTTTCTATGATACAAAATCTCTTATTGGTAACCTGCAAGATTTAATTCAAGCTCCAACTATAGAAGATGCAACCCAAGCCGTCAAAATTAGTTCTGAAAACTTGTACCACACTTCTGTTCATAGTTTTGTTCACTCAAATAATTATGTTGAAGACTTGCAAAATTTATATAAAAGTACCTTTTTTATTTTGCAGGCAAAATATTTTAAAGAATCGGGAAAATATATTTCAACCCAAAAACAGCTTTTGGAAATGCTAAATGGAATTGATAGAGATATTTTGAATATCTGCATTAATAGAAATAATATTAACGAAAAAGCTACAATTGAACTTGAAAATTTATACAAAATGTTAATACAATGGAGTTCAGATAATATTAAAATGTTTTCATAAGGATGTATATAATGAACAATATAAAACTACAAGGCATTGATGTTGATGGCATAGAAAAAGAATATTCATTGAATAATTTTATAGGGCAAAAAGTTATTTTATACTTTTACCCAAAAGACAATACTTCTGGTTGCACCCAAGAAGCGTGCGATTTTAGAGATAACATAAACAGATTAACAAGTTTCGCAACTGTAATCGGCGTTAGCCCAGATAGCATAAAAAGCCATTTGAAATTTAAAGAAAAACAAAGCCTCAATTTTATTTTGCTTTCTGATCCAGAACACAAACTTGCCGAAGCGTTTAATGTTTGGGTTGAAAAATCAATGTATGGCAGAAAATATATGGGCATCGAACGCTCAACTTTTGTACTGGACGAAAACTTAAATATTATTAAAGAATGGCGCAAAGTAAAAGTCAAAGGTCACGTTGACGAAGTGCTTGAATACTTGAACGCATAATTTAAATGCTTTTTAAACGAGTTTTAAACAATATTTAAACGCCTTTTAAAAGATATTTAAAGGCGTTTTTGTTCGTTTGCCCTTTCATACTTTACTTTCTCTTACTTTTGAGTGATGTATGTTGCTCGAAAGGTTTATAGATGAATGCTGTTGATCCAATAAAAAGCCTTGACGATATTAGAAAAATGAAAGAGTTCTTGGCGAAAAAACCAAGGAACACCTTGTTCTTCAGCTTTGGTATAAATAGCGGTCTAAGAATTTCTTATATACTTGCACTTAATGTCGGAGACGTGAAGGACAAAGAGTATATTGAAATCAGAGAACTGAAAACCGGCAAACGGAAAGTATTTCCGATTAATGATAAGTTAAAGCAGGAGATTGAAGAATTTACTAAAGGAATGCCGGAAGAACAACCATTGTTTTATACACAGAAGGGAAGACGAATGGAAAGGAGCAGAGCGTATAAGATTTTAAATAAGGCAGCGAGAGCTGTTGGGATAACAAGACGAATAGGCACACATACGCTGAGGAAAACATTTGGATACCATTGCTACCAAAAATACGACGACGTCGTACTGCTGCAAAAGATTTTCAATCACTCTTCACCCCAAATCACCCTCCGCTACATCGGCATCGAGCAGGAAGATATTGATGCCGTGTATAGAGATTTTTATTTATAATATCATCTATTATTTTAAGATTTTTTCTTGTAGAATAATTCTATGAAAAAAGATTTTGACACAGATGTTGAGCTTGATGTTTTAAAAGCTTTTTTGGTAGAAGGAAAGAGTCATAGAGAAATCCAACGTGACATTTTAGGTTTTCCGGCTCCTGCTAGGGGAGGAGGCTTTGTAACAATGAATATTCTTCATAAATATGGAATATCAGGTCAATACAAGGCAAAATTTAAAAATTTATCAAGTAATGAATTGTTAAAATATTTTCCCGAAATAAATACACACAAAAATTTTCACGAGTTAGAGAAAGCAATAAAGTATAGAAATGATGCGATTGACAAATTGCAAAAACAAGACTATGTTTTCGAAGATGCAAATACAACTGAAAAAAATGTCAATAGAAAACAACGCTTATATCAAAGTGTATTAAGAGAACGTGTTTTATCAAACTATCAACACAGGTGTGCAATTTGCGGTTTAGATAAAAAAGATTTGCTGGTATGTAGTCACATTAAGCCTTGGTCGGAAGATAAATTAAACAGGTTAAATCCAAAAAACGCTATATGCTTGTGCGTATTACACGATAAATTATTTGATAAAGGGTATTTCTCACTAGATAACGATTATAATTTATTATTTAGCGATAAATCTGATTTAAAAATTAAAAAATTTTTTAGTGCTTGCCAGTTTAGCAAACCGATAAAGGAAGCACCTGATACAACTCTGTTGGCATATCACAGAAGTGAAATCTGTGGTATCGAATAAAGACTAATTATTTTTCAAATATATAAAAATTATTTCTTGAATTTCTATCTCTGAAAGAAAATCGACCAGATTTACTAAATGCAAAAGAAACGTGTAAGAATATATGCAAAGAAAATTGCGAAACTTGTAAAATTCAAGAAGTTGCACTTCAAATCATGGAAAGAGATTTATATTATTTAACACATAAATTGGATAAACTTCTATATTACAGTAATGATAAGGAGTTTGCATCAAGAGATGAGCAATTAAATTTAATATTTTTAGAACCATATACTAACCTAAAAAATAAAAAGATGATAGCAGAAGAAAAAAGAGAACGAAAAGCTATTAGAGAAAAATTGTTAAAAGAATTTAAAGAAGAAATTAAGTTAAGACAAGAGGTAGCAGGAAATGACCTCTAATTGGAAAGCATGTAAAATTGAAGAAATTACAGACATATTAGGTGATGGATTACATGGTACTCCGATTTATACAGGAAACGGCGAGTATGCTTTTGTAAATGAGTAAGTTATTATTTTTTATTTTTTTCTTCTCTAAGTTTCATCATATAATTGAATGCAATGTCTCTTATCTCTTCGCTTTCAAGATATTCAAGTGTTGTTACTGCAGCATAATGATTCAAGTATTTTTTGCATTCCCTGAAATAGTCAGTTATGCCTTCATTATTTGTAATTTCATCTTTAAAGTCCTTTATTGCAAGCAATACTCCACGCATTCTGTCATAATTCATTCTGTTGAAAGTATCCATAACGTCAGTACAAATTGTTTGATTTGTAAGTAGTATTTCAGTCAATGCGTAATGATTACTGTTTGTGCTGTCATATGTTAAATGGCCATACCACCACAATCTTGATAATGCATTATCATTTAAAAGGCTACCTGGTGTTGTTACAAAAAATCGATTTCTAATGGTATTTTCTCTTTCTTCTTGCATCCATCTGTCGCGAATATATGCATTATATTCAGGTATTGCATGACAAAGATATGTCCACATATATTTATTTGATGCCTGTAACGGTGTAAGATTCTTGAATGCATCATATAAATTTCTTGTATTTACCAAATCTTCTGATGCCTTTTGCGAATCGTCCTTTTTACCAGGATTATATGCTGGTGTATATCTATTAACATTTACTGTTGAATTTTTAAAATAATTATCTTCACCGCCAAAATATTTAGGAAGCCAATCATCTTCTCCCGAATAATATTCGGAATTTTGAGAAATATTGTCTAAAAGATTTTCGTATGCATCTTCTGTGAAATAGCCTAATAACATTAATCTATTCCTCCTATCATCTGATTCTCACCATTGTTTATTTCACTATCCAATGTATCTTTAAAACTTTTTAAAGAGTCTAAAGTAACTCCTTTTAGAAGTTTGTCTGCAATTGTTGTTTCAGATTCATCTGTATTGCTAAGATCTATGCATATTATATTTGCTTTATGATTGATAGTTCTAAACCAACGTAAATCACTCATGTTATAGTCATTGCCGCTCTGATAATATCCTTTAATATATCCGATAGCTTCTACTAGAATGGGATATATTATTATTCCCATTGAATATCGTCTTAAAACTCCATTATTAAAATCTTTAAAGTTATAATATAAGTCAAACAATTCATCTTTTAAGTAGACCGCAATTTTATGATCTTCGAAGCATGGTACTATATCTGAATCCTGCTCCTGATTTCTACATATTTTAAAAATTGATGTTAAGGGCTTTTCGAGTTCTGAATTATCAACATATATAGACCTGCTCGCTTCAGTCGCCAGAATATCTCCTTTTCGTATTTCAAATGTAACAGAATCAAAATACAATGAATTGAATTCTTTCTCACTACAAAAATCTTTTATATCGTTTGCAGCGATAATAGCTCCTGCTACATCAATTTTGTTAACTACATTATACTTCGGAATCAACATTGTCATTTTTGTTTCATTATTTTCAAATTTAAATAGTTTACGATATGATGCAGCACTACTTTTGGCAAGTACAACACAAATAGCCTCGCCTTTAGCAATAAGTTCATTTAAGTATTCACATTTAAGTAAATACTTAATAGGAATGTTAATATTTTCTGTATCTACAATTATTTCGTTTTCATCAAAAGAGGTACAGAATGAGCATTCTTCTATATAATCATCCCTTCCCGCTGCCAAAACCGGATTTGGAAATTCTTCTTTTACTGATTTCATAATTTAACCTCCTCCGTTAAATGTATGCTAAGTTTCATTTTCTCTTTATTTTTAAATACAGCATAGAATACTGCAGGAGTTTCAGCTTTTACTGAAAAGGGACCAGTTTTTCCGTTCGATATTCTTAGTGACACTCCGTTATATTTAAATGAAACCAAATCCAGTAAATCATATTTTCCGTCTTCCCCAACAGCATAAAATTCAGCAAATAAGTTCTCACTGTTTTCTTTAGGCTTTATTACTACTTTATAAATTCCTTGAGCAGCATTAATAGGAAATGCTCTTTGAGCCAAAAGGATAGGAGTGCTAACTATTTTTGTTTCTGCACCCAGGCTCACACCCAACACGCCATCCTGTTCGTCAGGATCAACAATATCAGGTTTTGGTGGCTTAGGCATTGGAGGAAGGGGTTTTGGTGGTTTTGGTTTAGGAGGATTTGGAGTAGGTTCACTTGGTATATCCTCATCATTTACATCACCTTTCTGTTTTGTTCCTTCATCTTGTTTGGCCGATTGTGTTGTGATCCCTGAAATCGTTTTATTAATCTTTATTTTACCTATTTTAACTTTTGTTTTCAAAATATCATCACCTTCTGACATTTCACCAAAATCGTCTAAATCATCAGCAAGATATTCTCCTACACCAGCTGCATCAATAGTATCTTCTGTAACAACTTCAAATTGCTCCTTTAGAAAACTCAAGACAGAATCCTCAATCAAACGAATAGCATCTCTGGCCTTTTTTCTTTTTTCCTTATCGGATGTTTCTATTTGTTTATAATCCCATCTGTTATGTCGAGGAGGTTCTGTATCTTTTAATAATTCACCTAACTCATTTCCTCTAACGATTACTACTGCAGCATAATGCTGGAAAATGCGTCTATAATATGTTCCTACAAGCATTCCTGTTGCTCTGAAATTAGCAATTGTTCTATTGTAGCTGGTATCGGATTTAACATAAATTTCAACATCTTCTTTATCAAATACATCTAAAGTACGTTTATTGTCTGGTTTGGTAAATGCATTATAGAGCTGAGCTGCTGATATCATATCAATGTTTTCACATGTAAAATCAGAAAATAACCTTGGTAATGATTTCCCGTCAATAATAGTATTTTCATTACCGTCTTTTAATTCAACAATAAGTCTATTTTCACTTATTGCAACAAAGAAATTCTTGAGAACGGCTTGTGTAACATTTTTTATCCAATTTGGCTCTTGATTAAAACCAACAATGATAACATCGGTTCCTCTTCCAGTCCTTTTAAAGCAATCACGAAAACCATTTTTATCATTATCATATATTGGTTTCCAACATTTATTTTCTTCATCATTACACTGATACTTTCCCACCCTCTGTGTAGGTTCACCTGCTGCATTATTTAGTGTGGCAAGCCTTGCTACACCTATAAATGCACTTTGCATATCTTCGGCCATAGTATTATAAAAAACCATGCTCAAAGAAGAACAAGCAAATGGAGCATTTTTCCCTATACCATATGATCCGGCACTGTTTTCATCTTGTTTTACTGATACTCCATCCGACCCGGTTAGTGCTTCCCAGGAAGATGATATCTTATGACTGCGACTACCACTTAATCCTTTTGTATTATAGTCACTTGCAATTAATACTGGAATTTTATCTTCTGTCAATGTTTTTTCAGCATTGGAAATAAAACGAGATAGTTTTGCATCCATCTCTTCACCCCAATATTCTCTGCACCCTTGCAAACACTCTGAATATCCAGCGAAAACATCATAATCTTCTCTGGCAAATTTCTTCAATTCAAAAACTACTTTTACAGGGGAGTTGGAATCGTCTGAATGGGCATCTAAGGAATTCTGGCATATCTCCCTTGCAAGATTATCAATCAATTCGTTACCTTTAAACACTTCGATGTCATTGTTTGTGTATCCTTGTCTTGTTCCTCCTGATAAAGGCGGAAACCTCCATGCAATACTTGACATATACAAGTCTCCTTATAAACTAAATTTTTTATCTTTTCTGCTTTGTTTTGAAAATTGAGCTTTTGCATTTTTAATTTCAGCTTCTATTGCAGAAAAAATTTTTTTTATATCGTCATCTGAATATTCATAATTACCTGTATTGGCACAGTTTGCAAGCAACTTTATCATATCTAATATTTTATTTGTTCTTGCTCCTGCAATTCTTTTAAAGCGTTGTTGTCTGGTTTCTTTCATAAAATACTCCTTTTATTTTATGATTATTATTTTATATTTAAAGTCATTTGTCAACATTTTGTAAATATTTGTTAATATAATTAAATAAAACCTATATTTTAGGAATATAGTTAAATAATATATTAAGAAAGATTTAAGATTGGCTATTTCTCTTTTTTTGATATAAAGTAGATAAGGAGAGGTATAGTGATGCATAAGAAAAAAAACAAAATTAAAGTTTTTGACTTCTTCTCAGGGTGTGGAGGGACAAGTGAAGGTCTCAGAGAAGCAGGTATGGACATTGTTTTGGCCCTGGATAATAATCAAGAAGCTTTAAAAACATTTGAACAAAATATCAAACCTGAATGTGGTACTATATCAGATGACATTAGGAAAGTTGAAACCTCAACAGTAAAAGATTATGTTGATAAATACAGGTATTTAGGAAATAAAATATTATTCTGTGGGTGTGCACCTTGCCAACCATTCTCTACTCAAAATAAAAATAGATTCGATTCAGAAGATAATCGTTTGAATCTTTTGAGTGAGTTTTTACGTTTTGTAAAAGACTGTCAGCCGGATTTTATATTATGTGAAAACGTACCCGGATTACAGAAAATTGATAAAGACGGCCCATTACCGGCTTTTATAGAAAATTTAAAAGAAATGGGGTATAGCGTTCCTGATCCGCAAATTGTTCATGCTGAAAATTATGGTGTGCCGCAAAGAAGAAAAAGACTGGTCCTTATAGCCAGTAAGCTTGGGATGTTAGATTATCCTGCTAAAACCCATGGACCAGGCTTAAAAGAATATGTAACTGTACGAGATGCCATAGGAAAAGGACAATACCCGTCTATTAAGGCTGGTGAGACTTGTTCAAATCCTAAATTTTTAAATCATAGAGCAGCTTCGCTTTCTGAATTAAACTTGAAAAGAATTCAATGTATAAAAGAAGGGCAGGGCAGGAAAGATTGGCCGGAAGAATTGAGATTAAAATGCCACCAGAATCATAAAGGACATTGCGATGTGTATGGAAGGTTGGAATGGGATAAACCGTCTGTTACGCTCACAACAAAATGTACAAATATTTCAAACGGTCGCTATGGACATCCTGAACAAGACAGGGGGCTAAGTGTAAGAGAAGCCGCAAAATTACAAACATTTCCTGATAGCTTTGTGTTTGAAGGTTCAAGCTTGACAGCACTGGCTAGGCAAGTTGGTAACGCTGTTCCGGTTTTATTAGCTAAAGCCTTTGGGGAAATGTTTATAGAACATAATCAGAAAATAAACTAATTAGTCTTTGAATTTTCTATAAAATTTATCACTTTTTGCAAAGTTATATCAAAATCTTCTTTTAATTCATGTTCCCAAATCCTTAATATATTCCATTTTTTAGCCAGATAATAATTAGTAACATAATCATCACGTTGTTGGTTTTTTGATATTTTATTTTCCCAGAATTCAAAATTTGTTGCAGGCGCTTTGTAGTGCAATGGACATTTATGCCAAAAACACGAATCAATAAAAATAACTAATTTATATTTTTTAATTGCTATGTCAGGTTTACCTTCAAGATCTTTAACGTTTTTTCTGAATCTGTAGCCTTTTTGCCAAAGAAAATTCACAACCAGATTTTCCAAATTTGTACCTTGGGCTTTCACTGCTTGCATATTTTTATGCCTTTGTTCTTTTGTATGTTTATCCATATAAAAATTTTAATACAAAAATCAGTACTTGACTTCTACACACTTCCGAGTGATGAATGGCACAACCTAAAAGGAGGTTGTGTATGGAAGAAAGATTTGTTATCAAAAGAAAAGATTTTAAAAAGTTAGAACGTTATGCTGAAAATATTTACAACACAGCGGTTGTGATCGATTATTTTTGTTCATCACAAAAGGAATACGAAGAACTTTATAATTTGACACCTATTGTGAAAAATCTTCGTCGTGATGCAGACCAAGTTAATGCATTTTTTATAAATTATCCTGAAAGCATTGATTAGTTTCTAGCTTCAAAAGTTGTTCTTTTCTATCAACGCCGCAAGCAAAGCCTGTTAATTGGCCGGTTTTTGAAACAACTCTATGACAAGGTATAATGAGCAAAATCGGATTTTTATTACAAGCTGAACCAACTGCTCTTTGTGCATTTGGTTTACCAATAGCATCAGCGATTTCTTGATAAGATTTCGTTTTAGCATAAGGGATTTTTAGTAATTCTGCCCAAACTTTTTTCTGAAATTCAGTTCCTTTTGGATAGATATTTAGTTCAAATTTAGTTCTTTTTCCTACAAAATATTCATCAAGTTGTTTTACTACTTTTGCAAAATATCCAGTCCGCTCGGAAATTTTTGAGCAGCTTTCAACAACTCTAAGCCTTTGAATAGTATCGTTTTCAAGCTCAATTTCTAATATTCCAATTGGTGACTTGTAGTAAAATTTTTCTGTCATAATTTTTAAACATCTTTTAAACGCTTTTTAAATTGCTTTTAAACACCTTTGCCCATTTCGTAGGCTTCGGTCATAAATTTTGTGCCGTTGATTTCGCCACGTTCGTAAACACCTTTTGCGTAGATTACACCCATTTCTTTTGAGCCTTCAAGGCAAGCTGCCAAACCTCTAAAGCACTCTAAAGTGCAGTCCATTGTGTATTTTCCGTCCTCAGCAGCAGTCATAATGTAATAAAATTCTTTATCTCTAAACTCCAACCAACGAGCGACAGTTCTGTCAATCACAGCCTTTAGTTGTGCAGAAATCGAATAGAAATAAACAGGGCTTGAAAGCACAATTACATCAGCATCAAGCATTTTTTGCAAAACTTCAGCCATATCGTCTTTAATTACGCAAACTCCTGTATCTTTGCAAGCGTAACAAGCCTTGCAATAGCCGATTTTCTTCCCAGCAACGAATATTTTTTCAACCTCGTTTCCGGCTTCAATAGCACCTTTCATAAACTCGTCGCAAAGTGTATCTGAATTTCCGCCTTTTCTTGGGCTTCCTGATAATATCAAAACTTTTTTCATAATAAACTCCTTTTCGTCCATTGTAGCACAAACCCATATGTGTCTGAATGATACGAACTTTCCAAAAGAGTTGATGTTTCTGCCTGTTCGAGTGATTAATGTCATAGCTTGAAAGGAGCAAGATATGGTTAAAAAAGATTATATGCTATATGGAACCAAGGTTCTGAATTTAAAAGCACAAGAAATTGGATTATTGATTTGTGCTTGGAATTTGAAATATTCCTGAGAAAATCTTGCAGTTTGATTACTGTTTTATATAACTTTTTACACCTCTATAAATAGCAAAAAAAATCTTGTTGAGATATTATACTATATATGATTATGGGTATAAGTACAAAAGAGAATCTACAAACATTTAAAGGAAATCCCTTGGTTAATGCAGCTGCCTTTTTAGATAGTAGAGTCTTAATGAACAAGGCAGCTTTAGATGTCGCTTGTGATGTGCCTATAGTTTTGAATGCTAATAACAAAGTTGAGAGAAGAGAAAGGTTTAATCGCGCAATTATCCCTTGGCTAATTGCTTATGCAAGTCCTTTTATAACATTACCTTTGACAAATCGTTTCGCTATGAAACATATAGCAAAATTATCTTCTTTTAATGGGAAAGAAGCAAATCTAATTAAAATTTCTAATAAGTTTTTAACTTCTAATGAACTACTCAAAAATGGCATAAAAGAAATATCACAAAAATTTGATATCAATTTATCTGAAGTTTTGAAAAAGTGTAATGGGGATTATGAAGTATTAAGAAAAAAACTCACTAGTGCTAAAACAGCCGTTACAAGTTTTGATTTTTTATTCACAACCTTTATGGCAGGTTCAATAGGCTTTTTAAATAACGCACAAACAAAAAAGAAAACAGGTCAAAAAGGGTTTTCTGCTGAATTTGAGATGGCTGATAAACAAACTGTTGAAGCTCGTACCGAAG
>SUTU01000014.1 GCA_015152525.1 Cyanobacteria bacterium SIG28 | reverse complement strand
TTATTACAACAATAAAAGGTATCAATGGAACAAATTAAAAATGGCACCTGTTGAATACAGGAACCATTTATTAAAAGTTTCGTGAACCACCTTTTTTACTTTGTCTAGTTTTTAGGGTTCAGTTCAAGCGAAGTCTTTTTTTTCCAAACATTTTTAATATATTACAGAATATAAAGCAATATATAGCATTTTATATATGTTTTTTTTAGAATATGTATGTGAGTGTATTAATCAGGAGGCGTTATGCGTATACCGGCATTAAACAGCAATAATTACAATCAACGTAACAACCAGAATTTTAATGGTATTACCAAAAGAATGAGTCATCATATATATGTTGATGGGAAAAAAGATATAGCAAAAATCTTAATGAAAAAAAAGCCTAAAAATACTAACGTTGGTCAATTGCCGCCAGTTATGTTTTATGCTTTAAATCCTGAAAACAGAGAAGAAAAAATTCGACACGCTTTTGATGTATTCGGAAAAGTTTCAGAGGAAATAAGAGCTTTTAAACCTTACAACAACAGAGCTGCTGAAGAAATTAGAGAACGTAGACCTAACAGTGCAGTTGAAAAATTAAAAAAATTATTTGTAGATTTTGGTTTAATTAAAGAAGAAGAACCTTTCGATTTAAAATTTTTAGGTCAAGGTGAATATAAAAAAGCTTATAAAATTGAAGGTGTAACGGATCCACGTACAGGCGAAGAACTTTGTTATAAAGTTTTTCATTTAGTTGACACAACCCCGGAATGGAACAAATACAAAACCCACGGCAACTTTGCAGAACTCAACACTTCAGCATATTGGAAAGCCAGAGAAGGTATTAATACCCAAAGAGGTAAATTCTATTTTGGTGATATAATGAAGGGATTTTTTGTTGATAAATTTATTGAAAGAGGCGTGAAACCACCTAAAAAGAACGTAAATGAATATGATTTAGGTTTAAAACTTACTGACGAAGTTAAAGATGATATCGGACACAACAAACTATACGGATATAGTATTGATCCGGGTGGTGTTCGTGTTGTTAACCGAGTTAAAAACGAAAGTAAAGTTGCGCAATACGTTCAAAAAAGAATTAAAAACACACCTGAAAATCGTAGAGAGATTGAATGGCATAAAATCAAAGGAATGACATATAAAATAGATAAAAGAGGCAAAGAAGCCGGATTGGCTTTAGCCATAAAACATATGCCGCATAAAGAAGTTTATGTAGAACAATGTCTGGCTTTCAACAATCAATTTGCTGATATGGGTTTAGGATATGCTTTAAAATATTTACCTGAAGATCAAGCAAGAAAATATTTTCAAGTTCTCATGAAACGTAAAGACCCAACTACACAAACTGTATTAATGAATGAAATTCCACTTTTAGCAAGAATACGCAATGTGGATAAAATTGATGATTTAGATATTCCAAAAGGTGAAATAAGACCTGAAGTTGTAGAAGATTACTACAGAATAGCAGAAGAACAGGTGCTTCCGGAAGTTTCAGAACATTTAGCAAGTTATATTCATTTGCTACCAAAAGAACAAATTTTACCGGAAGCTCAAAAAATGGTTTCAACAAACCAATATGAAGTCATAGATAGACTTTTACATAAAATAAAATTTGTTAAAGATGAAGAGTTTTCATATTCTAATAAAATGTCAGTTTTGAATATGATTGAAAAAGTTGTCGATGATCCGTTTTTAAAGAAAAAACATCAAGACGTAAAACTTTATCTTATCAGAAGCCAACTGGATACTTAATTAAAACAAAAAAAGTGTAAGTTAATTAACTTACACTTTTTTTTAATTAAGACTTACCACAACAATGTTTATATTTTTTACCGCTTCCGCAAGGACAAGGCTCATTTCTGCCAACCTTTTCAATAACAGTTGTTTGCTCAGGTTTTGGGGTTGAAATTATATCAAAAACCTGAGAA
The DNA here is from genome assembly GCA_015152525.1 of Cyanobacteria bacterium SIG28. Lineage (GTDB taxonomy): Bacteria > Cyanobacteriota > Vampirovibrionia > Gastranaerophilales > Gastranaerophilaceae > CAG-196. Next base: position 64,397 of record SUTU01000014.1, on the reverse strand, counting down.
AAAGCATTTGAACAATATAATATTGTTGCTGAAGAATATAATTTATTTTTTAAATATTCAGATTTATATTCTTCAATTAATTCTTCATAAGAAAATTCTTTTTCTATGTTTTTATTAATTACTTCCATAAAATTATCATATTTATCAGCAATTCTTTTAAGAATACTATCAGGAATAGCTTCATTTGTTAAAAAGTATTGAATACATTGTTTAGAATTTTCAACTTCTTTTCCTTCAAAAATCGCTGAAAAAGTTTCATAAAAAGGAATTGCATATAAGCCTTTTTCTTTATCAAAAATTACTGCAACATCGTATTCTTCTGAGTGAGAAGCAAAACCGCCCAAAGAATTTTCCAAAAAGTTTGAATAATTATTATCTAATTCTTTTACATGGAAAAATTTTGGCACTTCAATATTTGAACCTTTATCTGATAAATCAACTTCTTCACCGTCATTAAAACTGCCAATAATTTCATCCGCATATTTATTGGTTGTTAAAATAATATCACTGTTAAATGTTTTGATGAATTTCTCGTACATTTCATCAACTACAGATTTTATTTCTTTTTCTTTTTCTTCATTATCGAGATATAAAAGTTTAGGATTTTGAACCTGTTTCATTACAGCGTAACGCATTGCCTCATCTTTTTGAGAATGTGAAAGTATGCTTGAAATTTCAATAACATAATTTTCACCACGAAATTCAAAAATTCTTGCAACAATAAATTGTCCTGCATAAATACCTCTAAAATTAGTCATTTTAGTAAGTGATAAAACCGTGTATGTTTTTTCGTTAATTAAATTTAAAAGTTCAAACCCATTTTTTAAAACTCTCTTAATTTCGTAAATTGAAGCTTGAGAATTAGCTAAACTATCAGCAATTTCTTTATTTTTTGCATTTTGAGCAAATATTTGGATTACAGATTTGTTATCAAGATATCTTTCAAAAATATAAGGTAAAAAAACTTTTTCCATTTGACTAAGAGAAATATTATTTGCACCAACTGTTGCTAAATACTCGTCAAAATCTTTTTTAACTGTTTCATCATTTTGAGTAAATTCAAATATTTCTTTAATAGTTTCATTAATTTCACTGATTTTTTCTATAACTGTCATAATATCCCTCTCTTTTATTTTCTTTTAGCATACTAAAAGCATAAGTATTTATCAATCATTCTACAGGCGATAAATAACATTAATAATTAGAAATAATTTCAAAAACAAGATTTGCTAACTTTTATTGATTGGAATATAATTTTGTTCGGAGGAATTTGTGCGAAAGTTTGTATCAAATAATAAATCAGCAATATTATGGTTAAGTATCGCTCATTTGGTTAATGACGTATATAGCGGTTTTTTAAATCCGCTTTTACCGTTTATTGCAGCAAAATTAAGTTTCTCAATGGCCGTGGCTACAGTCATTGCAGCAATAACGCAAATTTGTTCTAATATGCTACAGCCAATTTTTGGTTTTTTTGCTGATAATATGTTGAAAAGATTTTTTGTTTTTTGGGGAATGATATTAGCTGCAATATTTATTCCTTTAGCACCTGCATCTCCAAACATAACTTTGCTTACGATTTTTATGATTTTAGGATGTTTAGGTGGAAGTTTTTTTCATCCGCAAGCAATGGGATTTGTGAACTTTTTTTCCGGTAAAAACTGCTCTGATAATATGGGATTTTTTGTAAGTCTGGGTTCTTTAGGTTTCGCAATCGGACCTTTATTAGCAGCTTACATAACACAAGTTGCAGGCTTAGATAAAGTTTTATATACTTCAATAATTGGCTTAGTTTTAGCGTTTACAATGTTTATTTTTGTACCAAAATTATCAGTTACTTTTGAAAAACCAAAACATAAAGATTTTCTAAAGTCATTTAAAGAAATTTTATTCAATAATCAAATGAAATATCTAATGATTGTTGCGATGATGAAAAGCCTCGTAACAAACAGTTCCTGTATACTTTTACCATTCTTATGGAAATCTATGGACTATTCACCATTTTATATAGGTTCTGCACTATTTCTATTCGTTTTTGCCGGTGCTGTCGGTTCTTATTTAAGTCCAAAATTTGAAAAAATATTCGGTTCAAAATCTATTATCTATTTTTCAATGTGGGCAACATTCCCTCTCATGTGCGCATTTGCAGCAACATATAAAACTGAACCGGTACTTTCAATGATAATTTTTGCTCTAACCGGATTTACAACAATGCTTGCTCAACCTGTCGTTTTAGTTTTGGCTCAACAAACATTGCCTGAATATAAAAGTATAGTTGCAGGATTTGTTAATGGTTTCTGTTGGGGTATAGTGGCATTCTGTTTATCTTTCTTGGGTTTAGTTGCTGAAAAATATGGAATTATCAATGTTTTATTAGTATTAACAATTATCCCGATATTTAGTTCTTATTATGTAAAATTTTTAAAAGAAATAGATTAAATTACAGAATTAAATCACAAGTCTATAGAAATGTAACAATTTTTTGAATAAACTATTAAAAAATTTGACTCACGTGTTTTGATTTTATTATCATGTGTAAAAAGATATTATGAAAATAAATTTAAACCAGACAACAGCTATTAAAAGTACATTTTTATATAAATCAAGAAATCAGTCTGAATCGAAAAATAAGGCTAACATTTATGGTGCCACGGATAATTCCGTGGCACCATTGTATACAATGCCAAATTTTTACGGAAAAGATCCTCACGCTGAATTTTTAATGGGCCAAGTTAACAAATTAAGATGCGCATATAGTGATAAATTACTATTAGCACCGGATTTAGCAAAAGAGATATTTCAAAAATTACACAAAAGAGCAAATGCTCAATCTGCTATAAATTTACTACAAGGTCATGTCAAATACATGCACGATATTGAAGCAATTATGTTTGATATTTTTAAAGATGCAGAACATAAAAATAAAAGAGATTTTCAAGATATCTTAATAGAAGAAGCGCCTGAAGCTTTAGAGAGATTAAAAGTTAAACAAACGCGCATTCTAAATAGCGGAAATAAAATTATTGAAACATTAGACAATGATTTAGCAGAAAAAGTTAGAGCAATCAGAGATGAAGCTCTTGTAAAAATAGAAAACGATACTTTTGGCAGAAAATCACCTTTAGAAAAACTTTTTGCTTTAACAGCAAACGGTAAAGATATAGATAAATTGATGAAGATTTACTATCGTTGGCATAAGCTACCTTCTTCATCAAGAGATATTGATGCTTTTATTGTAAAATACTCCAAACAACCACACGAAAACATTGCCAAAAGACTTTTGAGTACCTCAGTTGCAACAATTGAACATATCATACCTCAATCCAGAGGCGGTGCGGATAGTTTGTCTAATTATATTTTAGTATCAGCAGAATATAATAATAACCGAAATTCAATGCCACTTGATATGTATATTCAACTAACTACCGATGTAGATATTGCAAGTAACTTGCAAAAATATTTGAATAGAACTATTTTTGAAATAAATAATCCAAAATCAGCATTCCGTCAAAAAGCGGCTTATCCTGAAATGATAGCCAAAACTATCAGACGAGAAACTAAAGGGCAACTTAACCTAGATACAAGCTTACTACACGTTCCGGAAAGCGTTACTAAACAAGATGAAATAATAACCCAAAAATTAGCCAACAGGTTTAGAATAAAGAATTCAGAAGATAAAGTATAAAACAACTGAAATAACCGCAAATATTAATGAAACTGTAGTAAATTCTTTAACTATACGAATTTCTGAATGCCCACAAAGTTCAAAATGGTGATGTATTGGCGACATTTTAAAAATACGTTTGCCTGTTAGTTTAAAACTTGTAACTTGCAAAATTACAGACAAAGTTTCTGCTACAATTACGAAACCAAATACTGCTAATAAAAGTTCACACCGTCCTAAAATAGCTAAAGTTCCAAGCAAACCGCCAAGAGCTAAAGAACCTGTATCACCCATAAATACTTGAGCTTTTGGTTTGTTATATTTTAAAAATCCAATAGAAGCACCTATAACAGCAGCACAAATTATTGCAACTACACTATGACCACTTAACCAAGAAATAATTCCACAAGCTAAAAAGGCTGGAATTCCTACAGATGTTGCTAATCCGTCAAGACCGTCAGTCAGATTGTACGCATTTGATGCACCTGTTACAATAAATACCGCTAAAAACGGATAAAAAATTCCGATATCAAAACTCAAAGAACCAAGAGTTATAACCGTACCATAAGATTTTAAGGCATAAACAGTCGGAATTAACGCAATAATAATTTGTCTAAACAATTTACCACGAGGACTTAAACCCTTATTTTGACAACCCTTAAGTTTTAAATAATCATCCTGAAAACCTGCAATTGCCATAAACAATAATGTAGTTAAAATAATTCCTGCAGTACTGTCCATTTTTTGAGCCATTAAAAGTGATATTACTGAAGAAATAATAATTGCCGTAATTATAAAAACACCACCGGTAGTCGGCGTGCCGGCTTTTTGCGCATGTGCTTCCGGTGCTACATCCAAAATATATTGCCCTATTGTTTTCTTTTTCAAAAAGTCAATATAAGGTACGCCTAAAAGTAAGCATAAGACAAAGCTTAAAAGTAACGCTACAGCTATCATTATCATAAAGATATCTCCTTTTATTTAACTCGATTTTAACTCAAAAACAATATTCGGTAAACATTAAACATATTTATTGTATAATTATAAACAAATAGCGAGGTAATAATTATGCAAGTTTCATTAAAATGGTTAAACGAATTAGTTGATTTAAGCGGAATAGAAGTTGCTCAGATTGCTCATGAGCTTACTATGAGCGGACTTGAAGTTGAAGAAATTGAAGAAGTAAAACCTAAATTTACAAATATAAGAACAGCAAAAATTGAAAAAATTGATAATCACCCAAATTCAGATAGATTACATTTAGTAACCGTGAATATCGGTTCCGGACTTAAAACTGTTGTTTGTGGTGCACAAAACATTCAAGAAGGACAAATTATTCCATACGCATCTGTTGGCAGTAAAGTGCTTGATCGTAAATCCGGTGAACAATTTGAGCTTACACCTGCTGTTATTCGTGGTGTTGAATCGCAAGGCATGCTTTGTTCAGATGATGAACTTGGTGTAAATGACAGAAATTACCAAGAAGAGGACGGAATTTTAATTCTTAACCGTATTTTCCCTAATGTAGGAATTGGTTTAGACGTTGAAGACGTTTTAGGTTTTGAAAAAGATTACATTATTCATACTGCACCTACAGCCAATCGTGGTGATCAAATGTCTGTTATCGGTATTGCCAGAGAATTGTCAGCATTATTTAACAGACCTTTAAATATAGTTGCACCTAAAAATCCGATTTCACAAACAAATAACAAGACTTTGGATTTTGAAGTTGAAATCAAAAATCCTGAAGTATGCAAATATTATTCAATTGGTATTTTAAAGGATATCACTATTAAACCTTCACCTGATTGGATGCAAAAAAGACTGGTATCATCAGGAATTAGAGCTATCAATAACGTTGTTGATATTACAAACTACGTTTTATTAGAATACGGAACACCACTTCACGCATTTGATTATGACAAGCTTAATAATTACTTATGTGTAAGACGTGCAGAAGAAGGTGAAAAGCTTGTAACACTGGATGAAGTGGAAAGAACTTTGACCACAGATTCTGTATTAATAGCAACAAAAGATGCACCTGTTTGTTTAGGCGGTGTTTTTGGCGGTGCAAACTCCGAAATTGACGATAATTCTAAAAATATTGCTTTAGAAGGTGCGTATTTCTATCCGGCAACAACAAGAAGAAGTTCAAGAAGTGTCGGCTACCGTTCTGATGCAGCTGCAAGATTTGAACGTGGTGTAGATATAGAAGCGGTTAAACCTGGGTTATTGAGAGCTATTGAATTATTGGAAAAATATGCCGACGCAAAATTTGAAGGAATAGTTGAAACAGGCGTAAACGAAATCGAACCTATTGATATAACTTTGAGATATGCACAAATTAAAAGACTTTTGGGTTGTGAAATTGAAGCAGAAAAATGTTTATCAATACTTGAAAACTTAGGTTTTGAAATCTTAGGTAAAAACGACATGGCTTGCAAAGTTAGAGTTCCGTCATTCAGAGCAGAAGATGTAACCAGAGAGTGTGATTTGATTGAAGAAATTTCAAGAATTAACGGATATGATAAAATTACACCAACATTACCTAACAAAACAAATCCTGCTGAAATTTCTTTAGCAGAAAAAGTTTTAAAACGTATTAACGAAATAATGCTTGCTTGCGGATTAAATGAGATGCAAACATCTTCTTTGATTGGTGAGCCTTTATTAAAACAGTTTAACATGACATACGATAAAGAAAATGCAATTTTTGTAGAAAATCCTGCTTCTGAAGAATTTGCAATGCTTCGTCAAACAATGGCAGCAAGTCTTTTAAATTGTATGAAATATAATTATGATAACGGACAAAAAACTTTTTGGGGTTACGAAATCGGAAGAACATATATCAAAACTTCTCAAACCGATGAAAAGAATTCCGGTGTAAAAGAAACTCAAACATTAGCCGGTATTATAACAGGTAATGTACAAAAATCTTTATGGCAATGTACAGGCGAAGTAGATTTTTACACTGTTAAAGGTATTGTAGATAAAGTTTTAGAAGAATTTGGGTTAACAAGAAGAATTAAATTCTCTCTTTTAGCTGATTCGCCTTTGGCTGATTCTCACAAATCACTTCACCCTTATAAAACTGCTGTTTTAACAATGTTAGGTAAAAAACCGGAAATCATTGGTTATTACGGCGAAATTCATCCTGAATTGAGAGGTAAATTAAAACTAAATCAATCTGCATTTTTATTTAAACTGGACTTAGATTTATTAATATCCGGCGTAAGTGAATCTGTTGTAAGATATAAAAAACTTCCTCAATTCCCTGAAGTACAAAGAGATTTAGCAGTGATTGTTCCTAAAACAACCTCTTGGGATGATTTAGAAAAGATAATCAAAAAAGGTGTAGATAACAAAATGTTCACAGGTTGCGAAATTTTTGACATCTACGAAGGCGAACATGTTCAAGAAGGTTTTAAATCTGTTGCATTTAGAATTAAAATGCAAGATGTAAACGCAACTTTAACAGATGAAACTATAGAAGCCCAAATGGCTAATGTAAGATCTGTCTTAAAGAAATCTTTACCGGATTTGAGTTTTAGAGAATAGGATATTTTAAAATAAATAAAAACCCTAAAATCATTTAATTTTTGATTTTAGGGATTTTTATTCGAATTTTCTATTTATAAACTATATTTTAATACCAGCCTCTACCATTGCCTCAGCAATAGAATTTTCTATATCATCACTAAATATGCTTTCCAACATTTTATTTGGTGCTTCAATTTGAATACCTAGAAAAGGAACTTCTTTTGTTGGTGGTGTTGTAAGTGATATTTTAGTTCTACCGTCTTTTTCTTCAAAAAGTATATCTTTAGCTGAACTTAAATTCAAATCAACATTATGTTTTCCTTTTGAGTTTTTTTCAGGTAAATCAATAATCGTTGATAATCTAAATAAGACATCTTCACAATTTGATTCAACATTAGCCGTTATATTGTTTTTATTTCTTTCAAAATGTAAAAAGCCATGAGCAAAAACACCATCCTTATCTTCAGTTACAGTAACAATTGAGCGATTTACATGATCTTTTTCAAAATTCTGGCGAGATAATATTACGGTTTTCCTTGCATCTTCTGATGCAGCACGTGGAAAATATTTTTTATAAACTGCTTTTGCTAAGTCCATGAAACCTGTTGGCAATTTCTTTTTATCTTTAAGAGTTATATCTACCGTATCCATTAAGCTAACTCCAGTTAAATTAAGAGTTGCCGAATAAATTTTACCATCCATTTGTTTCGAACTTTTTTTAAAAGCTTTATATGCTGCATAATTTTCTTCACCCATTTTTCTTGCAACAGGTAAAATTTTTTGAATAGACATGATACTATACTCCTTGTTTTTAATCTTACAGAAAAAATTATAACAAAAAAGTGGGCTATTGCAAAGCAATAACCCACTTTTGATACCATTATAAGAACTAAACTAATGCTAATTCTTCTTTTCTAGCTTCAACAACTGCTTGAGCTGCAGCAAGTTTAGCTTGAGGAATACGGAATGGAGAACAAGATACATAGTCCAAACCAATTTTATGGCAGAACTTAACTGAATCAGGATCACCACCGTGTTCACCACAAACACCACCAACTAAAGCAGAGTTGACAGCCTTACCTTTTGTCATTGACATTTCAACTAACTGTCCAACACCTTTTGTATCAAGAGTTTCAAATGGGTTAGACGGAAGGATTTTTTGTTCAACATATCTGTTTAAGAACTTACCTTCAGCATCATCTCTTGAATAGCCAAATGTCATTTGAGTTAAATCGTTAGTACCGAATGAGAAGAATTCTGCGTATTCAGCAATTTCATCTGCTGTTAATGCTGCACGAGGAATTTCAATCATAGTACCAAATTTGTATTCAACTTCGATACCTTTTTCAGTCATAACGTCTTTAGCTACACGAACTAAAATTTCTTTAGCAACTTTTAATTCGTTAACATGACCGATCAAAGGAATCATAATCCAAGGTCTAACTGCATAACCTTCTTTTTTCAAATCACAACAAGCTTCGAAAATTGCTCTAACTTGCATTTCATTGATTTCAGGATAAGTTAAACCTAAACGGCAACCTCTTAGCCCCATCATCGGGTTAGATTCAGATAAACCTTCAACGATGTGTAGCATTTCTTCTTTTTCAGAAGCATCTTTACCTGTAGCTTTAAGAGTTGCAACTTCAGCAATTAAATCTTCTTTGTTAGGTAAAAATTCGTGAAGAGGCGGATCTAAAAGACGAACTGTTAGAGGTTTATCGCCTAATTCTTTGAACATTGCATAGAAGTCAGCATATTGCATAGGAAGAAGTTTAGCTAAAGCTTCTTTTCTAGCTTCCGGTGTTCCGGCAATAATCATTTTTTGTACCCAAGGTAATCTTTCAGGGTCCATAAACATATGTTCTGTACGACAAAGTCCAACACCTTCAGCGCCAAATTTCTTAGCATTGATAATGTCTTTTGGCGTATCAGCGTTTGCTTCTACTTTGATTGTTCTGATTTCATCAACCCAAGAGAAGAATTTGTTCCAATTTTCATCAATTTGAGCTTCAACTAACTTAACAGCACCAGCCATTACAAGACCTTTACCACCATCAAGAGAAATAATGTCATCTTTGTGGTATACAGTTCCGTCTGCAGCAGTTAAAGTTTCGTTATCTAAATCAATTTTAATATCTTCACAACCTGACACACAAGGTTTACCCATACCTTTAGCAACTACTGCAGCGTGAGAAGTAGCACCGCCACGAAGAGTTAAAACACCTTGAGCAACAGCCATACCGTGAATGTCATCAGGACAAGTTTCGATACGAACTAAGATAACTTTTTCACCAGCTTCACCTCTTTGAGCTGCTTCTTCTGTATCAAATACAATTTTACCAACAGCAGCACCCGGAGATGCGTTAACACCTGATGAAATTTTCTTAGCTTCAGCCATAGCTTTAGCGTCAAAGCAAGGAAGTAAGATTTGGTTAACTGAATATGGATCAACCAATTGAATTGCTCTTTCTTTAGAAATGATACCTTCTTCACACATTTCAACAGCAATTCTTACAGCAGCAGCTGCAGTTCTTTTACCGTTACGAGTTTGAAGAATATATAATTTACCTTTTTCAATAGTAAATTCCATATCTTGAACATCTTTGTATCCAAGTTCAAGTTTTTTAGCGATATCAACATATTGTCTGTATAGATCTGGCATTTCTGTTTCTAATTCAGCAATAGGTTTTGGTGTTCTGATACCTGCAACAACGTCTTCACCTTGAGCGTTAGTTAAGTATTCACCATAGAATTTGTTTTCACCTGTAGCAGGGTTACGAGTGAATGAAACACCTGTAGCACAGTCATCGCCCATGTTGCCGAATACCATTGATTGAACGTTAACTGCTGTACCGAAATTGTGATCAATTTTGTTCATGTTTCTGTAAGCAACTGCACGTGGAATATTCCAAGATCTGAATACTGCTTCAATAGCTTCTTGAAGTTGTACGTAAGGATCTTGTGGGAATTCTTTTCCGGTAACTTCTTTAATAACTGCTTTGTAAACAGGAATAAGAGATTTTAAACCTTCTGCAGAGATTTCTGTATCTTGTTTAACGCCTTCTCTTTCTTTAACTTTTTCTAACTCAGATTCAAAATATTTTTGTCTGTCCATTTCCCAAGCTACTGAACCAAACATAGTTAAAAATCTTCTGTATGAGTCATAGCAGAAGCGAGGATTGTTAGTAAGTTTAATCATAGCTTCAACAGTTTGGTCATTCAAACCAAGGTTAAGAATAGTTTCCATCATCCCTGGCATTGAAACTCTTGCACCTGAACGAACTGAAACCAAAAGTGGATTTTCAGCATCGCCAAATTTTTGTCCTTTTTGTGCTTCTACTTCTTTTAAAGCTGTTTTTACTTCATCCATCAAACCTTCCGGCATTTTGTTGCCTGCGTTGATGTAATCCATACATGTTTCTGTTGTGATAGTCAATCCTGGTGGAACCGGTAGACCTAAGTTAGTCATTTCAGCAAGGTTAGCACCTTTACCACCAAGGAGGTTTCTCATATCCGCATTACCTTCACGGAATAACCATACTCTTTTTTGAGCCATTAGTATTTTCTCCTTTTACTCTCTAAGTCGTACTAAGAATAATATAATTCCTTTGATAAAATTTTAGCATGAAGATGTTTTTTAGTATATAAATTCTGTTAATGTTTGTAACAAATAATAAGGTCAAATCAAATATCACAAAAAGATATTTTTTCTCAAACTGAAGAGTTATTAAACCTATTTATTTTCCAACTCAAGCATAAACGTTACCGGACCGTCGTTAATCAGTTCTATATCCATCATTGCAGCAAACTTGCCGGTTCCGGTTTTAATATCATACTTAGCTACTTCTTTAATAAAATTTTCATATAATTCATTTGCGATTTCAGGTGGTGCAGACTTGTCAAAACTCGGCCTCGTTCCTTTTTTACAATCACCGCAAAGTGTAAATTGCGAAACAATAAGCATTTCACCTTGAACATCCAGCAAAGACATATTCATCTTGTCATTTTCATCAGGAAAAATTCTTAAATTCACAACTTTTTTAGCCATTTTTTCAACAAGCTCTGCAGAATCGCCTTTTTCAATTCCGACAAAAGCCAAAATACCTTTATTAATTTTTGAATACAAGTTGTTTTCAATCGTTACTGAAGCTTTTTTTACACGTTGTATAAGAACTTTCATTACAAACCTCTTAACACATTTTTTAAAAGTAAATCTATTTCATCAATTCTTTTTTCTGCATTCGTATAAAATTTTTCAATTTTAGCAACAAGTGCTGTTGTTGTTTCAACGGTAAATTCAGTTGTCATTTTCATTTCATAATCTAAGTTAATTTTATCAGCTGATGTTATAAAATTAAAAATTTCAGATTTGTTTGAAAAATCAGAAGATAGGCTTAAATACGTTAAAGAAACTTTTTTTAATAACTTCAAAACTTCTTGATTTGCATTTCTGTAACGTTTAATTTCATTATTTAAGTTTTTTATATCTTTTTTACCGTTTTCAATAATACTTAACGCACTTTTTAGCTCTTCCAGTTTATTATTGAGTTTTGAAGAAATTAAATTCTTATCATAATTAAAATCAACATTAAGTTCTAAACTTTCGATATCTTCTACATCTTTTAAAGCTTCTTCTAAAGAAATATTTTTAAACCCGTCTATTTGTGCGCCTACTAATGAAGTGTTGATATAATCTCTGTCATTAAAATGCAAAGCATATTCACTTAAAGGTTTTACGAAAGCTGCATATACAGACTCTGTTGGTAACATATTGCCATTAATACCTTTAACTATATGTAATGAATTATTTAGATTTTTAAGTCTATCTTTAGCGATAACAACTCTTTGTTCCAAATTAGGATGTGCAGACAGAGAATTAGCAAAGCTTTCCAAATCCTTTGCCATAATCTCCCATATTCCTGTTTCAGGATTTTGCCCACAAATCAAATCTTTATAAGCTGAATCTTTACTGTAACAATGCCCTTCAATATAAGCTAAATCTTGCCCTACAAGAATAATTTTTGAACAACCAAGCAATCTTGCACAGTTTAAAATTGTATAAGAAACTGTCCCTTTTGACCAGTATTCATCAACTTTTTCATCACAAATTTCGCCCCAAAAAAGATTTATCGGCATATTTGCAGAAATATGAGAATATCTTTTTTTGAATTTGAATTTTCTTAAATCAGAATGCGAATACGGTTCGGTTATAAAATTAACATCCGATAAATCCAAACCCTCAAGCTGTTTTGTAGAATTATAAGTTTCTATAACAGATAGAAAGTCCGGTTTTATTCCGTGTTGATAAAGTGTTTTTACAGCAGTTCCGACAGTAAATAGTACATACTTATTTCTGTATTTTTTTAATGTTTCAATATTTCGATCCAAAGTTGGTCCGGCAGAAACTAAAACAGCAGTTTTTCCCTTCAAAAAATCTTTTAAATGTATTAGCGGCGTTTCATTCATCAAATTAGGAATATTTGCAAAAAGCATTTTCAATGAAGGATAAAACTTTTCTTTTGTATATTTTAAATCTAAATAGAAACTACCAACAGTATTTTTTATTTTGCTTACAAACTCATTAAACCCTTCTGCATCCAATTCCCTTTGCGAGCTAAGAGATAACAATTCCGGTGAATTTTTCATGCCGGATTTTTTGTAAACAGCTTCTGACAAATCTTCAAACGTATCTGTAATAAACACATTATCTTGCAAAAAATCATTTGAAAAATCGACCACGGTTAATGATGACCACAAAATATTCAAATCAGGTTCATATAAAATTACAGCACCCTTAGAATTTCTTGCCGCAAATTGAAATAAATAACCCAACCCTAACCCATAAATTATGTGTATGGAAACCGGCTCATTTTTAGCCATTGCAAAAATTTGTTGTGCTTCCGCCAAAGGATTAAGAACATTATGTAACATTTTTTCTTTATACAAAAGATTATAAGCGCCATTTTCTTGGACAACTTTAGGCACTTCAGTCGGCAAGTAACTTTGTAGCTTTTTGGCTAAATTGGGATTTTTTAAAACTAAGGCTGCAATATTTTTAACAAAAATATTATTCACTCTTGCTCCTACCGCTTAATTGACCGCACGCCGCATCAATATCAGCTCCTCTTTCTAATCTTACCGTAACCTTTTTACCGGAATGTTCCAATAAATATTTGAATTTCATAATATCATTGTTAGATGATTTTTTGTACTTTGTATCATCAACAGCATTGTATGGAATCAAATTTATATTACATTTTATATTCTTTAAAAAATACGCCAATTCTTTTGCACAATCAATCGTATCGTTAAAACCGTGAATAAGAATGTACTCAATCGTAATTCTTCTACCGGTTTTATCAACATAATCCAGCAATGCCTTTTTTAATTCATCAAGCGGATACTTATTTTCAATAGGCATTAATTCTGCTCTTAAAATATGATTTGGTGCATGTAAAGATATCGCCAGAGTTGATTGTAATTCACTTTGGGCAAGTTCTCTGATTTTTGGAATAATTCCGCTTGTTGAAATTGTTATCCTTCTTGCACCAATTTGAAAATCATCATTAAATATTTTTAAAGCTTTTAATACATTATCTAAGTTTAAAAGAGGTTCACCCTGTCCCATAAATACAACATTAGTAACTTTTAATCCCGTATCTCTTTGAATTGTTAAAACTTGTTCAATAATTTCTTGATAAGTAAGATTTCTTATAAACCCTCGTTTTCCGGTTGCACAAAACGAACAATTTACGGCACAACCGACTTGAGAACTTACACAAGCAGTTAGATTTGCACGATTATCAAAACGCATTAAAACTGTCTCAACACATTCACCATCCGGATATTCTATTAAATATTTTATAGTACCGTCCGAACTAACTTGTTTTATTTTAATCTTCGTTTCTGTAATCTTTGCTCTTTGCTTCAACTCTTCTCTAAAATCTTTTGAAAGATTTGTCATTTCATCAATCGAAGAAACTGATTTTGAATAAATCCAATTGTGGATTTGCTTTGCTCTAAATTTTGTTGCACCAAAATCCAACATTAAATTTTCTAATTCAACTAAACTTAAACCTGATAAAACTAACATATAAAACCTTAACCCAATCTGTTTTTATAAAACGCAATAATGTCTGTTTTTGCCTTTAGCATTAAAGATTCTCTGTTAACAGAATTTTTCCATACATTAAAACTACAAGATGACGGTAAAAGTTTGAGAGGATTATGCGGAAAGTTTTTACAAACATCCGGTCTGTTTTCGTAATCAGAACACATATTATCTTTTAACTTAGGGCAATAATAATAATAGATCTTGTCTTCCGTAACAAGTTTATTAAGAAGTTCAAAATATTCAGGATTTGCATTTTTTGCATCTTCTTCATTTTGATAAGGTACAAAAACTGATACAAAATCTTTAGAAAACTTATCACCACGTGTAGCTCTTTGTTTAAGTTGCTCATAAGAATATTCACTTACTGCCAAACGACAACAATTACCGCATTTTATACACTCACACTCGTTTTTCTTATCCATTATTGCTTGATAAGTATTTTTGAGTCTTTGTTTATAATCACCCGCCAAGAATGTAAGAATTTGCTGTTGCCATTCTCTATAAGCGCAATTATAAGGATAATCCGAAAACGGATCTTTCTTTTCAATATGACAATCTTTGTTTGAACAAGATGCACAAGGGTTTTCAGGTTTAAATTTATCAACTGCAGCTCTTATACTTTCCGCCGCTTCAATAAATATTTGTTGATAATTATCCTTTAAACCGTCATATTGCTCTTGCAAAGGTGTTGGTTCGCTATTCGCTGATGTATTAAAAAAATTCTCCATATCGAAATAATATCACAAATTAGCCATTACTACAATGAAAAAAATCTTTAAAAAGATAATATGAAAATACTTAAAAACGAAAGGATAAAAAATGACAGAAAAACTCGAAATTTATAAATGTCTTGAATGTGGAAACATCGTTCAAGTACTAATTTCCGGAAACGGGGTTTTGGTTTGTTGCGGTGAAAACATGGAACGGTTAACACCTAAATATGAAGAAAATAATGAACTTGCAGAAAAACACGAACCAATTTTTGAAGAAAATGAAAACGGAAAATTTGTTACTTTAAGAAATCATCCAATGAGTGAAGAACATTATATCCAATTTATTGAAGTAATTGCTAAAGATAAGTCAAAATTCTGTCTTAAATATCTTAACCCTAACGAACCGGCTGAATTTAATATAAATGATTGCAAATCAGATTTAGAAGCCCTTGAGCATTGTAATATTCACGGTTTATGGAGGAGTAAAGATGATTAGTGAAAATATAAACGTAATCTTAAACGAACAAATAAACAAAGAATTCTATTCAGGATATTTGTATTTATCAATGTCAGCATATTTAAAAGAACTTGGTTTAAACGGATTTGCAACTTGGACCAAAATTCAAGCCAAAGAAGAAGTTGAACACGGGTTAAAAATATTTGACTACTTAATTGATTGCAACAGTTTTGTAACTCTTAAACAAATTAAAACACCAGAATTTGAATTTAACGGTATCTTATCCATTTTTAACTATATTTATGAACACGAAAAAAGTATAACAAATTCTATAATGGAAATTGCCAAAAAAGCAGAAGAAGAATGCGACAGAATGACTCTAAATTTTATCGATTGGTTTATTGCAGAACAAGTTGAAGAAGAAGAAACTGTCAAAAATATTATCAAACGTCTTGAATTATTTGGTGAAGATAAAGTAGCTCTTTACCTTATGGACAAAGAACTATCAGAAAGAACCGAATAATTTAAGCTTATAAGTCGAGCCGTTTTAATAGGTATTGTGCCAGTCCTGCGGCTCGACTTTTTTTGGTCGGGTAAATGTTTCCATGATTTTACTCGCTACAAAAACAGACAAACCGGAGATTGTTGCATAACCAAGGTAACTTAATAAAGCTTTTCCGTATAATTTTTTAAGATTTTTTACAAGAGGTTCTGCTAATCCGGCCTCTTTGGCAAGTTTAACACCTTTATAACTTGCCATTGCTTCTTCAATAACAGTCGGCAACATTGCACAAAATGCAATTTTACCGGCATTATCTTCTATAACTTCTTCAAAATTTCGTTCAGCGCCCTTTGGCTTATTCCTCACATTTAATGCCATCCAGCCCATTAAACCGACTATTGCATAACCGGGTTTTCGACATTTTTGAAGCAATTTGCCTGTTTTACTTTTCAAATGGTTCATAGCATGTCCGAGTTCATGAAACCCTGATATAGTAGCTTTCTCTGCATTTAACATAATAGATTTTGAACCGGGCATATAACAAGCATTGAAACCGGCAGCAATATCTTTATATTTTTCAGACGATGTCAGGTTAACAAAATTCAGCCCTTTTTCTTTTAACCCGGAATTATTGATTGATTGCATAAAAGCATCTTTATAAAGGTGATTATTAGCGTGTTCTTTTGCCACTTGTTTAAAAAACGGATTAGAAAAACTCGGTAGCAGTTTCGCAATAGCAGCAGTTGCCACACCGGCTAAAATCACACCGGCACGTGCTTTGTCAGGATCTTGACGAGTATACACATTATTCCCGTCATAATAATAGTTTCCATAATTATTTGAAACACTACTTACCACAAATCACCTATAGAATTCTACATTTATATAAAAACAAACAACGAATAAAATTTGCTACTTTAATTAATAAAAGTTAATAATTTTTGTAGTATTATAAAATTTATGATTATAACTTTTTCAGGAAAACAATATTCAGGTAAAGATACGGCAGCTAAAATTCTTTTGGAAGAAATGAAAGATTTTAGACGTTGTGCAATGGGCGATATTATAAAAATTGAATACGGAAAACTAAATAATTTGACTTATGAAGAAATCGAAGCTAACAAAGTTCAATATAGACAAGGCTTAATTGATTTAGGTAACTGGGGGCGAAGTCAATCACCGGATTATTGGCTTGATAAAATTATTGCTCAAGAAGGAAATATCGTTGTAACAGATGTACGTATCAAACATGAATATGATGTGTTTAAAAAAGCTGGTGCAATAACAATCAGAGTTGAAGCTGAACGTGAAATAAGGGAATTGCGTGGCGGGAAATTAATCGGCGAAGACGATGTTACCGAAGTTGATTTAGATAATATTCAGGATTGGGATTTTGTAATCGACAATAACAAGGATTACGAAACATTGAAAAAAAATGTTCTAAAAATTGTTGAAACATTACGTTAAGCATTTTTAACCACCTTTGTCTTTTTATTTTGCGCAAGTTGTTCTTCCGGTGTTAACTCATCTTTATCACCAAACAATCTTTTGTTAATCAAATCACATCCAATACCTGTTATAACCGAAACTGCTGCACCAACAGCCAAACCGACAGGACCGGATACAAGCGCACCGGCTAAAGCTAATGATGAGCCAAACCCTAATACTACCGGCACACCGGCTGTAAGTAGTCGAGATTGACGTTCTTCTTTATTATCAGCTCTGGCAACAGCTAATCCGCACAAGCCTAAACCACCTAGTGCCGTTAATATATCGGTTGGTGCACCACCCATAATTAAATCTCGTTTTTTGTCAAAATAATCAACACATTCGCTAATATTTGCTTTTCTCAAGCTTTTACCGGCTTTATTTAAGTTTTTCTGATAAACTGCAAGTTCTTCTTTTGTTATATACCCGTCCATCAAGTCTATAACTTCATCATATAAGCCTTTTTTATCTTTACCGTTACCCATCAGCCTTTCAACTGCATTTTGACCTTGTTTCTCAACTTCTGCCTTTTTGCTTTGCAAAGCATCCTGAACCCAATAATCAGTTCCTTTTACTCTTGAACTTTTACGAGTAAACAGATTTTTCATAACCTTACCAAACGAATCGTTTTTAGGATTGTCTAAATCGAAATACTTATCATTTATTGTCCAAAAATCCGATTCTATGTCTTTCATCAAATTTTCTTGATTTACAAACCGCTCAGCAGTTTGTTCTTTTGAAAAATAAGTTCTGCTTCCGGCAATTTCTTTTAATTTCTCATCTACTAAACGTTGTTTATCAGCAGGTAATTTTTTTCGATATTCTCTCAATGTTATTTCTAATGAATCCAATTTTTTAGCACTATTACGATATTTAGCATTAACCGTAAATTTTCCTAAATTATCAAACCAATTTGTGATAGCTTTATGCGGTTTTTCCATTAAACTGACAAACCCATTATCAACTTTTTTAACAGCTTTATAAACACCTTCGTTTTTAGTTATAAAACTATAATATTTTTTATCCCGATTAGTACACATGCTCTTAAACACGCCGTCTTTCCAAGTATTAGCATTACCAAAAACATTTGCTACATTTTGGGTTAACCCTGAAACTTTTTCTACAGATGCGTGATAAAATTTGGCTATAGGGTTGTCCTCGCTTTTTAATTTCTTAAGTTTTGCTTGTTGTTGTATATTTTTTAATTTATTGGTAAATTTTGAAGTCATTTTAGGGTTAAGTAATGCAACTATAGCACCTAATACCATTACAGAAGAAGCTGTATATATTATTTTCTTACGTTTTTTCTTCTTTTTAGTATCTTCCTCCTTAACAAACGTATCAACCCCTGTCTCAATAACATTGGCAATTGCTTCTGTAGGTTTTGTTACAACATCAGTAACCCCAGCTTTAAATGGTGGATACGCTGTTTTTGGCGCTATATTGGGATTTTGATAGTAGTAACTATAACTCATACTTTTCCTACAAAAAAATACCTGCCTACATTAATATAAAGTTTTTAAAATACAATAAATTGCTTGATTAAGGTAATTTATTAAGCTTTGTAACAGGTTTCTAATCTTTTTTTTAATTGCAAAATTTCTTCTTTTGTCAAATACCTTGAAAAACGAATAAATTCATACATAGCGTCTTCGTATGAATATTGATTTCGTTCAACTTTTTCAATCCACTGACGGACTTCACGGGTTAGCATAAGGTAAACCTCAAAATACCTGAATTATCTATAGTTTCATTCCACATATATTTTGGTCGAACCCATACTTGCCCGTTTTCAAGAGATTGATAAACAACCATATCCTCTGTCGTTTCCGAATGTTTAGCTAAAGCGATAATTTTATATAAATTACCTTTATAATGTTTGTATGTTTTTCCGATTATAATTTCTTGCATAAATTTATCTTAACATAATTATAGATTTTTTTAATACAAACAGATGATGTCTTTTTATAAAAAAACCTTTACGATACAGATGGACTATAGTAGGGAGAAGATTTTCGATTTTTAGAAATTGAAAATTTAAAGAACCGATGACCTGCTACAATGGCATTGGAAGAAGGTTAAAAAATGAATTCAATCTTTTTTGAAGAATTATATAAACATTTTTCTTGGTATGATTCAATATTCACACCGGTTGTAAAAAATTGCACAAACGAGTTTTTCTTTGAGGGGTTTGAATATAAACTTGCTTCGATTAGTGAAAATATGAATATACTTTCACAAAACGAAACTTTTTTTGTAACTAAAGTAAAAATTAATGCAAAAAATGATGTTTATATTCGTATTTCTCAAGAAGCTATCAATGTAATTTTAGACAAAGTTTTAGGAAAAAATAATAAACGATTTGATTTAACAGAAGTTTCAGAACTTGAAGCAAGAATAATAACGGCTTTTAACGATTTTGTTTACGAATCACTTGCCCCAAACTTTACTATAGAACCAAACCGCCGTTATAGTGAAATACTACATTTTACTTACTATGTAAAAAGCGAAATATCTGAAACAGCTGCCAAATTTATAATTTCAGTGCCAAAAGATATTCTATCACCTCAAATTGCAGAGGAAAAACCGCCAAGATTTGAGGATAGAGATTTTGCTTTCTCGCCGGTTGAAGTTAATTTACTTGTTGGCAGCACTTCATTCCCATTGGCAGATGTAAAGAAATTGGATGTGGGTGATATTGTTTTGTTTGAAAATAGTAATTCATCAGAAATGACTTTCATCTGTGAAAACATAGTGCAAAAAATTAGGATTAAACCTAATGAAAGAATTATAGAACCTTATGATATGTCCGGAGGAAATGACATGGAAAATAATACAAATTCTAATTTATGGGATAGCATACAAGTTGATATGCTTGCAGAGTTTGAAAAAGTTAAAGTAACTCTTGGTGAATTAAAAAGTATTGAAGAAGGCTTAATAGTTGATTTATGTTCAGTTTACGATAATAAAATCTCCCTAAAAGTTGGCGGAAAAACTATAGCTAAAGGTGAATTAGTTATAATAAACGACAGATTTGGCGTGAGAATCGAAAATGTTAACGATACTAACGAGTCAAAAGATGACTCAGGAAACGTTTCAAATAATCCAAATGCTACAGCAAATAATACAGGTGAAGACGACTTCGATTACAGCGATTTTGAAGTTGAAGAAAAAGCTTAGGATTTATTGACTTTTGGGGAAAAGTTATTAAGTATGTAGTAATTTCAATACTTATTTACGGAGATAGAAATGGGATATTTAACTAATTTTATTGTATACACATTAGCAATGGTTGGGGTTTTTGTTGTAGCTATGCTGGTTTTCAAATCCTCAACAGGTTGCGGTATAAAAAAACAATCTAAAACCTTAAAAATAGTTGATTCAATGAATATTGCACCAAGAAAAACTCTTTACATTGTTTCTGCAGGCGAGGAAAAATTTTTAATAGCTTCTGACGCTGACAGAACGAATTTGATATCAAAATTAAATTCAGAAGAAAAAGGTGCAGAATTGAGTTTTAAAGATACTTTAAGAAATGAATATAAACCTAAGAAGGAAAATTATATGGATAAAGCTTCGTTAGGAATTTATAAAACACAAGAAAAACCATACGATTCTGTAATGAAAAATTTGGCAGAAAGAATAAGACAATAAACAAGTGATTAAGTTAATAAGGTCCCAGTTTTTAATAAGTCGGTAGTTTGTTCCAAAGGCACACGGAAGAGGCAAAACGACAAAACTGGTAGAGATAACAAAATGTGTGCCACCCAAAGGTTGAAACACAGCGCAATACAAGTCGGTAGTTTGTTCCAAAGGCACACGGAAGAGGCAAAACGACAAAGCTGGTAGAGATAACAAAATGTGTGCCGCCCAAAGGTTGAAAAAAATGGAATCAGTATTAGGAAATATGAACCCAGTCTTACAGATGTTAACGGTAATGTCTTTATTTTCATTGTTACCGTTTGCATTTTGTTGTATGACTTGTTTTTTAAGATTTACAATAGTGTTTTCTTTGTTGAAAACGGCAATGGGTGTTCAAGTTCCACCTTCTATAGTAACAATAGGTTTGTGTATGATTTTAACTTTTTATACTATGGGTGGTGTATTTGAAAAAATGTACGAAAAAGGTTCAATTCCTTATCAAAAAAGTCAAAATTTAATTTTGGCAATTGAGGAGGGTTCGAAACCATTAAAAGAGTTTATGATGAAACAAACTAGAGAAAGCGATTTAGCATTTTTCGTTGAGTTGAAACGTAAAACGCCACCAAAATCACCTGAGGAATTAACCTTGTGGGAAATTGCACCTGCTTATATTTTGAGTGAATTAAAAGTCGCATTCGAGATTGGTTTTGTGGTATTTGTACCGTTTATTGTTTTGGATTTGGTTGTAGCAAATATTTTGCTGGCACTCGGGATGTTTATGTTATCACCAACGATTATTTCGTTACCGTTTAAGTTGCTGATATTTATTGCAGTAGATGGTTGGGCGTTGATAGTACAAGGGTTGGTACAAAGTTACAATTAAAGGAGAAAACAAAATGAAACCAATACAATTTTCGCTAAATAATTTTTTACTAATTTTAATTATTATGTTTTTAATAATTGGAATCAATATTTTATCTGATATTAATAACCATCTTATTGAAATTAATACTAATGTTAATACAATTGTAAATAATACTTATGCAACTCTTTTAAGTACAGAAAAAAATAATATGGATAATAAATGGACTATAGAAAAATATAGTACTGTAAGAAAATCTCTTGATGACTTGTGGTCATTTGCATATCAAAAAAATAAATAATTAAACATATTAAACAAAAGGAACTATAATTATGGAAATCTTAACTGAATTTTTAGCAAAAGGGTTTATGACAATGCTGTCAATTTCAATGCCTTGCGTATTAACAGCAGCGGCAATCGGTCTTGTTGTCGGTATAATCCAAGCAGTTACACAAGTTCAGGAACAAACAATATCTGCAGCACCTAAAATTTTTGCGGTGTTTTTGGTAATTGTAATCGGTGGTTTAGGTTTTATAAAACTTTTAACCAATTTATTTCAGGAAGGTGTTTCTTTGGCTTTTAATGGTGTTACCAAATCTGATACTTATGTTTTACCTGCAGATTATTACAAATACACAACTCCTTTTGAAGGTGAGATGAAAGATTCTATGAAAAATATGCCTTCAATTAATGATATGATGAAAAACCCAGGCAAAGTTCCTTATATTGATAAACAACAAAAAATCAAATATACGCCGGCTGCCAGAACACCTATGCCAAAAGCTAATTTCGTTGAAACTAATAAAATTTTAGGTAGGTAGAATATTGAAAAAAGTGTTTTTTATATTGAGTTTAATATTGATATCAGCTCTCGAAAGTTATGCTTTTGAGGACTGCATTATAATGACTAAGGGTAAACTTACTGATATCAGAATAGAAAACAACCAAATAATAGATGTTTATCCGATTGTAACAATTGAAAACAAAAAAAATACCCTTGTTGTTCATCCATTAAAAGAAGGCATTACATGTTTTACCGTGATGAAGAATTACAAAGAAAAATATCTGTTCCATGTTAACGTAACAGAGAATGAAACTTTAATAAAAGAAGTTGACGGATTTGACATCCAAGTATTAGACAAACCGCCGACTAGTGAAATAAAAGGCTTATTACTGGATAAACCACCTATTTTTAAAGAGGTAGAATAATTGGACGAAATCTTAAGACAAATTGCAATAATGTTTCCCGGAATTGAAAAATATTTTTCAGCCGGCTTTATTGTGTTTGCAAGATTACTTGGTTTTATTCGTTTTGCGCCTATATTAAATCGAAGAGAAGTAAACACAACAGTAAAACTTTCTTTAGCATTGCTTTTAACATTTATGTTAACACCATTGTTAAATCCACCTTCACCACCTTCAGGCGTTTCACCTATGCTATTAATGTTATTAAATTTTGCAGTCGGAGCAATAATCGGTTATATTGCACAACTAATAATTTTGGCAATAGAAGCCGGTGGTGATATGATTAATACTCAAATGGGTTTATCTTCAGCAATGGTTATGGACCCAACGACAAACAGTCAAACTTCTATATTAAGTCGTATGATTACCTTGTTGGCAATTTGTATTTTTATTCAACTGGGTGGCTTGTATTGGTTGTTTAACGCTTTAATCAGAAGCTTTGAAATCTTTCCTATTTATGCGGTTCATATTCCTTTGGAAAAAATTATAAACCTTGATTATCTTGTAAAAACAACTTCGAACGTTTTGTATGTTGGTTTACAAATAGCCTCACCGGTTTTGTTAGCAACATTAGGACAAGATATTATTTTAGGTGTAATTTCCAAAACAGCACCACAAGTAAACGTATTCCAGTTAAGCTTCCTTTTTAAACCTGTTTTCGGTGCCGCTATAATGATATGGATTTTACCAATGCTTATTGGAGTAATATCAGACTTTTTCTTATCGTTTGCCGGTATTTATTGATAAAAAATTATGTTAAAAAAAATATTTTCAAAAACAATTATACATATAATTTTGATAACAACATCCTTGTTATCAATATTTCCGTTTATATGGCTAACTTCAACATCCTTAAAAGGTATTAATGAAGATATTTTCGCATACCCACCTGTAATTATCCCCCAAGATTTTACTTGGATAAATTACATTGACGTTTGGCACAGAGTTAACTTTATCGGATATTTTACAAATAGTATGATAGTTGCAGGATTAACCGTATTATTAAACCTTATTTTATCATCATTAGCAGGCTATCCTCTTGCACGAATGAATTTTAAAGGTAAAAAAGTCGTATTTTTCTCTATATTGGCGACTATAATGATACCTTTTCAAGCAATAATGCTCCCTGTTTATATAATTACATTAAAACTTCATTTAATAGATAGTGTTAACGCTGTTATGGGTTATATTGGCTTAGTTATGCCTTTTGCAGTAAGCGCTTTCGGAATTTTTCTAATGCGTCAAGCCTTTATCAAAATCCCAAAAGAGATCGAAGAAGCGGCAATCGTTGACGGTTGCAATGTTTTTCAAATGTTTGTTAAAGTAATTTTACCAATGGTTAAACCTACATTAGCCGTTCTTGCCGTATTTACTTTCATCGGTTCTTGGGGCGAATTTCTATGGCCAAGTATTATGCTGACAAAGGATTCAATGTACACATTACCGGTCGGAATAAATAACCTTCAAGGTATGTTTTCTGCAAACTGGAGGTTTATTGCAGCCGGCTCAATAATTGCAACAATACCTATCATTATTTTCTTTCTAATGATGCAAAAATACTTCATTTCCGGTGAAAACGACGGCGCCGTAAAGGGTTAACCTATCTCGCCTGCTCTTAGACAAGCATTTTTGTGTCCGAATTTATCATCTGTTAATACCGGTGTTTTAGTATCACAAAGTCCGATTTTAAAGAAATCACACCTTGGATGAAATTTACAACCGTTAATTTTTTCTTGAATACTTGGTGGGGCACCTGTAATAGTTTTAAGTTTTAATGCCGGATTTGTTGTCGGTAAAGAGTTTAAAAGCGCCTTTGAATAAGGATGTTTTGGATTTCTAAAGAAATCATTTGCCGAAGCTTGTTCAACAACATAACCTGAATACATGACAGTAACTGTATCAGTGTAATTACTTACAAGCGCCAAATCATGTGAAATAAGCAAAATTGTGGAATTAAACTCGTGCTTAATTTCCATTAACAAATCCATTATTTGTTTTTGAATTGTAACATCCAACGCCGTCGTCGGTTCATCAGCAATAATTAATTCTGCATTACAAGCCAAAGCCATTGCAATAATTATTCTTTGTTTCATCCCGCCGGAAAATTCGTGAGGATAAAAATTAAATTTATTTTCAATATCAGGAATTTTTACTAAATCCAAAACCTCACGAGCTTTTCGCATCGCTTGACGAGTTGACACTTTTGAATGTGCTTTTATTGATTCAACCAATTGATTACCGACAGTATAAAGCGGGTTAAGTGAAGTCATCGGATCTTGAGGAATTAATGCAATTTTATTCCCTCTAAGCTCCCTCATCTGCTTTTCTTTATAGGCTAATAGATTTTCACCGTTAAAAAATATTTCACCATTTTTTATATAAGCTGTTTTGGGCAATAACCTCATTACCGTCATTGCAGTCATTGTCTTTCCGCAACCGGATTCGCCTACAATAGAATGAAGCTTTCCTCTCTCAAAACTTAAATTAATACCATGGAGTGCCTGAAAATCTTCCTCTTCACCTTTAAAAAACAAATCCAAATTTTTTATTTCAAGAATATTGTCCATAACAATATTGTATCAAAAAATTAAAAACAAATATTCCCCACTGTTGCAATATCTTAACAAAGTCTACCGAAAGTTTTTGTTTGGTGTAAAATGTTGGTGTGTAGAGTTAGAAAAGGAGGGCGGAAACACCGCCATAAGTGATATATGTCAATACAAGAATGGTTTGATAAGAGAAAAGAAGCACAGATTGAAAGACGTGCAAAAGAAATGAGAGGGGTAGAGGATGGAACACCAGGATTATGGTTAAAATGTGTTCATTGCGACTCTCAAATCCTAAAAACAGAACTTGAAGATAATATGATGGTTTGTCCTCATTGTGATTATCATTTTAGAATAAATGCAAGAACAAGAATTTCACAACTGTTTGATGATGGTTCTTTTGAAGAATTCTTCAAAGGTGTAAAACCTACTGACGCATTAAATTTTGTCGATACAGAATCTTATGCTGACAGATTAAAAAAAGCTCATGACAAAACAGGCTTAGATGAAGCTGTTATAACCGGCTTAGCAAAAATCGAAGGACATAAATTGGCGGTTGCTGTAATGGATTTTGATTACATGGGCGGTTCAATGGGTTCAGTAGTTGGCGAAAAAGTTACCAGAATTATGGAAAAAGCTCTTGCTTTAAAAATCCCTATGCTTGCGGTTACGTCATCCGGCGGTGCAAGAATGCAAGAAAGTGCGTTAAGTTTAATGCAAATGGCAAAAACTTCTTGCGCTGTAGGCAAACTCGACGAAGCAGGCATTTTATATATTAATTTATTAACAGAACCGACTTTTGGTGGTATTACAGCAAGTTTTGGAACTTTGGGTGATATTATAATAGCAGAACAAGGAGCAAGAATAGGATTTGCCGGACGTAGAGTTATTGAACAAACTATTCGTCAAAAACTTCCGTCAGACTTCCAAACTGCTGAATATTTACTTAAATACGGTCAAGTTGATATCGTATCAAAACGCAAAAACTTAAGAAAAACACTGGCAAGCATTTTAGAAATGCACGAGGGAAAGTAAGCTTGTAATCAAATTCAAGCTGACACCATATAATGAAAAGGATATAAAAATGGCAATAGTTTTAGATTTTGAAAAACCAATTATAGATATACAAAATAAAATAGATGAACTAAAAAAAATGAGCGAAGCTTCAGGATTAGATATGGAAAATCAAATCCAAACTTTTGAAAAACAAGCAGAAGATTATAAAAAGGAGTTGTATTCAAAATTGAAACCTTCACAAAAATTACAAATTGCAAGACACCAAGAAAGACCAAAATTTCTTGATTATGTTGAACTTATGTGTCAAGACTTTATTGAACTACATGGCGACAGAGAAGGAATGGACGATAGAGCAATCATCGGCGGTTTGGCAAAAATCGACGGTAAACCTGTTATGATTATCGGAATTCAAAAGGGTAAAAACACCAAAGAAAATCTTGAATATAATTTTGGTATGCCACAGCCTCAAGGATACAGAAAAGCTCTAAGATTGTTCAAACACGCAAATAAATTTAATCTACCAATTATAACTTTGATAGATACACCGGGGGCTTATCCGGGAATTAAAGCTGAAGAAACCGGTCAAGGTGCAGCAATTGCAGTTAATTTAAGAGAAATGTACAAATTATCAGTTCCGGTAGTAGCTATCATTACCGGCGAAGGCTGTAGCGGTGGTGCTTTAGGTTTAGGTGTGGCAGACAGAGTAATGATGTTAGAACACTCTTATTACACTGTTATCTCACCGGAAGGTTGTGCATCAATTTTGTGGCGTGATGCTTCAAGATTTGCAGATGCTGCAGAAGCTTTAAAAATAACATCTAAGGATTTATTAGAATTTGGTATCATTGATGAGGAAATAAAAGAACCTTTAGGTGGTGCGCATACAAACTATCAAGAAACTGCAGATAACATGAAATCAGCAATTCTTAAAGCTTTAGCGGAATTATCTCAATTATCAGTAGAAAAATTAAGAGAAGAAAGATATTCTAAATTCCGTGCTATGGGCAGATTTATCGAGGGCTAACTAAAAAAATGCCGAGATATATTGCGATAACTGATATTCATGGTGAACTGGAAAAATTAGAAAGCGTGCTTTCTAAAATTGATATTCGCCCTGATGATATCTTTGTCTTTATGGGTGATTATATTGACAGAGGTGCAAAATCAAAAGAAGTTGTTGATAGAGTAATTCAACAAAGCGAAACAAACAAATGTATTTATTTGATAGGTTCTCATGAATATGCACTTTTACATGCTAAACAGGATGAATACTATAACTATTTGTTTTGGAATTATGGCGGACCGGCAACAGTAAAAAGTTATGGCGGACATTTTGACAATATTTTAAAAACTCACGGTGATTTTTATAGAAACCTTAAATTTTATCATTTAACAGAAGATTACCTATTTGTTCATGCCGGCATTAATCCGAGATATAGTCTTGAGGAGCAGGATGAAACAGATTTTGTTTATATAAGAAGTGCTTTTTATAATAACAAACACTATTTACCTCAAAAAATTATTTTTGGTCATACAGAATTTGATTCACCACTTATTCAAGAGGATAAAATTTGTATTGATCTCGGTTGTGGCAAATACAAAAATGCTAAACTTTGTGGTTTAATATTAGATAATGGAAGAGAAGAATTCGTTTATAGCGATTAAGGAGATTTATATGATTGAAGATTTCGCAAAAAAATTTCCCCAAAATTGTCGTTTAGCAATCTGGGGTTCAGGTTATACCGGAATGATGGTTAAAGAATATATTGAAAAAAATAGACCTGATATAAACATTGTTTTATGGGTAGACTCATTTAAAACTGGCGAATTAGACGGAATTAAGATTATATCACCTACACAAATTAAAGAAAATCTTTCTAAGTTTGATTTGTTATTTTTATCAACAACGAAGTTTCTGCATAAACATGAAATTATATTGAAATTTATAGACTGCCCTTATATAGCAGTTGATAAAGAACTGGAAATACATTGTAAAAAAGTTCAGACAAAACCGGAAATGTTAGAAGCTGCTGAACTGTTTACTTTTGAAGAAGATAAAGCTGTTTATAATATGGTTTGTAATTATCATTTAGATGGTGATATTTATCCGATACAGAATTATGTAAAAAAGAAATTTGGATTAAGCATGACCCAACCTTGGTTTGATTATGAACGACAGTACATGGATTTTATAAATAAAGATGCGATAGAAGTTGTTGTTGACGGTGGTTTTTTTGATGGCCTTGAAGCATTAGTATTTAAAAAACATTTTAAAAATTTAAAAAAAATATATGCCTTTGAGCCAATCTATGAAAAAACTAAAGATTCAATACTAGATTATTATATAAAAAATGAAATTCCGGAAATAGAACTTATTCCTTATGGTTTATGGGATAAGGTTCAAACATTGACGTTTGAGCTTTCACCTGATTTTTCGGGTTCACATATTACAAATTTAGAAAGTTGGCATTCAAATAATAAGACCACTATAACCACAACAACATTGCAAAAATTTAAAAAGGAATATAATGTTGATAAAATTGATTATATAAAATTTGATATTGAAGGTGCTGAGCTTGATGTATTAAAGTCTAGTGAGGAAATTATATTAAAAGATAGACCTCAAATGGCAATTTCTATATACCATCGTGGTGGTCAAGATATAATTGACATTCCTTTGTATTTAAAATCTTTATTAAAAAATCAAAATTATATATTTAGATTAGATCATTATAAACCTAAGCAACAAGAAACTTTACTATATGCCATACCAAAAGAATTATACCAAGGTTAGGTGTTCTATATGGTTGCTGTTTCAATAGTCATACCTGTTTATAATATTGAAAAATATTTACCAATTTGCTTGGACAGTATTATTAATCAAACTTTTACCGATTTTGAAGTTATTTGTGTTAATGACGGCTCAAAAGATAATTCTCTTAAGATTTTAGAAGAATACGCAAAAAGAGATTTTCGGATAAAAGTTATTAGCCAAGAAAATGGCGGTTCGGGTTCTGCAAGAAACAACGGTTTAAAAAATGCCCAAGGAAAGTATATTCAATTTTTAGACGGTGATGATTATTTTGAACTTCAAATGTTAGAAACACTTTATAATTTAGCTGAAAAACATAATGCAGAAATTGCGATATGTTCTTCCAAAAAAGTTGATGATGAAGGAAATATTACAGAAACTAAAAATCCTAATTCACCATTAAATTTGAGTTTAATACCTTTTAATAAAGTCTTTAACTATAAAGATTTTCCGGAAGACATTTTTAGTCTGACAGGCACAGCACCTTGGAATAAACTCTATCTTAGAGAAATGTTATTAAAAAATGATTTAAAATTTCCAAGATTAACAGGACCTGATGATTTATGTTTTGTACATATGGCAATTGTTTGTGCTGAAAAAATTGTAGCAATTGATGATGAGTTTATTAATTATCGTTTTAACAGACCAAACAGTGTCCAAACATACAGAGCTAATTACACCATTGATATTGTAAAAGCAAGTTTGTATATAAAAGATTTTTTACAGAAAAAAGGGATTTATAATTTTTTAGAAAAAGCCTTTATGAATGCAACTATAACTGCTATAAGATGGGAAACGACTCTTTGTAATGATGAACAATATCAAAAATTTCTAAAAGATTTGAAAGAATTAATGCCAAACGATTGGCAAATTTTTAGTTCAGCATTAAGAGCAGATTTTATAACTCCAGAATATTTGCAAAACTATATCGGTGAAAAAAAAGTTTATTTATGGGGTGCAAGTATTTTTATAAAAGGTGTTCTTGAAAAAGAAGAGAATAAAAATCCAAATATTCTCGGAATAATTGACAGGAATGAGGCTTCTTGGGGAAAAGATTTTTGTGGGTACAAAATTTATTCACCTGAAGTTTTAAAAACAAGTCCTGCAGATGTTTTGGTTACTATTTACAGAAATCATGAATTAGCATATGATAGTATTAAGAAGGAGTTGAGAGAAACTATACCAAGTGTGAATGTATTACCAAATATATTTGTGCGTTGATTAAGCTCATAGAATGGTGAGGATTAAATGACTGATTATAATAAAAAACTTTTGGAACAAATTGAATCCATAAAAGATGAAAAAATTGTTTTTTGGGGCGCTAGCTTGTTTTTGGAAGAATTCTTAAAAGAAAATAATCTTGAAAAATATAATATTGTTGGAATTATTGATAAAAACCCTGCTCGTTGGGGTGAAAAATTTGAAAATTATGAAATCTTTGACCCGAATGCCTTAAAAGATATCCAAAATGCAAAACTTATATTAACAATTGAAAATGATAATTTAAATATCTATAAAGAGTTGCAAGCTTATATATCTAAAAATTATCCGAATGCATTTTTATGCGCTAATATTTTTGATTCATATGAAGATCAGGTTTTGGAACAATTAAAATATTTAAAATTAAAAACAATCAAAGATGGTCAAAAAATAAATTCTATTGAGAATGAATGCAAAAAAAATAACAAAATATTAAAAGTTGTTGAAAATAAACTTGAAAAACAACAACGCATGCAATATCTTGAATTACAGGCAGGTATTATATTTAATAATATTATAAACAATACAAATTGGATAACTAAAAAAGATTTTATACCTACAAATGCTGCAGCAACTTACAATTTTTTATGTAATCTTTTTTCAATTTTAGAATACATCCAACCAAAAAATATTTTGGAATTTGGATTAGGACAGAGTACAAAATTAACTTCTGCATATGTTGCAAATAAAAATAAAAAAGCTGTTTTAGATGTTATTGATGAGGATAAAGACTGGATAGAATATTTTTCAAAACAGATTATTTCTCATAAAAATGTAAGAATATATCACAAAAATACAAACCAAGTTTGTGATAATGAACCTATTTATCATAAATATCAAGATTTAGTTGAACAAGTAGGTAATAAAAAATATGATTTAATTATTATTGATGGACCTATTGCTGGTAATAAGTTATATCCAAGAACAAATATTATAGATTTAATACCAAATAATTTGGCTGAAGATTTTATAATAATTTTGGATGATGCAGAAAGAGATGGCGAAAAACGTACTGCAGATCTTATTTTTGATAAATTAGTAGAAAATGAAATTGATTATGTAAAATCATATAAGATTGCAACAAAAACACAACTTATAATAACATCACCAAAATATAAATATGTTAGTTTTTATTAAATAAGGAAAAATGATGCCTAAAATTTCGGTAATTATACCAGTTTACAATACAGAAAAATACCTTCGAGAATGTTTGGACTCGGTTTTAAACCAAATTTTTCAAGATTTTGAAATAATTTGTATTAACGACGGTTCGACTGACAATTCTCTTCAAATACTAAATGAATATGCAAAAAAAGACGAAAGAATAAAAGTAATATCACAGAAAAATAAAGGTGCTGGTGCCGCCAGAAATCAAGGATTAAAAATCGCAAAAGGAGAATATTTAGCTTTTTTAGATGGTGATGATTTTTTTGAAAAAGAATTTTTAGACAAAATGTATCACAAATCTAAAAATAACGATTGTGATATTGTCATTTGTAGCGCTAATAGATACAATATTAATACAAAAATAACCGAATACATGCCTTGGGCTTTGAGGGTAGAAAAACTCCCTGAAAAAAAAGTTTTTTCTTACAAAGATATGCCCAATAATATTTTCAATTTTGCTCAAAATTGGAATTGGAACAAAATTTTCAAAAGAGATTTTATTATAAAAAATAATATTAAATTTCAAGAATTGTATAGAACAAACGACCTGTACTTCACTTGTTGTGCCTTGGTTTTAGCTTCTAATATAACTACAATCGAAGAACCTTTAGTCAACTATAGAGTAGGTATGACTACAAATTGTCAACAAACAAACCATTTGCATCCGCTAGATTTTTACGAAGCATTTAAAAAATTGCGAAAATTTTTAATCAAACTAGATATTTATGAAGAAGTAAAAGAAAGTTTTACAACGTGGGCAACTAGTGGTTGCAAACATAATATTGGAAGTATTAGCAATGACAAAATTAAAACAAAAGTAATAAAAAAAATTAAAACTTGCGGGAAAAAAGATTTAGATTTGGTTTTAGATTTTTCCGTTCAGAATAATGAGAAAAACTTAATAAAAACAATTAAGGATAACGCTAACCATAAAATTTGTTTTTGGGGTGCAAGTTTGTTTTTAGAAGATTTTTTAAAAAAGAATAACGTTAAAAAAGATAATGTTATTGGTATTATTGATAAAAATCCTAATCGTTGGGGTGAAAAAGTTTGCGGATTAGAAATATTCCCACCGGAAAAATTAAAAGAATTAAAAGTTCAAAAAATATTATTTACTATTCAAAATAATAATGAAATAATATACAAAAGTGTTCAATCATATTTAAAAGAAATTTTCCCAAGTATAGAATTGTTACCAAATATTTTTGAGCAGTCAAAAGTTAAAATAATTTATGAAAATATCGAAAAACAATTAAAGATGGCTAATTCTCAAAAAATAGTATTTTGGGGGGCAAGCTTGTTTCTAGAAGATTTTATTAAAAACCACCATTTGGATAAATATAATATTATTGGAATTATTGATAAAAATCCTAATCGTTGGGGTGAAAAACTCGGAAAATACGAAATATTACCGCCACTAAAATTAAAAGAAATAGAACCTGCATATATTATATTTACAGTAAAAAACAATTCAGAAAAAGTATACTTAGAGATGCTAAAGAATATAAAATCAATGAATCTAAATTTGATTTGTATTTTCCCAAATATTTTTGAAACTGCAAAAACTAAAGATCCAACTAATAAAATTTATTTAGTAAAGAGAGATGGAAGTAAAAAAGAAGTAGATTTTATAGATGGTGTTGATATCATTTTTGAAGGAAAAAATAATATTGTTGAAATTGGCTGTGAACCGATGATAAAATTTACTGGCTCTAAAATCTTATGTGGTAACCAAACTCATCTAAAGATAGGCAATTCCAACTATGTTATGATTAATTTTGTCATTAATATGCTAGCTTATAATACAAAACTTAGTATAGGAGAAAATTTTGAAACACAATCCGGCAGTATTCTATTGCCAAATGAACCAGATTTAGAAATAAAAATTGGTGATAACTGTATGTTTTCAAATAACATTTACATAAGAGCCTCTGACGGGCACACTATATATGATAATAAAACGAAGCAAATAATAAACAAACCTGAACAATTAAGTATTGAAATAGGAAATCGAGTATGGCTTGGCAATGGTGTATCAGTGTTAAAAAATTCTAAAATTAGTGATAATACCATTGTTGGCAAATCATCAATAGTTAATAAAAAATTTGAAGAAACTAACATTATACTTGCAGGACAACCCGCAAAAATAGTAAAATCAAATGTCAATTGGGATAAACGGCATACCCACAATTTTATTAAGGAGAATAGTTAATGGCTAAAGTGTCGATAATAGTACCAACTTATAATGTTGAACAGTATCTTGTAGAGTGTATGGAATCAATTATTAATCAAACACTTCAAGATATTGAAATAATTTGTGTAGATGACGGCGCTACCGATAACTCCGGAAAAATTTTAGATGATTATGCCGAAAAAGATTCTCGTATAAAAGTTATCCATAAACAAAATGAAGGTTATGGAAAAGCTATGAACGTCGGTTTGGATACTGCTACAGGTGAATATATCGGCATTGTAGAGCCTGACGATTATGTAGCATTAGACATGTTTGAATCTTTGTATAAAGTAGCTAAAGAAAATAACGTTGATTTTGTCAAAGCTGATTTTCAGCGTTTTGTAGGGGAAAAAAACGAAAAAACTTTTTATTATCAAAAAATTGTTAATAATGATGAATATTATAATAAAATTGTTAATATCCAAGATGATCAAATCCCTTTTAGATTTATCAAAAATACTTGGGCAGGGATATATAATAGAGAGTATTTGAATAAGCATAATATAAGACATAATGAAACTCCTGGTGCTTCATATCAAGATAATGGTTTTTGGTTTCAGACATATTGTTATTCATCCAAATGTTACTTTTCTAACAAAGATTTTTATAGAGTAAGACGTGATAATCCAAATTCTTCAATAAATAACAAAGAAAAAGTTTTTATTATCCAAGATGAGTATAAATTTATTTATGATATCTTAGAAAAAAATGGGTTATTAGAAAAATTTAAAAATATATATTATGAGGCTAAATATGGTTCTTATTTTTTCTGTCTTAAACGCATAGACAACAAATACAAAAAAATTTGGTTGGAAGCTTTTAAAGATGATTTTCAAAAAGCCATCGATAATAACGAATTTGACAAAGAAGAAATCAATCCTCGAGTTTACAGAAACATAAAACAAATAACTACTAATTATCAAAAATGGTACAGACGCTTTAAGAAGAAACGGGCATTAGGTTTATTACGTCAGGAATCTATCAAAAATCGTTTTGCTAAGCAAATTTCTATACGTCCAAATTCCCGCATAATGTTTTGGGGCGCAAGCAAATTCTTAAAAGAATTTCTTGATGAAAGAGAAATCACAACAGATAATGTTATCGGAATTCTGGACAAAAATCCTGCAAGAAAAGGTAGCTATTTCAATGGTTATGAAATCTATACTCCTGATGAAATAAATGATTTAAAACCAAATGTTGTTATTATTTCAGTTTTACACATAGGTGAAGAACAGCGAAAAGAAATAAAGGATTTTATTAAGAAAAATTGTAAGCATAAAGTACGAGTTATAACTGTAAAAGATTAATTTTTTTATTTCGTATAAAAATATGATAAAAAACTGAAAAAATGAGTTATAATGTGAGTATGAGTTCAGAAGCAGAAGACAAAAATTTAAAGATGGTCGGACTGGAGCTCATGTTCCTTACCCCGGAAAAATACAGTAATGATGACGGCATTACTGCTGTTGAGCTTGCAAAATTAGTTAATCTGCCGGTGGATGAGGTTAAGAAAAAATTACAAATTCTAAAAGATAAAAACATTGTCAGAGTTAAAGGAATAAACCCTAAATGCTGGAAATTTGATGAATATAATTTCCAAAGATTAGACGACGATGACGAAATTTTTCATCTGCTATGCAACTTTGAAGATGTGGATTTTGATAAATACTTTACATATTAATTTTTTGAATAAGATATTTTCTGCATACTATTACCAAATAAAAAACAAGCCCCGCAAAAACTACTGCCAGGGCTTGTTTACTAAGCTTACGAATAAGCTGATTTATTCTCCGCTACAACCAAAAGCAATTGTAACATGTTCTTTTGGATTAATAGCTGAAATTTTGTAGCCTTTAGCATCTACAAGGTAAGCAACTTCGTCGCCTGTTGTTTGGAACAAGCCCATAGTACCAGACAATGCAGTTCTGGTTAAATCGATAGGTGCCTTAACCGTATCTTTAACAACATCGTAAACACTTCTTCCTGCTGCAGGTAATTGACCTTGGAATACTTCACCAAGAGCAATACCTGTACCGGTTGAAACATCTTCTACAGCGTTACCAAGTGTTGTTAACATACCACCTGTTGTTCTACCTACAATACCCACAATAGAACCTGCCCAAGTAAATGGAGCTGTTACAAGTCTTGATAGAATATTAGGTGTATTAGACTTATCGATTTGAGCTGTTAAAATTTGTCTTGGCAAAGTAGCTTTACATCCGCAATGCTCGATATCGGTAAATGCAAGTTTTAATGCACCTTTTTGGCATCCGCTTGGACGAATTACTTCTACAACTTTACCGTGAACATTTGAACCACAAGGGTATAAATGACCGTTAATTGTTACATCTTCAAGAGTTTTTGCCGCAAATTTTTGACCAACGTGAGAAGATTTTGCAGTAACTTGATCCTTGAATTCTAACTGAAGTGTAGGAATTTGTACTAATTCTTCTTCTTGAATAAATGCTTTTTTATCCACTGGACAAATCGGACAATCATTATTAGCCGTTACAGGATTTTTATCAATACCTGCATTAACTCTGATATTTTGTAACATAGAAGCTATCTCAGCACGTGTTGCATCTTTGTATGGTGCAATCATTCTAGGATTAGGAGAATCGTTCAATGCACCTTTTTCCAAAGCTGTAGCTATAGGAATTTGCGCCCATTCAGGAACTGTATTACCGTCTGTGTATTGTGATAAAATTTGTTGAGCTTTACATTTATCCACTTCAGGACATTTCACACCTTTTGCTAATGCACATAAAGCTTCTGCTCTTGTAACATTATGATTTGGCATAAATGTTCCGTTCGGATAACCTTTTAACAGATTTTGATGAACTGCGGCTGTAATTGCAGAACTAGCCCAATGATTTGTCGGAACATCTGAGAATAATTTTTCAGGGTTATACGAATACATATTGTGTTCAAAACCTTTTACTAACATTGTTGCAAATTCCGCTCTGGAAATAGTTTTAGAAGGTTTGAACATTCTATCCGGATAACCGACAACAACATCATTAGTAGCAAGTTTATCAATCGGACAAGAAGCCCAATAACCGTTTGGAACATCAGGGAACATTTGTAAAGTTGAAGCTGCACCGGTAGACATTTCGCTAAACGGTGATAAATCAAACGGAACTAAAGATTTTTTTACTGCTTGAATAGAATTAGCCGTATTCATTTGTATAGGACAACCCATTCCGTCCATCCTGTTTTCATCACGTATAATAGAAACACCATTATGACTGCCCATATCATTTAGGCAAGGAATATTTGAAGCTGCACCGGTAATAGAACCATCTGTAGCAACTGTAGTTCCCATAACTTGTTCACTTAATAATCTTTTGTTATCTCTGCAAATTCCAAAACCTTCAGAAGAATAAACAGAGTCAGCATTTGTACCTACATAGTTGTTATAACCATAGATACCGTTTGGATAAGCGTAAACTTGTCGCATATTTTCTCTTGAAAAACCGCTTGTATTAGGACAAAGTGCACAAGATGGTGTTGGGTCAGGTTCACATTTTGGCATTGTATCACAACAAGGAGCCGGTTTAGGATCACACGGACAAGCTTGACCGGTTACTACCGGTAAATCATTGCAAGGACAAGCACCTTGACTTACAACTGGGCGCTCATCGCATGGGCAAGCTGCCATTACCGTATTGAACGAACACGTTGCTATACCAACGGCAATTGCAGCTGCCACAGTAAGTTTTCTAATCGTCATTTTAACCTCCTTTAATAGGTAATGTGGTTTTACATTGTTTTGTAAATTTTATTTATACCTTTTCAATAGGTGATTATCCTAATGTTAGGTAGCAATTTATATCTAAATTACTAAATTTCATTTACCCCTAAATTATGCAGGTTTCATAAACGAAAAACATTGCCAAAAAAGAGAGTCCAACTGGGGAATTAGAAGAACGATGTTTCTATAAGTCCAAAATACTTTAGCCGATTATTATTAAACTTTTGTCGCATTAAAAACTTTTTTATTTATATAAAAAATATTTTGTACGTCATAAGCGTGCATTAAAAAAGAAAGGAAATAAAAATGACTTTTAACGCATTAAAAGAAAAGGGATTACCTTTAGAAAAACAACTTAGAAATTGGCACTTAATTGTAAGAGAGCCTTATAACAAAAACGAAGTAGATTGTTATTCAAGAACTCGTCAAATTCTAATGAACGGTATAGAAGTAGAAGCTTGGAATTTTAAACACGCATTTTCAAGATTTTGTCCTGATAATGACGATTGCAAATTAGTTGCAATGACTCGAAGAATAGAAGATCAACAACAAACAACAATAAATTGGCTTGCACCAAAAGACCAGTCAGTTTTAGAAACAACTTTAGGATATGAACAAGTTGCCGTAGATTTAACAGCTTGGCTTGCTCAAAACGAACCTGATAAATACGTAAAAGAAACATATGACTTTGGTTTATTAGAAGATTTTGACCACTTATACAGATATGCGCAATGGGCATACATGGAAGAAGGAATTTGCCCTAATAACATTGTGCAAGGTCAAACTGATATTATTTTAGGTCGTCCAACCCAGCATCACCATAACTGCAATGCTTTGAGATTGAGAAAACATTATGATAAAACTAAAACCGAACCTCAAACTAAAGTTAATTTAATGACTTTGGTTTCAGCTGAACAACAAACTCATAATTATTATGCCGAACACGGTTTTTGTTACGGAAACCACGTTTTAAGAGAAACCTATGCAGAAATTAAAGACGTTGAAGAAGAACACGTAACAATGTACGAGTCATTAATTGACCCAACAGAATCTCTTTATGAAAAACTTTTACTTCACGAATTTACAGAAGTTTGTAATTATTATACTTGTGTAGAAGATGAAGTCCACGAAGAACTTAAAAAGATTTGGGAATTTATGCTTGATGTAGAATTAGGTCATTTGCAAATCGCTGCAGAATTATTCAAAAAATATGAAAAACGTGATCCGGAAGAAGTTATTGGTGAAGATATTATTATACCTTGTCGATTTACTTCTCAAAAAGAATATGTTACTAAAATTTTAACCTCACAAATTGACAAAAGATTAGGAACAAATATGGACTATATGTTCAAAAATGAACTACCTGAAGATTGGGTAAGCTATGATATCCAAAGAAAAGCTAATGAATTGGGTTCACCAACTGAAGCAACCATTACAATCATTTCTGACCATTTAGGCAGAGATATTGTGAAAGCGGATAAAAAACTTATGGATAAAGAAGTTGAACTTTTAGAAAAAGGATTACAAGAGATTGCGATTGCACCGGATACAGTCATGCCGGATAGCCTGCAAAAAATGATTGATGAATACGAAGAAACCCAAGAAATCAAAGAAAAATTAGAAGATGAAATTTATTAATAATAATCAAAGAAGCCTTCCTGAATAGGAAGGCTTCTTTTAATTCAAAATAATAAATATTTCAATTGGCTGGATCCCCAAACCTAACGGTTTGAGGATGACAGTTTTTAATTTATTTTTTCAATAGGCTGGATCTCCAAAGCTTTTTTCGTCAAGCGGACAAGCTGGTCGAGTAAAACTACAAGCCCAATCTGCCCCCTCCGAAGATGACGGCAAACTGGTAGGTGCCACCAACCAAAAACCACCCATCATTCTCAGCCGAAGGCTGGGAATCCAGCTAATTAAGACAAATTCCGAGATTTTTTCAATTGGCTGGATCCCCAAAACTAACGGGCTGAGGATGACCGACCGGCTGGATTACTTTAACCTAAACAGTTTTGTAATAAAAACAGCAAAGGTGCGTATAAACGCACCTTTGCTGTAAAATTTATATAATCTAATCAGATTAGTTTACAAGTGCCCATCTAGCAGCAGAACCGTTAGGCAAAACAGTTGCACCTTTTAACCTAATAGAGAATTGGTCTCTAATAAATCGCTTTGTTTTATCATTACATTGAGTATATGTTGCAGTATCAACTGTTGCAGAAGTATTATATGCACAATTTGATAAAATATTCGGTCCTTTGTCGCCGTTAGTATCATATACAGCTGGGAAACCCTTATCACCTCTTGCATCATCTGAAGTTGTTGCACTAGGGGTATATATTAATGCTGTACCGTCATTAAAATATATCGCTTGGTTGCCATCAGCAGCCTGAGCACTAACTTTAGGAGCTGTACCATTTACACCAGATCTTTTTGTATCAATATTGGTGCGAAGCCCCAAAAGGGAATACAAAGAGTATGTGTTTTCATCTATAGATGAAGTTGTAGTGTTTAAATCTGCATAATCGAAACCAAGCATAACTTTGTTAAGTTGCGCTGCTTCTGCCAACGTGTTCATACCCTTTTTTATACCCGCAAGATACTGTTGTTCACCGATATTAGTTATTAACGCTGGGATAGTCAATGTTGCAATTACCCCAATGATTGATAATGTAATCAATACCTCTGCCAAGGTGAAACCATTCTTTTTCATCATAAAAATCCTTTCTCTTCTTATATTCAATAAGTATCGTTCTGCAAATTTATATACCCATTTTATAACATATTTATACATAAGTCAATAACTTATTTTCTTGTGTTATTTTTGGAATTTTCAAATAGGTTAATGTATTGAGTCTTGGTTGATTTAAACCACCAGCTGGATTGCTGCAGGGGTAAATGTATTTTGGTTGGTTGATGTGGACGACAGACTGGCAGTAAGGGTAAGGGTAAGGGTTGATTAGCGTTGCCTACCGGTTCACCGTCATCTTCAAAGCTTCGCTTTGAAGATGACGGTGGGCATGTCGTCGTAATGCCAAAAAACCCGTCATTCTCAGCCGAAGGCTGGGAATCTAGCTAATTAAGACAAATTCCAAGATTTTTGCAATTGGCTGGATCCCCAAACTTAACGGTTTGAGGATAACAGCTTAGATGGTTAAGCAGTTTTCAATTTAATATCACATTCATATCCTAACCCACGAATAAGTTTTATTGCTGTATCAATACGTGGTACAACTTTTCCATTTAGTATTTCAGACAAATTACTTCTGTCAATAGAGCTTGCCTTGGCAAGTCTTGATATTTCACCATGACCACGAGCTTTTACAACATAGGTCAAACATCTTATAAAAGTATTAAAATCACCATCTTCCATAAATTCTTGCAAAGTCAACTCAAGCCACCCTGCCTCAAATTCAGGTTCTTGCAATTGTTCCATAATATCGTCATCAAAATTAGGGGCTTTAGCTATATATTCACGTTCTTTATCTGTTAAAGTCATTTTTTATTCCTTTCAATATAGTCTTCAAAATACTTGTTAGCTTGTTGTATTACTTTCTTTTGGTCTTTTTTATCACTACCTGCAATAAATAATACTATTGTTGTTTCCAAATCATAATAATAAATTCTATATCCTTTACCAAAATCCATACGCAATTCTGATAATTTCGATTTTTGTAACGGTTTATGATCACCATATAGTCCATCTTGTAATTTCTCGACTCGTTTATTAATTCGAAGCCTAATTGATAAATCTAAATTATTACGCCATTCTTTGTATGGACATTTACCATCAGAAGTATAGTAGTATATGATTTCTTTTTCCATATTTATATTATGTCGGTTTAACCTACATTTGTCAAGTGGGATTTTATAATAATACAAAACTTTCCTGTTTGTGTTATTGCGCGTTTATAAACACAATCCTTTACTATTTGAAATACCGTCAAATAAACAAATCCTGTCATTGCGAAACCGTTTTAGGTTGAAGCAAGCCGGCCAATTCGTCATTCTCAGCCGAAGGCTGGGAATCCAGCTAATTAAGACAAATTTCGAGATTTTTGCAATTGGTTGGATCCCCAAACCTAACGGTTTGAGGATGACAGATTAGCTGGATCTCCGGACTTTTTTTCATCAAGCGGACAAGCTGGTCAGGTAAAACTACAAGTCCAATCTGCCCCACCGAAGATGACAGTTTTTAATTTATTTATTCAATAGGCTGGATCTCCAAAGCTTTGCTTTGAAGATGACGAGGTGAGCCTGTAGTCTTAACCAACCAACCCCAAACATTTACCCCCCTATCTGCCAATTTCTGCTGCTTTTGCTGCCATTGAGCGTGAAATATTTACCAAAGCCAAGTTTGCTTCATACGCTCGTTGTGCCATGATTGCATCCGCCATATCAGTCATAACATTCACGTTTGATGATCTGATATATCCGTTCGCGTCTGCATCCGGATGCCCTGGGGAATAAATCCTTTCACCTAAGGTCGGATCTTCAACACATCCGTTAAAAACTACTCCACCCTGTAAGTAAGGTAATGTTCCTACGCCAAAAACATCGTTTTTCA
This sequence comes from Cyanobacteria bacterium SIG28, assembly GCA_015152525.1. Lineage (GTDB taxonomy): Bacteria > Cyanobacteriota > Vampirovibrionia > Gastranaerophilales > Gastranaerophilaceae > CAG-196. Next base: position 21,811 of record SUTU01000014.1, on the reverse strand, counting down.
TTGTGTTCATTAAACCATGGAATGATATATCTTCACTTGCGTTTAGAACAGGTATTCTGCGAACATAGTTAGGTGTATCAACGTTAGCAATGTTCTTTGCGTGGATATCTAATCTTAAACCATGCGCCTTAAGTGCGTTTGAGCCTATATTCATTGATTCAAGAATACTCATTTTATTACCTTTCTTATCTGTTTTGGTTAATTGTAAAACCTATTATTTTCCAACGTTAATTACTGTTTTCATTTCTGTAATAACGTTTGACATTCTTCTTGTTGCAATTGTGTACATCAAAGCGTTTTTTTGGATTTCGGAAAGCTCTTCAGCGATATCAATTTCTTGATGTTGCCTGTCTTCAATAATTCCTGATGGTCCTAAAGCTGTGGAGAGTTTTGTTTCGATCGGACTATTCATGCTTCCGAGATATGTTGAGAAATTAATATCTTTTCTTACATATCCGGGAGTATCAACGTTAGCCACGTTTGAACCCAAAGCTCTTTGTCTTTGTGATATCAAATCAAGCATTATTGATGTTTTTCCTAATGAATCTAAACTTGTAAAACTCATCTTAGCCTACTTTCTATTCTCTTAAATTAATAGCTTTTGTATACATATCGTCTGCAACTTTCATAAGGTTCATACTTGCAATCATTGATGTATTCAATCTCATCAAGTTGTCGATTTCATCGTAAATATTTGTATTAGATGTTTCGATTGCATACTGTTTTATTAAGTTTTCATTCTTTACCATTCGAGGGTTACCTGATTCTTCGGTAACAACCATTTTATTGTTATGACCTTGATCTAAGGATTCCGGACAATCAAACTGAACTATCGGAATTGTACCTATTTTTTCCGGTAATGAACCAAGGTTATCGTAATTCAGAACATCACCATTCGGTTTTATCTCAAATTTATAAGAGTTTGCAGGAATTTTTATCCCATCGCCAACCAGCCAATCATCCGTTGTTACCAAATAACCGTCAGCACCTCTTTTAAAAGAACCGTCCCTTGTGTACTGAATTTCACCATCCGGAGAAACTACAGGGATATATCCAGCACCGTCAATAGCAATATCGTATTGGTTGTTTGTAACTTTTATTGAACCACTGGCACAGTTTGTTCTTAACGCACCGTCAACATAACCGTCTTCACGCATTAATTGTTCAAAACGCACGGTTTTATAACCGATTGTATTATAATTCGCTACGTTGTTTGCAATATAACCCAATCTGTCAAATTGCGTTGTGGCATTATTTATACATTTTCTTACAACTGCTTGCATATTGTACATTATTCATTTCTCCTATGAAACAGAACCTAATTGGCTTATTACTTTTTGTAGGTTAGAACTTTCAATCAAGAATAATTGTCTGTTAGCTTCAAAAGTTCTAACAACAGGCTTAACAGCTAAAAACTCGTTTTGTATAACAACGTTTGAGTGTTCATTATATCCTTGTTTAACATCCGGATTAATTACTGCAACGCCGTTTGAGTCAACAATTCCTAAAAATCCTGCGTCTACAAGTTGGCTGGTTTTGCTGTCAAAAACGCTTATTTTGCCTTTTGTGTTAACAACAACCTGCGAAACATCTTCCGGAACCACAGGTAATTTTATTGGCATACCGGCATCGGATAACACGTGGTTATCTTCCAAATCCAATAAATTCCCCGCTTTATCTAGTTTAAAACGTCCATCTCTGGTTAGTTTTACGCCATTTGGGGTTTCAATCTGAAAATAACCTCGGTTTGCCATGGTTATATCAAGTGGGTTTTTTGAAACCATAATACGACCCGGTTGGTCATCAACGGTTCGGGAAAGCCCATGAACACCTATGTATTCGGTAAATGAAGAAACTATCGGCTGTTTGCGCTGAAACCCAATTTTGTCAAAACCGGCAATGTTTTCGTTTATCATACCGATAATTTCACTCTGAACATGCATCGCTCTTATTGATGCTTTCATGCCTTGTTCACAAAATTTTACGCCACCGTTTATTTGCATACAAATTACCTCATTTCTCCCATGGTAATCGGTACTATTTTATACATACTTTAATTAATTTTTATAAAATCGTACGATTATAGGAGTTTGGTAGTTGTTTAATTATTTTTTATTAAAAGTCAAAATTTTGTAAAACTAAAGGGCGCTGCACAAAAGTGCAGCGCCCTTTGAGTCTATAAATATTTAATTAATCTTTTATCACAATCAAATTTTTAACTATTTTCATTTCAGTTGTCGGTAAAACAACTTCTGATAAACCGTCTGCTATACTTATTATGCTGCCGGCTTTCAATACAACATCTTCACCTTTATACTGAAAAGTGTAATCTTCTTTGCGATCTGATCTGATTGTAATTTTACCATCCATAGTTTTTGTCCTTCTGTTAAATATAAACACTAAATTAGAGATTAAAAAGGGAATGAAACCGGAATAGGTCATTCCCTTTTGTACTTATACTGACCTAATCAACGATTTTAAACAATCGTTCGGTTATTAGTCAAATACGTAATTAATGATTGCAGCTTCTCTAGCTCTTTTGATAGCTTTTGCAATCATTCTTTGGTGCATTGCACAGTTACCTGTTACACGTCTTGGAATGATTTTTCCAGCTTCTGTTAAGTATCTTTTTAATTTAGCCGCATCTTTGTAATCGATATATTCAACGTGATCTGCACAGAATGAGCAGGTTTTACGTTTTTTTCTATCGTTCATGTCTTGTCTTGCCATTTTTTTATTTTGCCTTTCTAGCCTAGTTTTGTGTTTTCTAAATATGTGATTGGGTGATTGGTTCCGGTTACTATCTAATTTCTAGAACGGAATTTCGTCCTCACCTATTAATTCATCAGCAAACTCATCTTGTGAAAATTTTACGATATCACCGGAAGAACCTGAAGCTGAAGCAATAACCGGTGCTGAAGCACCCATCATCTCAATAGTATTTGCATCAATCTCAAATATTCTTCGCTCAGTGCCGTTATCATTTTTTACAGTCGTAATTTGTAATCTGCCTTCTACCAAAACTCTGTCGTCTTTAGATATTGCAGATACAACTTCGTCTAAAGCAGTCCTTTTTACAACTACACGAATTAACATTTCTTCTCTTTCACCAATATTCAAAACAAATGATGATACCGGTATGTTATTCTGTGTAAATCGTTTCTCCGGTGCTCTAAATACTGTGCCTGTTACAACTGCTTTTGCTAATGCCATTTTTTCTCCTATTCGAATTCAATTCTACAAATAAAAATCTATGGTTATTCTTAAACTGTTTGAGCTTTTTTAGAAACTTCCATAAACATAAATCTTAAAACATTGTCGTTTAGTTTTAGATTTCTTTTGAACTCAACAATAGATTCTGCAGGTACTGAAATAATCATTGTTGTGAAATAACCATCTCTGTATCCTTGTACATCGTAAGCTAATTTTTTACGACCCATTTTGTCAATAGATTCTACAGAACCTTTATATGACTTGATTTCTTCTGAAACTTTTTCAATAACGCTGTCCAATTCTTCTGAATCAAGACTTGGTTTGAAAACTGTTAATAATTCATAGTTTTTCATAATAATATCTCCTTATGAGAAACATGCTAACACATAAAGTGCTAAATGCAAGGGGGTAAATGGGTTTTGTAGGCTAGACCAACCCGTCATTCTCAAACCGTTAGGTTTGGGAATCCAGCCAATTATAAATTTTTAGTATTTAAAGATAATCCATGTCCTTTTTTTCTTCTTTATTTGCGAGCCAAAGAAGAAAAAAAGTACCAAAAAAAGAAGAAAAGACGCAATTGTTTTCTACGTCTTCGCTTCGCTCAGCCGTTTTTGGGAGTTCGGTTTCACCGAATTTCTTTTGTCCACTTTTATGGGTATTCAGGGGTAAATGGGTTTTGTAGTCCTGACAGTCCAACTTGTCCGCTTGTTGAAAAAGGGGGTAAATGGGTTTTGTAGTCCCGACAGTCCAGCCTGCTCCGCCTGTTGAAAAAAGGGTAAATGGGTTTAGTAGGCTAGACCAACCCGTCATTCTCAAACCGTTAGGTTTGGGAATCCAGCCAGTTATAAATTTTTAGTATTTAAAGATAATCCATGTCCTTTTTTTCTTCTTTATTTGCGAGCCAAAGAAGAAAAAAAGTACCAAAAAAAGAAGAAAAGACGCAATTGTTTTCTACGTCTTCGCTTCGCTCAGCCGTTTTTGGGGGTTCGGTTTCACCGAATTTCTTTTGTCCACTTTTATGGGTACACTTCATACCAAAAAAAGAAGAAAAAACGCAATTGTTTTCTACGTCTTCGCTTCGCTCAGCCGTTTTTGGGAGTTCGGTTTCACCGAATTTTTTGTCCGCTTCTATGGGTACTCAGGGGTAAAGGGGTAAAGGTAAGGTAAGGGCTGGTTGGTGTTACCTACCGGTTCGCCGTCATCTTCAGCCTTCGGCTGAAGATGACGGCTTAGCTGGATTCCCGCACTTCGTGCGAGAATGACGGGTGAACTAGTAGTTCTTACCAATCCGCTAAATTATTTACTGAAATCCCTTTACCACTGAAGCAATCCAGCTGGTGGTTTAAATCAACCAACTGAAGTACATTTACCCCTGAAGCTATCCAGATTGTTGTATTAACCAACTAAAAATTGGCTTGTTGAGTGTATTTTTGCGCCAAACAAGACTTGACATTAGAACTGAAAAAGAATAAGCTGAAATTGAATTTGATAATATCTAAAGTAATAAAAAGGTTTGCAGATATAAAGTAATGGAAAAAGAAACAAAAAAAATTATTGCGCTAATGTCCGGAACATCCTGTGATTCAATTGATGTCGGACTTTGTGAAGTTAATCCTGATTTATCGGTTAAACTAATTCATGGAATAAATCACGCCTATCCGGCACATATTCAGTCAAAGATTTTTTCTGCTTTTAAAGGTGAAATTTCCGTAAAAGAGCTTTGTCAGCTTAATTTTGCAGTTGGCAAATGTTTTGCTGATGCAGCCAATGTTTTAATAAGCGAATTTGGAAAACCTGATTTTATTTCTTCCCATGGTCAAACTGTTTATCACTATCCTTTTGATGAAAAGCTGGATAATATTTCGCTAAAGAGTACTTTGCAAATTGGTGAAAGCTCTGTTATTGCTAAAGAAACCGGATGCTGTGTTATTTCCAATTTTAGAGAAGCCGATATCGCTTATGGTGGTCAGGGTGCACCGTTGGTGTGTTTTGCTGATGAAAAATGGTGGAAGGGAAAATACAAGAATGATAACGGTGATTACAAAAATTTTGCAATTCAAAATATCGGCGGAATTTCTAATGTAACAGTAGTATCAAACGAATGCGACACTTTTGGTTTTGATACCGGTTGCGGAAATATTATGATTGATTATTGTGTACAAAAATTTTTCAATCAAAGATATGATAAAAATGGCGAAATTGCTTCTCAAGGTAATGTTTGCGAAAGCTGGTTAGATTGTCTTTTACAAGACGAATATTATTTAATAGAGCCACCTAAAACAACAGGACGTGAATATTTTTCACCGAAGTATATTGAAAACATTTTAAAAATAGCACCACCGGAGCCAAAGGATGTTATAGCAACTTTAACTGCACTTACTGCAAAAACGATTGCTCAAGCTTATGAAAGATTTGTGTATCCTTCTGTTAGTATTGATACTGTTGTTGTAGGTGGCGGAGGTGCTTATAACAAGACTTTAATGAAGTTTTTACGTCAATATTTGCCCAAAAGAATTGAGCTAAAAACACATGAAGATTTTGGCATCTCTAATAATTTTAAAGAAGTTATGGCGTTTGCACTTCTTGGTTATTGTACTTATTATGGAATACCAAATAATTTACCTTGTTGTACCGGCGCTGAAAAGCGTGTTGTATTGGGAAAAATTTGTGGTTGAGAAATAAAAAACAATTAATGCTATAATTTCATTATGAACGATAAAATAACAATAAAAGGTGCGAGAGAACATAATCTTAAAAATGTATCATTAGAAATTCCTAAAAACCAACTTGTGGTATTTACGGGTGTTTCCGGTTCAGGGAAGAGTTCATTAGCTTTTGATACTATTTTTGCGGAAGGTCAAAGGCGCTATATTGAAAGCCTGTCAACTTATGCAAGGCAATTTTTAGGTCAAATGGATAAGCCTGATGTTGATTATATTGACGGGCTTACACCGGCAATTTCGATTGACCAAAAATCTACCAGCAATAATCCACGTTCAACCGTGGGAACAGTTACGGAAATTTATGATTATTTAAGGCTTTTGTTTGCCAGAGTCGGAACACCATACTGTCCAAAATGCGGAAAACCTATAAGACCGCAAACAATTGATGAGATTGTTGCCGGTATTTTATCTTTGCCTGAAGGTACAAAAATTCAGATATTGGCTCCGCTTGTTAAAGGTAAAAAAGGCGAGTATCAATCACTTTTTGAAGAATTAAAACAAGAGGGTTTTGTTAGGGTAAAAGTTGACGGTGAAATTTATAATTTAGATGAAGACGAAATTTCTTTAGCAAAGACAAAGACACATACAATTTCTGTAGTTGTGGATAGAGTTATAGTTAAACCGGAAGCTAAATCAAGAATTGCGGATAGCGTGCAGATTGCATTACAAAAAGCGGACGGGGTTTGTCATATTGATAAGCTTGACGGTGAAGAACTAATTTATAGTGAAAAACTTGCTTGTCCTGATTGTAATTTGAGTTACGAAGAGTTATCACCAAGAATTTTCTCGTTTAATGCGCCTTATGGTGCCTGTGAAAAATGTGGCGGTATTGGAGTTGATTTTAAGATAGATCCCGATTTGGTTGTCCCTGATAAAACAAAATCTATTAAAGACGGTGCGATTTATCCTTGGTCAAAATCATCAACTTCTTATTATGATGATGTAATAAAAGCTGTTAGTTTAGAATACGGTATTGATAATGAAATCCCGTTCAAGGATTTACCACCGGAACATCAGGACATAATACTTTATGGTTCAAAAGAGCGTATCCCGATGAGAATAAGAGAATTTGGTTCTCACAGATACAGAAATGTGTTACAAAAATTTGTAGGTGTAATTCCGTTTTTAATGAAACATTATAATGTAGAAAGTGAGTACTGGAAGGCTGAAATAGAAAAATATATGATTACTACACCGTGTGAACAATGTGGTGGTGCAAGGCTTAAGCCGTTTCCTTTAGCAGTCAGAATCAATGGTGTAAATATTCATGAATTTTGTCTTATGCCGATTGATAAAGCTTACGAATTTGTAACGGATTTATATTTAGTTTTAACAGATTTCCAGATGAAAATTGGCAAACAAATTCTTGATGAAATCAGAGCCAGACTAAAATTCTTGCTCGACGTCGGGTTGTCTTATCTTAATTTGGCAAGAACCGCCGGAACTCTTTCAGGTGGTGAAGCACAAAGAATTCGTCTGGCAACGCAAATTGGTAGCGGGCTTTCAGGCGTTCTTTATGTCTTGGATGAGCCTTCAATAGGTTTGCATCAAAGAGATAATGACCGATTGATAAAAACTCTTATAAAATTGAGGAATATGGGAAATTCTTTAATTGTGGTCGAACACGATGAGGATACGATAAGAAATGCGGACTACATAGTTGACATTGGACCTAAAGCAGGTGTTAACGGTGGAGAAATAATTGCTAAAGGGAATGGAGTAAGCGATATAATCAAGTCGCCTGACTCTATTACCGGTAAATATTTGAGCGGTGAGTATTCAATTCCGATACCGGAAAAAATCAGAGAAGGTAACGGAAATTATTTACAAATCAGAAACGCTTATTTAAATAATCTTAAAAATATTGATTTGGATATTCCGACCGGAAAAATTGTCGTACTTACAGGTGTTTCAGGTTCAGGAAAATCAACTCTTATGCAAGATTTAATATATGAATATGCTATTCATAAATTGAGAAAAAATAAACCAAAGCCACAAGGTGTGGATGAAATATTAGGGTTTGAAAATTTTGATAAAATTATTGATATAGATCAATCACCGATAGGTAGAACACCTCGTTCAAATCCAGCGACCTATACGGATGTTTTTACGCCGATTCGAGAACTTTATGCAAAAACAAATGAAGCAAAAATGCGAGGATATAAACCAGGAAGATTTAGTTTTAACGTAAAGGGCGGTCGTTGTGAAGCTTGTGCCGGCGATGGTGTTCTAAAAATTGAAATGAACTTTTTATCAGATGTTTATGTTAAATGCGATGTTTGCAAGGGTCAAAGATATAACAATGAGACTTTGGAAGTTAAATACAAGGGAAAATCAATTGCTGATGTTTTAGAAATGAGCGTCAAAGAAGCTTATGAGTTTTTTGAGAATATTCCGCAAATTGCAGGTAAATTAAAAACTCTTGTGGATGTCGGTTTGGATTATATTAAACTTGGGCAAAGTGCAACTACATTGTCAGGTGGTGAAGCTCAGCGTATTAAGTTAGCATCGGAATTAAATAAACGTGCTACAGGAAAAACTCTTTATTTACTTGATGAACCGTCAGTGGGCTTGCATTGGCATGATTTGGATAAATTAATTAAAATCCTTCAACAATTGGCTGATAATGGAAACACTATTTTAATAATTGAGCACAATTTGGATTTAATTAAAATAGCGGATTATATAGTTGATTTAGGTCCGGAAGGCGGAGATTTCGGTGGCGAGGTAATTGCCTGTGGTACTCCGAAAGAAGTTGCACAAAATAGCAAATCTTATACAGGGAAATATCTAAAAACGTTTTTTGAATAAGTATTTTACACAATATTGTAGGTAGTTTATATGGATAAAAAAATAGAGATAGTATCGCTTGGACCTAATTGCCTTCCTCGAACAGTTTTAACGAGGGGAGGAATTAAGCCTTCAAAAGCTGAGGGTGAATTATCATGTCCGTTTGATTTAGTAGCTCATAAGTTGCCGAATATTATTCATTATTTAGAAACAGATTTTTCAGATTATTTTGAAGATTTTTATTTTGATGTAAGAAAAAGAAATTTTCTTGATTTTAGAAAAAAGGGCTTTTGGAAGAAAAAAGACGGTACAGTTTTTAATCATGATAAAGATTGTAAAATAAATGATAAGGATAAATTAATCCAAAGATTTAAAAACCGAATTGCTAATTTTTACAATATAACTTCCGGTAATTTGCCGGTATTATTCATTTTAAATTTGCAAACAAATCCGGAATGCGTACCCAATTTATACGAAATATTGAGAAAGTTTTGCAAAAGTACTAAGTTTAAAATTTTTGTTATTGATTTTAATGATTTGTTAGAAAATTGTGATAATGATAATATATATGTTTTAAAATTACCTTTACCTATAGAAAATTATCACGATGGTTTTAATGGTTGGAATAATAAAAAATTCAGGGAATCTGAACTTGGTATTTACGTTGAAAAATGTATTTGTGATGAAGTAAAAAGAGTTATTAAAACAATGGTATAGTTTTATATATTTTGATGTGTTTGTATTAATATTTATTTTTGTTTGTTTTATACATGTCCTTTTTTTCTTCTTTATTTGCTAGCCAAAGAAGAAAAAAAGGACCAAAAAAAGAAGAAAAGACGCAATTGTTTTCTACGTCTTCGCTTTGCTCAGCTGTTTTTCTTTTTGGATTTCATCCAATCTTTTATTCTTTTAACTAGCACAAATAACTTACAAGTTCATCCCACATACCGAGCCTATTGTAGTGAGTATTTGCTGTTTTCGAAATTGGCGTTAAGAAATTTTACTGTTTGAGTGCGATAGCACGAGTTTAAAATTTTAGCCAATGAGAAATTACAAGCAAATAACGAACGGAAATAAAGCTCGGTGAGGTTTTTTGTGGTACTTTTTTGCCGGCACAAAAAAGTACCTAATAAACAAAATATACAAACTCATCAAAATATATATTTAGGTTATAAAATGTTGATTATTTCTGGATAAGATAATAATATCTCTTAAACTCGTTTATAACTTCTTTTGCACTATCAATTTTACTGTCTAAAACTAACAAGTTTTTATTCAAGTAATTTACAACTTTCTCGTCAGTAGAATTTAATTCCGGAACTATGGTTACACAATAATTTTCACACAATTCTTTAGTTGTGATTAGATTGGCTTTTGCCATGCTTAAATATTCATTAACTCTGTCTAACTCATTTTCAATGAACTTAGAAATCTTAACGGTTTCATCACCAACGTTTACCATATAATCCCTTCTTGAATAATATAATTAAAGTATTAACATTATATTATATATGGGATTATATTGCAATATAATACTCAAAAAGCTTTAAAAATAAAAATTAATCTGCTAATCTATACTTTCATTTCTTTTTCGAAACCAAATAATGAACTTACGGATTCGTCATCATGAATTCTGGAAATAGCTTGACCTAATAACGGTGCTACAGATAACTGTCTAACGTTTGAAGGCAAATCTTCTTTTTTCCAAGGAATAGTATTTGTTACAACACATTCTTCAATTGGCGCATTTTTTAATCTTTCAATAGCAGGACCGGATAGAACTGCATGAGATGCACCAACATAAACTTTTTTAGCGCCTTTACTTTTTAGTAATTTTGAAGCTTCACAAATAGTTCCGGCAGTGTCAATCATATCGTCAAACATTAGACAAATCTTGCCTTCAACATCACCAATAATGTGAGCAGCAATAGCTTCATTGTGTTTATCACGACGCTTATCAATTATGGCAATAGGACAATCCAATTTTTTCGCAAAGTGTCTTGTTCTGTTAGCACCACCCATATCCGGACTAACGCAAACCATTTCGTCAGGATTGATGTTTAAACTTTTGAAATAATCTACTAAAATTGGTGTAGCAAAAATGTGATCTACCAATATATTGAAGAAACCTTGGATTTGCCCTGTGTGTAAATCCATTGCTAAAACTCTTGTTGCACCGGCTGTTGTTAATAAATCTGCAACCAATTTTGCAGTAATAGCTTCACGGCCGGAAGTTTTACGATCTTGTCTTGCATAACCATAATAAGGAATTACTGCAGTTATTGTCTTTGCACTTGCTCTTTTGAAAGCATCTATCATGATAAGCAATTCCATTAAATTTTCATTAACAGGATTGCAAAGCGGTTGAACAATAAAAACGTCATCGCCACGGATGCTTTCTTTAACTTGTACATAAATTTCACCGTCAGCAAAATTTTTGATTACCATAGGACCAACAGTTGTTCCTAAGTAATCTGCGATTTCCTGTGCTAGTGCCGGATTGGAACGTCCGGAAAATAACTTAATATCATGAGTCGGACTAATTGCTTTTTCAAGCTGAGAATAAGTCATTTCAAGCACCATAGAAAATTCCTTTCTTTTTGTATGCGATAATTGAACATGGTTATTTTACACTAAATTAATATTTTGTAACAGCTTTTTTTACAAAATATTAAGCATAATATTCTAAATCTTGTAAAAAAAATTTTTGCTAGTGATTTTGCATATGAGTTAAAAATATGCTACAATTTGCGTATGAATGGTGTTAATCAAGAATACTTGAATAATCTTAAAACAACCGTTAAAAACAAGATAGAGAATGTAGATTTATATCAGTTTAAAGGTTCTGTATCTAAATTGTTGGGTTTGACGGTTGAAGTTAAGTTGCCCGGATTAAAAATTGGCGATTTATGTTATATCGAAGCTGCTAATGGCGAAAGGAAGCCTGCAGAGGTTGTTGCGTTTAAAGGTGATGCGGCGCAACTATTATTACTTTATGACGGTGCAGGAATTGGTCAAGGAAGTTTAGTACAAACAACCGGTAGACCCATAACAATTCCTGTTGGTGAATTTTTGTTGGGTAGGCTGATTAATCCGATGGGTGAACCGATTGACGGAAAGCCTTTAGATACAACCGGTGCTCTTTGGCGAAATGTAGAAGGTCCGCCACCGGGGCCGTTTGAACGTCCCATTATTACGGAAATGTTTTCAACCGGTGTTAGGGCAATTGATTCTTGTATGACTTTTGGTTGCGGTCAGCGTATGGGCTTGTTTGCAGGTTCCGGTGTTGGTAAAAGTACTTTGTTGGGTATGATTGCAAGAAACTCTGATGCAGATGTTAACGTAGTTGCTCTAATTGGTGAACGTGGTAGGGAAGTAAAAGAGTTTGTAGAAGATGCACTTGGTCCGGAAGGGATGAAAAAATCTGTTTTGGTTTGTTCTACCGGTGATCAACCGCCTCTAATTCGTCAAAAGTGCTTGTTAACGGCAACTGCTGTTTGTGAATATTTCAGAGATCAGGGCAAAAAAGTCTTCTTAATGACAGATACCATTACCAGATGTGCGATGGCAGGTCGTGAAGTAGGACTTTCAATCGGTGAACCGCCAACCATGAAGGGTTATCCGCCTTCTATTTTCTCTTGGTTACAAAAGGCTTTAGAACGAGCCGGAAATAGCGAAAAGGGCTCTATTACCGCTTTTTATACAGTTCTTATGGAAGGTGATGATATTAATGACCCGATAGTTGATACTGTGCGTGGGATTACAGACGGACACATTTTCTTATCAAGAAAAGTTGCCGAGTCAAATCATTACCCTGCAATTGATGTTTTAGGCAGTATTTCTCGTTTAATGTCTGCAATAGCTTCTAGTGAACACAAAGAAGCAGCGTCAAAAATGCGTAAAATTTTGGCGATGTACCGTGAAAACAAAGATTTAATTGATGTAGGTATGTATCAACCCGGAACAAACCCTAAGTTAGATATCGCAATTGAAATGATGCCACAAATTAACGGATTTTTGCAGCAAAGAACGAGTGATAGTGTTAATATGCAAAATACTATTGATACACTTGTAAATATGATGTCGGGAGTTGATATTTAATAAAGCGCAAAAAAATTTTTTACCGGTTTTATTCTATTAAAAGGATATGTATAATGAAGGTAAATTTTTTAAGCGCAAATCTGTTTAACAAACAAAAAAACAATAATGATAACAAAAACAAAGTTAATTTTAAGGGCTCAGATTTTTATGAGCCGATAAAACGATTACGTGGTGTTAAGTGTGCTATTTGTAATAGAGAAGTTATTACTTCTGATATGCTTACAAAAGCCAGATTAGCAGTTGCAAAACCATTATCCGTAGTTTTTGAAAAAGGATATTTTAAAAGTTTAGAACAGGATTATCCGAAAGCTTATGCACTTATTCAGGAATTTATCAATAAATTTCCAAAACAATCTTTAGATGAAATTGTTGAAGAAAGTGATAATTATATCGCTTTAAAAAAGGCTATTTGTGAAAATCTTCCCGGCGATAACCAAACAGATTCTGAATATAACAGAAAGGTTAAAAACGTTTTCTTTGACGTATTAAACCTAGGTCGTGCAGTATTAAAAAATTCTTCAATAGTAATTAAGAATTTTGCAAAATTTAAAGAAAATTTAGGGAAAACCAGACAAGAAATATTGGAACAGTTTGAAATATATTCAAGAAAATATCCTAAAAAAACTCTTTCAGAAATAGTGAATACCGAAGAAATTTATAAATTCCATACTGTAAAAAGTTTATTGCAAAGTGCCGAAAACAGAGAACAAAGGGATTATCATTTTGAAAATATTAAATTATTAATAACAAAAAAATCACCTGATTCAGAAGAGCTATGTGATAAATTAAAAGCTGAATCTTTAGAAATTTTTTCTAAAGAAGATGATGTAAAAGCAAGAGAATTTAAAATTAAGCAAATGTATTTACAAGCTCTAAAAGAACTCGGTTGTGAAAAACTTGCACCAAAAGTTATAAAAGAACTTGAAGCTATTAAATACGATTTGTATAACAAAGATAAATTTTTCATGAAAATGCATCAAATTGGTGCAAGTGATGGAAGAATTTTAGCAAGCCTCATTGGCTCAGCTCAATCAAGCGAAGATCATATTACTGCATTAGCGAAAAATGGTACAGATGAATTGGGGAATAAAATCATAGCTTGCCGAGTTTGCAATGGTGAACGAAGTGATAAATCCTATTCAGAAATGATAGAATATCATCCGGAAATCCCTCAATATGTTGAAGAACAAATACAATATGTGTCTGAAAATATTAATAAAGGAAAATTAACTGATAAACTGTATTGGTATCCTTTTTTAGTAACTAAAAAATTTAGTGAAGAAACAAGCGGTACTGTTAACGTAGATTTAACTAAGTTCTGTAAAGATGGAATTAAGAAATCTAAAGTAAGAGCTCAAAAATTAAAAGAACAGTTAGATAATTCAAAACATCTTGGAAAATTATCTTATAGCGAGATTAAGCAACTTGAACATGATTATCAAAAAGAACTTAGTTTACAAGCAACAATGCAAGAATATTTAGACAAAAAAGGACAATAATTACATTGCCATTAAAAGTTCTCTGATTACTTTTGTTGCAACTGCAGTCGAAGCACCTGAATTGTCATAATCCGGTGCTAATTCTACAACATCAGCACCCACAATATTAAACTTAGAAAGGTATTTAAACCAGTTAGCCAATTCCTTAAAATCCATTCCGCCGACTTCCGGTGTGCCTGTTCCAGGCATGATTGATGTATCAAGCACATCTAAGTCTACTGTTACAAAAATAGGTCTGTCTTTAAAACAGTCAAGTTCGTGAGGTTCATGAATTAGTGTATTATATTTTTTCATTAATTCGAATTCTTCTTTCATACCTGAACGAATACCTATTTGTTTAAGGTTCTCAAATCCTACAATTTCTGCAGAATGGCGAATAACAGCAGAGTGAGAAAGAGCTTCGCCCATGTATTCTTCTCTTAAATCAGTATGTGCATCAAAATGAACAATCGCTAAATCTTTATAAAATTCTGATACGGCTTTAATTTCAGGTAATGTTACAAGGTGTTCGCCACCGATACCAAACACACGTTTGCCGTCTTTATAAATTTCACGAACGTTATCTTCAATAACTTGAAGCGTTTTAACCGTATTTCCAAGAGGAAACTCTAAATCACCTGCATCGTGAAAATTACAATCATCTAAATGTTTATCAAAATAAGGTGAATATTCTTCTAATCCCCAACTTGCTAATCTGATTTGTTCCGGTGCAAATCTTGAGCCTGAACGATAAGAAACAGTTCCGTCAAAAGGCATTCCCAGCATAACTATATCAGAAGTTTGATAATCCGGATTTTGTGCCATCCAATTTCTATCTAAAAACGGTCCTTTTAACATAGTCTTCTCCTTTTTTTAATCTGTTAATAAAAACTTATCACAAAATTAAAAAGTTTTAAATTTGAATAATTAAGACATTATCCATACTTGTTTGGGGGTAAATAGGAGTAGGAGTAGGAGTAGGGGTAAATGTATTTTGGTTGGTTAATCAAACTACAAGCCTGACGTCATCATAGGGATAAATGTATTTGGGTTGGTTAATCAAACTACAAGCCTGACGTCATCATAGGGGTAAATGTATTTTGGTTGGTTAATCAAACTACAAGCTCTCACGTCATCATAGGGATAAATGTATTTGGGCTGGTTGGTGTAAAACCGAAAACCCGTCATTTTCGTGCGTAAGCACGGAAATCCAGCTAATATTACTTTTTGTCAGCTTAGTAAAGCTGACCTATAAATATTATTTTATAACTAAACTAGCTGGATTGCTTCAACCTAAAGGTTTCGCAATTACAGGATTTGTTAATTTGACGATATTTCAATTGGCTGGATTCCTGCACTATCGTCGAGAATAACAGTGTTTTGGTAAGTCAAGCCTCCTGACCTTTATCTATCCCAACAAAAAACCGGCAACATACGTTGTCGGCAAATTGTTTTGCAAAATTGATGATTCTTTACTAAACTTCTACATCATCGGTGGCTTGAAGCTGTTTTGACTTGTAATTATGGATGACTGCATCAACCAATAAGTCGTATGAAGAACTTTTCTCGATATTCGGGAATTCCTCCTTCAATTGTTGTCTGACCATTGCTTCTAGCCTTTCTTCGTCAGCTCTGATTTTAAGTTCTGTATTAGACAGAGACTTTATATATGCCTCATTAGCCTCTCTTTGACCTGATGAAAAAGTCAAAAGGTTAGCTTTTGGGTTCATTATTTCCTTTAATGATTTTAAGAAATTAAGGTTAAACATAACTTGACCTCTTTTATTTTAGTTTACTTGTCTACACTTTGCATTTTATTAAAGTACCCTGAAAGTAAAAATTGACTATTTTGGTGAAAGTTGTTACAAATATTTACAAAGCAATCTCTTTAAACATTCAGTTTAGAAAAATCTGTTAATATTATATATCTTTTTCTTAAATCATTCAATAGTGCCAAGCGATTATTCTTTATTTTTTCATCCTTATCCATAACAAGAACATCGTCAAAGAACTTAGTTACCGTTGGGTTCAAATCAATTAAATCATTAAGGTATTTTGCATAATCACCATTAAAGTTAATTTTATCAATCGCATTATACAAATCCTTTTCGGCATCTAAAACAAACAGCGCAGGATTTATCTGAGAAATTACATCTTCTTTCAAAATTCTTAAGACTCTGTTTGCGTTTTCAACTAACTTAGAATCATTTATAGTCGCAACAACTTTTACTCTTGCCAAATAATCACATAAATCTATACAAGGATTTTTAGCGCTACAAGCTTCTAAAACTTCTTTCTTATAATCATTTGCCAAGAATATAATTAATCTCTGTACAAAAAATTCTTCTACATCTTTTTTACAATCGGATTTTATCGGTAACAGTTCCAGAGCGTTATCAATAAGTTTTGATAAGTCAATTGTCAAATTGTGTTCCAAAATAGTTTTAATGATACCTAAAGCCGCACGTCTTACACCAAGTGGGTCGGATGAACCTGTAGGTTTTTTACCTGCAGCAAAGACTGCACAAATTGTATCAATTTTATCCGCTATACCTACAATTTGACCCTCAATAGTTCTAGCGGTTTCGCTCTCTGCATTAAGAGGGAAATAGTGTTCTCTTATACCATCCTGAACCTCTTTTGCCTCGCCGGAAACACGAGCGTAATCAGCACCGATAAATCCTTGTAACTCAGTAAATTCAAATACTAAATTTGTTGCCAAATCAGCTTTACAAAGTTCTGCCGTTCTTCTTACCGTTGCTGACGGATTAAGTTTTTCTGCTAATTTCGCAATTCTTTCTGTTTTATCATAAACTGAACCCATGCCTTTTTGGAAAGTCATGCCCTTTAAATTTTCTCTATATGATTCAAGAGGTTTTTTAGTATCTTCGTTAAAGAAGAAAACTGCATCATCTAAGCGAGCTTTGATAACACGAAGATTACCGGCTTTAATATTTTCATATTCATTCCCGATATAGTTTGTTATTGTTACAAATTTATTAATTAATTTACCTTCTTTAGAATAGAGTGCAAAGTACCTTTGATGAGTTTCCATTACAGTTACAGCAACTTCTTGAGGTATGGTTAAGTACGCTGTGTCAAAATCACAAGTTACGGCAACAGGAAATTCGGTAATAAAAGTAACTTCTTCCAATAAATCATCAGAGATTTTTGTTACAGCGTTCAAGTTATCCGCTTCTTTTTGAGTAACTTCAATAATTCTCTGTTTTCTTTCATCTTGATCAACAATAACATGAGCTTCACGAAGTTTGGTTAGATATTCATCCGGAGTATTAATTACAATATTTTGGGTTGAAAATCTGTGCCCGTTAGTTACATTTGAAGACTCTTTGTCTATAATTTTTATTTTAATTTCTTCGTTATCTAAAATAGAAAGCACCCAGCGAATAGGACGAGAGAATTTAACATCGTTATTTCCCCATCTCATAAAATGCGGACCTTGAAGTTTAGCAAATATTTGCGGAACATTTTCTTGCAATAAATCTTTTGTATTTTTACCTTTGATAGAAATTTTTGCATAAAGATAATTGTCTTGAACGTATAAATCAGCAGGTTCCACATTATTTTTCTTCGCAAAACCTAAACCTGCAGGAGTCAAATTTTTAGTTTCATCATAAGCAACTGTTGCAATCGGTCCTTTAACAACCTTTTCAACATCCGGTTGAGAATTAGCCAAACCGGCTATAATAACAGCTAAACGTCGAGGTGTCGCCATAACTTTTATTGTTTCATAACCAACATTGTTGGTTTCTAAAAAAGCTTTAAACCCGGCTTCCAATTGCGAAATTGCCATAGGTATAAACTTGTATGGTAATTCTTCAACACCAATTTCTAACAAATATTTGCTCATATTTATATTTCTCCGATTTCCAGTATTTTGCATATACAATTATATAACAAAATAATTATTTTGTTATATAATTACCCTTGTGAGTTGGTTTTATTTATTAATCGCATCTATATTTGAGGTTGGCTGGCCATTTGGCATGAAGATGGCTTCTTTGGGTGCAAATAAGCTTTACTGGATAATATTCGCAATTATTGCAATGGCATTGAGCGGTATTTTTTTATACATCGCCCAAAAAGAAATCCCGATAGGGATTGCTTATGCAATTTGGACAGGAATTGGCGCAACCTGCACCTTTTTACTAGGTGTTTACGTATTTCAAGATACAGTAAGCTTAATGAAGATTTTAGGCATTGTTTTAATTATTTTAGGAATTATTTTACTTGAAATTGGAAAATAATTAATTTGCCCCCTTTACAAAAAAAATTTATTTGTTATTATAATAAACGTGGAAGCGGTAAAGCTTTGGATAATCCTCAGTAGCTCCTAAGTGAAGCGAAAGCGGAACGGGCTATAAAAATATCGGAGCAGTTGCTCCGGCATTGAGGAAGACAATTTAATAAACTGAAAATAATCCTCAGTAGCTCAATGGCGGAGCAACCGGCTGTTAACCGGTAGGTTGTTGGTTCGAGTCCAACCTGGGGAGTTTTTACTAAAAACTAAATATCAAAATATAAGGAGGATTTATTCCTCCTTTTTTAGTAAATTGGAGTTAAGTATGGATAACAATAAGAAAACTGCTATCAAGTTATTTGAAGATTATAAAGTGAGAACAAGCTGGGATAACGAGAAAGAAACTTGGTATTTTTCTGTCGAAGATATTGTTTTTGTACTAACAGAGTCCGCAGACACTAAACAATATATTAAAAAGATGCGAAAACGAGACCCAGAGCTTAATTCCAACTGGGGTACAATTTGTACCCATGTTGAAATGATAGCTAAAGATGGCAAAAACAGAAAAGTCATGGCTTCTGATACAGAAGGTATCCTAAGGCTTATACAATCCATACCAAGCCCTAAAGCAGAACCTTTTAAACTATGGCTTGCTAAAGTCGGCAGTGAAAGACTTGATGAAATGCAAGACCCAGAAATTGCAATTAACAGAGCTTTGCAATACTACCTTGCAAAAGGATATTCGCCGGAATGGGTTAATCAAAGACTTAAGTCTATCGAAGTAAGAAAAGCACTTACTGACGAATGGCAAAGAAGTGGTGTTAAAAGCACGGAATATGGAATTTTAACAGACATCTTAACTCAAGAATGGTCCGGCATGAAAACCAGAGAATACAAAGATTTTAAAGGGCTTAAAAAAGAAAGCCTAAGAGATAATATGTCTAATATGGAGCTTGTACTCAATATGCTTGCAGAAGTTTCAACAACAGAGATTTCAAAACAAAAGAATCCACAAACAATGGAAGAAAATAAGTCTATTGCTAAACAAGGTGGCAGTGTTGCTAAAGAAGCTCGTAAAAATATTGAGTTAGCAACCGGCAAATCCGTAATTACAGATGAGAACTTTTTATCAAGTACTAAAAAACCTAAGCAGATAAAGAGCAAAGACTAAATACTACATACTGGATTTAGAAAACCCGCCAACCTGTAAAAAAAGTCGCTAGGAGTATTAATAATACTAAAATACAAGTTTTCTATAAAAGCTCTATCACAGGACTTTTCGGTGAGTTTTTCATTTTAAAGGGTTTGAGATATCTCAAACCCTTTTATAATGTTAATTTCCAAAGTTCGAACAGAATCAATTTTACTCTTTATCTGTTGGTAAAGATAATTCATCTCTTGGAATTTCATGCCAGAACATATATTTTTCTTTGCTTTCTTGTGTCATTTGCCAAGTTCTACCAGTTTGAGTATCAAGTAAAAATTGGTCAGCTCTATATGTTGGATGCATAAATATTTGATACTTGCCCGTATCTTTTTGCGAAATTTTACCAAACAAAAATGCTAAGATAATTAATGCGATAATACCGAATTTAACCAAAATCTTTTTCATACAACACCTCCTATTATTCTGCAAAACACCAACCATAGCCGTGGGTTGATTTTCTACATCCATGGCCATTTATATATTTTTTGAGACAAACTGCACTTATGGAAGAAACACAATTAATATTTTTAGCTTTTCCATTATCAACTAACCAACGTGCTGCATCATGTTGATTAGCAAATTTTTGTATTACTTCGCCTGTTGATAAATCTAACATATAAATAGCTTTACCGTTTTTCTCTGCTGCAGCCCTTGCTCGCTTTTGTGAATTAATCTTTGCTTGTTCTGGGTTATTTAAATTCCAATCTCTAATACTGTTAGCTCTTTTTGCGTTAGCTTCTTTACTGGTTCTTGATTTAATAAGTTTTTCTTGCCATTCTTTATATTTATCAGGATTTTTCTTTTTCCATTCTTCTAAACTTGCTTTTTTCTTTTTTGAGCATTCTTTTGTTCTAATACTATTTTTGTTTTTTTCTCTTGCTAGAGCATATTCTTCAGGATTTTCTAATATCCATTTACTAATACGTTTTCTTGTCATTTCACGATACTTATCAGTATTCATAACTTCTTTTATACGTTCACTTCGGGCTTTAAGCTCGGGAGTTTTACCAGA
This sequence comes from Cyanobacteria bacterium SIG28, assembly GCA_015152525.1. Classification (GTDB taxonomy): domain Bacteria; phylum Cyanobacteriota; class Vampirovibrionia; order Gastranaerophilales; family Gastranaerophilaceae; genus CAG-196. Next base: position 1,026 of record SUTU01000014.1, on the reverse strand, counting down.
TTGAAAAAGTTTTCTTGCTTTTTCAATCATAGGTTTGTACTGTTCAGGGTGTTCTTTCATATATTGGCGTTTCTTTTCAGAAGTTTCCGCAATGTTTGGATGTTCATTTGTACCACCCCCACCAATAACTAAATTTAAACATTTTTCATCTGCTAATAATTCTTTATCAACTAGGAAAGCTTCTAATTCTTCTGTTTCTTTTGCTGTTTTACAACTTGCTATAAAATATCTAACAAATTCATTTTTGTGATTATTGAATTTATTTAAAAACTTTAAACCGGATCCTTGATAACGTTTTATTTCAGACCATTTTGGTCTATTTGATTTACCTATGTAATATTCTCCTGTTGCAGTATTAATTTGAATATATATAACTCTATAATATCCATCTTCTTTATTTCGCTTATGATAAAGTTCACCCATAGGAATTGTTCTAAACCAATTATTTTTAATAGAAATATAAATATCCTGAAACCCCAATTTTGCAAGCATTTTTTCTGAATGTTCAAAAGAAGTAGCTGATAATTCTTCTATTGTTAATTCAGCAGGATTGTATTTTTGCCAGAAGACTATATTTTTATTGATTTGAATTAGCATAATTGAATATTATACAAAATTTAATAGTTTTTCAATGTTTATATTAATATTTTTCGTATATTCTATAATGCCCTGTATTTTGTAGAAAAAGCTATTAGGAGTTTTGAGAATTGCATCTCTCAATTTAATACAAAAAGTTCGAATCTTGGACGGTTCGGGGAGTTTTTTATTGCAACAAAAATAAGCCGAGACAATCTCGGCTTATTTTTGTTATTTCCTAGTAATTTTTTGGCTTTTCGAAGAAAAAGCTTTTAGGGTGTGCACAAACAGGGCAAACTTCTACTGCATTTTTGCCTTCATATGCAAAACCACAATTGCCACACTCCCAAACGATTGCATTGTCTTTTTCAAAGACAACCCCATCTTTAATGTTTGCGAATAATTTTCTATATCTTTCTTCGTGGTCTTTTTCAATTTTAGCAACATTTT